>DATJQJ010000024.1:0-44421 GCA_035505975.1 Methanoregulaceae archaeon
AGTATCGATCAGAATTATAAGGTAAATCGTCGGGAAAACAGACAGGATCCCGATGAATTATATCTTACGGGAGAACATGTACTATCACCGAACGAAGTCAGGATAAAAGGCAGGGAACTATTCTATGAAATTAACGGCGAAGTTATTGGATATTGCAGACCGCGGTGTCCTCCTTAACCTGGCAGATGCCCGAAATCTCGGGGTCCTGCAGGGAGACCGTGTGCAGGTGCTTAATGAGCAGTCGGGAATCTCCACTGCTGTCCATGTCGATATAACCAAGACGATGGTACCGCAGGGAACGGCAGGGATTTACCAGCTCTGCAATGACCGGCTCTGCATCCTCGACGGGGCATCGCTCGAGGTAAGGGAAGCGGCAAGACCCCAGTCTCTTGAATATATCACCAAAAAAATGAACGGAGAGCGCCTGACCCAGGAGGAAACCTTCGACATAGTTCGTGATACCGTAAATGACGACCTTACCCCCGCTGAACTCACGGCATTCATCACGGCAAGTTATATTCATGAGCTGGATATGAATGAGGTCGAGTACCTCACCCGGGCAATTGTCGACACCGGTGAACACCTCACTTTTCATACCCATCCCATCGTCGATAAACATTCTATCGGCGGTGTCCCCGGCAACAAAATCTCGCTTATCGTTGTCCCAATCATTGCTGCCAGCGGCCTTAAAATACCAAAAACCAGTTCCCGGGCAATCACCGGGGCGGGAGGGACCGCGGATTTGATGGAAGTCCTGGCGCCGGTTGAATTTTCTGCAAAAGAAGTCCAGCAGATGACCCTCAAGGCCGGTGGCACGATAGTCTGGGGGGGTGCAACCAATATCGCACCGGCAGATGACAAGATAATCCTCCAGGAATATCCGTTCCGTATCGACGCCAGGGGGCAGATGCTGGCCAGTGTCATGGCGAAAAAATGTGCGATCGGGGCCGATCTTGTGGTTATCGATATACCGGTGGGCCCGAATACCAAGGTTGCAAACCTTGCTGACGGCCGGAAACTTGCACGGGAGTTCATTGAGCTCGGCGAAAGGCTTCATATCAGGGTGGAGTGTGCAGTAACGTATGGAGGATCACCAGTCGGCCGATCGATCGGCCCGCACCTTGAGGTCATCGAAGCCCTCAAGGTCCTGGAAGGAAGCGAAGAACCTGCATCCCTTATCCAGAAAAGCCTTGCAATTGCGGGGATAGCCCTTGAAATGGCTGGTAAGGCGTCGGTAGGAACAGGGACCGAGGTAGCCCGGGACCTGCTGAAATCCGGGAAGGCCCTGGAAAAATTCCGCCAGATTATTGAGATACAGGGGGGCGATCCGAAGGTCGTTTCAACCGATATCCAGCCGGGAAAATATACGTTTGTCGTGAAAGCCCCGACCACCGGATACGTGATCGATTTCAATAACAAATCGCTCATAAGTATAGCAAGGACTGCCGGGGCACCTCATGCCCGGGGGGCAGGAATTTTGCTTCATGCAAAGAAAGGCAACCGTATCGAGGCAGGGGATCCGATATTCACGATTTTTGCCGAGAGAAAATGGCAACTCGACAAGGCAGTCGAGGAAGGGAGAAGGTTGATGCCGGTAGTCGTGGAAGGAATGCTCCTCGACAGGATCCCCGGCGAGATGAGGTGGCAGTAAGGGCTATTTATGGTTATTATGCGGATCAAACTTTTTTTCTTGTCCTAAATAAGAAAAAATATAAATCATGGGCTCTAAATTATTATAGGAGGGATTAATGCACATGAAATTACCCTACCGCCCGATACTTCTTTTTCTCTGTTTGCTGCTCCTCGTCTCTCTTGCAGCAGCGCAGACGTTATCAGTCAGCGTTTTTGAAAAATCTGGAAATATAACCCCTGTTCCCTATGCATCGGTCTTCGTCAACGGAGCTCTTGCAGGAAAAACGGGCACTGATGGTATCTTCACGTTCACCCATCCGGGGACTGATGCCCTGGATATCAAGGTGTTAAAACCAGGTTACGAATCATGGGAAGACCGGGTTGGGAAGGCTGAAACCGGAGTGCTCGTGCAGATCGCTAAAAAACAGTTGTCGTTAACAATGAGCATATTCGACACTGACAGTGCATTACCGGTACCCAATACCGTTGTCAAGCTGAGCGGGATGAATACGACGGATCAGGTAAATAAAACCGATTCGACAGGTGATGCAGCGTTTCCAGTAGAGGCCGATACGGTATACACCGTCACGATTGATGCACCGGGATACCAGGAGAGGACAGCAGTCGTGGAAATGGGGACGGAAGATAAAACCGTCCAGTACCTCCTACTCAGAAGCGACAGGTTCTCAATTCTGGTTTATAATGGCCGGGACCAGTCCCCTGTTACCGGGGCAGAGGTATTCATTGACGGAGTCTCGAAAGGCAAAACAGACCAGAATGGTATCCTGACGCTTGAAATACCGAGAAATAAAGTATACAATTTAAAAATCCTGGCATCCGGATTTTCCGATTATATTGAGAAAAGAAATATCGGCGACAATGAAGCGGTTGTGAATATCCCTCTGTCGGTCGCTCCATACCAGGCATCGATAACGGTATTCAGCGAGACGAATGTACCCGTGGAAGGGGCGGCTGTCCTCGTGAACGGAAACCCAGTCGGAACGACCAGCCAGTTTGGAAAATTCACCTTCCCAAACCCCCTGGCTGATTCAGATCTCCTTGAAGTGCGGCACTCCGGTTACACGACCGTAAGGAAAGATGTATCCCATGATGACGTCGGGAAGGACATTACCGTAGTCCTCCCCCTTGCAATGACGGGGCTGACCATCTATGTGGAAGATGAAGGGCACGTAGTGCTTCCAAATACGACAATACTCGTAAATGGCCAGAATTCGGGAATGACAGATGATAACGGCATGTTGACGGTCCAGCTCAAAGTTGAGGTCCCGAACAATATTACGGCAATGAGGGATGGATATGAGCCGGTGACAGTAACCAAAACCCTGGACCCGGCGAACACCAAGGTATCCAGCATAACGATTCAGATGGTGAGAGGGTTTAACCCGTTAATTATCCCGGTAGCGACAGGCCTGGTGATTGCCATTGTCGTAATCCTCGCCGTTGTCCTTATCATCAGGGGTCGGAGAGGGAGACCGAAAAAGACCCACTCGTCTGCAAAGTCGCATGTTGACACGGGCGGTCGGAAAGGCGGCGACATATAAAATTAAGAAGGGAAGGGGCCATCACAGCCCCAAAATCTACCAGAATTTGAATTATTTATATGGGTTTTCAGTCAAATTCTGGTTGGAATTAAATTTTATGATATAATCATTATTCCGGCAGGAGGGGGTTTAATCCCCTGACCCCCGTCAGGATAGCCATGAGACAGGATAGACCGGAAAATTTGAAATTAACCGGTTCCTGTGCAGTTCTTATCCTAACCGGGACCTCCGTACCGGCGGGGCATGACGTTAATATAATAGACCTTTGTCGCAGTGTTTCCTCCTGCCTGGTTCGACGCAGTCAGCCGTACCGCATAGGTACCAGGAATACCATACACATGGACTGGGTTCTTTTCATAGGAAATGCTCCCGTCTCCAAAATTCCAGGACCAGTTCGTGGGAGCAAGCGTTGACCTGTCCGAAAAACTGATTGCAAGAGGCCTCCTCCCCGATGTCTGGTTCGCAATAAAGTCGGTGATCGGGACCTGGATATCACCCGTTGTCCGGGTAGATCCTATGGAGAGGACCGGTGAAATATCGACCTCAACCGGTGTCGTCTTCAGGGGAGCCTCGTTACGGGAAGCACATGGCGTTTGCGGGATAACAGTCCTGGGAAGAACAGGTGCCTGATATCCCGGCGCTGTAATTGATGAGTTGGATAACGGTTGCATGCATCCTTCCAGCATAACACGAGGACCATAACCGTCAGTACTATGCATCCCCGGGATTGCATAAATTGGCTGATCTTCCCAATACCTATAATTTTCTTGGCAACTGCGCAACGGGAGGATCGGATTGTTTTAACCCACAAGAGAAAAACGGACCCAGCGGGAATCGAACCCGCGTCCTTGGGTTCGAAGCCCAAGAGGATATCCTCTACCCTATGGATCCAGCTTTTCCCATATTTAAATCGCAAGATATTAAGCATTTTTCTCCCCACTCTTCGTGATGATACTCTCTGCCAGAATAATTTTAAAACGACTTGTCGAATCAGGATGCCTGCCGGCGGACGCCCTTGAGGGCAATCAGGGGCAGATATCATCGATGAATCGTGCGACCCACGAGCAGAATGTTTCCGCGGAAGATCGTAAGGATCCCGGCAGACACCTGGTAATATCGCCCTTCGCAATGGAAAGTCTCCAGCCTGCGTCGTACGATCTCCGTGCCTCGCAGGATATCATCCTGCCCCGGGGGACCTGTACCCTCGTTCCAAGCCTGGAATGGGTGGAACTTCCGGCAGATCTTGCGGCGACACTCAGGTGCAGATCGTCATACGGCCGGCGGGGTGTCCTTATTTCTGCCGGGTTTGTCGACCCCGGCTTTCGGGGCCAGCTTACCCTGTGCCTCGTCAATATGGGAGCCGAAGACGTCGAACTGACGAAGAACACCAGGATTGTCCAGATGATCATCCATGAAGTACGGGATGGCGGGATTCTCTATAACGGGAGGTATCAGGACAGCCATGGGGCGATCAACGCACGATGACAGGGCAAAAACCATTATGTGGCTTTGAAATAAGAAAATATCATAGATCGCAAATGGTTGCAGGAAGCAGGTCACCGGGAACAGTTCGCTTCATCGTCAGAACCAACCATTGATATGGAGGCGTTCCTGATGAAGGATTATCCGGATACGAAACAATACAGGCCGGTATGACAATGGGTAGACAGGATCCGGAAAAAAGAACCCAGGAGGTACCATGATCCGTACGGAACGAAAATATATCGAGATACTCCGGATCCTCAAAGAACACAATGAACCGGTCGGAGCAAAAAGACTCTCCGAAATCATGGCCGAACGGGGCTTCATTCTTACCGATCGTGCGGTACAGTACTATCTCCAGTACCTCGATGAAATGGGGTTCACGGAGAAAGTCGGGAATATGGGAAGGATCCTTACCGAAGCCGGGGTCTCTGAGACGGACTGCGCTCTTGTCGGGGACCGGATTGGATTTATCATTTCAAAACTGGAGAGGCTTGCGTACCGGACCACCTTCGACCCTGAATCGGGAACGGGAGATGTTGCATATAACCTGTCCATGGTCCCCAAAAGTCAGGAAGAACAACTTTGCGGGGTATTCGACGAAATAATCAAGTCGGGGTGCGGTTTTTTCAACTCCTATAAAATCCTTGATAACGACCCTCGTGTCCCGCCTGATCTGGTGGGCATCATAACCCTCTGCAGCATCAGCATGGATGGGGTATTCCAGAGAAACGGGATCCCTGTGCGGATGGCCTATGGTGGAAGGTTGTTGATTGAGAACGGTATACCCGTGTCGTTCCTGGACTTGATCGGTTATCGCGGCACAACCATCGATCCTCTCCAGCTGTTTATCTCGGCCGGGCTTACCTCAGTAAGGTCTCTCGTCCGGACAAAATCCGGAGTCGGTCTTGCTAATGTCCGCGAAGTACCCGGCCCGGCAGAAAGTCGTGTTAAGGAACTCATCGGCGCGATGCAGAAATGCGGGTTCGCATTTCCGGTTTCGATGGGCCATGAAGTCCTCAATCTTTCGCCAAATCCGGACCGTATAGCCATCGTATCCTTTAGTGGTATGAACTATATCGCAAATGCAGTAGAACAGGGGCTGAAGATTACGACAGAAATCGGTGCCGGAAATATCAGGTTTTCAAAAATCAACGAGTGAATTTTGAAATTACCTGATATTCGGGTTTCCTTTGAATCCTTCTGTTTTGGGTATAGGGGTATGGTTAGGACCATGTTCCGACGAAAAAATGGAGAACATTCCGCTATCAAATCTTTCAGAAAAAAAATGACTTCCGGGAAATTCTCTGAAGGTTGATCTTTTTTTCATTGGTTAACATGATATTCCCGTCTTCAATACTACCGGATGCGGCGCTTAATCAAGATGCCCCAGGGCTTCCCCCGCCCCTGTGGGGCCCGGTTGCAGCAGGGGCTCGAGTAAAGAGGAGTGATCCAGGTGGCGTGTCGGATACCTGTTACTTCTGCTCTTCCAGGTCTTTTCTTGCTTTGGCAACGATTTTTGCGAGGTTTAGTGAATGTTCATCGGCAGGTTCGTTGGTCATATTTTCCGGAGCCTTTACTGGCGCCGCTTTCCTGTCAACCGAAGAACTCTCAACTGTCCTGCCTCCTTCCTCGTCGTAACCGGCTTTTTGCAGCTGATCGCCGGTAATCGTGACTTCCGGCCCGGCGGAAGGGATCTCATTTACGACAGATTCCTTTTTCTTTTGCGTTGCCGGCAACTCCTTACTATGGCGCTGCGTAGTCCCATGCCTGCCGAAGAAAGGAATGCTCCTGACAGATTCGCTTTTCTCACCGGTCGCTCCGGTTCCCGTTTTCTTGTCAGGTCCCTGTACAGGTCGCTTTTTCACCAGGATGCGCGGGACCAGGGACTCACGTTTAGGCGAATTGGTATCTACCCCCGTTACTGTGGTTACCTGCTCGACAGAGGTTGTATGGAGGTCCGAAACCCATGCCGGATTCTCCCTGGTGTAATCCGTCCGGATGGCATTTATCTCGGTAATTCGCGGGATATTGGTAATCCCGGCGAGGATAATGATTATTGCGATATATTTCGTCGTTTTAACAGGATAATCTCCCGACCTGACTTCCATACCTGCAATGCTTCGGTCAATCCATTTCCTGACCGTCATATATCCTTTCATGCTGATCTCATGGGACGGTCCTGCAACCAGGATCAGGGCCTTCCGTGCGCTCGTCATATCGCAGGGGATAGAGATATTTTCATAAATCGCCACCTTCGCAATATCGACAAGTCTCGACGCCCTTTTATGCCCGGTTTCGACAAGATAATCGGCATGACGTACGATGCGGTGAAAACTGAACCTGTCATCACTCAGGCTTGCAGAAGAGTATCCGATCGCAATGAAACCCATTCCCCTAATTGTATTGAGTATTTCACCTGCATCCATCACCACCTCGCCGATTTCTATCCCACCTGAATCGGTAAATTCCCCTGCCCTGAGCAGCAGACCGATGCGCCGTCCTATCCCCCCGTTAATCTCCCGGTAAAATTCATTCCTGTCAGAGAGTTGTTTAGTTCCGGTCCCTTTAACAGGTATAATTCGGGATCTGCCTGAAATCCCCTGGTGCGATTTGATCGTTCCCTTATTTGCCCAGGTTTCGTTATCAAACAGAATTATCCCGTCAAGGAGCGGTGCGAGTCGTTCCAGGTCATAGGCAGCCTTCGCCGAAATCTTCCTCCCCTCGTTTCGAGCAGGCAGGGTAAATAAACCGAACACCGGTTCGACCATACTTGACTTGATCTTCGGGATCACGGTAAGGGCGGCATCGATCATGGTGCCTCCTGCCCCGCCGCAGATGATTATTGCGTCGCGGTCTCCGGTATCGTGCTGATGAACCCGGGTCAGAATTTCATCTATTGTCAGTTGATCTGAGATATCGTCCGTGTTCTGCGACAGTGAAGGAAAAAAAACCTTTTTCTCTACGGGAAGATGACGGAGGTTGTTGAGGGTCGATGAATCCCTGTCCACGGCTATTGCTTCTACACATGAAGTCTTACTGAAGTGGCGATCCTGTGCGTACATCGTATCGGCGATCCGGGTCCCCGCACCTCCGAATCCGATAACAAATATCCTCATCATTTCCTCCTTTCTTTTATGGCTAGGCCAGATGTCTTTTATTGTACCAGGACTGTACCAGGAACCGCCAGTTTTAATCAGTAATCCTGGAATTAGCGGCCTGGACGCGTTCTGATCATCCTGGTTTCCAGTCCGGGAAGGAGCCGGGTGTTCTCCTGGGCGACAATCCCTGTGCATAAAGATTTTTAATTACTGTCATAAAGTGTTTGTGTCTGGCGTTTAATTCTGGTTTTCCTGCCATCGGTGACAAATTTGTGGAATTAGCATAGGGACGCCGGTGGAACGCCGGGACAAATACGGGTACCGGCTATGACCTAATCAGACGCTTTGCAGGGCTAAGGGTGAGATCTCTCTGCGCCTGCGGTATTTATGCCGGTATCAGAAACCCGAATCCGCATAAAAATCTTTGGATTGCCGGCCCCCATGGAAAAATGCTCTTTTCTAACAGACGAAAATAATAATTTATTTAAATCCGTGGGCGATATTACACACTGAGGTGAACAAGCCTTGACTTATGGAATAGAATTTGTACCAGGAAATGTCAATGTCAAGCAGGTGGTCAATTTCTGCAAGCTTGCAGAATCAAAGGATATAGACTTTGCATGGATCACCAACCATTACAACAACCGTCACTGCTACCCCACCCTTGCAGCGATCGCCCAAGCTACCACGACCCTTAAGATGGGTCCCGGTATCATGAATTCATTCACCGACACCCCGGCCGCGATGGCCTCTTTTGCGTGCACCCTGAATGAAATTTCAGACGGACGTGCGGTGCTGGGTATCGGACCCGGAGACCTTTCGACACTCCCGAAACTTGCAATCAAGGCAGAAAAGCCGGTTGCCCGTCTCAATGAGGCAGTGATGCAGATCAGGAAGCTCGTTGCGGGAGAGGAAGTCAAGAAGTCAGGGATGGAATTCTTCGACTATGATGGTGCAAAACTGACCGGTGTTACGCTTCCGGGAAAGAAGGGAATCCCCATCTACATCGGAGCACAGGGGCCAAAAGTCCTTGAACTCGCCGGAACAATCGGAGACGGCGCCCTCATCAACGCATCGAACCCGAAAGACTTTGGCGTGGCAATCCCGATCATCAAGGCGGCTTGCGACAAGGTAGGTAAGAAGGGCTTCGATATCGGTGCCTATACCGCCATGTCCATCGACATGAACGAGAAGAAAGCAAGGAATGCAGCGAAGATTGTCGCAGCGTTCATTGCAGCCGGGTCTCCTCCCGAGCTCATCCAGAGACATGGTCTCGATGCCGCTAAAGTCGCAACGATCAAGGGTGCCCTTGCAAAGTTCGATTTCAAGACAGCCGGAGAGAATGTGGACGACAAGACCATCGATGCATTCACGATTGCAGGCACACCCGACACGGTCAAGCAGAAGTGCGAAGACCTGATGAAAGCCGGTGTCACCCAGATCATCTTTGGTTCGCCACTCGGTCCTGACATGACCACTTCCATCCGTCTGCTCGGCAAGTACGTCGTCTGAGCGGGACGAAAAAAACAACCCCCTATTTTTACTGCCGATCGAGACATATAAATCCTTGATATTCCTACAGGGCACATAGATGGCCATGTTTGCGGTTCGGGAGATCGGGATCGGGCAGGCAGTCCTCCAGTACCGAAAAGAAGATCTGACCGGATTCCAGAGCAGGATCAGCCCTGGAAGGACCGTGCGGGGAATCGACGGACCATTCAGTTTCTCTTCGGATCCTGCCGGCTGCCCTTTTTGCCCTGGGGCGGTTGAGAACAATACCCCTGTATTTCCTGATGGAAACCGGGTGGTGGTAGGAGAAAGTATTACGTTTCCTAACCTGTTTCCGTTTTCCCGGCATCATATCGTCACGGTTATTACGCAGAACCACCAGGTCGATGCATTCGGGAAACAACAACTCCTTGATGCATTCGAGGCCCAGTATCTGAAATTGCAGGCATTCGGAGGATACCCGAGTATTAACTGGAACTACCTGCCTTCAGCAGGTGCCAGCATTGCTCACCCCCATCTGCAGGGTATTGCCGATACCACTCCGACGTATCTCATGGACCGGTATTTATCGGGAAGCCGCCAGTACCTGGACCGGTATGGCCGTGTTTACTGGGATGACTGGAAGGAACATGAGAATGAAACGCCGAGATTTCTCACCGGAGACGAAATTTCATGGTACGCCCATGCCGTACCCCTCGGTGAACGTGAGGTCAGGGGAATTTTACCCGTATCTACACTCGAAGGTGCGGCCCCCTACTTTGAACCGCTGGTCGGCGGAATTCTCGATGTGATCGGGCTGTACCGTGACCTTGGCACGCATGCATTCAACATGTCCCTTTTTTTTGACAGACAGGGAAACGATAACGGCTTCCGGGCCTTTTGCTCGATGATTTCGAGGATAAACCCGAACGGACTTTCACTGGCCGATTCCTCTTTTATGGAACGCCTTCATCTCGAACCGATAATCCTTACATTGCCCGAGGAACTGGGTAATTATTACAGGAATATGAAATCCGGATGAAGGAAAATGCAGATTGGGTTTTCACAATGACAGGCGGGGGTTCCAACCCCTGAAGCGTCTGATTATGCGTTCGTTTAAATCAGAAAATGAGATATTGAAACGAAGCAGTCATCTTTAAGCTTTTTTTTTATTTAGATAATTGAGGCTTCAACAGGACCGAGAATTCAAAGACGTATCTAATCACCATCAGATTCGGGCAAGGAACGGAACCTAACCCCACCAAAAAAAAAAAAGAAAACAGAAGAAGCCTTTATTCAGGCTTGCTGATCAGTTTTGTCTTGGAAACGATCACACCGTCTTTCTTGTGCGGCTTGCGGATGACGCCGTCGGCAGCCTTGTCAAGCTCACGTGCTTCGTCGCAGAGTATTGCTGCACTCCTCATCATCTCGTGGGCGCTTGCAACGATCGGGACATACTGCTCCCATTCCTTTGTCATAAAGCAGCCCTTGACGTTTACCATGGCCACTGCGGATGCGATCTCGTATGCTGCCCGTGCTTTTGCGAGAGCGTACGGGTTGGTAAATTCTCCGGCCACTGCCTTGTCGGTGGTCATGACCAGCTTTGGCAGAACGATATCTGCGCCCTTTTTCCCGGCCTTGACCTGGTTGATCACTTCATCGAGTGCCTGCTGCATCTTCCTGAATGCACCGGTCACCGAGAGGACCTTCACGAGGTTCCCGTTGTAGTCAGCCATCTCTATCGGGTCGAGGAATTCTCTCCGGGCGCCGATCATCGAGTCTGCCTTCATAATGATATAGCCGAACTTGCTCTCCTTGAGATCGGCCCATTCTTTCTTCGTTGTCACATCATCGGTGATGACGACGACCGGGATACCTGCTGCGTGGAGCTGTTCACGGGCCGTTGCCGGACCTGGAAGAACCCCGTTCGGGGAAACAACAATACAAAAGTCTGGTTTCCAAGCCTTCATATTGGTGATGACACGGTCGATATCTTCCGGCTGGAGCTTTGTGCCGCTCGTTGCCATGAACGTCTGCATGTCCTCACGGTCTGCTCGTTCATCAAGAAGAAGTTCGGCCATTACGCCGCTTGCAATGTTGCCTAATTTCGCAACTCCTACTTTAACTACCATTTTACACCTCTAAAAATTTATATCACGTTATTATGACCTTATAAATATAAACATTTTGAAATTTGCCTCTCTCATGGGATTTTCATCCCCCTGGTGAGATTGTGAACATTGGTATTTGAAAACCTGTTTACTTGTTAACCGAAAGTGTTTAAATCAAGGGCGGTATAGTGATCTGGTATGAAAGAGGGTTTGCTCACTGACCGGCAGAAAGAGGTGCTGAGATACAGGAAGCAGGGCCTGACCCAACAACAGATCGCAGATATTATCGACACGTCCAAGGCTAATGTCTGCACCATAGAAAAGTCAGCCATGGAAAATATCAGAAGAGCCAAAGATACGCTTGAATTTCTCTATACCCTCGATGCCACGCATCTCTGCACGATCCAGGCAGGAACCGATCTCCTGGAAGTGGCACCCTTCATCTATAAAGAGGCTGAAAAGCTCGGGATCAAGGTAAAGTACGATACCATCTCCCTCATCAACAAGATGCGTGAATCTGCCCCGGAACGTTTCCGTGCGAGGCATGTCAGGGAAAATGTCGAGGTATATGTTAACGATGAGGGGGAGCTGTATTTCGGCTGAATGGCCGAGCCCCCTGATAATCATGTTCCGAAAGAATATTGGCAGGCAATGCGGGCATTAGGCCGTCGTTTTTACCATAAGTATATATCTGCTTCTCTCTAATAATTATGGAAGCCCGGAGATGCCGGAAGGACTGGATAGTATCCAGACTGTCAGGCGATCGGGGTGAGTGACTCCAATGGAGTTACCGAGAAGGAGTTGTGAAACAGTTCACAACGGGCTGACATAGCGGGATCTGATATATGCATCATGGGTGGACGTGTCCACACGGCCCGTCTCTGCCCGGGTACGACCTGGCAGGGGATGCAGATTTCAGGATCTATTCGCGAGACCGGTAACCTGGTTTGAAACCAGCGGGCCCCGTGGAGGGCCTGGAGCAATATCTGTGAGGCAGGGACTCACCGGATCGGTGGTTCCGACGTCGCAGAAAAGCAAACACTGTCGCGATTTATATCAGCACTGAGCGTGGAGCATCACATCAGTCTCGGAGCCGGTATATTAAAGCCGGATATCGTCATGAATTCCGACAAAGCGGTTTTCATGGAAGCTTCTGCCGGAATCTCCGGCAGGTTGCGGATAAAAGATACCAGAGGATTGATTGAAACATGCCGAAAATAAACAGGCCGCGCAGAGGCTCTCTGGCATACAGCCCGAGAAAGCGTGCTAAGAGCCAGGTCCCGAAATACCAGTCATGGGCTGATTATAGCGGGGCCCCGGTACTGCAGAGTTTTGCCGGGTATAAAGTGGGGATGACGCATGTTATCATGGTAGACGATCACAAAAACAGCCCGACTGAGGGCAAGGATGTGATGGTCCCGGTAACAGTCATCGAGGTCCCTCAAATGAAGGTGGCTGCGATTCGCGCATATTCCCGCGATACAAACGGGAAACACCCGTTTTGTGAGGTCTGGGCAGAGGAGCTCGACAGCTCTCTTGGCCGGCGGATTAACCTGCCGAAGGATTACAATGGTGCCGATGCAAAAAAACGCATTGAAGATGCTATTGCTGCAGGATCCGTTGCAGAGATCTTCGCTGTCATGTATACCCTGCCTGCAGGAATCACCGGTGTCCCAAAGAAAGTTCCCGATTTGATGGAGACAAGAGTTTCAGGAGGATCTCCCCTTCAGCAGTATGAATTCATCACCGGACTGCTTGGCAAGGAGGTCTCCCTGAACAGTGTGATCCAGACCGGGGCGTATGCAGATGTTACGGCGATCACCACCGGAAAAGGGACACAGGGACCAGTCAAGCGGTGGGGCGTCGCTTTAAGGAAGCGCAAACACGCACGTGGCGGTAAAAAACGACATGTCGGGACGTTAGGCCCGTGGAACCCCCATCACATCAGATGGCAGGTCCCGCAGGCCGGACAGATGGGATACCAGCAGCGGACAGAATTCAACAAGCGTATCCTCAAGATCGGGGAAGACGGCGCTGAAATCACTCCTGCAGGAGGTTTTCTTCATTACGGGCTTTTAAAGAGTCCGTATGTCCTGATCAAGGGATCGGTGCCCGGCCCGGTGAAACGGCTCGTCAGGATCAGGCCAGCCATCAGGCAGGGAGAACACCAGATCAGATCGCCGGTTATCGAATTCATGAGCGTGCAGAGCAAGCAGGGGTGATCAGAGATGAAAGCACAGGTAAAACAACTTGATGGTGCAGTCAGCAGGGAGATCACTCTTCCGGCAGTATTTAATGAGGAATACCGCCCGGACCTGATCAGGAAAGCAGTAACCTCACAGCAGAGTGAACGGAGACAACCGCATGGGACCCACCCTTATGCCGGTATCCGATCTTCCGCAGTCGGGTGGGGCAGCGGGAGGGGTATGTCTCATGTCCCACGTTTGAAAAACGGTTCAAGGGCAGCTAAAGTGCCCCAGGCAAAAGGCGGTCGCGAGGCACATCCCCCGAAAACAGAAAAGATCCTTGTCAGGTATATCAACAAGAAGGAAAAGGCAAAGGCGCTCCGTTCAGCGATTTCTGCTACGACGAACGAAGACCTGGTTAAGGAGAGGGGGCACCGTTTCGAAGGTGGTATCCCGGTCATTTTTGAAGACCGGTTCGAAGAACTGAAAAAGACCGCGGAAGTGATCAATGCACTCTCGAGTGCCGGTGTCTATGCCGATGTAGAACGATCGAAGGCCAGCAGGAAAGTACGAGCTGGTCGCGGAAAAATGCGCGGCCGCCGCTATAAACAGCGGAAGAGCCTTCTGATCGTCACTGCCGGCCAGCCGCTTGCTGCAGCCAGGAACCTTGCAGGTGTCGATGTAATAACGGTTGATCACCTGAATACCGAGCTCCTCGCACCAGGTTCTCAGGCCGGGCGCCTGACCGTCTGGACGGAAAGCGCTCTCAAGGCATTGACAAGACTGGAGGTGAGATAAATGGTCCTGCAACATCCGTTCGTAACAGAAAAAGCCATGATGATGCTCGATAAGAGCAACAAGGTCCAGTTCCTCGTCGCCAAGGAAGCAACGAAGGTGCAGATCAAGCGTGAGATCGAAAAGACATTCGCGCAGGAAGTCACCCACGTCAGGACTATCATGACCACCCATGGCCAGAAGAAGGCTATCGTGAGTTTTGTGAATAACAAAGCCGCCGAGGAGATCCTCAGCCGGCTTGGAATAATGTAGGTGCAGTCATGGGACATAGAATTACTACCCAGAGCCGCGGGAAAGGAGGTCCGACATACAGGGCCCCGTCTCACCGGTATAAGGCAGCTCTCCGCCATGTTGACAACGTCGAAGGGACGGTAAACGGGACGGTTTCCGATATTGAACATGACCCTGCACGCAATTCTCCGATAGCCCTTGTACAGCTTGAGGACGGGTCGAAAGTCTATACCCTCGTTACCGAGGGGATCGGCGTCGGAGACGCTGTTGCGTGGGGTTCCGATATTGAGGTAAAGAACGGCAACACCCTTCCGCTTTTGGCCATTCCGACGGGAGCCTATATCTGTAATATCGAAGCGAAACCGAATGACGGTGGAAAATTTGTCAGGGCCAGCGGAGTCCAGGCGATCGTTGTCGACAAGACCGAAGACAAAGTCGGCGTGCAGATGCCGAGCGGGAAGACCAAGTGGTTCAGCGGCCGGTGCCGGGCAACGGTCGGGATCGTTGCCGGAGGCGGCCGCGGGGAGAAACCGTTCGTCAAGGCCGGTAACAAGTACCACAAGATGGCGAATACCGCTTCCAACTGGCCGCGGGTCAGGGGTGTTGCGATGAACGTCATCGACCACCCGTTTGGCGGTGGAGGACACCAGCACCCGGGACGTCCGAAGACGATCGCCCGCGGGACATCACCCGGCAGGACGGTAGGGCATGTAGCGGCACGGCAGACAGGCCGGGCCAGGAAGTGAGGGAGACATGGCAAAGAAGACTCAGAAGAGATTACCGAGGCGGCGTGAGGAGTTTACCTATCATGGCTTCCGGCTTGAGGAACTCCAGGGGATGGGAATCAGCGAGCTCCTCCCCGTAATGCCAGCCCGCCCCCGCAGGAAGATCACCAGAGGCCTCACCCGGGGAGAGGAAAATTTCCTCGCCAGGATCAGGGCCGGGGACGACAAGATCCGAACTCATCTCAGGGACATGATCATTATGCCCGAGATGATTGGAAAGGAGATCGAGATCTATAATGGCAAAGAATTTCAAAAAGTGGAAATTCAGCCCGAAGCGTTGTTCCATTACCTTGGTGAGTTTGCATTGACACGGAGAAAGGTTTCGCACGGGAGTGCCGGTATCGGTGCGACCAGATCGAGTAAGTATGTTCCGCTGAAGTGATGACGATGGGAAGAACAGCATATTCACAAAATCCAGAGGGACAGAATCTCGCCCGCGCGAAAGCCAACGAGATCAATATCTCGCCAAAACATGCGATCGAGATTGCCGGGTTCATAAAAAACCGCCGGGCTCACGATGCGATCGAGTACCTCGAGAAAGTGGTGGACCAGAAAAAGGCAATTCCCTTCAAACGGTTCAACCGGAACGTGGCCCACAAACGGGGTCTTGAGGGATGGGACGCCGGCCGGTACCCGAAAAAGGCATCTCTCGCATATATCAGGCTGCTCTCTGCGGTCAGGAAAAATGCCGAATATAACGGTCTCGACACGGAAAAACTGGTGATAGTCCATGCGTCAGCCAACCGCGGGCGCGGGCAGAAAGCCTTTTTCCCCCGTGCAATGGGAAGGGCGACACCGAAAGTCCGTGAGACCGTTAACATCGAGATCATCGTCCAGGAGGTGGAATGAATGGCAGTCGAAAGAAAATTCGTCGCAGAGGGTGTCCGCAGGGCCCGTGTCGAAAAGCATCTCGTACGTGAACTCAAACGGGCTGGATACGGTGGTATGGACCTCGTCAGGACCCCGCTCGGTACCCAGGTGACAATTTTTGCAGAAAAGCCAGGTATTGTCATCGGTAAAGGCGGCAAGCTGGTCCGCCAGCTTACCCAGGACCTTGCGACGACCTTCGGGGTCGAATCCCCGCAGATCGAAGTGCAGCAGGTGCAGAACCCCAGTTTCAACGCCCAGATCATGGCTGAAAGGCTGGCAAATGCACTGGAACGCGGCTGGTACTTCCGCAAGGCCGGGTCGAGCATCATCCGGAGGGTAATGGATTCGGGAGCCCTGGGCTGTGAAGTCATTATCGCCGGAAAGCTGACCGGTGCGCGGGCCCGTACGCAGAAGTTCGTGGAAGGCTACATCAAACACTGTGGTGAGCCTGCCATCACGATCGTCGAAACCGGCTACGCCGTTGCGATCAAGAAACTCGGGACTATCGGCGTTCAGGTCAGGATTATCCCGCCGGATGCGAAACTTCCGGACCACTGGACCATGGCCAAGGCTGCCCCGAAGGCCCCGCGAAAACCCGAGATCACGGTTACCGAAGTCGGCGAGGAGATGGAAGACGATCTCGGGCTTGCGAGCGATGAGACGGAATACGTCGAGGAGGACCGATAGATGGCGATCTTCCGTGCAAAAGACGTACGTGAACTTTCAGACGTCGAGCTGCAGGAACAGATGGATAAGATCAAGCTCGAGCTGATCCAGCATTACGGGAAGGTCAGTGCCGGGGGTTCAACAGAAAACCCCGGACGGATCAAGGAATTGAGACGGACTGTCGCCCGCATGATGACTGAGCAAAATCGCAGGAGAACGGTATGATTACTCCCCGGAACGTCGTTCGCCATGAACTGATAGGGCTTGACGTTCTGGTAGTTGGTGCCAGCAACCCGGCAAACATTGGTATTACGGGACAGATCATCGACGAGACGAGAAACATGTTGATCATCAACACCTGTGTCGGGATAAAAAAAATCCCAAAAGACACGGGTGTTTTCAGGATCACGCTCCCCGATGGTATTATCGTTGATGTCCGTGGGTCGGCTCTTGTAATGGCACCGGAAAAACGAGTAAACCTGCATAAAAGAAAATAGAGGTTCCAATATGGCAAACAACATAGGATTGAACGTCGGACAGCCAAAAGAGGCATGTAATGACGTTAATTGTCCGTTTCACGGCGCTTTGCCTGTGCGCGGCCAGGTGATCACCGGCAAAGTCGTGAGCGATCGTATGATGGGAACGGTAGTGGTGGAACGCCAGTACCTCCATTATGTGCGCAAGTACAAGCGTTACGAAAAACGCAGTTCGAAACTCCATGCGCATAATCCTCCCTGCATACAGGCAAAGACCGGGGATTCGGTCCGCATAGCAGAGTGCAGACCACTCTCGAAGACTACCACGTTCGTGGTCGTAGAGGTGCAGACATCATGAAGGCGAAGCAGTCGAAGACCCCGCGGGCCCTTTCCACCGGGACCAGGATGACCTGCGCCGATAACACCGGCGCTCGCGAAGTACAGATCGTTTCGGTGTTCGGGTATCACGGGGTACGAAGGCGACAGCCGAAGATGGGGCTTGGCGACCTTGCAACAGTCAGCGTCAAGAAGGGCACACCCGACATGCGCCGGAAACTGGTCCGTGCCGTCGTTATCAGGCAAAGAAAAGAGATAAGGAGACCGAGCGGTCTCCGTGTCTCGTTCGATGACAATGCCGTTGTCGTCGTTGACGAGAAAAATGAGCCGCGGGGCACCGAAATCAAGGGCCCGGTCGCCAGAGAAGTTGCGGAACGGTTTCCAAAACTCGGTTCGATGGCGACCATTATTGTCTGAGGTGCATCATGGTACGAATAATAAGTTCTCAACCAAGGAAACAAAGAAAAGCCCGTTATCAGGCAGATGCCCATGAAAGAGGCAGTTTCCTGTCGGCACCTCTCTCAAAGGCGCTCCGTGGCCAGTACGGGAAGAGGAGCTTCCGGGTCATCACCGGTGATACGGTAAAAATGACGAGGGGGAGTTCAACAGGGCATGAAGGCCTCGTTGACGAAGTGGACACGAAACACTTGAAAATCTGGGTCCATGGCGTGACCGGGACGAAGGCGGACGGAACAGAAGTACCCCGGCCGGTTGATCCGTCCAAGGTCGAGATCGTCAAGCTCAATCTCAAAGATCCCCGGAGAAGCACGAAACTTTCAGGAGGGGAGGAATAATGGGAGACCATCTTAAGCGGTTCATGGCGCCGGATTCGTGGCACATCACGAGAAAGACGAATAAATTTATCACGAAGACATCGCCGGGCCCCCACAATGCGAATGCGCTGCCTGTGGTAGTCTGGCTTCGCGACCAGATGGGGTACGCGATGAACTTAAAGGAGGTCAAGCAGATCCTCCATCAGCATGACGTCATCATTAATGGAAGGCCGTGCCGCGACCCGAAGATGGGCATAGGAATTTTCGATATCATATCGATGCCGAAAATCGGGAAACATTACCGGATGCTCCGCGATAAGAACGGTCGCCACAAAACCGTGGAGATCGATTCTGAAGCTGCGAAGACGCGGCTCGCGAAGATCAAGAACAAAACGGTTGTTTCGGGTGGGAAAATCCAGTTGAACATGCGGTTCGGTGCTAACATCATTGCCGACAATTCATTCAGGCCGAAAGATTCGATCGTCCTGTCGCTCGAACCCGAAACCAGGTTCAAGATCATCGATCACTTCCCGTATGCCATTGGAAACATGGCGATGATTATCGGGGGTAAACACTCGGGCAAGGTTGCAAGGATCGTCGGGATAACCAAGATTGCAGGTAGCGGCCCGAACCGGGTCACTCTCGAGGACGATAAGACAAAAGAACAGTTCGAGACGGTAGAGACCTTTATCTATATGGTGGGTCGTGAAACCCCTGCCCTGAAATCATGGGGGATTGAAGAATGACCCCGAAAGAAAATGAGAAACAGGGCGAACCGAAACCGGTAAACCCGATGTACGAACTGGATATCGATAAAGTTGTCGTTCATATGGGTGTCGGGGAGAGCGGCGAGAAGCTCTCGAAGGCGATCGATATCATGAAAACGATCACCGGTAACACCCCGGTCCGGAGTATCGCAAAGAAGACCCAGCCGGCATTCAGTGTAAGGAAAGGCGCCCCGATAGGCTGCCGTGTGACCCTTCGTGGAAAGAGGGCCAGGGAATTCCTGGACACGGCACTTGCCATCATCGAGCGCAGGATCTCGCCGACGCAGTTCGATCAGCGGGGTAATTTCTCATTCGGGATCGAGGAACATACCGACTTCCCGGGGATGTCTTACGACCCGCAGATCGGAATTTACGGCATGGATATCAATGTAGTCCTCAAGAGAAGGGGTATCCGTATCAGTCGCAGGCACCGCGAGCAGAAGAAGCTCCCGGAAAAACAGCACGTGAATTCCACGGATGTGATCAGTTTCCTCAGGACCCGGTACAAGGTGGAGGTATAATCATGGGCGGAGAACGTACGAAAAAATTCGGCCGCGGTGCCAACGAATGCAAGATGTGCGGACGCAAGCAGGGGCTTGTACGGCGCTATCATATCATGTTCTGCAGGCAGTGTTTCCGAGAATGGGCCCCGAAAATGGGCTTTAAGAAGATGAACTGAGGTGGTCATACAATGTCACGATTAAATACAGTTGCGGATGGTATGAGCACCCTGAAGAATGCCGCTGACAAGGGAAGACCCGAATGCATCATCGAACCGGCCAGTAAAATCCTGGGTTCGATGTTCCGTATCATGCAGGAGTCAGGCTATATCGGCGGTTTCGAGTACATCGACGACGGTCGCGGCGGTCAGTTCCTGGTCCATCTCAACGGACGGATCAACCGGTGCGGCGCTATCTGTCCACGTTATTCCGTGCAGCTCGATGAAATGGAATATTTCGAAGAGCAGTTCCTGCCCGGCAAGAATTTCGGCATGCTCATCATCTCCACCTCGCGGGGTGTGATGTCTCACGAGCAGGCCAGGAAAGACGGCATCGGCGGCGAATTGCTGGGGTATGTCTACTGAGGTACACTGGAATGTCAGCTATTCGAAAATTCCACATGCCTGATGGCGTGAAGTGCCAGATCGAAGGGCCGGTTATCAGGATTTCGGGTCCGAAAGGGCAGCTCGAACGCACAATCCGCCACCCTCAGCTCTCGATCACCTGCGAAGGCAGCGAAGTGGTCGTGGCGACGGGTTCAGCGAGAAAGAGGAACGTCGCCATGGTCGGAACCGTCGAGGCACATGTCAAGAACATGTGTGCCGGTGTAAGCAAAGGGTTCGAGTATCACATGAAGGTTGTTTACAGCCATTTCCCCATCCAGCTCAAACTCCAGGGAGAAAAACTTGAAATCAATAATTTCCTCGGAGAGAAAAAGGCGCGTTACGCAAGAATCGAGCCTGGTGTGGTAGCAAAGGTCGGGGCCGATGAAGTAGTCCTGAATGGCATCAACAAGGAAGCGGTGGGAAATACCGCAGCAAATATCGAACACGCCACAAGGATCAGGAACCGGGACCCCCGGGTCTTCCAGGATGGCATTTACATCACCCGGAGGGGATAATGATGGTCGAGGAGAAAAAGAGGCTGATCCGCGTCCGCGATGCAAAAAGGGCAAAATTCAGGCGTGACGGGTTCGGTAAAAAACCTCAGATAGCGGACTCCTGGAGAAAACCCCGGGGCCTGCACAACAAGCAGCGAAGGCAGAAGAAAGCGAAAGGCGCGCACCCGACCCCGGGCTATGGCAGCCCGGTAGCGGTCCGCGGGATGCACCCGAGCGGCTATTATGAAATCCGCGTGTTTTCACCTGATGAACTGTCGGGAATGGATCCCGCGGTCAGTGCCGTAAGGATCGGGGCAACCGTCGGCGGCAGAAAGCGGGCCATAATCCAGGAAAAAGCGATATCGGCCGGTCTGAAAGTCCTGAACCCAAAAGCAATCGTTGTCAGGACAGCTCCGGAAGAACCTGCAACGAATGAGGAGGCTTCAGATGACTGATCTCGCCAACCAGAAACGGATTGCGGCGGCACTCCTGAAATGCGGAGTACACCGGGTATGGTTCGATCCCGAGAGAAATACCGATATCCAGAATGCGATCTCCAGGGAAGACATTCGCGGACTGATCGGAGAAGGCGCGATTGAGGCAGAACAGGTCCGTGGCGTAAGCCGCGGCAGGGCCCGGGCTAAGATTGCAAAACGCTCGTACGGGCATTGCAAAGGACCCGGAAGGAGAAAGGGCGCAGCTGGTGCGAGGAACCCCTCAAAGGTCCAGTGGATGCAGAAAATCCGGGCAATCCGAAAAACATTGAAAGAAATGCGTGAAAACGGCACGGTCGACAGTCACATGTACCGGTTACTATACCGTAAATCCGCAGGCGGACAGTTCAGAAGTGTCGCCCACTTAAAGGCGCAACTTGAGATCATGACCGGGAGGATGAAGTAAATGGCAGAAGGACCAAGGTCTTTTGTCCCGTTCCGTCGAAGAAGGGAAGGAAAGACCGATTATTACCGGCGGTCGAAACTCGTGGTTGCTGAAAGTCCGAGGATGGTCGTAAGAAAGACCAACAGCCACATTATCGTCCAAATGGTCCAGGCAGGTATGGAGGGTGATTTTACCCTCGTATCGGCGAACTCAGGCGAACTCACTGCCTATGGATACAAGGGCGCATTGTCGAACACCCCTGCAGCGTATCTTACGGGGGTCCTTTTCGCAGTAAGGTCACTCAATGCGGACCAGGAACGCGCAATCCTCGATATCGGCCTTAACCGTGCAACGCTCGGGGCCCGTGTATTTGCAGCTTTGAAAGGCGCAGTCGATGCCGGTCTCGATATTCCTCACGGAGAATCGGTTATACCCTCCGAAGAGAGGCTGAAGGGGGCACATATTGCAAAATATGCTCCCGGACGAGCGGCTGGCATTGTGGAAAATGTTGAACAAACAATGGACTCCATTATGAAGGAGCTGGAATGACATGGCGTACGAAAAAGTAGAATGGGTTCCTCTGACGGGTCTTGGGAAACAGGTTGCTGCCGGTGAAATTACCAGCATCGACCAGGTGCTCGAGAGCGGGCGGCCCATCAAGGAGCCGGAGATCGTCGATGCATTCCTGCCCGATCTCGAAGACGAAGTTCTCGATATCCAGATGGTCCAGAGGATGACGGACTCAGGAAGGCGTGTCAAGTTCAGGGCCGTTGTCGTTGTCGGTAACCGGAACGGCTATATCGGGTTCGGCCAGGGGAAAGACGTACAGGTCGGCGATGCCATCAAGAAGGCAATCGTTCATGCGAAGACCAATGTGATCAAAGTCAAACGTGGCTGCGGCAGTTGGGAATGCGGGTGCGGTACCGGACATTCGGTCCCGATGAAAGTGGAAGGGACAGCGGGTAGTGTCCGCGTGACGCTCAAACCAGCACCACAAGGGATCGGCCTGGTAACCGGGGAGATCAGCAAGAAAGTGCTCGAACTCGCCGGCATCAGGGATGTCTGGACATTCTCAAGAGGCCAGACGAGGACGACGATAAACTTCGCCAAGGCTACATTCAATGCCCTCAAAGCGACTAATATGACCCGGACAGGGGGAACACCGTAATGTACGGAATTGTTCAGGTGCGAGGTGTTGTGAACACCCGTCGCGATATCAAGGATACGCTCCGGATGCTTCGGCTGCACCATATCAACCATTGCGTGCTTGTACCGGACACTCCTGAAAACCTCGGGATGATCAGAAAAGTAAAAGATTATGTTGCGTATGGGGAAGTGGACGAGGGAACCTTAACGACTCTCCTTGAAACGCGCGGCAAAGTTACGGGAGATATTCCCCTGACCGACGAGTACGTCCGGGAACATTCAACCTATGCAAACATTGCCGAATTCGCAAAAGCGCTCTCTTCAGGCAATGCAAGGCTCTCCGATATGCCCGGAATGAAGCCCGTGCTGAGACTCCACCCCCCGCGTAAGGGATATAAGACAATCAAGAGAACGTTTCCTCAGGGTGGAGCGCTCGGATACTACGGTACCGAAATTAATACACTCCTTTACAAAATGAGGTGAAGCAGGATGCCAGTAAACAAACGTTCAAAATTCCGTGGATCGCGGACATGTGGCGGCGGTACCCATAAAAACCGGCGCGGGGCTGGTAACCGTGGCGGCAGGGGCCGTGCGGGTATCAATGCTCACCACTTCGTGAGATACTATGTAGAGATGGGAGGCCCGGTCTTTGGCAAAGACGGGTTTCATAACCCCACCAGCAGCCGGATCAAGGCCGTGGATATCAGCGTGATCGACCGGATGGTGCCGACACTGCTCGCAAACGGACTTGCGAAGGAAGAAGATGGCGTCGTAACAATCGATGCCGGGGAGATCGGCATCGACAAGGTTCTTGGCAGCGGCAAGGTCACGAGAAAGATGAAAATTTCAGCCGGGTCCTTCTCTGCGCAGGCGAAATTAAAAATTGAACAATCAGGTGGTCAGACGCTCGTTGCCTGACCCTGAAAATCTTCCGGTGAAATAATGGGAAGCCTGTTGGATCGAATGGAACCGCTGCTCGCAGCAATGCCCACGGTGAAAAGTCCCGAGGGCCATGTCCACTTCAAGAATAAACTTCTGTGGACTGCGGGAATCTTAATTCTGTATTTTGCACTGACCAATATCCATTTATGGGGGCTTGACCCCTCGTCGCAGGATATTTTCCAGTTATGGCGTGCCCTGCTCGCTGGTTCGAGCGGATCGCTGTTACAACTGGGTATCGGGCCGATTGTTACAGCCTCCATCGTCCTGCAACTCCTGAAAGGTGCCGATATCCTTCATATCGATACCTCGGAGACCCGTGGACAGGTCATGTACATGGGCCTTCAGAAAATTCTCATATTTGTGATGATTATTCTCGAGGCCGCACCCAACCTCGTCGGGGGCTTTTTACAACCAAGCCCGACAATTGCAGCGCAATACTTCGGGGGCAGCCTGTTTGCCGTTTCATTCATTATATTCCTCCAGATATGTATCGGCGGCCTTCTCGTCGTATTTATGGATGAAGTTGTTACCAAATGGGGTATCGGATCCGGTGTTGGACTGTTCATCATAGCAGGTATATCTGAAGCCCTTATCAACGGTTTCATCAACTGGGCCCCGGTGAACGATGCCTATCCTGTGGGCTTTTTCCCAAGGATTGTCTCCGTTCTCGTCAATGGTGCAAATTTCATCCAGTTCATGGGCCCGCAGATCATCGCATTCATCACGACAATCGTAATCTTCCTCGTCATCGTGTACGTGGAATCGACCAGGATCGAGATCCCGCTGGCACACGCGCAGGTCAGGGGAGCGCGGGCGAGGTTTCCGGTCAAGCTGATTTACGCCAGTGTCCTCCCGATGATCCTCGTGCGGGTCCTCCAGGCAAATATCCAGATGATCGGGTTATTCCTCTCGAACATCGGGATCACGATATTCGGCACATTCCAGGGCACCCAACCGGTAAATGGGTTAATGTACTACCTGGCACCGATCAACGGCCCGAGTCAGTGGATGTGGTGGGCGTATCCGATCCCCAACGAACCCTGGCAGATCATGATCAGGCTGGGTATCGATACGACGGTAATGATCGTGGGTGGCGCCATTTTTGCCCTCTTCTGGATCAAGACTGCCGGTCTCGATTCGAAGGATGTCGCCCGTCAGATCCAGCACTCGGGGATGTCCATACCCGGATATCGCCGGAACCCCCAGGTGCTCGAAAAATATCTTGACCGGTATATCCCCCGTGTCACGGTAATCGGTGGTGTTTTCATCGGCGTGCTGAGTGTGGTCGCCAATCTGTTCGGGGTGATCGGAGCGGTCAGCGGTACCGGGCTCCTCCTGACGGTGAGTATCACGTACAGGTTGTATGAAGAGATTGCTAGCCAGCAGATTATGGAAATGTATCCGTTCATGCGGACCTTCTTTGGAAAAGAATAATTCCAAGGGAGTAATTCCTTTATTCTGGTGTGTCGAAGATGGCTGGAAAAAAAGTAATTATTACCGGAGTACCCGGTGTTGGCAAGACCACGGTCGTAAATGAAGCCCTCGCAAAACTGAAAGAGGAAGACATCATCTACCAGTCCCTGAATTTCGGGACGTTTATGTTTGAAATTGCGCAGAAGGAAGGGTATGCAAAAGACCGGGACGAGATGCGCAGGCTTGAGAAAGATGTGCAGAAACGGCTCCAGCAATTTGCGGCCAAGGCAATTGCACAAATCCAGGGAAATGTGATTATCGATACCCATGCCTCAGTCAAGACCCCGAAAGGGTATCTCCCCGGTCTTCCCGAATGGGTGCTGCGCGAGATCATGCCCGATATCATTATCCTTGTCGAGACCGATGAGGACCAGATCCTGCTCCGGCGCCTTAGCGACGAGACCCGTGTGCGGGACATGGAGGGGTCCGGCGGTATCGCCGAGCATCAGCAGTTCAACCGCTCTTTTGGTGCTGCCTATGCAATGCTGACTGGGTGCACGGTAAAAATCGTTCATAACCCTGATTTCCTGCTCGAAAGAGCAGTAACCGATATGGCCGCAGTTCTCAGGTGACATTAATGGTGGATGCAAAAAAATACGGGGGTTACATCGCACTCGTGCTCGCGATGCTCCTGATCCTTTCGTACAGTATACCCTCCATCCGCGGAGGTGTCGGCAATATTATTAACGGAATGCTGGGCCCGTTTGTCGACGAGCTGAAAATCCCGTTCTTTATCCTGATCATCATATTATCGACCCTGACTGCGCTTTATTCATCCCTTATCCAGAAATATACGATCGACTACGAGAAGATGCAGGACTCGCAGGAACGAATGAAAGAATTCCAGAAGGAATATCGCGAAGCCCAGCTCTCCCAGGACGAGAAACGGATTAAGAAACTGGAAGGGAAGCGGGATAAGATGATGAAAGAGCAGCTGGAACTTTCCCAGGCGCAGTTTAAACCGATGGCCTATATTCTCCTGTTAACGGTGCCGATCTTTTTCTGGCTCCTGTTCAGGCTTTCGACCGACCATACGACATATATCGCGATGCCCTTTTTCGGGGCCAATCCACTCGCCGCAGCTATTATTCTAGGGATTATCCCTGCATGGATGTTCTGGTACCTGATGTGTTCTCTGGCAATCAGCCAGGTGATAAGGAAGACCCTGAATATCGGTGGTATCTGATGCGCATCACGGTCAGCGGACTTCCCGGGAGCGGGACTACATCCCTGGCCAGGTACCTTTCAGAGAAACATTCTATTGAGTTGATCTCTGCCGGTGAGGTATTCCGCCAGATGGCAAAAGAACACTCCATGACCCTGGCTGAATTCGGCGAGCTTGCTGAAAGAGAACCCTCGATCGACAAACAGATCGACCTCCGCCAGAAGGAGATAGCAGAATCGCGGGAGACCATCATCGTCGAAGGAAGGTTGTCCGGATGGATGGTCCCCGGGGCCGATTTGAAAATATGGCTTACTGCGCCGATTTCATGCCGGATAAAGAGAATTCAGTTCCGTGATGTGGTGGAGGACGAAGATACCGCTCTTCGCACGACATTGGAACGGGAAGAGAGCGAGGCAACGAGGTACCGGATGTACTACGATATCGATATTTCGGCAATAGACCCGTACCATATCGTACTGAACTCGGAACGGTTCGGCATCGAGGAACTCGGTGCGATTGTCGATACCGCGATTTCATTGGTGAAGTCGTAAATGACTGTTTTTGGCATTTGCTGATACTCTTCATTTTTTATGACTTCTGATGAAATTGAGATAATCTGACGCTGCCGGGGATCCGCCCCGCCGCTTTGGAGCCCCAGTTGGGATAGGGACTGTATCGGAACAGACTAATCCAAATCCCTGATTGATTCTGTCCTCTTGCTATCCTGCACGGGGAAACAAAAAGGTGAACCCCCTCCGTGAAATATATTTATGGCAGGGCGAATCGCCGCCGGGGCGCCCTTCGGGGGCGGCGGGCTATCTTTCCGGGCTGGGAGCAATAGTCCCCACATTCAGTATCTAATAGCCCCGGTCATTGTATCATTTATAAAAAAGTCAGGAATCTACCAGAACGAAAAAAATTAATCCCTCTAATTTCAGGTCTATTGATCGGGCAGGTTTTTAAAGAGGGTGATTACGTCTTTAAAGGTGACTACATGGTCTCCATCGAAATCGAAGTACTGGATCGGTTCATTGGACTGAATCCATTCCTGGTCCTTAAACAGGAGTATTACGTCCATGAAATCGATGCGGCCGTCGCCGTTCAGGTCTTCGTAAAGGCCGTCCTTGTTGGGATCGGTCGGCATTTTGTAGGTGATATCCGACCACCCGGTGGCACTGTACTTGACAGGGCCGGGTTCCTGCGGAACGGGCTTGATGACCGGTTGCGGGACGATTGTCGGCGCCGGGGTAGGACTTGCCGTCGGATTGGTATTCAGTCCCGGGTACAGCGGGCAGCCGACAACGGTCGAGTTGCCCTGGCTAACACCGGAGATGTTCCCGGAACCTGTTCCCTGCGCGCTTCCCGAGCCACTTGTCGATCCGGAACCAGAGGTAGTGCCGGAACCGTTTGCCGTACAGGGCAGGCTGTTTGCCAATGCCTGAATTGCCGACGATGGACCGCTGGTACTCTGGGAACTGAAAGGACAGGGTGTCGTTCCCTGTGCAGGGTCTACCTGCGGGAAGGGGCAGGGTCCCCCGATGAACCCACCTGGTGCGAAGGGGTCGGTAGTCCCGGTTCCACTATCCTGCGCGAAAGGACAGGGTGTCGTTCCCTGTGCAGGGTCTACCTGGGGAAAGGGGCAGGGTCCCCCGATGAACCCGCCTGGTGCGAAGGGGTCGGTAGCCCCGGTTCCACTATCCTGCGCGAAGGGACAGGGGGTTCCAAGGTTTGGGTCGACCTGTGCGAAAGGAGACACATCCCCAATAAATCCACCGGGCGGGAATGGTTCAACACTTGGTACGAAGTCGTTGCATGCCCCCTGGACCAGGGTACATGACAACAGTATCAGTACCAGTACGACCACGAGAACGATAAGCCCGGGCCTGTGATACCGTTCAGTCTTAAAAGCGTCCATCATTATTCTCCTCGGGCCGGTGCTCGGACACCGGCAGGTATTCTTTTGTGGTTGATTGATCGTAGATCGGTAAGCAGATACTTAGGGCAAATGAGGGAGCTGATGCCTTCTCCCTGATGCCATATCCGCGATTTGATATAATGTTTCTTTGTATAAAAATCAATATGATGAGCCATCAAATGGCCCCGTGAGACGGGTATCGCCCGGGTGCCCTCCTGCGATCGAATAAATGAAACCCTCGGCTCCCCACAGATAAGGATTATGCATTCCCGCATCCGATAGTACTCCCATATTTCAGGAAGATCTGATGGCCTGGATCTGATCCAGTACGAGGGAGTCCTTCTATCGACCTGGATTGCCATGCGCTTCGGTCTGGTTCATAACCATGGCGCGGGGCGAACGCGGGTATCACGAAGATGTTTCAGCTATGAAGAGAATCGAAGTCCGTATTGTGAAAGAATGGGATATCGAAGCTATACGGCAATTGTTCCGGGTGGGGGGCTGGTGGAAGGACGAGTGGGATCCGGAAGGAATCAGGCCCATGATCGCCGGATCCCTTGCATTTGCCGTTGGAATCGATAATGATTGCGGGAAAACTGTTGCGATGGGACGGGTTATCTCGGACGGCGTATCTGATGCATATATCCAGGACGTGATCGTTCTTCCGGAATACCGATCGCTTGGAACCGGCCGTCGCCTGATTGACGTCCTTATCGGTGTTTGCGAAAGCCGTGGAATTGCATGGATCGGACTGATCGCAGAACCCGGGACAGAAAATTTTTATATTCCGGCGGGATTTACCCGGATGGAGGGATACGTACCGATGATCTATTCGGGAACCAGGAAGAGGGGTGGAGGACATGCTTTCGAAAAGTGATTTCCGACCGGTTACTATCGGAGACCGGGACCTGTTTGCGCGCCACTACGCGAAATATCCTCAGGTCCATAGCGACAATACCTTCACCAATATGGTGTGCTGGAACCATTATGCCCATTATGAATTTGCTTACGTGAGGGGCAATATCATCATCTCAAGCACGATCAATGAAAAAACCTCATTCCGCCCGCCAATCGGACCCCGCGATCCCGTTCTCCTCGAGCAGGTACTAAGACTTGCCGTCAAGGAAGGAGACGATAGGCCGCTCGTCCTTGTCGATGAGAAGGCGTTGTCCTGGATTACCAGCCAGTATCCGGCTTTGACACTCTACCCTGACAGGAGTTATTTCGAATACCTGTACCTCACGAAAAACCTGGCCGAACTACCGGGAAAACCCTTTATCAAGATCCGTAATCACCTCAAAAAATTTAACAGGAATTGCCAGCCTTCTATTGAACAGGTATCGGGTGATAACCTCACTGATGTCAGGGATTTCCTCGTGAAGTGGTGCGAATGGAAGAATTGCGAGAGAGAGCCCATCCTTGAAAATGAGAAGGACGCCGTTTTTTATGCAGTGGAACATTTCACCGAGCTTGGGTTATCCGGACTTGCGATACGTGTTCATGGATCAATCGGAGCAATGGCATTCTTCGAGCCATTGAACGAGACAACCGCGCTCGTTCATTTCGAGAAAGGACTGCCAGATTGTGAAGGGATCTACAAGGCAATCAATGCAGAAACGGCCCGGTTCCTGACAGGACGGTTCACCTATATCAACAGGGAGAGCGATATGGGCGTTCCCGGACTCCGTGAGGCAAAAATGAGATATCATCCTGACCTGATGACCGAGGTCTACTACGCAAAATCGGAAGATCTGATCGGTGTGCTGGCATAAGCAATTCTTCGCCTGCTATGGCAAGAGAATAATATGATACGGTTGAAAAAATCCTGCTACCGTGCCCGGATAAGTATGCGGGGGTCCGATCTTCGGCATACCTGTTAATTTGTCAAACAGGACAGAACTTTCCAGGCTTTAATCATGGGAGCATCGAATCAATCTCTCTAAAAATGTTTAATAATTAGCCATGATGTATTGATGTATACATTCATTTTTTTCCAATCAGTCTGTTGGTGCGATCTTGTTGTAAACCCCGGGGTTCTAAAAGAATCGCGATAAGAATTGCCGGATAATTTAGTTGCCGAACAAATAACTTTAAGTCAGGTATTGAAAAATAAAAATTAATGGATTTTGCGATGAAGCATTGCGAAATCAGGAGAGAAGCACATGATTGACATGAAAAACGAAGTACTGGTACAGAAAATTAAGGACGAAGACATCATCAAGAAGTTTAAGAAGGAGAAAGCCTGGGGACTGGCAATCAGCGTTGACCTTAGGAATTGCAACCCGGAAACCATCAGAGACCCGGGAAAAATCAGGGAATTTATAATCAGACTGTGCGATTTCATCGACATGAAACGGTTCGGGGAACCGACAATCGTTCATTTTGGCCAGGACGAGCGTGTCGCAGGCTATTCGATGACTCAGATGATAGAGACCTCTCTTATCTCCGGACATTTCGCAAACGATACCAATACGGCGTACCTCGATATTTTCAGTTGCAAGGAATATCCCCCTGAAAAGACCGCTGAATTCTGCAGGAAATTCTTCGGTGCAACATCACTGACCTATAATATGGTGTTCAGGTACTAGAACAACCCCTTCACATTTTTTTGGTATGGATGCCGCTATCTCCCTGATAGGGGATTATTATACTGTATAACCTACAATTCACGTTTCTTCATGATGGAAAGGCAGGGCAAGACGTTGGACATTCCACATGTTTCTCTGTGTAAGGGCAGTCAGATCCGTTACCTGGGTATCAGGGTGCCAAACCATTCCCGGACACGGTTTTCAGCGCAACAATAACCGCCATCAAGAAAAATTGCCCCGATGATTGCTTCCATGGTCTCCGCGAGAACATATGGCTGCTCCCCGGCATTCTGGCGGACTTCTCCCTTTCCGAGCCTGATCGAGGCCCCGATACCGATAAATTTCCCAAGTGACGCAAGGTTCTCTTCTCTTTCGAGTTCTTTTTTTCTCTGGGTAACGAGATCGGGGGTGCAGGCGCCCGATTTTATCAAAAGATCGATTAAAACAGTTTTCAGCACGGCATCGCCGAGCGTGCAAAAGACTTCCTGGTCTTCACAGGGTGCGTTTCGCTGGCGCTGTTCATTGGCATATGCCTTTCTCGTAAGGGCCCTGGCAAGGAGCGAGTTATCTGAAAACCGGTATCCAATTTTTTCTTCCAGTTGATTCATGATATCCTGTACACAATCTCCGATGTCCCGTGAATTAATGGGTTCCAGGTAATAAAACCAACCCCATAATACCATCGACAATGATCTTTACCGCAATTGCAGCGACGAGCATGCCGAGAACTTTTGCCATAATATCGGTGACGCAGTCCCCGAGCAGTTTCTGGATGTAAGCCGAGTATTTGAGAATTATCCACGTCGCCAGCAGGGAAAGGGCAATCGCGACGGCAGGGACGACCATCCCGTAGTCTTTAGAGAGCAGGAGTACCGTCGTGATCGCCCCGGGGCCGCAGAGTAACGGGGTCCCGATGACCACCCCTGCAACTGTTCTCGAATGGTCCTTCGATGTCTTTCCGATTTCGATGCCAAGGGACATCTGCATACCAAGGATAAACAACAGGATGCCACCAGCCACCTGGAAACTAGCCAGGCTGATCCTGAGCACGTCGAAAATCAGGAAATTAAAGATCAGGAAGGTATACATTAAAAAACCGGCTACAGAAACGGCAATCAGGGCCTGTCGGTTGATTTCTGCAGGGGTCATATCTTTTGTCAGCGATGTAAAAATCGGGACCGAAAGGAGAGGATCGAGGATGACAAAAAGCGCTCCAAAGGAATAAACGAGTGCGGAGATGAAATCGGTCATTAATCTCCCATATCTTTTGTAGTCTTGTATTAATAATCAATCGGGTAAGGATATTGATGTAACGACCGCCGCACGGTCGTTTCACGGTAAGAGCGATGCCGGGTCCTTTCCAAATGCAATCTTTGAACGGTAGCGGGAAAGAGAAACTCCGCGAATAATTATAAAGGTGCTCTTGAGTCTGGTATACCTGCTAGGGGGTTGATGCCAGTTTCTGGGGGGTCCGGCAAAACAATAAAGCCAGGTGCCATATCAAGAGCATTATCTTATTTGTAGTTTTGATTAAATAATTCGTCGGTTGTATCATACGAAACCTGTTTTCGATATCGGCGTCATTCAGACCGCTAACTCAAATCCCTACAAGATTTCGGCGCCTTTGATCAACCTCCCGGGCGCCCTGTCACGCAGCCAGTCGCCCCTCCGCAAAACTGCGTCCCGCGCCGGAGGTCGATAGCACCGGACCTCTTTTTGGGAATGGTGATCGGGAAGGTCGGGATGGTAAAATTTCCTATTTGCAAAGTCCTTTTCTCGTGTTCAGGTATATGTGGAGGAGGAACAGGACGATAAACGGACCCCACAGGTACGTATGGATCAGGTATGAGAATGACTTGCCGAATACTCCAAGACTTACGGGGGTGACGATATCGGAGGATGTGATACCAAACCCTGACACCAGAAACAGGATGGTGACAAGGGCGAGAGTCCACGCCACCATCCGCCTGGCGGCCCTGTCATCCATGGGCTTCTCCTCCACAGGACTTCATGGGCCCGGGAAATACCTCCTCCCGCAATATGTTGCTGTTCACGGTACCCCTTCAACTGAAGAATGACTCGTTGAGGTTACCGGTCTGTGAATAGCCACGCTGTTCCCAGTAACCGCGGTACCCCGGATCATTCGAAATCTCAATCCTCGTCACCCATTTTATCCATTTGTATCCCCATTTATCCTCGGCAACCAGTTGGAACGGATATCCCCGGTCGACGGGAAGGGTTACCGCATTCATCCCCGATGCGAGAAGGATATTATTATTCTCGATATAATCGAGAGGGAGAGACGTCGAATAGCCGTCGTACGCGTAAAAAATCACCGTATTAGCCCCGGGTGAGACCCCTGTCCCATTAAGAATATCGGCAATACGGACCCCGTCCCAGAGGACCGTTGCATCCCATCCCTCGACACAATGGAGCGTAATGACTTTTTCATAGTGCGGATTAGCCAGAACTTCGTCGTATGTCAGATTTTTTGGCTGGTCCACGAGGCCGTCAACCTGGAGCCGATAGGTACTGATGTTGACGTACTGGGGCCCTTTTATTGAATTTTCCCGAAAATCTGTGATGGAATCAAGTCTCTGCCCGTGATAATCCCTTATTTCGACGGTGGACAGGACCCTGCTCGTGTTGGCTTGCGGGGCTCCGCCTGGTAAGAGGAGACTTGCCCCATACACGATAACTACGACGACGATGAGGATCAGGAGAATCGATCTGGTGGTATTCATTCCCTTATTCCTGGTTGACTGCTACTATTGTCTGCAACCAGAACCCCATAGTGAGTTCAAGTTCTTTATTCTTGTGACCTTCCCACTCCTGATCCCGAACAGGGACCGGTATCATCCGAACATTTTTCTCATCATGGTGTTATCATTATGTGTCAGGCCTTCAGGCAGACCCTGGACAGGCCGGCATGTGTCAGGAGCTGTTCTTAATGGCAGTTGCAAATCGCTATAGATGCAGGCTCTGCGGGTACATCTACTCCCCCGCAAGGGGAGAGCCGCATAATGGGATCCCGGCAGGAACTTCTTTCGAAGATCTGCCTGAAAGCTACGTATGTCCGATCTGCGGAATGGAGGGAAAAGGAAAGATTGGTAAATGGGGATTTGACGAATGGGTCCCGACGCGTTATGTCTGCACGGTGTGCGGGTACGTGTACGATCAGGCCCGCGGGGAACCCCATCGCGGGATAAAACCCGGTACCCCGTTCGAAAAACTTCCCGATACCTATCGTTGTCCCGTATGCAACCTGGATCCGAAGATAAGCAAGGAATTCGGAAAGGTAGGGACATCGGGATTTGCGCCGCTTGAATTCTGAACCTTAAATCTTTTTGATGTTTCCTGCGTTTTCCTACCGATCGCATTGTTTAGAACCATTATAGGGAAATGCCATCTCCTACCACACCAGCATGAAGCATATTCTGTGGGAATACTCGGCGAACTTCATCTTTTTTTTTATCCGAACATTGGGCTTGAAGCCCCCTCCTCCCGGATCTTATGAGATTAACGCAAGAATATGGGAAAACCCTGATTATAGGGAAATCCGGAAAGACCTGGCAGCTGGAATATTAAACCAGGTTACTGCAGGCATCCCTGACCCGGATTCATGAGCTTTTTTCATACGTGGTCGTTTTAATTTATCCACACGAAATATATAGGGAGGGTTAGCCACCCTGGTGCCTTGAGGACAATCATGCGAATTGTACGGTCGAAACAATCCAGGGTCTGCGTGGATGGGTCGCTTTTAAAGGAGTTCCTTCTCGATGAGGCGCTCACGGAAGAATTTATCGGATTCCTTTACAACTTCGGGTCTGTCCGCCTGTTCTCTCACATGAAAATGCCGTATTTTTCATTTGAATCGGAAGATTTTATTTCCGTCAAGGGGTTTGTCGGTGATCCGGTGGTTGAAGTCCGTTACCGGCAGGAGTATGCTGACCTGACCGGCGATTATTTCCATCTTCTGCTTTTTTATTATCGTGATGGGAAACCGGGGATCGGGAAAATGAAAGCGATCGAGTTATCCATCCGCGCGAAAATTGAAACCAGGAAGGGCTAGCGAATCAAAAAATACGGTTTGGTACGATATCAGGTTATCTCGGGTTCACCGAAGACATGATCATCCCGGGATCTATTGACCGGTTTGAAAATTCAGCCGCTCTTGTTCTGATCCTTTCTGGTCGAACCCTGTCTCACGGGGATCGTCATGTTGAAACGGGTACCCTGGTCCCTGATCATACTGATGGTGCCTTCAAGTTGTTCAGTCACGAGAAGATTCACCAGTTTCAGCCCGAGGCTTTCCGTGGTCTCGAAATCGATCCCCTCCGGAATCCCGATGCCGTTGTCCCAGTAATTGAGAAAATACGTCTCATCCCGCTGGTAAAATTCGATGGATATCTTTCCTTCCCGGTTATCGGGAAAAGCATGCTTGAAGCTGTTGGAGACCAGTTCGTTGATAATAAGCCCGCAATGGATCGCAGTATCAACATCGAGATCGATCGGTTCGATGCGATAAACAACCGAGATCGATTCGTCATTCACATTGTATGAATCAAAGAGTGTATCTACAAGTTTTTTGATATAAGTCGGAAATTCAACCCTCGCGAGGTCTTTGGCCCGGTATAATGTCTCGTGGATGATGGCCATTGTCCGTATGCGGTTCTGGCTGTCCCTTAATGTATTGATGCTGTTTGCATCTTTCATGTAATGGATCTGGAGCTCGATCAACGCTGAAATCACCTGGAGGTTATTTTTCACACGGTGATGGATCTCCTTCAATAGCACGTCTTTCTCGGCAAGTGCACGTTTGTTTTTATCCTCCGACTCCTTCCATTCGGTTATATCACGAATTGATTCGACTGCACCGATCAATGTCCCGTTCGTGTCATAGAGAGGTGAGGCAATAAGCCAGAGATAAGCACCTTTTCCCCCTGACAAGACCGGGATATAGGTTTCTGAAATCATTTTCCCGCCGGTTTTTGTAATGGACGGGTATGCCTTCTTCGCTTCCTGATCCTCATTGAGAACGAGATCGATGAGAACCGGGCAACGTTTTCCATAAAAAGGCAGGGAATATTCATAGTTGCCTTTTCCGATGATCTGATCGCTGTGAATCCCGGTCATTTCCTCAATTGCATGGTTCCAGGCGATGACATTGCCCGACAGATCGATTGCGAACGTAGCATCGGGTAAAAAGTTGATAATATCAGTCAGTTGGCGTTCTGATAATTTCATCGCCTCCTCAGCCTTGCTCCTTATCGCGATCTCGGATTTGAGGCATTCATTTCTCTCGAGGAGCAATATGTTCTGTTTCCTGACCTCGCCAAGGTAAAAGAAAAGGGCGAGAAGGATGGAGATGAAACCAAACATTCTGGAAATAAGGACTGCACCCATCTGCCCCGGAAAGGATTCGAAACCGGCGATGGCAAAAGAACCACAGAATAACCAGAAGCCGATCGATACGAATAGCGGCATCTTTTCCCGGCTTTGGAACCAGACTCCAAGCGCAACTATTCCAATGGTCGCAGAGAGGATTATGCCCAGTAAACTTACCGGGTCAAGATTGAGTGGCATATCCGGTCCGGTTTTTAATCGTTATTCCCAGATCATTAAATCCTTTTGTTCTGAGTCTTTTTTTTCAGCCTTGTGCCTTAGCAATGCGAGCCGTATCGTGGTTTTTAGCGTGTTGTCTGAGAACGGTTTTACGATGTAACCGAAAGGGGACGTTTTTTCTGCCCTTTCGAGTGTTGCTTCGTCCGAGAATGCTGTCAGGTAGACTACCGGGATATTATGGATACCATAGATCGTTTCAGCGGTATCGATTCCGTCTATCGGCCCTTTCAGATGAATATCCATGAGCACCAGGTCGGGTTCAAGTTCAAGCGCTTTTTTAATTGCATCGGGGCCTGTTGCAGCTCTTCCAACGACCTCATAGCCGAATTCCCTGAGTCTGCCTTCGATAGTGACGGCAATTATCGAGTCATCCTCTACGATCAGGATTCTTTCTTTTCCGCTCACTGATACAAGCATTGCAGGTTCCACACATCAATTTATTTGATCAGGTAATAGGCCTCTTCATCCTGCCCGCGTTTCGTAATACAAAATCCTGGAGAAACCCCGGTTATTATCCCAGCTCAAACGTGGTGACCCCGAAGATATGATCCAGCGGCAATTTCGGAATTTTCTTCGTGTACATCCGGGCGGTCCCGAAGACCTCTTTCATGTCGTGTGACTGTGCGAGGGTGACGGCAGCTCTGTTTATTTCAGGGACATCAAGGAACAGGGGTTCCCTGTCTGCAACCGAAGAAAGGGCTGAAAATATCGTCTCTGCGATCTCTTCTGTATCGGCAAATAAAGGCCCTATCTTATAGCCGTTTCTGCATTTCCTGACGAACCCGTATCCGGTAAGCGAGTCGCCCTCGATCGCCGCAAAGCCGGTACTGTCAAGCTGGTAGATAAAATGTTTCAGGAAGTTCTCACGGACGGCAGGATAATGAAGGCTGTCGTAAACGAGGACTCTCGGGAATGGCACTTTTCTGAGAATAGTCAGGGAATTGTCGATTTTTCCCCCGCCTGTACCTTCGAACCTGATATTCCGGTAGGCAAATCTGAACCCCGATTTCTCGTAGACCTTTTGAAGGTCAAAAACACCGTCGATACCGAGATTATATTCTTCCGCATATTTTTTCGTAAAATCAAGGATTGCCCTGCCGATTCCCTTTCCTCTGTAGTCGGGATGAACTATATACAGCCCCCCAAACATGAAATCATCTGAATATCGCACGAGCGCGACGCTTCCCGCCAGATTGTTTTCCGCAACAATTGCAAAAAACCCCGAAGGATCAGTCTGATAAAAGGCATCGGCGTCATGAAGGCCGGGATTCCAGCCTTCCTCTGCAGCCCAGTCGATAACGGTGTCGGCCTCTTCCCGCGTCATCTGGCGTAGTTTTACCGGAATTGAAGTTCCATTAAGCTCGATCTCCATGGAATAGCGTGTATCTGTTCATAATGATGAAGATGATGGCGGGATAATTAATGGTCTTAAAAAGGAATGGTCTTTTTCATCTTCCAGGCTGCCTTGAAGTGTTCCGGACAAGACGGCGACGCAGGGTGCCTGATTGCCAATCCTCTGCCTGACAGGAGTAATTTTTTTTATAATTCCCTGTCGGTTATGACTGTCTGCAAAGTTTATGAATGATCTATAAATTTAACAGGCACTCCACCAATCATCTGTATATAGTAAACTAAGTTATCGTCATCACATTAATCTTAACGAGGGGTAATTCGTTATGTTCTGTATTGAATTCAGAAGAAACGGGCAGGAATAATCTGTTCCTGATCGATAACACAGCCAATCCATCGCCATTCGGCTTTGTGCCTCTGACATGACGGCCGGGTCCTGTGTTTCCCTTATGCGGGAATAATGGCTCCTTAAATCCTGTCCTTACAATGGCTGAGAGGACTAAAAAAAAATCAATATCTCAAAAAGTTATTAGCAATCAGAATCCGGGACTTCTCTGAGACTGCAAAAGGTCAGAACTCAGAACGTTCAGGAAAACCGGATTTTCAATATCTTGATTTCAACATTATATCATGGAAGAGGGGATGAAGCACAATGAAGACGAAAGAATTGGAACATTTAATCAATATGGCTTTTGACGGGGATCCGGAATCCCAGAAGCAGCTCAGAATCGTAGCGACCGGCATGAACGACTTTCTCATGGAGATGGTCCCGGTTTTGAAGAAGATGGCTGTCAACGACCATACAGGAACACTGAACGGTGAATATCACGGGCTGTCGAAGGAAGCGGCGATTACCATTAACGCTCTGCGCGATCGATTGACGCATATCGCGAGTTCGATCGAAAAAATTTCTTCAGGAGATATCAGCGAGTATGAAGAATACCTGCGCATAGGACGAAGATCAGACCAGGACCGCATTGTCCCTGGCTTTATCAGGTGTCTGGGAGCGCTCAGGGCATTGATAAATGATGCAGACACCCTTGCCAGGGCGGCGGTCGACGGTCACCTGTCTGCGAGGGGTGATCTGTCGAAACATGAAGGGGACTACAGAAAGATTATCGAAGGAGTCAACAGGACCCTTGACGAGGTTATAGGACCGCTGAACACTGCGGCAGACTATGTCGACAAAATCGGTTCAGGGATCATCCCGCCGAAGATTACGACGCGGTACAACGGGGACTTTGAACTGCTCATCAATAACATAAACCGCTGTATCGAGGGCCTGAAAGGGCTCCAGGAAGCAAATTCTGTCCTCGCCAGGATGGCGATGAACGACCATTCGGTGGGCGTGGAAGGAACCTACACGGGTATCTTTGCGGAAGTAAAGACTAATGTCAATCTTGTCAGGACCAGGGTAAATCACGTTGGCGACTCGCTCGAAAAGATCGGGAACGGCGATGTAAGTGAATATGAGGAATACAAAAAAATCGGAAGGAGGTCAGAAAACGATAAGGTGGTGCCGGGGTTCATCAAAACACTGGCAGCACTGAACGCGTTGGTAAACGATGCCAATTTCCTGGCAAAAGCAGCGGTCGAGGGTCGTCTGGCAACACGGGCCGATGCGTCAAAACACCTGGGAGAATACCGTAAGGTGATTGAAGGGGTGAATGCCACTCTCGATGCCGTCATCTCGCCACTAAACGAGGCTATCAGAGTATCTGAATCGTATGCACGATGCGACTTCTCGGTCAGGGTAGACGAAAACCTCTATGTCGCCGGTGACTTTGTCAAATTCAAAGAAGCCCTTAACCAGGTCGGTATAGAAGTCTCGAAAGCGATAACCCTGATCAACAACGAGGTAACCGAACTGATGGCATCGGCAGAGGAAGCGCAGGCAAGCCTCGAAGAGATATCCTCCGGGTCCGAACAGATCGCACGAAACGCACAGATGGTCAATGACAATGCCATGAAAGGTAACCAGGGGATCGAGCAGGTATCGAAAGTCATGGGTGATCTCTCTGCCGCGGTTGAAGAAGTCGCCTCAAGCATGGAGTCGGTCGCCCAGCTTGCCAAGGAGACGAACAAGCTCTCGACGGAAGGTGCCAGTCTCGCGAACAAGGCCGATCAGAGCATGACGGCCATAGGAGCTTCTGCTAAAGTCGTGGACGTGAACATCAACGAGATCAACACAAGGATGAACGAGATTGGAAAGATCGTTGGTCTAATCAGGGATCTCGCCAACCAGACAAACCTGCTTGCCCTCAATGCGGCGATCGAAGCGGCGCGTGCCGGTGAAGCCGGACGAGGTTTCGCGGTTGTTGCCGCGGAAGTCAAATCCCTTGCCCAGGAATCGAAAGGTTCAGCCGAGAGTATTGCGTCGATGATTGGAGACCTTCAGGAGAGGTCAAAGAAAGCAACCGAAGCGGTTAACCTCGCATCGGTCCAGGTCGATCAAGGCGGAAAAGACGTCGGAGAAGCTTTAAAATCATTCAATCAGATTGTACAATCAATTGGAAAGATCTCATCGAGCACCGATGAGGTCTCCAGAGCTGCCGAACAACAGGCGGCGAGCGTCGAAGAGATCAGTGCAAGCGTGATCGAAGTATCATCCCTTGTTGAGGGTGCCGCAAAGGAAGCGAGCAATGCTGCGGCAATTACCGAGGAAGCATCTGCATCGATAATGGAGATTAACAAAGTCGTCGAAAATGTTAATGCCATTGCTGCAAGAGTTTCCCAGGAAATGGACAAGTTCAAAGTATAGACGGGGTGTTCGAATGTCTGATTATTCAACAGGGGAGAATGTTTCTGCAAGGCAGGTGTCTCAGAAATCTGCTCCCGATGCCAAGAAAAAGGATATCCAGGTCGTGGAGTTTATCCTCGGCAACGAGCATTTTGCGATAGATTTATTCGACGTGCGGGAGGTGGTTGAATATACGAATATTACAAAACTTCCTAATTCTCCCCCATATATCAAAGGAATTATCGATTTGAGGGGTGAAATTACGACCATTATCGACCTGAAACAGCGCCTGAACGTGATCGATCAAAATAATCTGGACGAACAGAGTTCCAGGATCATCGTCCTCGATGACAATATTACACGGTCCAAAATCGGGATCATGGTAGATGACGTATCCTCGGTCTCGACGATCGATATGGATCAGGTCGATTATACGTCGGCAGCGGTCCATAACCAGGACTCGTCGATTATCGGTATCATCAAGAAGAAAATTCACGTTAAGGAAAAAGATTTCAACGAACTGGTCATCTGGATTGACATAAAACCATTAATCCAGGATATCCACCTTTAAGTCAGCCTGGAAAAATAATCCCCCTCTTTTCTGAGGACCCTGGTCTCATCAGGTTCAGGAGACCGTCGACCTGGGCTTCAATGGGGTTTACTCTCCATCCGGGAACCGGACCGGTGTGAAACCGGGAAAATCCAGGTCCTTTTCGTAATGTTCCGAATAAAAATCAAAAAAAAATTGTTATTCCCTGATTTGAAAGGGGTTAGATGAGTTTGAAGATCGGGTGGTTATCCGCCTTCACATCGATCCCAAGCTGACGAGTCGCCTCGAGGACAGCAATGTCAGTATAGGCTTGGGCCGTGATCATCGCCTCGACGTTCTCGATAGGTCCGTACATGATCAGGTCAGCACCGAGTGTGCTTGCGATCATGTTGCAGCCGATATCGGGTGCCGACCATGCAGCCTGAATGACGCCGTCCATCCCTCCCTGGTAGTGGTGGAAGAGCTGCGATGTATAGGCATCCTTTCCTTTAAGGGATTCAGCGAGCTGCGAGGGGTTCTTCTTCGAGCCTTTCCAGCGTTTGAGCCAGGTCCATGACACCGTCATGTTGTGGTATGCACCGCCGGTGGGGTACCCATGGATTGCTTTGCAGGCGAGGATCTCACGGTATGCACCGCCGGAACCGAGCCCGAGTGGAGTCGCGGCGGTGTCGAGAATCGGGCGCGTAATACCGCAGTACTCCGCGATCTCGATCATCCCTTTTGTCTGGCCGGCGACACCGCCTTCAACAAGGACCTTCTCCCTGCCGGCTACCGAGGGGTCTGCCGGGTTGAATGCAAGGACGATGGCCGCACTGACGTCACTGTTCTTCAGTGCCTCGATGCTTTCGGGCAGGATCGAACCGTTGATCGAGTTGTAGATCGCACGGTCGGCCAGCCCGACGTCGGTCACGTATTTGCAGGCATGGGCAAGTGCAGTTGGCACAGACGAGTCCATCAGGAACGCGGTCTTCTTGTCGATGCTGTCGAACCAGCTGATGTAGCTCTCAAAAGCCTCTCCGTATTCCGCAATGATCTGGATGAAATGCGGAATGCCGGTCATATCCGAGAGTTCCATGCAGCGGTTCCAGAGTGCTTCTGCTTTTGGCTTGTCTATCTTCCCTGTTTTGTCGTCAAGCACGACCTCGTGCTTGTTATAGAAGATGGAAGCACCCAGTACGGTCGGGTATTCTCCAGGCTGCCCACCAATCATGGTGCCGTTGAAATCCCAGACTTTCTGTTCTTTTTCAAATCTGAACATTATTTCTCGACCTCCATTACATCAAACCATTTAATTTCGGCAGCAGTACTAACAACATGACGAACACGATTAATCCTGCGACCAGTCCGTAGAGTATACCGATATCGCGGCCGATTTTCCTTCCCGTACGCTGGGCAACTTCCGCATCGGTAAACTCTATTTTCTTCTCGATATTATTGAGCCTCTTTTCGATCTCGAGGAACTGCGGGTTCACTCCGGCTGCTGCGACTTCAGCGCCGCCAGCAGCTTCCTTAACCTCGACAACCATCGGGTCGCCGGCGAAGGCACCAGGGTCACGGCCTTTGAGTTCGTTGATCTTCGCCTTGACGGCTCCGACGTCCTCGCTCTCCATGATATTGACGACTTCGACCTGCTCCTGGAACCGCTTGATTGCAGCATCCGAAAGGTTCTCGATGAAGGGGATAGCACCTTCCGCGCCAACGACCCTGCCGTCCTTGACTCCGCCCTTGTGGAGGGCGATCATTGTCTGACCGGACAGGTGGCCCTTGACCTCAGTTCCGCAAAGGAGCATGAACCTGATGTTCGGGTTGGAGATGATGTTTGCAATGACCTTCTCGAGTCCGAGGTTTTCAGTCTTACAGGAACCGCAGAGTGCGGCGCCTGCGTCGCAGATACCCTGTTCATCAAGGTGCGATCCCATGGTCACGACAGCGACCGGGCTGTTCGCATCTCCTGAATGGAAGTCTCCCTTGGCAATCGGCCATCCGCTTGCCGGTGATTTCTTTTCTGCCATTTTTTCACCTCACAACAGATATGCCGGCACCACGATCAGGATGAGGGCCACGAGTAATCCGAAGGCAAATCCGATCAATCCCATGCCCGTAATCCCGGAATCGGTCTTATTGGTCCTGGCGAGGATCTGTGCCTTGTAATGGATACTTTCCACCATGTTCTCGATTGCAACCATCCGGATGGGTCCTGCCGCTTTTTCTTCTTCAGCCATTTTTTATCACCCCATCAACATGAACCCGAGAATGGCGAACGATACGATCAGCCCGATCATCAGGCCTTCGATCTTACCTGCATAGACACCGGAGGCAAATTTGTCCCGGTATCCGATGTCGGTCACCATCTTCTCGATTATTTTTATTCGTGCGGTAATGAGGGCAACTTCGCCTGAAAGCGGGCGTACCTCTCCGGTAGACTCTTCGGCGCCGCCAGCAGCTTCCTTAACCTCGACAACCATCGGGTCGCCGGCGAAGGCACCAGGGTCACGGCCTTTGAGTTCGTTGATCTTCGCCTTGATGGCTCCGACGTCCTCGCTCTCCATGATATTGACGACTTCGACCTGCTCCTGGAACCGCTTGATTGCAGCATCCGAAAGATTCTCGATGAAGGGGATAGCACCTTCCGCGCCAACAACCCTGCCTTCCTTGACTCCGTTCTTGTGGAGCGCGATCATTGTCTGACCTGACAGGTGGCCCTTGACCTCAGTTCCGCAGAGGAGCATGAACCTGATGTTCGGGTTGGAGATGATGTTTGCAATGACCTTCTCGAGTCCGAGGTTTTCAGTCTTACAGGAACCGCAGAGCGCGGCTCCTCCATCACAGATCCCCTGCTCGTCAAGATGGGACCCCATGGTCACGACAGCGACCGGGCTGTTCGCATCTCCCGAATGGAAGTCTCCCTTGGCAATCGGCCATCCGCTTGCCGGTGATTTCTTTTCTGCCATTTTTTTCACCTCAAATCAGATGGAACACCAGAATCCCTGCTATCAGCAGACCTACTGCAAGTCCATAGAAGAACGAGGTCATGCCTCCTGCCACGACAAGGGATTTCTCCCTTCCCGGGAACGAAGCAAGGAAATTACCCTGTCCTGATAGCATGTTCACGAGGTCATCAGACACCGCATCGAGCAGTTCGACCTTTTCTATTATAGGCGCCAGCGACTCTCCGGCCGCTGTTACAA
>DATJQJ010000025.1:0-158268 GCA_035505975.1 Methanoregulaceae archaeon
TAGTGCCCTGGCTGCCTCTTCCCTGACGTCAGAGAAAGGGTCGCCGGTCATCTTCCCGACGGCATCGATCGATCGTGCCGTCCCAATCCTGGACAACACAATGAGAGCACCGGTACGGATTCCCAAATCCTTATCTCCAAGCAGCCGAATCACCGGTATTTCGGCCGATTGAGAGCCGATTCTTAAAATCCCTGCCAAAGCCGCATCCCTGACGTCGCGATCACTATCAGAAAGGGCAGTTACCAGGGGGGCAGTACCTGCAGGGTCTTTCATTTTGCCGAGTGCGACCGCTGCCTCCCTTCGGACCTTTGGATGAGAATCGTTGAGATACAGCGATATTGATTCGAGGGCCCCGGGCGATCGTGCCTTTTCGGCATCATGAATTGAACGAATCCTGGATTGTACTGATTCCATTGTGATCAGATGGGTCCTGTTCCGGGAATTATTTACCGGACTGAAATACTCTTGGAACTTCACAGGCATCCTCATGAGAATCTTTCAAACCAGGACAACGGCCTTTTTCGGGTTCCATTGTACAGGTCCTCCACAGATTGGAGCGATGACCATCCCCTGAAAAAAGCAGGATTTTTCTGTTGGTGCCTGCAGACGCCGATAAAACCATAGCGCATATATAATCTTCCGGTTGATGTATAAAGCCGGTGAAACCGAACATGAGCTGGATGAAAACTTCAACTGTTTTACTGATCCTTGTCCTTGCAGTTATCATGATCACTGCCGGATGTACACAGACCCCGACAACAACGCCGACCACGATTGCAACAACGACAGTGGCAACACCGTTGCCTACAACCATAATCGTGACAATGGCACCCCCGACGAGCAATGCAACAGGGATTGCAAACCCCGCATCGGTATATTGCGTCCAGGTCGGAGGTAACGTTTCGATCATGAAAGATGCCCAGGGCAACGAATATGGTGTGTGTAATTTCCCGAACGGCACTTCCTACGATGAGTGGGCACTTTTCCGTGGGGAAATCAACGGTACTGCCACGAATTCAACAGCAATGAAACCCGTTGTCAACAATACTGTCGGTGCAGTAAAGAACGCTACGGCAAACCTGACGGCAAACCTGACTGCCGCCAAGACCGCGGTTAATGCGACGAACAGCAGCACGGCAAAGTAATTTCTCAAATTTTTTTTTTTCGCAAGACCATTACTGGGGAGATTCCTTCATCGTGTCATACCTTTTTTTTCACCCGCGGGATTCCTCCCGGGTGAAGTTCTTTTATCGGACCCGTTCGGAGAACAGTTCGCTTAACTTTTCGACCAGAATTTTTCCTGCTGTCCCATAGAGGAAACTATTTATCGCGGAAGCACGTTATCACGCATTATACCCGTTTTTTCGAGGGGAGGAGAACGGATTATGCCGGAAGTATCAAAGACGGAAATTGGCAGGAGATTATTCCTGGTCCACAAAGACAAGGGAGTCGAAAACGCCATTAAAAAGGTTCGTCATGGACTCGGCCAGGACTGGAACCATCTTTCAGAAGATGATATATCGATCCTGAAACGGATGCTCGGAGAATGCTGGGTATATATGGACAGGTCTGCCTGGGAGAAAATCGCCTTTTCAAGGCTTGCTTATTCCGATGTTATGGCAATTGTCAGAATTGGGGATTCGGCTAAAGGGAAAGACTCGACCGATACCAGGGCAATCGAAGATGTTACCGCCATACTGACGGGTATGATTTGAGAAAAACGGTCTGCCTGATGTCTGGAGATACCGGGATTATCTGACCAGCCGACTCTTTTTTTTCTTTTCGAGTATCTTCTTAACCTTTTTTAGCCGGTACAGGTCTTCTCTTTCGCGCTCGTCTATCGTGATCATGATATACTTTGCCTGTCTTTTCAATTCAGGGATCAGTACCTGTTCGAGTGCGTTGACACGTCTCCGGTTCATCTGTATCTCTTCCCCCAGGCGGCGCAGGGCGGTTTCGGTCTCCGCGAGACCGGTAATAAGGTCAAGCTCTACCTCGAATTTTTCAGCGACTTCATCAATTCTTGACGATACTCCCGTTATACTGTAGCCCCGGTCGATGGCACTCTGGACCAGGCTCTTCTTTTCTATAAGGGGAACGGGCACGCCCATAATGTTTTTCCCGTGGATATCGAGGACGATATGCCGCTTTGTCGCAAACGATGCCGACCGAAGCGTAATGCTGTCGTCTACCGCCTTGGCTATGACGAGGGCACGGTCGGCATCGGTGGCGACTTCCTCCAGTTCGTCACGCGACCGCGAGACCGTCGTCATAATCCTGAAGAATTCCTGGATCAATGCGTCCATCTTCTGCCGCAGGAGGTCTTTTCCCTGCTCTGCAAGCCTTATCTGAACTTTTTTTTTCAGGAGTTCCATCCTCGTGGGGTTGACCTGCTCCATGGTATTAGCCTGCCCGGTAAACCGGATGATATTTTTTAATATAATCGAGTTTGATGCGTTTTAATTCCTCTTCCGGTAGCGTCGACATGAGGTCCCAGCCGGTATCGAGCGTTGATGCTATACTCCGGTCCTCGTCCCCCTGGGATATGAATTTCTTCTCGAAAACGTCTGCAAACGTCAGATACTTCCGATCGAGTTCGGTGAGGGCCTCTTCACCGACAATTGCAACGAGTCTCCTGAGGTCCCGGCCGTAGGCATACGACGCATACAACTGGTCCGCAACATTACGGTGGTCTTCCCGGGTCTTTTCCGGGCCTATACCAAGGTTCATCAGACGGGAAAGACACGGCAATACGTCAACCGGTGGGTCGATACCGCGCCTGTAGAGATCGCGCGAGAGGACGATCTGCCCTTCGGTAATATATCCGGTCAGGTCAGGGACCGGATGGGTGATATCGTCGTCCGGCATGGTAAGGATCGGCAACTGGGTAATCGAGCCGGTTTTTCCTTTGATCCTTCCCGCACGTTCGTAGATGCTGGCAAGATCGGTATACATGTACCCGGGATATCCTCTCCTTCCCGGCACTTCTTCCCGCGCAGTCGATATCTCACGGAGTGCTTCGCAATAGTTCGTCATGTCGGTCAGAATGACAAGCACGTGGAGATTATGCCGGTAAGCAAGGTATTCGGCCACTGACAAGGCAACGCGGGGAGTGGCGATACGCTCGATGGTCGGATCATCGGCCAGGTTCAGGAAGAAGACGACGCGTTCAAGAGCCCCCGTGCGTTCGAAATCCTTCATAAAAAATGAAGCCTCCTTATAGGTGATTCCCATGGCCGTAAAAACTACTGCGAACTGCTCCCTGCTCCCCAGCACTTTTGACTGGCGTGCGATTTGGGCGGCCAGTTTATTGGCAGGGAGCCCCGGGCCTGAGAATATGGGGAGTTTTTGCCCCCTGACCAGCGTGTTGAGACCGTCTATGGTCGACATTCCCGTCTGGATGAAATCCGAGGGTTTGTCACGCGAATACGGATTAATCGGCATCCCCGATATATCGACGGTTTCATCGCCGGTAATGCCTGGTTTTCCGTCTCTTGGAATGCCCACTCCGGAAAAGACTCTCCCAAGCATTTCAAGGGAGACATTGATACTGGGAAGCTCGCCGGTAAACCGGACCGATGTTTTGAGACTATCGATACCGCTCGTCCCTTCGAAGACCTGGACAACCGCCAGGTCCCGTGACACCTCGAGCACCTGACCTGTCCGCTCCTCGCCGGACGGTAACGTGATCAGAGCTGTCTCACCAAATGCCACATTCCGGGGGCGCTCGACAAAGATAAGCGGGCCCGAGACGTAGTTCACGGTACGATATTCACGGATCGAAAGGTCAGGGGATGCCATTTTATAAGACCTCCAGTGCAGCAATACTGTTGCCAATCCCATTCACAAGATCCTTTAACTCGGAGGTTTCCGCTTTCTCTTTCATGCGGGAAATTTCCACCCGCTCGGGAATTCCCATTACCTGTCGCAGGGTGATACCATGAGCCATTTTTTTCTCGGCTTCCTCATGGAACGTATGGATGACCCTGAGCATCCAGTACTGCTTTTCCAGGGGGCAATAAGAGTCAGTATCGCTGTATGCACTCTGCTGGAGAAAATCTTCCCTGATCATCCGGCTGATTTCCAGGATCAGTTTTTCGTTGTCGGGAAGTGCATCGGGTCCTACGAGCTGGACGATCTCCAGAAGCTCCACCTCTTTCTGAAGCAGGTACATGGTGCGGTCCCTCATATCTTTCCAGCCCGGAGAGACATTGTCCCTGTACCATTCCTGCAGGCTTTCGAGATAAAGCGAATAGCTTTTTATCCAGTTTATCGAGGGGAAGTGCCGCCGGTTTGCAAGGCCTGTATCCAGGGCCCAGAACGTCCCGGCGATCCTTAAGGTATTCTGGGTCATCGGTTCTGAAAAATCGCCACCAGGAGGAGATACGGCCCCGACAACGGTGATCGATCCGATCCTTTCCCCGTCGCCAAGGCACGTCACCCGCCCGGCACGCTCGTAGAAGGCAGCCAGTCGTGTGGCAAGGTACGCCGGGTACCCTTCTTCGCCGGGCATTTCTTCGAGCCTCCCTGATACTTCACGGAGTGCTTCTCCCCAACGCGAGGTTGAATCGGCCATCAGGGCTACATCGTATCCCATGTCCCGGTAATATTCTCCGATGGTAATTCCTGTATAAATCGAGGCTTCCCTTGCGGCGACCGGCATGTTCGAGGTATTTGCAACCATGATCGTCCGCTGGATCAGGGGAAGGTCGGTCCTCGGATCCACGAGCTCGGGGAATTCGGTGAGGACATCGGTCATTTCATTACCCCGCTCTCCGCAACCGATGTAAACGATAATCCGGGCGTCAGCCCACTTTGCAAGCGTTTGCTCTGAAACGGTCTTTCCCGTCCCAAACCCACCAGGGATCATAGCGGTCCCGCCCTTTGCCACGGGAAAAAGGCTGTCGAAGATCCGCTGTCCTGTCAGGAGGGGGAGTTCAGGGTCGAGCTTCTTTTTATAGGGGCGATCCTTACGAACGGGCCATACCTGCATCATTTTCAGGCCGGTGCCGTTCTCGAGGGTGCAAATTGTTTCATCGACCGTGAATTCACCGGAACGAATCTCCCTGACCGTGCCCGAAATACCCGGGGGGACCATAATCCTGTGCTCCAAATTAAATTCACTGACCGTCCCGACGATATCTCCTGCCGTGACCCTGTCGCCCCCTGATACCCGCGGTGAAAATTTCCATTTTTTCGAATGGTCGAGACCCGGGACCGATATTCCCCGGGAGATAAAACTTCCCGACATTTCTGCAAGAAGCGAAAGCGGACGCTGGACTCCATCGTAGATTGAAGATATCAGGCCCGGGCCCAGTTCTACGGAGAGAGGATTCCCCGTATTTTTCACGGGCTCGCCGGCCTTGAGGCCCGATGTATCCTCGTACACCTGGATGACTGCGTTATCGCCGTCAAGTCTTATCACCTCACCGGAAAGGGATAGTTCTCCGACCCTGACGACATCGTACATCCGGGACCCCCTCATCTGTTCCGCATGAATTACCGGCCCCGAAATTTTCGATATGATCCCTTCAACCATGATATTACCTCCTCACAACGATGTTGTACCCGATGGCACGGCGGAGCAGGCGTTCTATGTAACTGCCGGGAGCCACCCCTTTTGCACGCGAAGGAATGGGGATGATCACCGGACGGTAGCTCTTCTCGATATTTGCAAGCAGTTCGGGATCGAGGGCGGCCATGAACTCTTCGCTCACACCGATTATCCCGGCATCGTCGGCATTCAGGAGCGGGGGCAGTAATTTTTTCACCTGATCGATTCCTTCAATTTCAAGCACTTCCACGCCGGCAAGCCTGAACCCTGCTGCCGATTCAGGATCGGTTACGATAACATACTTATACATAGAATATTTCCGCCTCCATAACCTCATCGGGGAGACCGGCTTCCCTTGCCCTGGCAATCACCCGGATATTGGATATTTCATTCAGTTTCGACCAAAGAAAGCCAATAACGACAGTGAATGAGAAGGGATCCCCCCGGAACATAGCCATACCCTTCCGGACGAGGAACCTCTCGATTTCCTTCTCTATCGCTGAAATTTTTCCCGCATTGATCGCTTCGGGATCGACTTTATTGAGAAATGCATATTCCGTTTTTTCGAGCCTTTTTAGCAGATCGGGAATATTCTGTATAGTAAGCATTTCAAGGAGATGCCTCTTGTCGAAGACTTTTCCACCATTAAGAAGGATTTTTTGCCCATCTTCGGGTGGCACCGAGTCCCGTATGAGAATAAGGATATTTTTTATATTCATCGCATCGATTTCAGTCTTTATGAAGTCCAGGACTATCCGATCGTCGGTATTTCCCTTTGTAAGGGTTTCCGCAACCGAACGATAATAATAATCATCGAGGGCATATTCGAGTTTCCAGAGATTCCTCTGTTCGGAAAACTCCCCGATATGCCTGGTCAGGGGTACCGAATACTCGATCTTCCAGGTCGCCATGAGGTCGATGACCGCTCTTACATCCTTCTGCTTCAAGAGCTCGATAAGGGTGCTCTCGTCCATTGTCCCGGCGTGGACGAGACATCGTGCAATTTCTTCGTTCGATGCCTGGATGTTTTTTCCCCTGAGTATTGTCTTGACATTCTGGATGTCCCAACGTTTGAGAATCAGGGTAATATACCGGGCCGATCGTTCTCCCTCGGTCAGCTTGTGAATTTTACGGCATGTCTTCCCGAGGTTATTCCGAAGCGCATATTCGATGCAGCCGATACCTTTGTGTAGGACCCGTGCTTCAAGAATATCGTCATGATAGGCTGTTTTTTCAAGCTCGGTGATCACACCGTCCACTGAGGTCTGTGCAATCAGGCGATCGAATTCGTGCCGGCTGAAAAGACGCCCTGCCATCCCGTGGATCCTGGCATTGACATATTCGACGTACATCCCTAATCACCATACAAGGCCCTGAATATACTGGATTTCATAATTTTTTTCGCCTGCAGCAACCGGTCCTCAATCGTGTTGCGAACGACAATCTTTCCATCGAAGCACGATCCGTTCAAACCTCCCGCAGTAGGGGTATCGGGCAATACCAGGACGGCCAGCTTCCGATCGTGCACTAGTTTTTTGCAGAGGTCCAGATCCCTTGGGTCGACATGCAATACGATATCGTTCCCTGTCAGACCGGCAAGCACTTCATCGAGCATCCTGCCAAAGGAAAAGGGATATCCGGTCTCCTCCCGGGTCATGTCAAGGGTACTGCCGGCTTTTGCGAATACCTCATCAATTGCCGATTCATGTTCCAGAGCTACTTCTGAATTGACTTTTTCCTTTGCTTCGTAGAGCTTTTTATTCATCTCTATAACAGCACGTTTTTCTATCTGTTTTACGGTCTCAATCCTGATGTTTTCCCCTTCTGCCCGTGCTTTTTCCAGGATCTCGTTACGTTCCCCGGCAATTCGATCGCTGATATCCTGGATTTTTTTTCCTGCCTCCAGTTCCATTGACTGGATCAGGTGATCATATTTCATAGCGCACCCGTTCGGTTAGTTGTATACCTCTTTCGTGAGATATTAGGGGGTATTCAGGAGATTTGTCGGTCTTTTATTGAAATCTCCTACCGGTACAAAATAGTGGGACTTGTAACGAGGCCTCATTTGATCATGATCATGATCATCGCTGCCACGACAAAGCCAAGGATCACCATTGTCTCGGGGATCGCCTCAAGGACAATGATAATCCCCGAAGAGTCAGGTCTCTCTGCGATTGTGGCAGCACCCGCAGCACCGATTCTCGATTGAGCAATGGCGGTTCCTATCGCACCGCCTGCAAAAGCAAGCCCCGCACCAATTGGGATCGACCAGTCAACCATAATACTACCTCATGCGATCAGATGATCTTATATTATTTAAAGTTTAATCATTGATAATTGTGAAATATCGCCAAAAAATTTTAAGAAATCCAGTAAAATCAAAAATTACTTCTTTTCTGGCAATTTGCTCGTGGTAAATGGGTTGTATGGTATGCCGCCACCCTCGTAAAATTTTGAAAAGAATTCTACGACATGCAACCTCACACTATGAATCGAAGGGCTGAACATGGCCAGAATAAGATTTAACGTATGGAGAAGCACGGCTATCAGGATGCCGACGATAACAACTTCCATTGCACCGCCGAGAGCATTGGCCACCATAGCGAGAACGACTGAAGCGAGGCCAATGGCCATAAGGCGGGCATAAGACAGGATATTGCCGACCGTACTCATGATCTCAATCGCGCCCAGGGTCCCCCCACCGTAAATAATCAGGACCACAGAAACTATCATGACTGCAATGGCAGGGACCAGCAGGTAAGAAGGAAGCAGGTCCATAATCAGGGCCAGCAGGAAGACAAGTCCCACAATGATTCCGAGCATGCCACATTTTTCACAGATATGTTTCCGGTTTTTTCTGGTGATGCCATTCACAATCCCTATCACAAGCCCAAGGACGACATGAAAGATCCCGATTGCAATCGTGATGATCAGGAGCGGTACGATTGCCTCCATACGGTTCCAGGTGACTCCGAAAAGGGTGACGGGCTCCAGCCAGCCCATCGCCTCCCCGAAATTACCAAAAAATTCCCCGAACAGGTATCCAAAAATCATCGTAGGGATTGACGAAATAATAAGAACACCTGATATCTGGTGGAGCCACATGATCTCCCTGAAGCGGTACCTGATGAAAAGCCCGAACAGCAGGATGACAATACCATAGCCGATATCACCGACGATAAGACCGAAAAAAATAGGAAAAAATATTGCCATGATCGGGGATGGATCGATCTCGAAGTATTTTGGGGGACCGGCAAGCTGCATGAACAATTCATAGGGACGTGCCCACCATGGATTATTATAGTAAATCGGCGCCCGTTCCATTTCCTCGGCGCTCGGATCGGATTCGATCATGACGACTCGGTCGCCGAAAGCCTCAGAAAGTGCTTTTCTGGTTTTGGGAATAAATTTCTTGGGGATCCAGCCTCTGATCATGACGGTGTAATCGGTTTCTCCAAAATTATTGTACGCCTGTAATTCCTCATCCCGTTCTACGAGGACCTGTCTGATTGCAACCAGTCTTCCATACCATTCATGGGATAATTCCCTGAGTTTTTCGTCGGTATCTTCCATTCCGGCCTGTGCTTCCCGGCGGTGTCCGGCGATTAAAAGAAGGGCTTTCTCAAGCGGCATATTTGCATAATCCGCTGGGATCCTGACTTCGTTGATGTTCTTGGAGAACAGGAAATTGTGTACGTTCTCAGAATATTTTTTGTTAAAAACAGTGATAACGGCAATAGTATCGAGATCAAGTTCCGCCGATATAATCTCATATTGTCCATCAGTAATTTCATGCAGCGCAGGTCTGATAATATCGAGAATATCGGCGAATTCTTTTCTGATAATTAGTACTGTTACCTCGAACCCCCGGAGATTGGGAAGCTGTTGCTCGAGTGGCTGAATTTTGTCAATTATTTTTTCATACCTGTCAAGGCCCTTGATGGTAGTTTCCAGGTCGCTTTTCTTTAATACCAGTTGTCTTGTTACAGCCCCGACCTCTTCAGCTACCTGCCCGGCCCTTTCGATAAGGTCTCCGGTGGACATATGCTGGATGTCGCCATCAGGGCCTGGTTTCCGATCGCTACCGGGTTTTATTTGGGGGAGAAGGAGAAGAATCCCATCGATTGTTGCCAAAAGAGTCTGAATTTCGGATTTATTCCCCGATTCCATTTTCCTGACGGTCGTGGTCCCTGGACTCAGAGATTCACCTACATCTTCGAGGTGAACGGTACCGACATGGTACAGCGTGTCCACGATCTGGTTGAAGTCTTCCTTCGGACCAACGACCAGTGCACTCACCATTTTCTGGATCATACCAATTAACCATTCCGGACTGCCCTGACCACATTATCGACAACTGCATTGAAATTCCGGGTCTTTTGCTCCCTGTCGCGTGCGAGTTGGTTTTCTCCCTCCCCAAGGATTTTCGCTATTTCGATCTCAGTCGTTTCCCTGATCCGTTTCCATATGGCACTGCCTTCTGATTCTGCGGCATTCCGGTACTGTTTAAGGATTTCCTCTGCTTCAATCCGGGCACCGGCCAACACTTCTTCGTGTTCGTGCTCTGCGCCGGAAATTTTTAACTGTAATTCCTCTTCCTTGACCCGGATTTGTTCAAGCAGGGATTGTTCAGACTCCCCATACTTTTCATTATTACTGGAAACGATCTGCTCTTTCTCCACCAGTGCCATATCCGACACCTCTTAAAGACCGTATTTTTGTTTCAGGAGCGACGTAATTTCACATTTTGAAACAACCAGCTCCACAGGCACGCCGCGGTTTTCACGCTCGGTCCTCGCTTTCTCGATCCGTTCGGAACAGCGTTTTGTCGCTATTTCCTTTAATTTTGCAATGATTTCGGTTCTGGGATCATCCATACCGGCAACCACCTCCCGGATATGGTCGCTTAGTAATAACATTTATGGTATATTAGTCTTATTGGTAACCTCATAAAAATTACCAGAAATTTTATTAATTTTTTTCGTTACAATGTAGTTAGCGCGCGCATAAATGGAAAGGAAAGGCTTCCATGCGGGACCTTAAAAAACTGATGGGAATTCCGTCTGCTTAGCCGATCCAGGCAGAACCCTGGAATTTTAAGCAGACAAATGAGATCAGGCAGAACAGGACAATAACAATGACCCCATAATCCAAGCTTTTAAGGTGGCGTTCCCGCAGCGGGGTCCTTTTCCTGGTCCGGTAGCCTCTCAGGTCTATCGTCAGACCAAGCACATTGGAACGTGCAAGGGAATTCGAGACAAGGGGAATCATGACAGGGGCGAGGCTCCTGATCTTTCCCCCAACTCCCGTACCGGGATCATACCCTCTGGCCAGCTGGGCCTCGTGAATCCTGACAGCTTCGATCTGGAGAGTCGGTATAAACCTGAGTGCGATAACGAACATCAGCGTATAGTCTATGGGCACCTTCATTCGTTCGAGGGTATGAACGAGATCGCGGGGCTGCGTGGAGAGCACGAATAATTGTATGGCACAGATAAGAACGGCGAACCGGAGCGTCATGATCACGCCGGTTACAAGGCCGCCCGTTGTGATGGGAATGCTTCCGCCGATGAAGGGCACCCATTCCGGGACCAGGTAGCCAAGCACCTCACCCCCCGGGAGTGTAACGACGGTAACCAGGATAATAATGACACTCATCACCGCGATGAGAGCGAACTGCTGGATTACTTCACGATGGAGGCGCCCTGCATATGCGAGAACGAGAAGCACCAGGAGGACGAGAAGCAGGAACAGGATATTCGTGGCAAGGATGCTGATGGCGCCCGCCGCTACCACGAGAATAATTTTCGTAAGCGGCGTAAGCCGGTGAAATATACCCTCCTTCTGGACATACTGAAGAATTTCCGTCAAGATTTTAGTCCGCCCTTGTCTTCACGTCTGAAACGATCCTGCCCTGCTCCATCCTGATTACCCGGTCCGCACATTCCCTTGCGATCTCGCTGCTATGGGTCACCATAACGATCGTATGGCCTGCGATCTGGAGCTCTTTCAATACCTCCATTATCTCCCGGGCTTCTTTTCCGTCAAGCCCCGTGGTCGGTTCGTCGAGAACGATCACCGCGGGTTGCATTGCGATGACACAGGCGATCGCAAGCCTCTGCCGTTCTCCCCTTGAAAGCCATTTGGGATAGAGATTTTTGGCGTGCAGGAGCCTGACCCTGGTGAGGGCATGGTCGATAACCGCATCCCGGTCAGGGATGCCCAGGTTATCCACGCCAAAACCGACTTCCTGACTGACAGTGTCGGCAAAAAACATGTGGTCCGGGTTCTGGAATACCAGGCCGACATCGCGTGCGAGCTCGGTAATCGGGGTAATGCCCGCATCCTTACCTCCGACGTTAAGGCTTCCTGCAGTAGGCCTGAGGAGGCCGTTGAAATGTTTGATGAGCGTCGTCTTACCCGAGCCGTTCTCGCCGACAATGGCGATAAATTCACCTTTTTCCACCACGAGATCGACATCTGACAGGGCATGTATATCCCCGTACCGGTGCGAGAGCCCTTCGGCGACGATAACAGGCCTGTGATCACCTGATCCGGGTGGATGAACCATTTTTTTATCCCTGATGCCCGCGAAGTCGGGGAGGAGGATCTCCCGGACCGCATTGTCGCGGATTATTTCATCCGGAGGCCCAGATTTAGAGATCCTGCCTTTTTCAAGGACGATAACGGTATCTGCAAGTTCGCGGGCATAACCAAACTTATGTTCGACGAGGATGATCGTTTTTCCTTCGGCTTTCAGATTTTTCAGGATCTCGAAAATACCCCGTGTCCCATGGTCGTCCAGTTCCGATGTCGGTTCGTCGAGCACAAGGATATCGGTCCCGAGCGCGAGGGTTGTAGCCAGCACGAGCCGCTGTTTCTGGCCGCCGGAAAGCGTATGCGGGGCCCGGTCCTTTAACAGAGTCAGGCGGGTCCGATCCATTATTATCTTTAAACGGTCCTCGATCTCGCCGGCTTCAAGTCCCCGTCGCTCAAGGGCAGAGAGGATCTCCTCTTCAACTGTCGTAAAAATGAGCTGTGCATCCGGATCGTCGAACACGATGCCCAGGTTCGTGGCAATTTCCGACAGGTCCCGGTAATCGTTTACATTCAGCCCGTTAATCTCGATAGTGCCTTCTTTTTTACCCCCGTACTCATGGGCCAGCACCCCGGCCGAAGCCAGGCACAGGGTGGTTTTCCCTGCCCCGGACGGGCCGGTAATCATGACGCACCTGCCCTTTTCAACCGAAAGCGACAGGTCGGTTAATGCGAACTCGCCCGTATGGGGATAACGGTAACTGACCGCCGACAGCGAGATCATTCATTCCCACGCATCAACACCCGGCTTGACGGGATATACAATATCTGTACGATGATTGCATTGAATACCGCTGTAACCAGGATGATCGGGATGAATACGAGCAACAGCCCGCCAATCGTACTGCCTGTTTTTACCAGGCCGTTCGTAATTGCCACGATGAGGATCAGCGCGAAAGTAAACCCACTCGCACACGTGGCAATAAATGTCGAGATTCCTGGTCCTGCATAGTCAGGCATCTTCCTGATCCCGAAGTATATGCCGAAACAGACAAGGGCACCGATTGGTTCACTGATGAGGTTCGCAGGCGGGAACATCGAACTGGTAATCAGCATCGAGAGGACACCAGCCACAATCCCGATACCTAGAGCTTCGTACACCTTCGGATGGACGAGGATGATGGCAAGACAATAGAACGCAATGATCATGTTCGGCGTCATGGGGGTATGGAGCATCGCAAGGAAATAGCGAAAAATCGCTCCTACCGCCAGTAAAATTCCAACAATCGCAATATCTCTTGATTTCATGGTACTTACCCTGAATAACCCTTCAAAGTATCATATCGGCCGGCGATAACGGGAACTCCGGACCGCCCGGACTCCTGATGGGCTGATCGGTTCCCATGCAGGAACCTGATGATCCTGGTTATCGCATGATGACATAATAATACTTTAATGTATATAATTATACATTTAGGTATAAAAAAGCAGCCGGTACTGCGCTCGACACCGCCGGATGGCTTACTTTCACCCCATGCCCGCTCCACCCTTATTGCGTTCCCGGGCGACCCCTGTGCATGGACTTTGAGCTCGCCCCGCAGATATCGGTCCAGACCGGTACGTTCGCCGCGGTGATCGCACCTGAAGAGCTCATGCTCCCCGCCCTTACAAACCCGGCGGCCGGAAAATATCTTCTGCTGTATCTTGCCGGAAGCCGTTCCGGCATCCTTCCTGCGCTTCCGATGCGCCCCGGGACCATGGACGTGGTACGGCTGCAGTCCCCTGAAGCGCTCGCCGCAGCAGTAAGAAAGGCGAATCATACGATCGTGTTCGTCGAACACGACCCGTCGCTTTATGGTAGTCCCGACGATGTCGCCCCGGTTGCACGGTCCTTAAAAGCGGCGGCTGGAGAGTCCCTGGTACTGCTGTATACCCCGAAAAGCGACCGGTGGTTCGACTATTTCCTGCCGGAAGCCGACCAGGTGTATTACTTCAGGCCCCCACCCGTCCCGCCGCGTGCTGCACCAGGAAGACCTGCAAAGGCCCGGGGCAGACCCGGAGCTGCAGGAGGGCAGGCTACCCTTGGTGGCTTTTCAGGGGAGGTATCGTGAATGGGGAGGAGTTTTACAAGCGTCCGCATGGGAGTGAACGAGGTCGCCGCACGCTGGAAACGGGCCTCGCGTTATTTGAGGGAAGAGGATGCCGGCCTCGCGGAAGGTCTTGTCAGATCGGCAAAACAGTTCTCGAGCGAAGCATTTTACGTATTCGACGACCCGCTGGAGGCGGCCCTCTTCTCGGTGACGGTCAGCCTGGTCAGGGACTGGAAACGGGCTGCTATGGAGGAACCCGTACGAACTGTCCGCACGCCCGGTGAACGCAAGACCCCGGAGCCGGATGAGAAACCGCCTGATGGGCCCGGAACAGGAATATGCGGGGCAGGGCATGTGGATTATTGACTCGTATTACCGTAACGGCGATGTCCACCTCTGGGAGAAGAAGGAATGCGGCGGTGCGGTCCTGCACAGGGTCCCGGTGGACCCTTCGTTCTATCTCCGCCTTCCCGATGCAGATGCGCAATGGCAGATGCTCGAAGCGCTCGGGAGCCGTTACCACCTCATGGAATGCACGTTCAATACCATCTACGGCCCTGCCGGAGGGTTCCGTGTCCATGCCGGACGGAAGGTGGCGGACGCGATCGGTCTCCAGACCGGTTACGAGGCTGATCTCTACAACGTGGACGTAAGACCCGACCACCGCTACCTTGCCGAGGAGGGACTGTTCCCGTGCGGAGACCCCGGTGAATCCCGGTTCTTTCCCGGGTTCCCGCTCCCCTCGCGGGTTATGGCGATCGAAGTGCAGGGGAACCCCTGCACCCTCCGGGAATACACATCGATCTGCGTGCGGGCCGGCCGTGAGATCCTGCTTGCCGGCACCGAAAAAACGGTGATAACCGACCTCGCCGACATCATCGGCAGCTGGGACCCGGACGTCATCCTGTTCCCGGGTGCAGACACCCTGGTGCCGGGGATTGTCAGGAAAGCAGGGCAGTACGGTCTCGAAGCGCTGTTCAGCAGGAGCGGGACGTACCGGCAAATCGATGCAAAGTCTTACTGGAGCTACGGCCGGACCGAATACCGTGAAGGCTCCCTCATGCCTGACGGCCGGCTGCTTATCGATACGCGGTCCAGTTTTAATTACCGGGAAGGAGGGCTGTCGGGGGTAGTCCTCGCCGCACGGCTTACCGGTCTCTCCCCTAACCTCGCAGCCCGGTTCACTGCAGGCACCCTTATATCGAGTTACGAGGTGTACGAAGCACTGGCCCGGGGTATCGCGGTGCCGTACAGGAAAAACGATGCCGAAGGGACCAGGAATGTCGGTGCCCTGAAGGCATGCGACCGGGGCGGCATGATGTTCCAGCCCGTCCCGGGCCTCTACGAAGATGTCTTCCAGATCGATTTCACCTCACTGTACCCGGCAGTCATCGTCCATTACAACCTTTCACCGGAGACACTCCATAATCCACGGAAATCGGGGTTTCTCCCCCAGGTGCTTGCGCCGCTGCTGGAACTCAGGTACCAGACAAAACAACTGAAAAAAGAATCGCCGCGCTACCGGGGTGCCGATTCGATCCTCAAGTGGATGCTTGTGACCTGCTTCGGGTACACGGGATACAAAAACGCAAAATTCGGAAGGATCGAAGTCCATGAGCAGATCACATCCCGGTCGCGAGACGTGCTCGTCAGGTCGAAAGAGATCGCAGAAGTTGCGGGTGCAAATGTCCTCCACGGGATTGTCGACTGCCTCTGGCTCCAGGGCCCGGGCAGGGAACGGATCAAGGACCGGATTGAGGACGAGACAGGGCTCCTCACCGAGCTCGAGTCCTACAGCTGGATTACCTTCCTCCCGATGCCGGACGGCTTTGGGGCATACAACAGGTATTACGGCCGCCTCATCGACGGGACGGTGAAAATCCGGGGTATTGCCGCCCGGCGGGGGGACACTCCGGACTGGATACGGTCCGTGCAGTCGGACATGCTCGGCCTGATGGGAACAGCATCGTCCCGCCGCGAGTTGCAATCGGTTTCCGGACAGGTCGCAGAGCGTTACCTGGCTGCTGTTGAAGAACTCCCCTCCGCAAACCCCGGTGGGATGGCTATCCACCGGCAGGTGAGCAGGCTCGATTACTCGCGGCACTGCCCTGAAGCGTCTGCAGTAAAAGCCTGCAGGGCCGCTGGTATCAGCGTATCGCCGGGCATGGAGATCGGGTATGTCGTCACCGATGCCCGCACCTGGAAGGTGGAGCTCGCATGGGAGGCGACAGGATTCGATATACCGTATTACCGGACACTGCTCGACCGGGCGTGGAAGGAGATAAAATTCTCGCTCGATGCATCTATGACGGGAAAAGCAGACAACCAGGGAGAGAACACCTGCCGTTAGACGAGCCATACCTTTTTTTAGATCCCGCGGCCCTCGCGGCAGGCTCGACGAATAAGTGCGTATCACAAGATTATTGTAGCCCGGATGCGCTCACTCATGTCAGGACGGGAGTCAGGTATGACAAATCCGGATAAATCAGCTGATATCTACCGGGAGGCACTCGAGCTCCACGGGCGCAAGAACGGTAAACTCGAGATCCGTGCCAAGGTACCCCTGAGAACGAAGAGGGACCTGGCACGGGCGTATACTCCGGGGGTCGCAGAGGTCTGCCGGGTGATCGAAAAAGACAAGGACCTCGCATACCGCTATACCCTGAAGGCAAATACCGTTGCCATCGTCACTGACGGGTCTGCAGTGCTCGGCCTCGGCAATATCGGTGCATACGGAGCAATCCCGGTGATGGAAGGGAAAGCAATCCTCTTCAAAAAATTTGCCGATATCGATGCTTTCCCGATCTGCATCGAGAACTACAACTCTTCCTTCGCCGATATGGTCCGGAATATCGCCCCCGTTTTCGGGGGGATCAACCTCGAGGACATCGCGGCACCCCGGTGTTTCGAAGTGGAGGAGGCACTCCAGGAAATCGGGATACCGGTCATGCATGACGATCAGCACGGTACGGCAATCGTTGTGCTTGCCGCCCTGCTCAATGCCTGCAAGGCGACCGGAAAGGAATTCGAAGATTTAAATATCGTCATTTGCGGCGCAGGTGCGGCAGGATATGCCATTGCGAGACTTTTAAAGTGCATCGGGTACAATCCCGGTTATTGCCGCACGGTCCACGATATCATCGTCTGCGACAGGAAAGGTATCATCCACCGCCAGCGCGAGGGGCTCTACGCGAACAAGTACAAGTTTATCCTCGCCGATGAGACAAACCGCACGGGCAGGACCGGGGATGTTGCCCAGGCCATGGAGGGCGCCGACGTCTTCATCGGCGTGTCGGCGCCAGGCATCATAACGAAGAAAATGGTCAGGAGGATGAACAAGGACCCGATCGTCTTTGCCATGGCCAATCCGGTGCCCGAGATCATGCCCGGAGACGCCCTCGATGCGGGTGCGATAATCGCCGGGACCGGCAGGAGTGATTTCCCGAACCAAATCAATAACGCACTGGCATTTCCGGGAGTGTTCCGGGGCGCCCTTGACGCCCGCGCAACGAAGATCACGAACGAGATGAAAGTCGCGGCGGCCCATGCCCTTGCGGGCTATATCAGAACCCCGACAAAAGACCACATCCTGCCGAGCGTGCTCGACCGCCATGTGACAGCTGCCATTGCAAAAGCAGTTAAAGAGGCTGCAATTGCCGGCGGATGTTCGCGGAGCGCCGGAACATAGTCCTTCAGATGTTCCGGAATCCTTATGCAAATCCTGGTCCTGACACAACGGGTTCGCCGCTGTCTGGGACGAGGGGCATGGAGTGTATGATTATCCGGTTTTATGCTCTTTTGAATTCCTCAGTCACTCTAGAGTATCTCATCGTCAGGAAAGGGGTTTCACCCCTTCCTGTCCCTTCCGCATCTGGATAGCAGACGGGCAGGGTAGATCAGGATATCAGAAATGAATCGGTTACTGTGCAGTTACTATCCAAGCCGGGGTCGCGACAGCGACGGGACAGCGTCCCGGGAGCGTCAGATATTTCAATGTTATATCAAAGACATCAGGAATGACATGCGTAAATAATGAAAAGCCATGAGAATAAACGGATGTTAATTAAGCCACAGTTTCGCAAAAATTCGTAAGATCAGGGAGACCACTGATCATCAGGGAGCGGGAGTCATTCCAAGGGATTCCAGGTGACGGAGATAATGTTCTCTCCTTGCGACATACGCACCGCTGTCCTGTCCGTAGGGAACGTATTCGGATACCGTCCATCCATTTCTTGCGAACTCCGTTTTTGTCATGTCTGCGAGCCCCATGAGGAATCCGAGTCCGAGGCGGGATTTCTCGCAGGCCTGCTCATCCCTGATCCAGTCGAGGATCGAAAGGTCGTGCGTAGCAGCGGAAATTGAGGCATCCAAGGTGAGGCCTTGCACGACGAGGGCCCTGAACCTCTCCCTGATATCTGTGAAATCGTCAGTGTCGCCATGATATGTCCCTTTTACCAGTCGAACACCAATCTTATGGACTACCATTTCGTCGAGGTCTTTCTTTGTCCTGTCAAGGTATGCCTGGAGTGCAAGAGTCGGCGGGAGACCTCCGCTGGCACATGCAGATGCAGTCCTGATCGTAAGGTCGACGAGACCTCTCCCTTCCATATCGATCTCCATTGCGACATGTCTTTGTTTTGCCTCCGCTGCGATCGCGAGGGTATTTTCCAGGCATTGCCGGTGGTCGAGAAGAGCCCCGACTGCACTGAGTTTAATCGCAACCGATGCATCGAGTCGGGAAGTTTCGATTGCCCTGATCGTTTCGATAGATCCCAGGACACCCCGGGATACTGCCTCCTGGTCGGTGGCATATTCATTGAGATCGGCAATGATGCATCGGATTCCTTCAGTGTTGCGCGATTGACACCACCTGACTGAGGAGGCCAGGTCAGGCAATGTCCACCGGTGCGGACGAGACCCCTGCACCATATCGGGGCCTTCCGGGAGACCACCATCTATCATAGTCTCATGGATCGGTGGTATTGAACAAAATATTTGCCCCATTGAACCTGGGGCATCAGACCATTTTTAATAGGACCCGATGTAAAAAGATGGGTTGTAACGCGGTGACACTCACCGGAGGAAGGGTAAGAGTCATTTCGTTGCCCAGGAGCTGCGTACATCGGAATCATATTCCGATCGTGAAACGGCTCGTAGATAATGATAAAGCCAGGAGAACTATCGATGAACCATTGGAACAAACCGGGCATTCCTGCCCTCCTTCTCGCAGTATTCATACTTGGACTGGTCGCAGCGCCGGCTGTCCTCGCCGATGGCCCAGGGTCGTTGTCATACCAGGTATCGGCGCCAGGTGGAGGAATGGTACAGCAGGCGTCCCCGGTCTGGCAGCCGTTTGCATCGGGATCGTATCCGATGATCGGATCGATATCGGCATATGGGTCTGTCAGCAGCTGGTCACCTTCGTCTCAGATCGATTACCACGAAACAGTCTCAGCAGACGGCGTGATCACAAACTTCGTTTACTCATTCCATTATGAGGGATCGACTTCGTAACGCAGTTACGAGGGATCGGCACACTGTACTCCAAAAAAGGCCCCCATCCAGGGCCTTTTCCATACTCAGACACTTCTTAAGATCATCGGGTCAGACCAAGACTTCCATTTTCATTCTCAACAATCCGATTTTCACTGGCGACCGTGGCAGGTGACTGTGTTCTTCAATCTTTTGCGATGCCGATGCATTCGCTGGAAATCGACGCTCCCGGGGCTCCGTCCCGGAGATGGCGGCACCCGATCCCGACACTCCCGTCGGGATCGGTATGGCTCGCACAATCGACGTGGATCAGTTCTTTTTCCGGATCGAACGGGGGGCAATGAGAAAAGTTCGGATCCATGCGAACGACTGTCATTGGTATATCCGAAAATTTTAGGGAGGACCAAGGATCCAAGGGGTAGTAATTTAGCCATAGACTATCTGCTTTTTTTTAGATTCAAGGACGAATATCCCAGATCTAATTTTGAGATGAGAGGGTAATCATTCTCCCTGCAGTCCCTATCCCAACCGGGGTCGCACTAGTTCTGGATCGGAGCCGTTTCAAAATAGCCCTAAATCATGTATTTAAATCGCTATTTAATCGAGTAAAATTGTGGAATCGTTTTCGATTAGTAAAACTGGTCGTTGTTAAATATATCGGAATCCCATAGGGATTTGCAGGTGATAATATTGCTCGGTGAATTGGATCTTTCGAAGCGCATGGACCAGAAGTCATATGACAAGGCAATTCCGCACTTCCAGGTACGCCTCGAGGAGCTCCAGAGGGAATGTCGCTCCCGCGATATTCCGGTTATTATTATGATCGAGGGATGGAATGCTTCCGGTATCACCCAGGTAACACGGGAACTTATTCAGCATCTCGATCCCAGAGGTTACAATTTCTGGTCTATGGGTAATCCATCAGACCTTGAAGCAGCGCATCCTTTTATGTGGAGGTTCTGGATTAAAACCCCAGGAAAAGGGCGTATAGCAATCTTTGCCCATAGCTGGTACAGCCGGGCCATCGCGGAACGTGTAACAGGTGTCGAATGGAAAAAAAATTTGAAACTGACTTCTTCCTGGATCAGCTCTTTCGAACGCCAACTTACGATAGGAGGGACGGTCATTGTAAAAATCTTCCTGCATATCAGCAAGGATGAACAGCATCGTCGACTTCTCGAACGGGAGCAGGATTTGCTTACTTCCTGGCTTGTCAGTCGGGGAGACTGGGTGTATCACCATGATTATGAATTATATTGCTCAATCGTGGAATCGTTGATTCAGGAAACTGATACATCGTCTGCACCATGGACTATTATAGAAGCAACAGACCCTCTCTACAGGAATCACAAGGTATTTTCAACAGTAATCCGGCAGATTGAGGGTGCTGTCCGGGCCCATGATGCTCTCGTCGGCAAGAGGGTCTCCGGCAAGGTCAGAAAGCCTTGGCAACCGGGAAAAAAACATAAAATTGATCTGTCTGCGTCGTTATCGCATGAAGAGTATGAAAATTCGCTCCCCTCGTGCCAAAAGCGTGTCCACGACCTCCAGTACATCCTATGGAAACGACGTATACCATTTATTATCCTTTTTGAGGGCTGGGATGCAGCGGGAAAAGGAGGCAATATACTTCGTCTGACACGAAAATTAAATCCCAGGAGTTGCGAGGTAGTGCCTGTTGGCAAACCGAATGACATCGAGTCCCGTTATCACTATCTCTGGCGGTTTTATCAGAAATTTCCGTATTCAGGTCACCTTACCATATTTGACAGGAGCTGGTATGGCCGGGTGCTAGTTGAACGGGTGGAAGGGTTTTGTTCGGCTGATGAATGGGAGAGGGCGTATGAAGAGATTAACGAAATGGAGGAGATGTTCGTAGAAAACGGGGGAGGGATTGCCAAATTCTGGCTTGAAATAGATCCTGCTGTCCAACTGGAGAGATTTTCCCAACGGGAGTCTGATCCACGGAAACATTGGAAGATTACTGAGGAAGACTGGAGAAATCGTGAAAAATGGGAAGATTACCGCATTGCAGTTGACGAAATGCTCGACCGGACCAGCACTTCAAAGGCCCCGTGGACAATAATAGAATCGAATGACAAATATTACGCCCGAATAAAGACCTTAAAAACAGTGATACAGTCTTTTGAGGCCATGCTGTAATAATTTTGCAGCGTATCCCCTTCATTTGGAGGATTGCCTTTGTTAAAGCCCTGCTCAATAAAAAAATAACATTTCAACAAATCCAAAAGTCCAAAAAAAATTAAATCAGATGTACCGGGCCTTTTTCGAGAGTTGCCGTGGCGTGTATAACGGCCTCCAGGGCATGCCGTTCGTTTCCCGGCCGATAAGGGTAATGAGTTCCTGCTCGGTCAGGCTGATCTTATGCGGTTTATCTTTTGCCGATTCTTTCCTGATCGTTACGGTCAGCTTGCCGGTCTCGACTTCTGCATCGCCGACAACGACGACGTATGGGACCCAGTCCATCCCGGATTCCCTTATCTTCTTGCCGACGCTTTCATCCCTGTCATCGAAATCGGTCCTTATCCGGGCCGCGTTGAGCCGGTCGGCGATCTCTTTTGCAAAGGGGAGGTGGCGTTCGGCGACAGGGACGATCCGTACCTGGGTCGGTGAGAGCCATGCAGGGAGCATCGGGACATCCATCGATGCCGTGCTCTCGAGGATCGCACAGATGACCCGCTCGACACTTCCCGTCGGGGAACAATGCAGGATTGGCGGGTGGACCTCGGTCCCGTCGTTCTCGTAATACTTGATATCGAACCGGGTCGAGCTCTCCACGTCGATCTGGACCGTTGGATTTTCAATCGGACGTCCCTGTCCGTCGATTGCTGCGAGGTCTATCTTCGCTATCCAGTAATGTACACGGTCAGAGAGGATCTCGATTAACAGGGGCACGTCTGATTCCCGTACGATCTTCCTGACCCATTCCTCATACTGGTCATAGAAGTCCCTCGTGCACCGAAATACCCCGACAAGTTCTGTACCGAAATCTTTCCCTGTCTTCCAGCCCATTGCCAGTTGTTCCTCGAAGCATTTCAGGGCTTCCGGCATGTCACTGCAAAGAGTGTGCATATCCGGCATCGTAAAGGCACGAAGACGCTTGAGCCCGATGACCTCGCCCTTCTGTTCGTGCCGGAAAGAATAGGTGGAGAGCTCGTACATCTTCATCGGGAGAGTGTTGTGGGATATGTGCATGTCCCGCATGATCGAGAACATCCCGAAACAGGCAGCGAACCGGAGCATCATATTCCGGTTCCCGCTCTTGAACCGGTACTGGCGTTCGCCGAATTTATCGGCATGTTCGTAGATCGCCCGGTCGCCGAGGTCGTACATCACCGGGGTCTCGACCGGTGTCCCGCCATAGGGAAGGACGGCGCCAAGGACGTAATCGGCGAGGAGGTCCCTGATCAGTTTTCCCCGGGGCATCCATCTCAGGTGGCCGACGTCGCTGACCGGTTCATAGTCGACGAGCTCTTTCGAACGCATCAGCTCGACATGGACCGGCTCGCCGCTCGCGGTTGAAGGCTCACCCAGTTCTTTCTTTAACAGGCAGCCGAAGGGGGAGTCGTCGATGAACCCCGCCGTTTCGTGGCGTTTCCCGTCCGGTGTCATGACGAAGAATTCGTGGGTGACCGTTTTCTTTTCCTTCACCGGAGAATCTTCCCCGGGCAGGATCGTCTTCGACAGTTCCGAGAGCGGATGGCCCTTGCAGGAGATTACAAAGGATTTATACCACCCGAATGGTGCACGTTTCACGCTTAAATCGACCGCAAGTTCGCGTTCCAATGCCTTCAGAACCTCGACGGCCACGTCGGGTCCCGCCAGGTCGTTCGAGAGGTGGGCGTACGGGTAAATGAAAATATTCGATACACCGAGCTTCGCTGCGGTCTCCCTGACCTCCTGCGCCGCCTGTGCTACCACGCCGGAAATATCGTCCTGGTCGGGCGATTCAACGGCAGTGAACACGACGAGGGCCTCTTCGTGGCGGTCTTTGAGAACGGCCACTTCCTCAGCGATTTTTGTTTTCTTTTTTGCTTCGTATTCGATAAAATCCGAATGTATGAGAAGAAGTCGCATGGTTATTCAGCTCCGGAAATCTCCATCCATCCCCATAAAATTTGATTTCATACCCTATATAGACACTCAGCTGACCCGCTTGTTTTCATGGTACCGGGAAAGGGTCGCCTGGCGCTGGTCCATGTACTTTGCATCCTTTTTTGCATTATAGGGGTGAGACGCACGCTCAGTCGTGTAAAATACGAGTTGTCCGATCGGCATTTCCGCATGCATCCGGACTGGGCGCTGGTTCACGTTGCACATCTCGAGGGTGATGCTTCCGCGGAACCCTGCATCTATCCAGCCCCCCGTCTGGTGGAGTTCCACCCCAAGCCTTGCGATGCTGCTCTTTCCCTCGATGCTCGCGACGATATTATCGGGAAGCCCTATCACTTCGAAGGTCTCTGCCAGCATGAACCTGCCCGGCTCGAGGACAACCGAATCGGCAGTTTTCTCGTGGACATGGGAAGTAACCGTTTCTTTATCGTAAGGATCGATGACGTCACCGCTCTCCTCGTACCATACGAAATGGTTCCCGAGTCTTATATCGAGGGAGTTGGGTTGCACGAGTCCGGGGTCGAACGGATCGACGCTGATGAAACCTCTCGTGATACGGTCAAGGATCTGCCAGTCGACTAGAATCATTCCCTCTATCATACCACGGCGAATCTGATAATTTCTTCCCCGAAATTTAAGAAAATGCAGCCAGGGCTGTTTTGGTTATCCCGGGACCCATTGGACAGGGATAATCTGGAATTGAGAATCAGTCTGTTCCCATACAGCCCCTATCCCAACCGGGATCGCCACTAGCTTCGGGGCGGAGCCCCGGGAGCGTCAGAAATCCAAATTTCAATTAAAGGCAGACAGGAATGAACAGTAGAGGAGAATAAAAAGGAATGCAATATCGGGATGTCAATAAAGGCGGAGTTTTTTAATTTAAGAAAGAGAACGAAAAGCATTTCAGGCTGGGGGAGGAAAGAGAGGGAGTCTAAACCCCTTCTTGTCAATGTAACAACGTAAGAATGAATGAGGAATTCGGGCAGATCCAAAATTCCGGCTTTGCCAGCCATCTGGATCCGACCGATTCGCATTCGCTCGTCGGACCGGACGACACAGGAACTCATTCATCTTCCGGGCACCCTGTGCCGGCTGTCCGGTCACTGATACGTTTCCCGGAATCCCGCCTGCGTTCATTCTCATGGATTTTAGGATCGATGTGGAATTCGGCCCGCCGCAACAGGCCGTGGAGGGTGCTCGCCTCGCGGGCAGTGAGCTTCGCCCTGCCCAATATCCTTCGTAAAAGGAGAAGCGTATTCTCCCGTTTGAATTCAGGGTGATCGATCTCGTTGAGAAATGAATCCAGGTGCCGGTACAGGTATTCCATCTCCTCATGGCTTGCGAGATGGTACTCTCCCCTTGGGAGGTGCGCAAGCTCGTAACAGACCACGCCAACCGCATGAGAGATGTTCAGGACAGGGTATGCAGGCGACGAGGGAATCGTGCATATCAGGTCGCTCCGACTTACCTCCTCGTTGGAGAGTCCCCAGTCCTCTCTCCCGAAAAGAATCGATACCACGCCGTCGATATCTCCGATCTTCTCACGGATTTCGGACGGAGAATAGTATGGCATCCTCATGGAACGGCAGACCGATTTACTGAGGAGGCCGGTCGTCGCAACGATCAGATCGCTGCTCTGCCGCACGTCGTCGAACGTGCATATTGTCGCCCCCGAAAGGACGTCCTGCGCATGTGCCGCCCTGAGCGATGCTTCTTCGCCGATCTCGCAGGGATCGATGAGAAGGAGCCGGGAATACCCGAAATTTTTCATTACCCGGGCGGAAAACCCGACATTCCCCTCGTAGATCGGGTTTACGAGGACTATTTGTATCTCGGGCATGGACAATGGAAAATTACTGGACCGCTTTCACGGTCGCCTTCAGGACTTCGACACCCTTCTCGTACACGGCGTTGCCGACCACGATGGTGTCGGCATACCTGGCCATTTCGGCTGCCCGTGCAGCCGAATCGATCCCTCCGCCATAATAGAGGACCGACTGGTCAAGGGCATTTGATGCAGCTTTTACGACCTCGGGGTCGCCATACATTCCGGAATATTCGATATAAACAATGGGAAAATGGAAATACCGGTCTGCGACGCTCGTGTAGGCGGCTACGTCGGCAGGGGTCAGGTTACAGATCGACCTGGTAACTTTTCCGACTGAAGAATCAGGGTTGAGGACAATATACGCCTCAGGGACGACCTTCTCCCAGTCAACCTTCTGGTTCTTTACCCAGTCCCAGTGTTTCCCGACGATCCACCTGGTATCGGTCGAATTTAGGACGCTCGGTACAAAAACAAACTCCACGCCGTCAAAGATGACCGCCTCGGGTCCGGCAGGCTCGACAACGAGCGGTAGTCCATATTCCCCGAGTTGCCGCTGAAGCGCACTCACGTTTTCCAGGGTTATGTTGAGGGTGCCCGAGATCATCAGGGCATCGGTGCCGCTCGTGGCAACTTCTGCAACTGCCTCGGGGGTCAGTCGCTTGTCGGGGTCGAGCTTGGTCACGTGGACCCAGGTTTTCCAGTGGTTATGGATCATGCTCACTTACCAGTTTATCCTGACGGTCTCTAAACTTTTGCCACTGCACGGTATTCCTTCTGATACTCGAGTATTTTTTCCTTGGGAACGCCGGTCTTTCTTGCAAGCTCTTCGGGATCTGCCCGGTCGAGACGGTCCCCGTTGACTATTCCGGCCTTGTAGAGCTTTCCGAGCGCAGCAGTCCCGATTCCCCGTATGGCAAGGAGTTCGGCTTTGCCGCGCTCGAGCTGGGCCCGGGTAATCTTCTCTGGAACAGGCATATTCCGGGATTTCGCAACCGTTTCAACGTGCCTGAACACAGTTTCGGGATTGATCCCGGTCATCTCGCTGATCGCCGCCGGATGATTGGACAGAAAGTCCTCGGGCCTGATGATCCCGGCCTGGTGGTACTTCTTCAGGCTCACTGCCGGAATACCGATCTCCTTGAGAATACGTTCGTTTGTGATCCGCTTTGCCTCATTCTGAAGCTTCTCCGCCTCCATCTCTCCGATCCCTGCACTCCTGACAACCTTTGGATCCGCCCCGGAAAGTGCGTCGAGGTCATTGATCCCTGCCTCGTGGAGCTTTTTTACGATAGCGGAATGACTCCTCCCCCGCCTCGGAGGGAGATGTTTTCTTACGAATTTCCGGCACTCCGAACGTCGTCGGAGGAGCGAAAGGACTTCGTCTGCTTCCATTACTATCTGCCGGGCCCGGTCGACGCTAATCCCGAGCAGCCCTGAGATCCGCTCGGGTTCTGTTTTTGCGACCTCATACACCGTGTAGATATGGTTTGAATGCAGTTTCTCGTGGTAGAGATCGGTCATCGAAGGGATTAAGGCGAGCGTCTCCTTATTCGAGCTGATATGGTGGCACAGGGGACAGCCGATCTCCCACGGCCGTGACCCCTTCTTGACGAGCCTGATATGGTGAAGGCCGTGTTTTGGGCAGACGTCGTCTGTCCTGACGGCAAAGCCCCACATTGCCATGGGAAGCCCGATATTGAACCTGCATTCAGGGTAATTGGTGCACCCGATGAACTGGGCCTGGCTCCTGAGGTGGCGGATACGGATATCCTTCCCGCATACAGGGCAGGGGCCGAGCGTAAGTTCCTCGGCGGTCTGTTCCATGATCTCCCCGCCGATCTCTTCACCATGCGCCTCGAGCTGATCGAAGGCCCGGTGGAGCATCTGCCGCGATTCGACGACGACATCGTGCCATACCCGCTTCCTTTCCTTGATCATCTGCATATGTTCTTCCAGCGTCCGGGTCATATCGGGTTTTGTTATCGTATCGGCATGGTCTTCGAGGGATTCGATGACAGCCCTGCCGACGAGGGTCGGCCTTAACGGGTTCCCTTCCACGTATTTGCGGGAGACGAGCTTGCCGATCACTTCGTGGCGGGTACTCTTGGTGCCGAGGCCGAGTTCCTCCATCCGTTGGATCAATTTGCTCTGGGTATAGCGCGGGGGAGGCTGGGTCTCTTTTTCGTCGAGGCGGACCGCCCTGACAGGAAGGTTCTCTCCTTCAATAAACCTCGGCATGAGCCGCTCTTTCGCCTCGCTGTAGGGATATACCGTCCGCCAGCCAGGTTCGACGAGGGTCCCTCCCGTCGTTGCGTAGGGCTCCCCCCCGGCATCAAAACCGATTTTCAATGTCTTCCATTGTGCGTCCGGCGAAAGTGTGGCAAGGAACCGCCGGACCACGAGTTCGTAAATCTTCCAGCGGTCGTCGCCAAGCGCTTCCCTGGTCGCAACACCGGACGGGTGGATGGGAGGATGGTCGGTCGAAGACTTTTTCCCGGCGGTCGGAACCGCCCGGCGGTGCGATTGCACCCAGGCCACGTCCTCGGAAAAGACAGAGTTCCTGATGATTTTCAATACCCCGTCCAGGTCGAGAGTTTTCGGGTAGACGGTATTGTCAGTCCTCGGGTATGAGATAAACCCGTTCATATAGAGGTCTTCTGCAATCCGCATCGAGTTCGCGGCAGAAAATCCGAGCCGTGCTGCGGCGACGATAAAACCCGTGGTATCGAACGGCACCGGGGCACGGTCAATCCGCTGGCCTTCTTTGATCTCGGTGACGACCAGGGGTTCCTTTGTCCTTTCGCGGGCATCTTTTGCCTGTGCATAGTCGGAAAACCGTTCGGTCGTATGGCGCGCTTCGACCTCTTCTCCTGATTTTTCGGTCTTTAAGAAGAGCTGCCAGTACTTTTCAGGGACAAACGCCTCGATCTCCTTCTCCCGGTCGACCAGCATCGCAAGCGTCGGGCTCTGGACTCGCCCCACAGAAAGGATGTTCGCACCTCCCCTCCTGGCGGCAAGGCTGATGAACCGGGTCAGGGATGCACCCCACATCAGGTCGATCACCTGCCTTGCCTCCCCGGCTGCTGCCAGCGCGAAGTCGATATCGGTCGTATGGCTGAATGCCTGCCTGATCTCGTCGGGTGTTATCGCAGAGAAACGTGCCCTGTCGACCGGTACCTTCGGGTTGACTGCCTTGATCAGTTCGTATGCCTCTTTTCCGATTAACTCCCCTTCGGTATCAAAATCGGTCGCGATCGTGACCAGGTCTGCTTTCTTTGCGAGCTTCTGGATCAGGTGGATAATTTTCTTCTCTGTCGGCACCTTGACGGTTCCCGCGTCGATCAGGCTCCTCGGAGTATGGACCTCAGAACGCCAGTTGTTGTATCCCGGTTCGAAATCGACCTCCACGACATGCCCCCGAAGACCGGTGATCACTGTGTCACCGTAACTGTAACTCGCGATACCGCCGTCTTTTGCGACGTTGACTTTCTCCCGGCCGGCAAGAATCCTTGCGATCCTCTCAGCCGAGATGTTTTTTTCCGTGACGATCAGGTGCACCGCATCACTTCCCGGGGTATTCCGGTCATTCCTGGCTGCCCTCCTTCTCAAGGGCGGATTTCAGTTCCCTGTTCAGTTCTCCTGGATCGGCCTTCCCTCTTGTCTTTTTCATCACCTGGCCGACAAGGAACATAAAGGCCCCGCTTTTCCCTGCACGGTAATCGCCGACCGCCTGGGGATTCTCCCTTATTACGCCAGCGATCGCCTCGGATACGAGGCCGCCGGCTGTAACCCCGAGGTCGAGCCGGGTTGCAATCGCACGGGGCATCTCGACGGGTTTGTTTTCTGCGATTTCATCGAGTAACACCCGAAGCACTTCGATCGCGTTCTTGTCGGTGATCTTTTTTCCTGCAACGAGGGTGACGAGATCGGCCATATGGCTGTGATCGACCTTCGATATGCTCATGTCGCGGTAATTCAGTTCACCGAGAAGCGTATCGGCGATCCAGGTCGCAGCGAGCACCGGGTCCGAAGCAGATGCTACGGCTTCATAAAACGTGGCCAGTTTCAGTTCCCCTGTCAGGGTCTTCGCATGGTTCTGTGAGCAGCCGTATTGTTCGACGAAGCGGGCCTTCCGTGCGTCGGGAAGTTCGGGGAGCTCGATGTGCTGCACCCACGGCCGTACCCTGAGGGGGCAGAGATCCGGTTCTGGGAAGTAACGGTAGTCCTGCTCCTCCTCTTTGCTCCTGCCAGCCGTCGTAATTCCCCGTGTCTCGACGAAATGTCGCGTCGCCTGTTCGATCGGCTGTGACTTCCTGATCATGTTCTTCTGTCGGGTGATCTCGAAGGTGAGTGCCTTTTCGACACCCTTATAGGAAGAAATATTTTTTACCTCGACACGATTTCTCCCTTTAAAGCTCTTGTGATGGGTGTCGAACCACCCTTTCGGCTGGACCGAGATATTGGCATCGACCCGGAGAGAGCCCTCCTTTTCCGAATCGAATACCGAAAGGTACTCGAGCGTCGCCCTGAGTTTGTTTAAGAACTTCCTCGCTTCCTTCGGCGACCTCAGGTCGGGTTCGGTAACGATCTCGATCAACGGTATGCCGGCACGGTTGTAATCGACGAGGGAATACCGTGCCCTGTCAGTCCCCCCTTTATGGACAAGCCGCCCGGGGTCTTCCTCGATATGGACACGCGTGATCCGAATCCTTTTCTCCCCGTTATCACCGTCGATCGTCAGGTATCCGCCGGCAGCCAGGGGTTTATCGTACTGAGAGATCTGGAACGCCTTGTCGAGGTCAGGGTAGAAGTAATTTTTCCTCGAAAACACCGATTCCTCGAGCACTTCACAATTGAGCGCCTTTGCCACCCTGAGGGCAAATTCTATGGCTTTTCTGTTGACTCCCGGGAGCGAGCCGGGAAGTCCCAGGCAGATCGGGCAGGTATGCGTGTTCGGCCCGTCGTTACGGTAATCGGTGCTGCACGGGCAGAACAGTTTCGTGGTCGTGTCAAGCTGGCAGTGGACTTCCAACCCGATCACCGGTTCGTCTTCCGGGCCCGGGCCGCAATCTTTTTGCATGACCAGTTCGGCTGGGTTCTTCCCGGCCTCCGCAGTCTCCACCGGTAACCCGGGCCGTTCCCTGGATATGGCAATGGCATCCGGGGATTCCATCACGCCTTCACCCCCTGTTCATAGGTATAGGCGGCATCGACGACTACCTCGTCAGCAAAAGGTTTTCCCATGATCTGCAGCCCGACCGGCATGTCCTGCACGGTACCGCACGGTACCGAGATAGCCGGCACCCCTGCGAGATTTGCAGGCACCGTAAGGATATCGGAAAGGTACATGGAAAGGGGGTCCGCCTTTTCCCCGAGCCTGAATGCAATTGTCGGCATCGTCGGCCCGGCAAGGACATCGACGTCATTGAAAAGTCTCATGAAGTCGTTTTTCACCTGCTGGCGGGCAGACTGGGCCTTCGCATAATACCTGCCGTAATATCCTGAAGACAGGGCAAACGTCCCGAGCATAATCCTCCTTCTGACTTCCTTCCCGAACGACTCCCTCCTCCGTTCCTGATATGCCTCGTGCCACTGCATCTTCGTATCGACAGGAGGACCATACCTGACACCGTCGAATCGTGCGAGGTTTGAGCTCGCTTCGCTCATGCAGGTGACATAGTACGCAGCAAGGGCAAATTTCATAGAGGGCATATTACAGGTGATAATTTCCGCTCCCATCCCTTCCAACACTTCGATCGCCTCCCAGACTTTGGCAGCTACACCCGGGTCCACGCCGCTGCCGAAAAACTCCTCAGGAACACCTACGCGCAGGCCCTGCACGCCGGCCGATGGGACGTGGTCGTATGGTTTATCGATGGTCGTCGCATCCCGGGGATCGTATGCCGAGATGATGCCCATCAGGTCTGATACTTCTCCGACGGTCTTCCCCATCGGGCCGATCTGTTCGAGCGAATTCGCATAGGCGATAAGCCCGTACCTCGAGACCCGGCCATAGGTAGGTTTCAGGCCTACGATCCCGCAGAACGCCGCGGGACACCTGATCGACCCGCCTGTATCGCTGCCGAGTGCCATCCTGACCATCCCTGCAGCTATTGCAGCAGCGCTTCCACCCGATGACCCGCCCGGCACGCGTTTCCGGTCGTGGGGGTTCAGGGTTGGTCCGAATGCAGAATTTTCGGTACTCGTTCCCATGCCGAATTCGTCCATATTCGTCTTTCCGACGATGGCCGCCCCGGCTTTTTTCAGGAGGCTTACGACATGGGCATCGAAAGGGGGGTAGTACCCCTTCAGAATACAGGAACCCGCTGTCGTCTGGATACCGGCAGTCGAGATATTGTCCTTGACGGCGACCGCATTTCCCGAAAGAGGCCCGGGACCGTATTCCGGATCCTTGCATACCGTAATGAAGGCGTTGATTGTATCTTCCGGTTCGAATGAAAAATGCCCGGCCACTACATCACCCTGGGAGCCTTGAAGAACCCGTCCTCGGTTGCCCCGGCATTTTTCAGGGCGTCTTCCCTCGACAGTGAAGGCACGGGGATGTCGTCCCGAAGGACGTTGAAACGTTCCTGAACGTACCCGCTCCCGCCCTCCACCAGGTCAAGGATATCAAAATAACCCAGGATTTTATTAGCCTGAACGGTAAACTCATCCAGTTCTTCCCTGACTATACCGATATCGGAGAGCTCCGCGATATGTTCAACATCCTTTTGTGATATCATGGTCATGCTCACAAAACTGGTTTATGTACCCTTGTACCGACCTTTTATAACCATTGTGACGGGCGAGTCCCTGTATTACCCTCCATACACCGCTCCCGTACTGCATCGCTTTTTTATCATACCAGGCTATTTCAGCCGGGATATGGTGTTCTGCAACAGATCTCAGGGGTTTTTTTCTGACGCTCCCCACGACCTTCTCATGGGCGGCGATCTTCCGTGAAGCGCGCACAACCCGGAGGTCAAGGTACGGCATCGATATATACGTGTCTTGCAACGCTGCAACCGCCTGATCCCTGTCGGCCTGAAATCTGAGCCCGGAAAAATCTTTTTCCAGGTCTGCTTCAAGATCGGGACTCGTAAGATACCGGGCATATCCCCCGAAAAGTTCATCGGCACCCTGCCCCGCAAGTATCCGCGAATGCCCGAGTTCCCTGGCGAACCGGGTGATACAGTACATAGTCACGGCAATGGACGTGTTCACCGGGTCTCGGAACGGTATCACCGGCACCACGGCTGAGAGCCCCTCGAGGACATCACTCTCGCTGATGGTTTTACAGGAAACCGAAAGCCCGGTTGTTTCCGCAACATGGAGGGCGCGACCGATATCGTGAGATCCTTCTGTGCCGACGGCGATACAGGGAAGACCGGCGAGCACCGCGACGAGGGCAGAGTCCACACCGCCGGACAGTGCCGTCACCCCTTCGCCGCTCCGCAGGCGGACCGCTTCGGCGATCGCCGCTTCCAGCTCCATTTCAGGCGGGTCGGGTGCGACATACCCGATTATATCCTTCTTTCTCATGATAGTGCCCGGGGGGCAATCGCCGGGAAGGATACCGAAGTGATCGCGTGCCGTCAGGTCACCCTTTGAAAGATAGAACTCCCCGCCGAATGAGCAGATACGCTCCGGACACTGGTCGAGGATGCGGTCTACTTCCGCAGGTGCGAGACATGTTCCATTGACTTCCACCCATCCCCGAAGAACCGGCATCTGATATCAGGGAGTACTGTGGATCCATCCCCCTGATGAGGGTTTGGGAGGATGACATGGAGGATCGGCCGGTTGAGGCCGGGATGAAAATGAATGAACTATTATGGTATGACATGCCAATTTTTCATTAAGCCGATGAAATCAACCAGAGCACTGGAACTTAAAAATAAGGGAAACGACTTCTTCAAATCAGGAGACTACGAGAACGCACTGCAGTGCTATGGAAAAGCGGTCGATATCGACCCGGAATACCGGGACGCATGGAATAATATCTATATCACACTGCTCAAACTGGAAAGGATCGACGACGCCAGGAAATGCAAGGATATTCTCGATAAACTGACGTTCGAACCCGATGGCGCCCCGGGAAAGCATGTAAAGGCCATGAGATCTTCCTTCGGGCGGAAGGTATTCATGGCGATCATAATCCTTATGCTGCTCATTTCCATCACGATCTCGACCCTTGCAATTCTCGGCTGGATTAACACCCAGGGAACCCCGGCAGGGTCCCCGGAGCACATAATAACCAGTGCCTTTTCAAACGTAACCGGATTGACATTCGGCTCGGATATCAATAAGGAAGTTGCAACGGCGAATAATAATTCGGCGAATAAATACGTCCCCAAGAACGTGGTTGTCACGGCCACAAGGAATGGTAATGCCATTGTACTCAAAAATTACGGGGGTGCCGACACTTCCGGTCTGGCGGCACTGATCGTCCAGGTGGATAATGTAGTCCAGGGAACGCAGCTGGGGACCGGGACCGGGTCTTCTGTTACGGTATACGGGACTCCCGGTCAGAAGAGCCATATCGTCGTTACCGGGAAGTTCACGGACGGCACCTCGCAGGTTGTTTTCGATTCAAACTTATAAATGCAGAGATATCCCGTTCCGGATAAATTTACGTATCCCCGTGAGTCTTATGAATCCAAAGATGATTCCCACGCGTGCCGGGGTCCATTTAAGCGGTCTTTTTTGTTGTGAGGTCGGCGGTGTCAGAGGAGGCCGATGAAAATATCCTGATACCGGGGGTTTCCTGGATTTTTGCAAGGATCATCTCGACCAGTCTCGTGCGGAATTCCCTGCGGTCGGTCACTTCCGTTACATACCTGACATGAATTGCAATCGAGGCGTCGGTAGGGCTGATATAGACTGCCGGTTCGACGACATTTTTCGGGAGGTAATATTTCACCCCGATGCTTTCGATCTCGGCCCTTGCCTCGACAACTGTCGCGGCCGTCTCGCTCCTGACGATTTCCAGGATAGTATCTTTTGCCAGTTTCCAATTGCTGTCATAGGTGACAGGGATCATAATTTCGTCCCATAAAAATGAATGGTCCTTGGTATAATTGTGGACAGGTCCGGTTATGACCTTCCCGTTCGGGATTGCGGTAATTCTCCCGGTCGGCTGGTCCCCGTTCACCCATCCGCGCAGTTCCATTACGGTGGTATTCAGGAGACCGATATCCATCACGTCGCCAAGTTCGTCTGCGAGTTCGATCCTGTCCCCGACTTCGTAAATGTTCGAAGAGAGGATTACAATGCCGCCAACGAAGTTACGGACGACATCCTGAAGGCCGATGGCAAGTCCTGCTCCTATGATACCGAGCGCGACGATCAGCGACTGGGTATCCGGGATCCAGATCCTGATGACGAACACAAAAGCGATGACCGCGGTGAAGATCCCGATCGCCTTGTTCAGAGAATAGCGCGTCTTGCTGTCGGTGATGTGGCTGAGGAGCAGCTCTTCGGCGAGCACGCTTTCGAACAGATAGGCACCCGCCAGGGTGAAAAGGGTCAGGGAGATCTGGACCAGGAAATACCCGGGAAATATCGCGTCTCCAATTAAGGTGAGAATGCCGCCCCCTATAAGGCTCGCGAGGATTATGGTTCTTCGAAACATCGCTGGCTCCTGCAGGACAACGGGTAAGCGGGCCTTCTTCGGCCCTCCCTGCCCGTGGATCCTGCACAGGGTTCTGCCCGGCTATCCGGGATCCTTCCTATCGGATGTATTCGCACTTGAATAATAATCATTCTGTGATTGTTATCAGGAACAGGACTCCTGAACTGCCAGGATGCCGACAAAGCCCCATCTATGAAAATTATCCGGATATCATCTGTGCAGTACAACCCCCCTGTTTCAGGCATTTTTCAGGACGGCCCGGAATGGTGCTGTCATATGGTATTTCATCCCTGTGAATACCTTCTTTCGGAATGCCGGGACCCTGGTAAGAGGGATAAGAATTGCATTCATCAGGCGGACTTTGTATTCCTTGTGCGGGAAATCGAAGAGGTCATGATCCACGAAATACCGGTAATCGGCCTGAAACACCATCCGGCTCCGGGCGAAGATGAAATCCCTGAAAATTTTATGACCCCCGACCCCATAGAATGTCGGCGGCGGGGTATAGCCTGTATCAGAACCCTGCACGAGACGTTTTGCCATGGCATCCAGGAATCTGTCGAGTTCCGGGGCCCCGCCGACCTCGTCCGAGACGAAAAGCGCACGGCACCTGCCGTTTTCGGTCCATCCGGCCAGAGCTTCTTTTAAGTGCGGGAGTTGACCTAACGGGCCGGAAATGACGAAACCGATCTGTTTACCTTCGAGAGACGGGATATGACCTGAAAAAAAACTCCGATCAAAGAATTGTTTCCACACCGACGAAAGATAACGGTCGTGCACCGCGCCTGCCATGATAATAATCTCGGCAGGGGCGAGTTTTTCCAGGAAAATGTCCACATAATCATCGTTATAAATACAGGAATTGTCATAGCCGCACTGACAGCAGCCGGTGCATCCTCCCCGCATACCGATCTCCCGGAGGTTGATTATCTCAACGGGACCGGAAAAGGCATTCCTGATCCGATCGGTCATAGCCGCGAGATTCGGCGATCTTCCGTCGGAATCGGTAACTATGACCACCTTTTTTGAGCCGGTGTTCACTGGAATCTGTCCCGGCCCGGGAACATACAAAAACCCTGACGCCGCGAGAGGCGGGTTCTCGCGTTGAACCGGCATCTTCTCTTCTGTTTCAGCGAATACAAGCGAAGCAAATTTTTCGAGCCGCTTCCGTTCCAGAGAAGAGAGCAGGTCCTGCATCTCTGCAGAAAAAAATCCGAGGTACTTCATGCCGAGGTCATCGCTGACCGCGTGAATATACTGGTGGGCGGTCTGGTCGAAAAAATGGATCGACGTCGAGAGCGATACAGTATAAATTCCTGCAAATGCCTGTTGTGCATCTCTCATGAAGACGAGCTCGATGAACCTCTTGTATTGGGAGCAGACGAGCATGTAATAGAGAGGAAATGCCCAAAGTATCATATCTGCGGATCGTATGGTGTCGATAATAGTGTTCCATACACCCGGATCCTTCTCGATCTTCCTGATATCCTGCGCAATATTGAGGACTTCAAAAGAGTGTTCAGGGAATTTTTTGCCGAGATAGGCGATATACTGCATCGTGACGCTGACGTCGCCCTTAGGGCTCCCGTTTAATACGACGATCTTCATGGCATTTACGCTCCGTTTTTTTTATTTTCCGGGCCGATCGAGACGAGGGAAATACCAGTCATGAAATGTTCCCGGGTTGATTCATATCTTTGTGATATGTATCTTTATGATATATATCTTGAAGATATAAAGTTAGTGGAGGCCGGCCCGAATTTTTCGGTTCTTTGAATTCTCTTCATACCCTGCTGTGCCATTACGGACAGGAAGGGATTCGTCTCTTCCATGCCCCTCTTCCAAAAAGATAGTCAGCGGACAGGGCCAACCTGGATTGAAAATTAATCGGTTCCTGTGCTGTCCTATCCCAACCGGGTCGCTATAACGGCGAGGCGGCCCTGGAAGCGCTGCCGGCACCCGGTCCACGGATAATTAACTGACACCGGTTCGCATATCCTGAGCAGCGTCAGAATATCTTAACTTCATAAAAAAAACATCAGAAATAAAGAATAATCAGCAATGAAAAGGGAGCACGGATAGAAGATTTCTCCAATGTTGAACATTTCAAAAGAAACCGTAATACATCGATCTGTGGGCTAACGTGGAAATTGAGGATAGTATATTGCTGCAATCCTGTTTTTCAGTCTCCGACGGTATAGTACGACGGGTACGAATGGTCCTCACCGGGCTTCGTATAGGTGGTTCCCTTTCCGGTAATCGAATAAATGATCCAGCTCCCCTGCTGCTCCCCCTTTATCAGGCCTGCTTTTTTGAGAATAGTCAGGTGATAGGATAACTTTGAGTCGGAAATTCCGATAATATCCCTGATAACGCAAACGCAGAGCGGCTGGACACCGAGGAGGAAGAGGATCTTTAACCTGATGACGTCGGAGAGTGAGCTGTGTAATACTGCTATTGATCTTAGTTCCTGATCTTTTGGCAACCGTCCGAGGAAGCCGGCTGTCCCCCCGCATTTATCGATCTCTTCCTGTATCGGCCTTGGGATCCGCGATGTGGTATCATTACCGGTGATATCTGACATTTCAAATTAATATGAAATAACAACCTATATTAAATCGACTTACAAATATTTCAATAAAATTTGAAATATCGGTGGCGGAAAGGGCCGGTCTGCAAAATACCATGACCTCAATTTGATCATCCGGTTGGAAGGAGGGGGCAACATGAGCAATAATCCGGATTCGGCTGCCTTTCTCAAATCCGGGATACCATGATCATTTACGAGCCAGATCAATCGCAATATATCTTGTATCATCCGCCCCCGACCGGAGGGAACAGGGCGATGAGATCGCCGTCTTTGAGTTGTGTCTCCATTCCCTTGATGAACTGTATGTTCCGCCCGTTGCGCAGGATATTGACAAAATTTCTCAAGACACCAGGGCTTTCAAATGCCATTTCCCCAAACCTCTGATACCTGTTCGTCAACTCATCGAGCAGGTCAGAAATTGTTGCGTTCCCTGAAAGGTCGAGATCGATCTCATCGTCCATTATGTCGCGAAACATGGCAAATGCCTTCACATGGACCTTCATGACCGGGACCACCGTCTATGCGTTTCGTTTACCAATGTGCCGCAATCTCCGCAATCGTAAGACCCGACACTTGTGACGGTCCCGGTATCCTTGTTGCTCATGATCGCTCTTTCACCTGCCAGGCCAAAAGATCAACTCGACAGTCCCAGCTCTTTGAGTTTGGCGGGTGTAGGACGGCCTTCGTTGTCCCAGCCCCGGGCCGCGTAGTACCGATCGAGCAGGGGCTGCCGCTGCCAGACACGTCCTTTCGGTGCCCCGTCCATGAGAGGCTCGGTTAACAGGCGTTCAGGGAGCGTGTCGTCGGCCTTCGTATAGCCCACTTTCATGTTGAACAGTTTCTGGAGGTTCCAGATCCGTTCACCTACCTTCAGGAGACCGGGTGCCGAAAACGCTATTCCGGTCGTGGCAGAGACGAGGTCGGCATAGTCTTCGGTATCAAGTGCAAACGACGTGAAAAGGCACATACCCGAGGCGTCGATCGCGGCCGTGAGGTCCTGGAACGTCTTGACCCACACGTCTTTGCCTTCGTCGGTATAGGGATCGATTTTTTCCGGAGAGCCGAGCACTTCCGGTGAGATCAGGTAACCATATACATGGTCGCCGCCACGCACTGATGTGGCTGCAGCAAGGCCATAGCCCTGCAATCCCCTGGGATCGTATGCCGGGAGGTCCTGTTTTTTGACGCTGATCGAGAGTTCGGGGTGACCGGATTTTTCTGCAAACCGGTACGATCCATCGGCCAGTTCCGCACCGAAACCCCGCCTGTATCCAATGTCCTCGACAAGCGGCAATATCTTTTCCGTTTCCCCGAACCTGATCCCGTCCTTTATATATCCTTTCTCGGTCATCTCCATTGCACACGCGATGGCAGTCGGCACCCCGATCGCATCGAGCCCCAGATCGTTGCAGAGGTAATTGCACCGTGCGATGAGAGAGATATCATCAATCCCGCAATCAGCACCAAACGCCCATTCGGGTTCGTATTCGGGCCCTTCTCCCGCAATGTCACCTGCCCTCGTTATCCGTGCACACCTGACAATGCAGGCATAGCAACCTTTCCTTCCGGTAAGGATGGTCTTCTCCATGGTTTCGCCGGAGATCTTGTCGGCCTCCGGGAAGTAGCCCCTCTGGAAATTCCGGGTAGGAAGCACACCGTTCTCGTTAATAATATTGACAAGGATCGCGGTCCCGTATTTATGGAGGCCCTGACAGATGCCGTTTTCATCGATTTTTTTCCTGATCCGCTCTTTGATGTTGTTGAGTCTGTCCTGGTCTGCAGGTTCTATCGGGAGGTCCCCGGTCGCCGCAATCGCCTTAACGTTCTTCGAACCGAGCACCGCACCGGTCCCTCCTCTTCCTGCAGCCCGGTGTTCTTCGTTGATGATGCACGATGTGAGGTTCTTGTTCTCCCCTGCAGGCCCGATGCAGGTCACACGGACGCCCTTATCCCCGATGTCACGTTTTAGGGCCCCGGTGACTTCGCTCGTCCTCATTCCCCAGTAACCGGCAGCATCCGCGAGTTCAGCCACACCTTCGTTTAAGAAGAGATAGACGGGTTTCACGGAACGTCCTGAAAAAACGACCCCATCAAACCCTGCTTTTTTCATTTTCCACCCAAAGACACCGCCACTGTTGGCAGAAGTCAGGGTGTCGTTTAACGGTGCTTTCGTCGTCACCTCGTAGCGGCTCCCGAGAGGTATTCCGGTGCCGGTGAGCGGGCCCGCCGCGAATACAATCACATTCCCGGGCGAAAGTGGATCGATCTTCGGATCGATCAGGTCGGTCACGATCCGCGCGCCAAACCCCCGGCCGCCGAGATAGTTCTTTTTGAGATCTGCCGAAGTCTGTTGAACGGTAACCTTCCCATCGGTCAGATCCACGAAAGCAATCTTTCCTGCATATCCATCCACGGTATTCACCACTGGCTCATTCAGCGCATAGTAAATAAAGATTATTCAGCATGATTGGAGAAGATCCGGAAAGGAATGAACCTGGGATGTTTGTAAACGAGTTTTTCAGGAACTTATACCAGGACCCGGTTCCAGGATTGTTTACCAGGGCGTCCGACCTGACCGTATTTGCATTCCGGCACTTCGTCTGTCAATGAATTTCATTTCCCGGGAAATGGCTCGGGACGGATTTCATCGTTGGATCGATATTTAAAGTAATCCCCGGACCGGAAAATCGAAAGGATACAAGTGAACTTGACCAGCTCCAGGTGACTGCACCGGCCAGGAGACACACCAGTCCAACCAAGGCCAATAACATTTATTTACTAAAACCTGTATCTGGAACCTGGAAGTAATAACCATGAATGTCGATGAATCGGTAGCTAACCTTGATGTCTGCGGGAGATTTTGTGGGACATGCCCGACATACAAGGAAAACACCCTGAATACCGGTAAACCAAATCTCCTGTTCTGTGCCAGGGGAAAATCAGATAAGTCCTCAGGCGAGAAGAAGGTCGGGTGCAAGTGTCCGGGCTGCGGGGTCCACCGACGGTATCAACTCACCGAAGATTACTATTGTACAAAATAACCATTCATTCCGACCTTTTTTTCACCCGCACTCACACCCTGCCTGACGGATCGCTATCCCTTCGTGACAGCGCCTTTCCTGGTGTCCCTCTCTATAAACACTGCATAGTGCCCGTAGAACCAGCGTTTGACTATTTCCACGATACCGATGTATGCAATGACAAGTCCCGCGAGAACAGCAAAGAAAGAAACAGGGGGCCGGACAAACCCGAGGATGCCGCCGAATACCGTGAAAGGGAGTATACATGCAAAGGCGACGATTATTACCGTGCTGGCGACCAGGTATTTACTCGGCCTGCTATTCCAGAACGGAACTATCCGTGTCCGGATGACAAAAATAACCAGGGTCTGCGTGCAGATCGATTCCATGAACCACGAGGTCTGGAAGAGGGCGGCGTCCGCCCTGAATATGAACAGGAGAATTAAGAACGTGATGATATCAAAGATCGAACTGATGGGACCGAAAATCAGGATAAACTTTTTAATGAACCCGATATCCCATTTTTTTGGGGTCCTGGTATAGGAGGCGTCCACGCTGTCGGTGGGGATGGTCGATTCGGAGATATCGTAAAGGAGATTATTGAGAAGGATCTGCACCGGGAGCATCGGGAGGAACGGCAGGAACAGAGACCCCCCGGCGACGCTGAACATATTGCCGAAATTGGAACTCGTACCCATCAGGATATACTTCATCGTATTGCCGAAGGTCTTCCTTCCTTCGAGGACGCCTTCGTGAAGGATCCTGAGGTCGCTTTTTAATAGAATGATATCTGCCGATTCCTTTGCGATATCGACAGCATTTTCCACCGAAATCCCGACGTCTGCTTCCCTTATCGAGGGAGCGTCGTTGATACCGTCTCCCATGAAACCGACTACATGTCCGTTTCGTTTCAGGGCATTCATGATGAGGTCCTTCTGGACCGGAGTCAACCGGGAAAATATGGTGACGTTCTCTACGACCCTCGAGAGTGCCTGGGTATCCATCCGGACGATCTCATCCCCGGTAAGGACTCCCTTTACCGGAAGACCGATCAGTTCGCAGGTCTTCCGGGTGACGAGTTCATTGTCTCCGGTGAGGATTTTCAACTCGATGCCTGACTCTGACAGGAGCCTGACCGATTCACCCGCACTATCTTTGGGCGGGTCGATGAAGGTGATAAACCCGAGAAATACCATCTCCTTTTCGTCATCTACCGAATACACGGGTTTTCGTTCGGGAAATTCCCGAAACGATACGGCAAGCGTCCGGTAACCTTCCCTGCTTTGTCCGAGATAGAGGTCGTTGAGCGTTCCAAGAATTTCCGGGGTGATGGGCTCCCTGTTCTCCCGTATCTCGATATACGAACAGATCCGGAAGATCTCTTCGGGGGCACCTTTCGTGATAAGCTTTTCGCCGGTTCCGGTAGATAAGACGACAGATATCCGTTTCCGGATAAAATCAAAAGGAATTTCGTCGGTTTTCTGATATTCTCCGGCGTCGATGTGCCGGTAAGACAGGATTGCGTCGTCGAGCGGACTTTTCATTCCGCTATCGAACAGGCTGTTGAGATAGGAAAGCAACAGGACTTCCTCACTGTCGGTTCCCCGGGCATCGATATGCCTGACGAGGGAGATCCGGTTGGCTGTCAGCGTTCCTGTCTTGTCGGTACACAAAACATCCATGCTCCCGAAATTCTGGATCGATTCCGGATGTTTTACGATCGCCCCCTTTTCAGACATCGCAATTGCACCCTTCGAGAGGTTCAGGGAGAGGATCATCGGCAGGAGCTCAGGGGTCATCCCTACCGCAAGGGCCACTGCGAACAACAGTGAATCGAGTATCCCGTGTCGGTACAGTGCGTTGACAAAAAAAACGAAAATAACCAGGAACAAGATTATTCTCGACATCAGGAAGCTGAACTGTTTCAGGCCCCTTTCAAACTCAGTTTCCGGCGGGCGGGTGGTCAGGGACTTCGCGATCTTGCCAAACTCGGTTGACGAGCCGGTCCGGGTGATCACGGCACCCGCCTGGCCTGAAACTACCGATGTTCCGAGGAATATGTAATTTTTCGCACCGGACAGCGATATCCCCTGGTCTTCCTTTTCCGCATTTTTTTCAACCGGGAAAGGCTCGCCGGTCAGAGCGGACTGGTTGACGAAGAAGTCTTTAGCAGATATCACCCTGGCGTCCGCAGGGATGAGGTCCCCGGCAGCGAGATGAATCACATCACCGGGTACGACATCGGTGACGGGCAGATCACGGGCCGTTCCATCCCTGACAACGGTCGCATGGGTGACAATTTTCTGCCTGAGCAGCTCGATCGCATTCCCGGCCTTGTATTCCTGAAAGAAATCGAGAAAAACACTCAGTATCACGATGATGATGATTATACCGGCATCGGTCACGTCTCCGACAAACAGAGAGATCGTGGCGGCAATAAGAAGAATGATTACCAGGGGATTTTTAAAATGGTCGATGAATTGCAGGACTGCAGGGCGTTTCCGCGCGGAAGCGATATCGTTTTTCCCATAGGTCTTTAGCCTGGAAGCCGCCTCCTCGGCATTAAGTCCTTTTTCAGTCGTTCTGAGCAGTGAAAAAAGGTCCCCGACAGGGAGCACGTGGTACTTTGGTTCTGTGCCGGCCGGATCGGGGTTCAGGCTGGCGGATCGTTGTTCTCCCATGGATTTTGTCATCTCTGTTTCGAAGCCGGTTTCAAGGTGCATCCGGATCACCGACAAGGTAACGGCCCGGTTGGAACATGCCGTTCCGGTTCAGCAGTTTCGTGCTGATCCCGTTTCGCTGGATCCCGGGGATCCGGTTCAATAGAACCTGTCCCATCGGCGTATTAATAATACCGGTATCCGGACCATTCAGTCAGTGAGCACCAGGAGACGACAGTGCGTTACTTATCCTTAACTGACTGCGCCAGGCAGGTGATCAAATTCGGAACAGAGTTTAGGGCAGAAAAATGACCGGATTCGCCATCACGGTGTTAAATCCGGAGATTGGTAAATAAGAACCAGGCTGTCCTGACCTGAAGATACCCCGGGTTAAACTCCGTGAGTGCAGAAGTTAATGGACGAAGGGAAATGCTCTATCATGGCCCCGCAACGATTTCGGGAACGTTAAAAAAAAAGAATGATTAAATGCTTAGAACCTGGGCTTTCTGTGCTTCGGGAGGCATTCCTGGCAGTAGACAGGTCTTCCCTCGGTCGGCTTGAACGGTACTTCACAATCTTTTCCGCAATCTGAACAGACTACTTTAGTCATTTCACGGGGGCCATAATTACTTGGTCCACCAAAATTTGATTTATACATGATATTTCTCAAACAGCTCTATTAAAACTGCATACTATACATGGGCCCCGAGGATAAGAACGTTGGCATAGTACAATAGTGTCTGTCCGGAACCAGATATCCCGGACACCATCTTACCAGGTCTGCATTAGGGAAGTTTGACCTTTTAGGGAATAGGGTCAGTTCTCCATGGCACAACCGATGGTTCCCGATAACAAGCGTATTAAAGGAGCAGAGCGAAATTTTAGAGACTATAAAACGGTTTTTTATGCCAAAGGACACTCTTATGACAGTTTCGATACATGTCCAGGACCTTACCAGACGCTTCGGCGACCTGGTGGCCGTGGACAACATCTCGTTCGACATATTTCAGGGTGAGATCTTCGGGCTCCTCGGACCGAACGGGGCAGGGAAAACAACTACCCTCTCGATGCTTTCGACCATGCTCCGGCCGACATCGGGTTTTGCAACCATCAATGGCATCGATGTCGAACGCGACGAAGACGGGGTCAGGAAATCCATTGGCATCGTATTCCAGGACCAGAGCCTTGACGAGGAGCTGACTGCCTGGGAGAACATGGATTTCCACGGCCGGTTGTACCGTATTCCAAAGGAGGTCAGGAACGAGCGGATCACCGAGCTCCTCAGGCTGGTCGAGCTCGAAGACCGGAAGGACGACATCGTCAAGACCTTTTCCGGTGGTATGCGAAGACGGCTTGAGATTGCCCGCGGTCTCCTCCACCACCCTTCGGTCCTGTTCCTCGACGAGCCGACGCTTGGTCTCGACCCCCAGACCAGGAACCACCTCTGGCAGTATATTGCGACGCTGGCCCGGGAAAAGGGGATCACAATCATCATTACGACGCATTATATGGAAGAAGCCGACCGGCTCTGCAACCGCGTGGCGATCATCGACCATGGCCGGATCATCGCGATGGATACGCCGGCTAAACTCAAGGACGGGATCGGGGGAGACATTGTGACGATCGACTCGCCTGACCCTGATAACGTCGTTTCAACCCTTATAAAGTCGGGGCCCGGAAAGGTCGAGCGATACGATGGGAAAGTCACGGTAAGCCTCGAAAACGCCGAGCAGCACATCAGCGAGATCGTCATCCTCCTTGCAGATAACCATATTCCCATCGAATCGATCGCCATCCACAAGCCGACCCTCGAGGACGTATTCCTCTCCTTTACCGGAAAGACGATCCGCGACCAGGACGCCGACAACAAGGAGAACATGCGAAGGTACAGGAATTTGATGAGGCGCTGACCATGGACATCATATACACGATCTGGCTGCGGAACATGAAACGGTACCTCAGGTCGAAGAGCCGGATCATCGGGAGCATCAGTATGCCCCTCTTCTTCCTGCTCTTCCTCGGGTTCGGCCTCAATTCCGTGGTACAGATACCGGGGCTCGGCGGGAATTACGTCGTGTTCCTGATCCCGGGCATGGTGGCGATGAGTGTCCTGTTCACCTCGGTGTTCTCCGGGATCCAGATCATCTGGGACAAGCAGTTCGGTTTCCTGAAGGAGACCCTCGTCGCACCGGTATCGAGACTCGAGATCATGCTCGGCCAGACTACAGGCGGCGCTACGACTGCCGTCTTCCAGGGGTTCATCATCCTCGTCCTCTCGGTATTTATCGGACTCCGTATCTCGAACGCCGCCGGGTTTCTCCTGGCGCTCGGGTTCATGGTGCTGATCGGCATCGCCTTCACCGCCTTCGGCATCGCCATTGCTTCAAGAATGGATGACATGACGGGATTCCAGCTGATCATGAATTTCGTGGTCTTCCCGATATTCGGCCTCTCCGGTGCGCTCTTCCCCATCAGTTCGTTGCCCGGATGGCTTGTCCCCGTAACGTTGATCGATCCGCTTACGTATGGCGTGGAAGGGATCCGCTACGGCCTGACCGGGGTATCCCAGATCAATCCGGCCGTTTGTTTCGGAGTCCTCGGGTGTTTTACCCTTGCCATGGTGGTCCTCGGGGCCTTCCTGTTCCGGAAGATCAAATTATAAGAACAAGGCACCAGAACCGGCACCGGCCCCTCTATTCTCTATTTTTGTAACTCCGGATGAATTCCAATCGGGAATTAAAACAATATCAGGGAGTTCCCAGGAAATTTATCATGACGGACAGGGATACATTCCTGCCATGACTGAATTACGGGATAGACTCAAAGTCTTTTACTATTCCGAATCCTATAGTACTAGGCGCGAGGGTAGCTAAGCCTGGCCAACAGCGCCGGACTTAAGATCCGGTCCCGAAGGGGTCCATGGGTTCGAATCCCATCCCTCGCATGCAGTTGATAATACAGACAGTGGTCTATTCACGGTTTTTTCGGAAAAATGCGATAAAGGATTTTGCACCTTCACCGTCGGGATCAGTCACAGACCGGTAATTTACACCAGGTCTTTCCGGACAACGCGGGGGGATTTACAGGAGAGGCAGGGTCTGGAATACGGGGCACCCGGACTATATCAGGAGATAGCTTATTTCCCCTTTTTGTACTCTTTAAAAAACGCCTCGCGGTATTCTGCCGCTTTCTTTGTGAAAACGTCTTTTCCGCGCCTATCTGCCTTGACGGTGCAGTCTTTATTCTCGAGTTTATTCTCATAGCCGATGATCGGGAATCCATGCTTATTTATTCACAGAACGGGAACAGGATGGCGGTGATTATCACGCTTCCTTTCATCACCTGCGTCCAGAGCCGGTTGTTCAGCCAGATGATCGAGCGCGCCCGTCCGGTGAGGACGGACATGAAAATGCCCCAAATGACAGGAAAAGGAATCACCAGACAAAGAAAAAATGCCAGGAATGGAGATGTGAGATAAGATGACAGATCCAGAAGGTGCGATTCTCCAGAGGGATGGGATGACCTATGCGGTCGTAACCAGGATCCCCGCGGGGATAGTGACCCCTGATGACCTCGAGAAGATTGCCCGGACCGGCCGGAAGTTCAGTGTGCCCATGATCAAGATTACCAGCGGCCAGCGGATCGTCCTCGCCGGCCTGAAACCTGAAGACGTGCGAAAAGTCACCGATGAACTGGGATCCCTGGCAAAACCCGAGTCTGCCCCATGCGTAAAGTTTGTCCAGGCATGTCTCGGAACCGATATGTGCAGGTTCGGCAACCAGGACTCAATCGGCCTTGCCAGATCCGTCGAAGAAACGTTCAAAGACCAGACATTCCCTGCAAAGATCAAGATCGGGATCTCGGGCTGCCCCCGCTGCTGCGGAGAAAGTCATATCAGGGATATCGGGATCATGGGAACGAACAGGGGGTGGACAATTTTCTTCGGGGGCAACGGAGGGACCCGGCCACGGTTCGGGGACAGCATGGCCCGGGACCTCTCCACCACCGAAGCGCTGGACTGCGCCCAAAGGCTCGCAGAATATTACCGGATCAACGCGAGGCCCCATGAGAGAACAGCCCGGTTCATGGAGCGAATGGGAATAGAGACAGTTAAATCCGAGGTTTTGTCGTTACTACCCTATATCCCGCTTGAGAAGGTGAAATAAATGAGAATATCTGAGGTTGCAAATATTAACCCGGTGAAAAATCCCCACAACGTGGATGTCCGCAAGGTCTTCGACGCCCCTGACACGTCAGCGGTTGTCATTACCCTCAAACCCGGCGAATCGCTGAAGAAACACATCACCCCGGTCGATGTATTTTTTTACGTGCTCGAAGGCACAGGGGTCGTCGAAATTGGTGATGAACGAGCAGGCGTTGGCAAAGACACTATCGTGGAAAGTCCTGCGATGATCGCTCATACATGGATTAACGAGAGCAAATCCGTGTTCCGGGTCCTCGTGGTGAAAATGCTGACAACCGGGAAAGGAAAAGACACAAAGGTCCTGTAGACCAGGTCTTCGGAAGCTGGTCAATGAGATTGGTGCAATCAAGGCCGGCTTGCGGCAGGTCATTTTCCCGGGTCCGTGATAAACCAGGGACTGTCCATCCTGCGGTTTCTGGCGTCATGCTTATTATATTTCCTGTAACGTCCCGGATGCAAAAACGGGCAGAGCAGGTGCCGGGGCAGAATGTGCCGGCATGTTAAAAAAAAAGATCGGCTTTTTGAAATACCTGGTGCAAACCAATAATCCTGGAGGAAGAAATGGACCAGGTACGTAACGATCCGCTTCCTGAAGGAGTCGGACCCGCAGTACACAGCAATACCGCGGGAAAAAACCGCATGCCTCAGCATGTTGCGGCAGCTTTCGGACTGCTCGCCGGTATCATCGGCCTCCTCGGCCTCCTCGGCCTTATCTTCCACATCTCCTTCCTGTCGAGTATTATCACTGGATACCAGCCCATGGCGTTCGGCACCTCCCTGATCCTGATCCTCCTCGGTACGATCCTTGCGCTCGTCGCACTCCAGCCATCGGGGAACAGGCCCTCATCGGTCCAATTGGCAGCCTTCGGGGTTATTCTTGCAGTCATTGCCATTGCAGGATTATTTGAGCTCCTTTTCAGCGTCGCCGGGGGGCTCGGGATCTTTATAGCTACGCTGGTCAGGATCGGGAATTCACTCGCCGGGGGGCCGACCGCTGCCATCTCCCCGGGTACACTCGTGTTCGTCATTGCAGCCTCGACAGCCATTTTCCTCCTTGTTATCGCCCGTGACAAAGGGCCCGCCTGGATCCGGCACGCGGCCGGCCTGCTCGGGGCCGCCGTGGCGCTGGGAGGTTTTACCTTTGTCATAAGTTACGCGTACCGGGACCCGCTCATGTACGGGACAGACTTCGTACCAATCGCTCTTCCCACCGCGATCGCTATCTGCTTCCTTGGCATCGGCATCACGACTGCGGCAGGGCGATCCGCCTTCCCCCTCGCACTATTCGCCGGCTTGAACACCTATTCGCGTTCGGCACTGGCTTCCGGCCTTCTTGCGGCGGGTAGTGCGCTTCTCGGGCTTGTCCAGATCGCAGTCCCTGTGCCCGCCTTCGCCGGGTTTCGGATCATTTCCGTATCGGCCGCTGCGGTATGGATCGCCTTCGGCCTTGTAATCGCATACCACGCGGCTAGCCCCCTGAAAGGGTGGATAGCAGCCGTCATGTCAGCAGCAGTCCTCGCAGTCGCAATACTCGAAGCTGTAGAGATCCCAGTCAGCCTGGCCGGCAGCCACACGGTCGTCGAGCAATGGGCATACCAAATCGGTACGGCACTCCTTGGCCCGATGTCCATGCCTATCTCACCGGTAGCCTCGGCCCTGATCTGCAGTTCTGGGATCGGACTCGCATTCCTCTTCATACCCCTGCCGGGGAGAGCCCGCCAAGAGTTGGCCAGGGACATGGCCGGAGCGATCGGGAGCGCCGTAGCCCTCGTGGCGTTTACCTTCCTGCTGGGCATGATCTACGGATCGCCGCTCCTCCACGACACCACGGTCATCCCGATCGCCCCATTCTCGGCCCTCGCCGGGATATTCACCGGAACGGGGCTCGTCGCTCTGGCCGGCGCCAGGTCATTCCCGCTGAAGTACTTCTCAGGCAACACAACCCGGGCCCGTCTCCTTCGAATCTTCGTTCCTCTTGCTGTCATCCTGGCATTCGTCCAGAATGCCGCCTTTACCGTGCTCACCGGCATCTTTGACGTGCAGAACGCGATCCTTTTCTCGGCCTGCCTCATCGTATTTATAGCGGCAACTGCGTGGGTGGTAGGCAGGTACGCCCAATCCATCGGGACCGATCTCGAACAGGCCGAAGAGAAACTCACCCTGATGAATGAGGAGCTGTATGCGACGAACGAAGAGCTCACCGCAACTGCTCAGGATCTGCTGGCAGCAAACGACGAACTTGCACGAAACGAGCGGGCCCTCCGGGGAAGGGAGGCGGATCTCGCCAGGAAGAACGAGGAACTCACAGCAACGGGAGAGGAATTGCGACAGAGCAATGACGAGCTTGCAAAGAATGACCAAAGCATGAAGGAGGCGCTTGCCGAGAAAGAGATCCTCCTCTCCGAGATCCACCACCGGGTCAAAAACAACCTTGCAGCGTTTATATCGCTCCTCAGCCTCGAAGGTTCCTATGACGATTCCCCTGCCGGCCTCGCGCTGAAGAAGGATCTCCAGAACCGGGCCCGTAGCATGGCGCTCATTCACGAGACCCTGTACAGGACCCGCAATTTTTCAAAGGTGGATATGAAGATCTACCTGTCCACGCTGGTCGAGCAGGTTGTCAATTCCTATGAATCTGCAAAACTCGTTAAAACAATCATCGAGGCGGATAACACTACTCTCGACCTCGCGAGGGCCACCCCTGCAGGTCTGATCGTAAATGAACTGGTGACGAATTCCCTGAAATATGCATTCCCTGCTTCGTATGATTGTGAAAAGGTCAGGGGTTCTGTTTGCTGTATCCGGATTAGTCTCGTTAAAAACGATGGCGTGTTCACCATGACCGTCCGCGATAACGGTGTCGGTCTCCCAAAAGGTTTCGATCCGGCAAGCTCAAAGACGCTTGGGCTGAAACTGGTAAATTTTCTGGCACGATATCAGATGAAGGCTAATATTGAGATCAATACCGATGAAGGGACGGAATTCGGGTTTGTATTCAGGGATGATGGAAAATGATCGGATCCCGGGGTGTGTTCAGGTGCATCTGCAGCCGGATTTTTCGGGGTTTCGTTCTTCCTGAGTATAAAATTTCCGTCTTCCTAGAAACCTCCATTTCCCGTTTTTTCCGGTGCAGGCCCCGGTTAAAACCATCACGTTATTTGATATCCGAAGTACCAACAGTCGATAAGGTTCTCCTACTATGACCGACGCACAGGGTAAAACAAAAATGACCCCGAAAGACCTGATGATAGTCCTTGTAATCTCACTGGGATCGTTCATGGCCGGTCTCGACGCAACAATTGTGAACATCGCCCTTCCGACAATAGGGAAATCATTCGACATTTCTACGGTAACGGTTTCATGGGTCCTCAATGCATACCTGATCGTCCTCGTCAGCCTTCTCCTCCTGGCATCGAAACTCGGGGATATCAGGGGTTTTAAGAACCTGTTCCTCTCCGGTTTCGCCTTGTTCACGGTCGGCTCGGCCCTCTGCGGCCTTTCCCCGTCCATCGGTTTCCTCGTCGGGGCAAGAATGCTCCAGGCTGCAGGCGGAGCGGTAATTTCAGCGCTCGGGGCGGTCATGGTCACATCGTACCTTGCTTCATCCTTACGGGGGCAGGCGCTCGGCATCGTCGCCATGTTCACGATGCTTGGGGCAGCCCTCGGTCCCGTCATCGGGGGGTTCCTCACAAGCGTATACTCCTGGCCCTATATTTTCTACGTCAACGTCCCTGTGGGTATCATCGCCATTGTAATGGGTATCCATATCCTGCCCAAATTGGCCCCTGTATCCCCGGGTGACAGGATCGATTTTTTGGGTGTGGTGCTCATCTTCGTTGCACTCAGTTCCCTTATATTCGGCCTGACGTCTGTCAGTGGGCCTGCAGCGTTGTACGGCGGTATTTCTCTTGCTATCTCACTGCTGTTCTGGCTGCTATTCCTCGCATGGGAACGGCACTCAAAAAATCCACTGATAAATTTAGGCCTTTTTGCCAACCGTTCTTTTACCCTGCAGAATTTTAACGTGCTGTTTATCCAGCTCGCAATGGCAGGAGTGATGGTCCTGATGCCGTTCTACCTCGAACTGGTTAAGAAGATCCCGACCGGCACCGCAGGTGCGATCCTTCTCGCACTCCCGATCGGGATGATACTGACGGCTCCGATTTCAGGAAAAATTTCCGACGTAATCGGGACAAAAAAACCAATTTTCGCAGGATTTTTTATCTGTGCCCTGGCCCTGTTTCTCCTCTCGACCCTTTCTGCCGAATCGAGCGTCGGTCATGTCAGCATTTATCTCTTCCTTCTCGGCGCGGGGACAGGGATTGCATTTTCACCGCTCAATAGTGCAGTCATGGGCGAATCTCCCGTGAAAGACCGTGGTGCGAGTTCCGGGCTCGTGAAAATGATGACCAACCTGGGCTCATCGATTGGCGTGGCGGTCGTTGCCCTCGTTGCGACGGCTGCCATCGGCCCGGCATTCGCAAGCGCCCCGGCTCATACGTTAAAAGCTGCAGACCTTGCCCATGCCTTCGACGTGACATTTTTGGTCCTCATGTTCGTCGAGATCATCGGGATCCTCCTCATGTTCGGAGTAAAGGAAGGATCAGGTGCGGCGAGCAGCGATGATGAACCGTTGATCACATTCTAACCAAAATGTTTAATGCCTTCCAAAAACGGTATCACATGATTCCCTGATTGACCAGGAAATATTACTTTTTGTTTCAGGACTGAAGGCTTCATAAAAAAGTCCCCGGATTATCGGATTTTAAACGACCTTCCGATGAAAAAGACAGGAATTTTTCTCCTGCCTCCCAGGCAGGATAACGCGAACAGAATATTCGGTTCCTGTTATTTTATCCTTTAAAAAAGGTCGATTGTTACTCTTCCTCCCCCTCGGCCTCATGCTCCTTCTCGATCTCCTCAGATGCAGGCGGGGTTCTATAGACCATCCAGACAAATCCTGCGATGCAGATAATCACGAGTACGCCGAGGAGCAGGGCACTGAATATATTCTCCCGAAAATCAAGGGTTAGTGGTATGTTCATGTTGAAAGAATTGTTTAATAATCCGATTCCCAGGGCAAAGATAAAAAATACGATGAATGCAACAGCAATTCCAAGGAGTACAGCAGCAAAAAGTCTCAACGCGCTGGGGTTCTGATTGGTTTCAGCCATGAAAACCATATTTTACGCATTAATATATAGCGATTCCCCTTATCCGGACGTCATGGCGGCCCTCCCCTTAAGTCAGGCCCCTTTGATCAGATACGGATCCTGCAATAGTTTTATTCATGCCGTCATGAGTATTATCCATGGAACGTTTTGTCTCGACAACGTATCGGACTACCTGCTACCACTGCCAGACCGAAGCAGACCAGGTAATTACTGCCGTCCCTAACCTGGCCCAGGTAGTATGCAACAATTGCGGGGCGACCAGGGTATTTGTCCCGGTTATTGAAGATATTGCACCAAAGCGGGAATATGTTAAACCCGGGTGTTATGACGTGTGGAACCTCGGAGAACCTGCCACGTGCCGTAACTGCGGATACCACGGCAGTCACGATATCTCCATCGGTTGCAGGAATTTTACCGTCCGTTGCAGGAACTGCGGATTTACTCACCTGTATCGCTTCAACCTGGAGTATATGGCCAATGAAGAGCCATCCTGAACAGATGGATCTGATCTCCCTGATAGAAATATTCATATCTGTTGGTCTGACAGAAGAGGGACTATGTACGATGTGACCAGCGCAAAAAAAATGGAGAACGGCGTGATTGTATACTATGACTCGAAGGAAACAAGGGAATACGAATCCTTCAGTTACGAGGAACTTATCGACCAGAAGATCAATGCACTCGACATGATACAGAACCCTGGAATGTACTCCATAGATTCTGGTGCCCATAAGTTGTATATGAAGGATATCTGAAATCTCCCTTGGCACCGGATCGTAGTTCCTCCAGGACAGGGAACAGAACGGGAAATCCTGCGAAATCCTTCTGAAGAGTCGGAAACGGTGGCCCAGGCAGGCTTGCGTGAGATTGGGCCAGGTAATCGACTCACCTGGATCGGCAAATCCCGGTCTTTTTCGTGTGAATCCTGATCTGGACCATTATGTCATAAGCCATGAAAGACCACCAGACGTCCTTTGAGCAGTTCGATAGATCCCGTCCCCCGCGGTGCCGCTACCGCACAGGACTGAATGATTTTCGAAAAAATTGTGTTTTATGTCCGCATGCATTGCATAGCGGCGAGACCATATCGTGCCTGCTGAAAGGAAAGAAAATAACGACGCGGGAGAAATATGCCCTTTCGGCCTGGAAAAACCTCAGGAAAAAGGTTCTTCTCCGGGACGGTCACGCATGTGCGATCTGTTCCTGCACGGAAACACTGCATATCCACCATAACGATTGCGATAATACCAATGACGACCCCGAAAATCTCATCACGCTCTGCTCCTGTTGCCATGCCCGCGTCCATAGCGAGCTTGGAAAAGCGGGTGGAATGCCGCGGGTGATGCAGGTTATCAATTATTACCGGAGGGACAGTACGACCCGGTTAATCGGTAGTCGTGCGCTTGAAAAGAAACCTCCCGACCAGCCATGAAATCAGGACCGCTATGTAAAGCGTCCCTACGATCATCTCGAACATCATTATCATCCGGGCGGTGGACGTCATCGCGCTGACATTGTAATTCCCTGTCGTTGTCAGGACGGAAAAACTGTAGCCGATATAATCGGAGAGATGGTTAACGGTATTTCCCCCGATCAACTTGGTATCGAATGAACCGGGAGCTGCAGTCTCCATGGCCATGATCCCGAACGCCCAGGTTATCCCCATAAGGAAATATACCGACAGAGCGCCGGCTATCGTGTCGAAAGTAATACGGTTTTCGCGGATGATTCCGGAAAAGATCACGATGGTCACGAATGCGAAAAAAACCAGGGCGACGATCACAGAAAAATGGTAATATTTCATCAATCCGGTTACATAATACACTACGTCGAGCAATACGGCGATTAATGCAAGGATGACCCCGATGACAAGCGTCGTCCGGTGATCGCTGATTGCATGCACCGCAAAAATAAGCACGAGGATGATAAGAACGTCGATAAAGACCTGGGCGGCGGGATTGGTAGCAAGGAACGGCAACAGGATGAGGAATGCGATGAGGGCGATGAAATTGAAGGTATACTTGTGATGGTACCGCCAGGAAAGGAAGCCGGCCAGCCAGTCCTTGATCGGTTTTTGTGGATTAATCTCTGTAGGACCTGGAATCATGGAAAGAACCGACCTGGTTCGGGCATTTATAAATTTATTTATTAAATTAATGGTAATAAGTGTTGGCATGGGGATTTTTTCCGTCCCGGCCGTGATAAGGTCAGGACCAGGCCCGCAGGACTCGGTGCGGTATGGCGATGAAGAGCTGTTTTACAGGGTCACGTATTCCAAAAAGAGAAAATCCCTGGCGATCGTGCTTCACCGCCCTGACAAAATTGAAGTAAAGGCCCCGGATGGCTGTTCAATTTCGTCGATCAGGACGATGGTGCTCTTGAAATCGCCCTGGATCCTGAAAAAACTAGCCGTCTTTGCTGATGAGGGGCCGCGGTCAGTGCAACGGAATTACGAAAACGGAGAGTCATTTCATTACCTCGGCCAGGTCATCAGCCTGGCCATCACCGGAGGTGGCAGCGGACCGCTGGAAGGTGGTCCCGGTTGTGGATGTATCGCCGGCAGATCCGGCGGGAAAACTCCCCGGTCTGCCAGGCCTCGTGTCACGCTCTGCGGGACGACCCTCAGTATCATCGTTCCTGGCAATATCACGGAACAGGCAAGACGGAACTATGTAAAAAAGATGGTCCTTTCCTGGTACCGGGCCATGTCGGTCCGCATTCTCGGTGAGAGGGTGCGATTTTTTTCTTCGGTGATTGGCATTCCCGTCCCGGAATTCAGGGTCAGGAATATCAGAAGACGCTGGGGGAGCTGCAGCGTCGATAACCATCTCAGTTTCAACATGAAGCTGGTCATGGCCCCGGAAAACCAGATCGATTACGTCGTGCTCCACGAGATGTGCCATATCTTCCATAAAAATCATCAGGCCGGGTTCTGGTCGACCGTCGGCAGGTACATGCCCGATTATAAAGAAAGAAAAGGTCTTCTGAAGCAGGAAGCCTGGCAATATGTGCTTTAACGGGTCCGGATAATCTCACCGTTTTACCGGATTTTGGACCGGCATGATGAATTGATGATTTGGGTCAGGCACGGACCAATCCCCACGGAGGCACATCAACACTCTCTTTCGTTTCTATCTCCGTTCTGATACGAAGGCCATGCTGATTTCCTTTGTGACGGTCAGATCCCGGTGAGCCCGGAAATCCGGAAAACGACCTGGTGTCTTTCTTACGGGTAAAATCCGGTACCAATTCTTTATACCAGCCACCCTTCTCACTTCTTCATTGACAAATGCGACGCACATTTACACGCATTGAAAAGATCCTTTTCTTCATCTGCCGGTCATATAATAATTCAAAAGGTGGATCTCACGGACCTGGAAATTATCGAAACAATGACCGATGACCAGAAAAAAGACTATTTTGAATTCCTTCTCTGGCACTACCGCGTGGTTGACGCATTCTGGTTTATTTACGTCTCGGAAAAATACGGCCAGCCTGTAGCAGAAGCCCTTAACGAACAGGTATGGGGACGCGTTGCGCCGATGGCTGCCAGGGATATCGTTCGAAAATTTCCCATTGACGAGCGGGGACTCGGGGGGTTTGTCAGGGCACTGCGATATTTTCCGTGGGCAGTTATTGTCGGTTACGAAATCGTTGAGCATCCCGACGAAGTAATCATCACCGTTCCTTCGTGCCCGTCACAGGAAGCACGGTTGCGGCGTGGTCTTGGCGAATATGTCTGTCGCGAGATGCATAGGGCCGAGTTTACCGGTTTTGCAAAGATGATAGACCCTGATATCGAGGTCGAATGCATGTTCGCCCCGCCCGACCCCCATCCCCCTGCGGTCTTCTGCCAGTGGCGGTTCACCATGCGGAAGTGACTGCCCGGCTTCCGTGGGAAAACCACCGTGTTTTAATACCGGCCTCTCAATAGTTTTCTCTCTATGCGGACCAACAGGCACACCTATTTCCTCGACCTCGCCACGCGATGCGCACACCAGGGCACGTGTCTGCGGCGGAATTTCGGCGCCATAATCGTTGACGAATATAACACCATTGTCTCCACGGGTTATACCGGAGCGCCGCGGAAACAGATGGACTGCACCGAGCTGAACAAATGCTGGAGACAGGAACATAACATCCCTTCCGGATCGAATTACGAGCGGTGCAGAAGTGTCCATGCAGAAATGAATGCCCTGATCCAGGCCGGGAAAACAGCGCGGGGGTGCACCCTCTACCTGTCTGGCTTCGAGGTCGGTTCCGGGGAACTTACCCGGATCTGGCCGTGCTTCCTCTGCTCGAAAATGATTGTGAACAGCGGTATCGTCAATATTATCATGAGAACCGGGGAGGCCGAATATCGCGAGATGGACCCGATGGTCCTATACCAGATGCGGAGCAGGGAAGCACTCGGTGACGAGGGGAAATAGGCCAGCCACAGGTTCGAAGCGATAAACCCGAAGATATTGCAAAATGAGTAAAGATCAGACAATACAGGAGATGTTTTTCGATAGCCCTCCTTTCATGCCGATGCCGGAATCATCAGGGTTGTTTCAACCGTCCGGATTATTTTTCTCAAAATCCGGGCGTAAAAAAAAGGTTTCCCGGTTCATACCCGATATTGTGGTCATAGCACGGTATGGCATCCGGGCCCGGGAAAAACAGGGGATTACCGGACGGTCAGTGCGACCCTGAATGTCGTTTCATTGCCGGTGACCGGTTCCCACGACCGTTTATAAATCCCCGAGATCGCCTGATCACCTGTTCCGGTAACCGTCATCTGCCAGACATGGGTACCCCCGGAGCCGACGAGCGTCCCGGTCCTGTCAGACGGTGTATACCGATCGCCCGTCTGGTTTAGTCCCCGGGTCGTCGTCAGGTTCCATGTATAACCAGTCGTAGGGTTTTCGGGGAGCATAAGCGTGATCTGGTCCCCTGATTTCACGGGAATTGTTGCATTATTCTGCTCTTCGGTGATCACGAGGTGCCCGGGCTGGATCGCCGTTCCTTCGGGGGTCGGGACCGTTGGTTTTTCCGTCATCGGTGTCTGGCCCTTTCCTGTACAACCTGCCGTCGCTATGACTGCAATACAGAGAATACTGATCGCTGCAACCGCGAAATATTTTCCTTTTCTCATCACGGGTTTATTCATAGGTCAATTGTTTACCCTGAAATTATTTAATTTCCAGGTAAACTGCGAAATTATTCGGAGTGATCGCAATTCCCGGTTTTTTGGGGGGACGTCAGCATATCCCCAGCCTGACCGGTCAACCGGTAAACCCCTTCCGGTGCTGAAATAACAAACCTGGCCCCTCTCCCGAAGGTGCCGTCCTCTTTTATCGAAAGTCCCGTGATTCCCAGGATTTCCCGGCTCAGGAACATCCCGAGGCCGGTATTTTTCCCAAACCCGCGGTCGAAAATCCGGTCTTTCTCATTATCAGGGATCCCGTCCCCGTTATCTTCATAAAAAAGAGCCAGTCTTCCGGGGCAGGTTTGAAAAGAAAACCGGATTTCCGTGACATGTCCTCCGTGCCGGTAAGAATTATCGATCAGATTTCCATAGATTTTTTCCAGCATCGGATCGGCATAGAGTTCAAGGTAATCGACATCCCTGGTAAACCTGATCCCGCGGTACTGCTCTTTTCCGATGTATGGTTCAATGCTCTCCGAGACGTTCTGCCATTCAGGTGCGTGGACACCAATCTCTTCGTAGTCCTTGGTAAACGCGATCTGGCGGCGGATTGTCTGAGCTGCTTCCAGTTCCTTATCTATGAATTCGTTCACACCGGGGCCGGGAGGGCTGGCTTTCGAGATCTCGAGATATCCGATAAGGACCGTCAGCTGGTTCAGAATGTCGTGCCGGGTGATACTTGAAAGAAGGTTCAGCTTTTTGTTCGCAGATTCAAATGCACGTTGCGAGTTCTTCAGCACCTGGTTATTTTCTCTCAGACGTTCGTGATACAGGTCCATCTGCTCTACGATCGTTCCGACCACGACGGCAACGAGGATCAGCATCCCTGCACTGACGACTGATTCGAACAGCATCGTACCGGTGATCAGGAACGAGACCAGGAGCTGCAGGCCGCCGAGCAGCAGCGCGACCAGTATGATCTTTTTTTCGTACCAGATCCCACCGATGACAATAATCAGGTAAAAAAACTGGGTATATACAAGGCCCATCCTGAGGTACAGGTGCAGTGCAAGCTCCAGGAGAAGCCCGGTCGCGACGAGAAGGGCGAAAACATAGGGTTTCGCATCGCTCGATCTTGTCCACCACGATTCAGGTATGTCAGGCTCTTCCTGCACCAGTTTCACCTTGCTGCCCGTAGAATCAGTGAAATAGGGTCGCAGGCGATCATGTTAATGGTTTCCGGGAACAGGGAGATTATTCCGAGAAAAACGACGGGAATCTCCGAACACTTCGCGATGATACCGGCTAAAATCTACCCCGGGTCCGGGATAAAATACTTGTTTTCCTTTGTGTCATAGAGAAAAATTAAAAAAAAACCGGGTCCCTGTCCTGACTACACTAAAGGTTTTCGACGGAAAATCATAATCTGATCCGGTATCCGCCAGGTTACTGCCGTTCCCGGGACATGCACCCGGGACTGCAACGGGATTACTTTGTCACGGTATGATCTTCTTTTCCAGGTGGAGGATGTTTCTCTCTCCCTCTCTCCGGTAAGTAATGGTATCCATCACGTTCCTGATGAGGATAATCCCGAGCCCGCCCGGGACCCGGTCCGCTATATCCCCGTCATGGACCAACGGTTCGAATGTGGTCGGATCGAAAGGAACCCCCTGGTCCTCGATCTCCAGTTCCACACGGTCGGTGTGGATCCGGATAATGAGGGTTATGGTCCCGGTTTCTCTCCCGCCATAGCCGTGGAGGATGCTGTTCGTCACCGCCTCGTCCACGGCAAGCTCGATATCGCTGATGAGATCCCCGCAGACACCGTGTTGGCGGAGAAGATTTCCGATCCTGTCCAGTACATCGGTTAAAGCAGAAATCTCTGGGCTAATTACGAATTCAACCCGATCCGGCATCTGATACCATTCCCAGGAACAATACAATGCTAGCTGATTATGCGCCGAATGTCCTGATAACCGTGATGGTTTACCGCCTGACCGGCGATACCTGCCGGTAACTGAGACCCGGGATAACGAACGCGGTCGCTCCTGTCAACAGCACCCCTGATGTCAGGAGAAGGCTGAACGGGGGGATCGTAATGGTCTTTATGTTTCCGGGATGTACAACTAAATGACTGACAAAGGAGACGAGGACTAAATGGAAATAAGAAAAGACCAGAAGGCGGGGGTGGCGGTACTTGCCCTTACCGGACGGATCGACACTGCAGCTGCACCCGAACTCGAGAAGGAATTGATAAAAATGATTGAACAGGGGAACAGGAAGATCCTCCTCAATTTTACCCAGGTCACCTACATCAGCAGCGGGGGACTCCGCGTCCTTCTCGCCACGGCTAAAAAACTACGATCCCCCGATGACCGGTTCGGCCTGAGCTCGCTCTCCCCGGAAGTGAATAAAATCCTGAAACTGGCAGGGTTCACGACGATATTTTCGATATTCCCAACCAACGAGGATGCATTTGCAAAGTGGCAATGAACTGCTGGACTCCCAGCGCTGGCAGGAGGTCCCGGGGACCAAAAATGCCGTAATATTTCCTTTTATCCGGAAGATCGATACGAATTCCTCAAATTCGTACATCATAGCAATGCCGGGAGCTGTCGTGCTGATCGATCCGGGCGGCCTGTCCGACCAGATGGACCTGCTTGCAAAAGAGATCGAATCGATAACAACCACTAAACCGGTATCGGTATTTGTCTTCCTGACCCATGCTCATATAGACCATTTCCTGGTCATGCTCACCCATCCTTTTTTTTATTCCAACAATGCCGTTGTCCTCGCGGCACACGAAAAATCTGCCGCATTGCTGTCGGCAGCCGATACCAAATGCACCCAGGCCGAACTGTTTGGAAAGACCTTAAAACCGCTGGAAGTACCGTTGAAATTTTTTGAAGGCAGGGAAACTACCAAGACGCAGGTCCCTGCGGGAGAAGGCGGTACTTATCTTCTGGAGGCGGATATTTTTTCCGGCGGGCATCTGGCAATTCGCAGGGAAAGGTTCTGTCCGGGTCCGGGGGATAGCATTGAAATTTTCGAAACACCTGGACACAGCCCGGACAGCGTGTGTTACCGTATCGGCACGGTCATCTTCATCGGCGACCTCCTTTTTGCTGCAAACCCGGGAATAGCAGGGTCCAGTGGATGGGACCAGAAAGACCTCCTCAGATCGATTGATGAGGTATTGTGGCTGCTCGAGTCCGAGGATATCAGGATCTGCTGTCCCGGGCACGGGAAGGTGATCTCTGCCGGTACGGCCAGGGCGATGCTGATAGCGATGAAAACAGATGCAGCCAGACTCGGCGATATTGCTGCGGTGACTCCCGAATGGGCACAGGAGACCGCCCGGTATGCAGAGAACCTGATGGACCGGGTGGCCGCATGTTTTACCATCATGGCAGGCAGGTGCTACAGGGCGGCACACATTCTTGAAGACCTCGAAGAATCGGGTGAAGCCGAGAAGATATCAGGGATCCTTAATATCAAAATAATCGATGATATCCTCGAGGAGTTCCATCGCTTCAGCGAAGATTACCGGAGGGGTAACCAGCGTGACGTTCACCTCGCCCTCAAGGCCGGGCAGGTATCCGCGAAACTCGAGCATGTATATCGCAAGGAACGGCTGGACCTCATCATCGACCCGTACCTTGTCAGGAGGGCGGCGAGACTCCTTTCGGACTATACTACAACGCTACGCGGATTTCGTAAATCTGTCAATTTGGAGGTTTTCGATCCCGGCACTGCTCTTTCGCCGTTTATCGAACAGGTTACCGGGTCCAATTGCAGCGACGACGAGCTCCTGGCCCTTGCCGATAACGAGCAGGAGTATATGCTCGCATTCGTCACGAGGCTGACCAGGGTACCTCTTTTTCCTGACGACCCCGTTACCTTCGAAGTTTTGGGTGAGTCATGTCGCACCTGTGCAGATATCGACCGGCTCGAAGACCTGGTGGCGGAGATCCTCGAAAATCTGGCAGCGACCGATCACAAGGGCATCTTCATCTCCGTTGGACCGGAAGAGAACGATGTGGTGGTCAGCATCCGGGCCAGAAAAACAGGAAATGAACTGGAAATCCCCGAAAGCGACCTCATTTACATGAGGGAGGAGTGTAAAATCGCAGGCGGTACACTCACCGTTTCCGCTGAGGGGTCTTGTTATGTCATCAGGATCGCCCTGCCCAGGGTCCTGTAACTCCTGAACACGCAGGTTGATCAATCAGGCCGCCCCATCGCATCCGGCTGGTTTTTGACATGGCATTCATAGGCCGGGCCCGCAAGCCCCGATCTCCAGGCCGTTACCTGACCGGATCCTGACCTGCCGGTTCACGAGCTTTTTGTTCGAAATACCTGACCGCTTCGGGCAGGCAGGTGACTACGCCGCTGACCCCGGAAACGGTCAGGGTCATGAGAATTGCCCCTGATACTTCATCTTTCGTCGCGCCGGCCGCGACTGCCATAGGAATATGGGCCCTGACAGCCATCGCATCCCCGGCCGAGGCTTTCATAGCCAGGTAAATCAGTTGGCGGGTCTTCTGATCGAGACCCTCCCGGGCAACAATCGCGTTAATGAGGCCGTCGAAAGCATCTGCGACAGCGGGTGCCTCCCTGCGGAAAATCTCCATGGGGTTTTCATTCATGATATCAACAATGAGATGCGCATGAGTCCGGGAAAATACATTCTCTGATAACGTTCACCAGGCCCTGTAATTCGCTCTTTTGACATCCTTATTTATACCGAAAGTGTTCACTTCGACTGGAGGGGGTCCCCCTTCCTGTCCCAGCCCCGGCAGGATAGCCAGCAGACAGGGTGAGAATGATATTCGGAATCTGTCGGTTCCGATGCAGTCCCTATCCCAGCTGGGGTTGCCACAGCAGCGGGGCGGAACCCCTGGAGCGTCAGATTATTCTCAAATTCCTTAAGAAACATCACAAATTCAGAATGAATGCAAATGAAAATGCAGGGTAAATCCGGGATGTGCACAGCACCATAAAATTTTAAAATCATCGGGTTGAGCACATGGCATGCCAAGCCGGGGTTCCCGCAAGTATTGTACACGAACAGGAAAGAAAAAAGATTAGATTATTTTCTCTTTGCAATAACAACTGCTAAAAGTCCGGCAACCACGAATGCGAAAACGCTGATCTCTGCCGGAACAGGTTGCTTTGTCGTCGGCGGCGCCGTCGGTTCAGGGTTCAGGGTCGCATAGAGGTCTACGGTCTGTCCCTTGGCAGGATACTGGTTTATCTGTGCGGTAAAGGGCACGTAGCCGTTCTTCTGGACACTGTACGTCTGGAAGGGAGTGCCGGTGACATAGACCTGGACCGTGAGCGCCCCCTGGGTGATCTGTCCCTCGTTCACATTGTCAAAATACACCGTTGCCCCGTCCACGTTACAATTGACTTTGTACCAGCCGATATCCCCACCAATCGGGGCGGGGGGAGCTGTCGTCGGGATCGGATTGAGCGTTGCATAGAGTGTCACGAACTCGCCCTTACCGGGTACAGAACTGATTGGTCCGGTGAAGGTTGTATAACCCGGCATCGATACGGTATACGATGTATAGGGAGTTCCGGTCGAATACACCGGGACGTAAAGCACACCATTGCTGATCGTTCCCACGTTCGTCGAATCGAACATAACCGTGGCACCGTCTACATTACACATCACTTCATACCATCCCTGGTCTCCACCGATCGGCCTTGCAGCCGACGCAAAACCTGCGCAGGCACAGGCGACCAGGAGAAGAACAGCACATGAGCTCCAGATTTTTTTCATGCGGATCATCCTCCACTGATTTTAGCTAATGAGAGAATACTATAATAATAGATCTGTTATCCGGCGAAGAACAAAAAAAACCCTGCCGGGAAAAACCGGGTTATTCTCACCTGAACAACCAAAACCGGCATATTTTTTACGCCCGCTTCTCATAGTTTCCATTTATACATTGAAACGGTCGATCGAGAAAATTCAAGGGAAAATCCGTATCCAGGAGAATATTGTGTTATTACCCTCCCCCAACCGGAAAAATAAAGGAAATATGCATCCATCGAGAGCCGATCGCTTTTGCGAGTCGGTGATCAGGGAAATGACCAGGCTCGCTATCAGTTACCGGGCGGTGAACCTGGCCCAGGGGTTCCCGGATTTTCCCTGTCCCGACGAACTGAAGATGGCAGCCTGCGAGGCAATCCACGACGATATCAACCAGTACGCCATAACCTGGGGTTCCCAGGGGCTTCGGTCCGCCCTGGCCAAACGGGTCTTCCAGTACAACCATCTCGATTACAACCCTGATACAGGGATCACGGTTACCTGCGGTTCGACAGAGGCGATGATGGCGACAATGCTCGCCCTGATAGTCCCGGGCGACAGGGTGATCGTCCCCGAACCATTCTATGAGAATTACGGCCCCGACACCCTGATCTCAGGTGCCGATCCCTGTTTTGTCCCGCTCGGGGAGGATTTCTCCATCGATGAAGAGGCCTGGAAAGAAGCTTTTTCAGAAAAAACACGGGCAATCGTACTTAACACACCTAATAACCCCACCGGGAAGGTCTATACGATCCGGGAACTCCGGTTTATAGCCGATCTGTGCATCGATTACGATGTTATCGCGGTAACAGACGAGATCTACGAACATATCCTCTATGACGGCCGGACCCATACCTCCATCGGGTCACTCGACGGTATGACCGACCGGACGGTGACCATAGGCAGCTTCTCGAAGACCTACAGCGTTACGGGCTGGAGGGTAGGGTACGCCCTCGCCGATGAAGCCCTTACAGGGAAGATCAGGAAGATCCATGATTTCCTGACCGTAGGCGCTCCGGCACCCCTTCAGGAAGCCTGTATCGCCGCCCTCGGGCTTCCCGAAACATATTATATGGAACTCGCCTCCCTCTATGACCGCAAGCGGAAGATATTATTTTCAGGCCTCCGGGAGGCCGGTTTCAGGTGCAGCCTGCCCGAGGGGGCTTACTATATCTTCACCGATATCAGCGATTTTCATATGGCGGACCGGGAATTTGCTGAGTACCTCGTAAAAGAGATCGGCGTCGCCGCGGTCCCGGGTAGCTCGTTCTTCACGAATGGCGGGGAGGACCGGCTCAGGTTCACGTTCTCGAAAAAAGACGAAACCCTGGTTGAAGCATGCCGCCGCCTCAAAAAAATTACCGGATAATAAGAATTTTTTTTAATATTCGCTAATAAATCACCTTTTATTAGCTAATTCCGGAAATTGGTGCTGCCTTAACCGGAATCTTCCTGCCACCGGACAGGTCCATGGAAATAATTATTAATCCACATGTAATAGGATGTTCAGGCAGTTCTGGTACCAGCAGGAGATCTAAAGATGGCAATCGATCCGGTCTGTGGTATGGAAGTGAATGAATCGCGTACAGAATACGAGACTACCTACAAGGGCAGGAAATTTTACTTTTGTTCGGCGGTATGCAAAGAAGAGTTCGACCGAGACCCTGATGCCTACATGTATGCAGACCCTGAAGAAACCGACGAACCCTTCGATCTGGACGACTGATGGGATTCCTGTGTATGCCTTGTAACGCCTGACCGGGGACCCTTTTTTCAACCTTTTGGAATTTCCAGTCAGAATTATTCGCATTAAGACGTGCGAAAAGGCCATCGTTGTGAGAGTATGTCAGGGATGTATACCCCCTCCTGTCAATGTGATTTCTTACAAAGGGATTTGGGTATATAACCGGTGCCAGGGTTCAGTTTTTCCGGTTATTCCTGGTTCCCGCGATGACTATTCCGCATATCACAAGGGAGAGGACACCCACTTCCGTTGAAAAACCCGGTGTGATCGTCGGAGCCCGGGTGGTCGGGGTACCTGATTGAGCAGGCATGGTTGCAGACGGGCTCGGCGCGACCCGGGCCTCTAGAGGTTCCACCACCGATTGCAGGCTGCCGGGCACCGCCTGACCGGCATTATTCAGCTGGACCGCGTCGACTATAGTCATTTCAGGGCCGGAAAGATCCGGAACCGTGCCATTGACCTGTATGGACACGGCCACGTCGCTTGTGACCGGGTACGAGAGGAGGAACCCGTTGACGAACACGGTGTTGCCGTTAACAGGCATCTGCGCAGCAGGCCTGCCATTCACCATCACCACGACGTTCCACCGTGCAGCATCAAGTTGCGTAGCCAGCTCGAGCTGGTTGGTCCGGACAAACGTGCTGGACCCGCCCTGAGGGATGATCACAAGCTGGGAACTTGAGGATATCACATGTCCCGGCACGAGCGGGGGCGCCGGAGTAACCGAAACATCCTGGAAGACAAACGAAGCACCGGCTGGAAAGACGATGACACTAAGCCAGATTGTGACGACGACCAAAAAAAGTTTCAGCCCGGGAACAGAGGCATTCCTGATCATACTATGACGCTGAACCCATGAAACGATAAAATGTTCTTCCACACGGGTGGGCAGGTTGAAAAGACCCGGGCTCTCCTGAGCAAAAAAATTGTCCCTTATGCATATTTGCAATGTAATTTTTTTCACAAATTCCGGCTTTGTTGACAACCTCCGTTCACCATACTTTTCAATGACGGACATTCTTCATTTTGAATACCACTTTATGATATTGAGATAATCTGACGCTCCAGGGGCTCCGTCCCGGCGCCGGCGCTATTGCAACCCCGGTTGGGACAGGGACTGCACGATAACTGATTAATTCTCAATCGGGATTTTCCCTGTCCCCGACTATCCTGCCGGGGGTGGGGCAGGGAGGGAGTAAAACCTCCTCCCTTCCGTAGGTGACAACATGACGATAGATGAGGAGCTCCACAGAGCGCGAATACCAAAATTCCAGGCTGCAGGTCTCATGGGACAATGGTGCGCCTGATCCATTCCCTTATCCCATTGTGAAAAAAAAGATTGGTATATGGGCAGATACGTGAAGGGCGATGTGGTCCTTGCATCAGTCAGGATCGATGCAAAATCAGGGGCAAAAGTCCGGCCCTGCATCGTCGTTTCCACAACAGACACCGGTACCCTGGTCGTATGCCCCATTTCCAGCCGGCCGGCCTGCGATACAGCGACAGTGCCAGTCAGTCTCGATGATTTTTCCACCGGGGGGCTCGACCTGTTCAGGGAGAGTTACATCCTGACTTCAAGGCAATGCAGGATCACGTGCAGGGAGATCGTGGGAAAGAAGGGGCGCCTCAGCGATGAATTCATTGCATCGAATATTCATTAAATTTCGCACCCCTCGGTTTTATCAGGATATTGGGATGAGCCCAAGCATGTAACAGGCGATGACGATGATCACACAGGCGAATATGAACGACAATTTTCGTGCTGAAAGACGGTCGGAGAGCCGTGCCCCGATAATGGTAAAGGGGATGGTCGGGATGACGATCGCGGCCCAGAAGACCATGTTGACGTACCCGAACGAATAAGGGGGCAGGTCGTGTGCGGCAAGCCCGTTCACGATATAACTCAGGGTGCTGCCCGCAGAAGAGAAAACGATGCACGCGGAACAGGTAGCCATCGCCTCATGGACCGGGACACCGAAAACACAGACAAGCACCGGGAGAATCATCAGACCGCCGCCGATGCCGAGCAACCCTGACACGATCCCGAATGCAAAACCTGCAATGACCCAGTAATACCATGCAATCTTCCTCCTTCCCCATTCTTCCGGGAGAGGCATCACCATACGGACCGCTGAAACGATAAGGAACAGGCCGAAAAGGATTTTTAACGGTTCTCCGGGGACATGGGTGGCCAGGGTCCCACCAAGCACCCCACCGACGATGCTCGCACTTCCGATGAGAAAGACGATTTTCCAGATTATTGAACGGTTCTTCTGGTGCTCGTAGGTATTGATCGAGGCAATCACCAGGGCGATCGCAACGCTTGTGCCAAATGCCACCCTGACTGCCGTAGTGGTGTCATAGCCATAGTGGGAAAGGAGCCAGAACATGACCGGATTATCGATGTAAGACCCTGCAAGGCCGAGGAGTCCGGATGAAAACCCGGCGAGGATCCCGGTGACCATAAGAATCAGGGCAGCGATCGACGTGTCAATCATAGGGGCGCTCCAGGCTTGCCAGCCACATGAATTGCCGGAGTCCATCGGGAACTGGCAGATGGTTGTGCATTCCTCTGCATGGTTTTGGTCTTCTTGTTTTACAATCAGTGGTTGCTTTCTGGAGAACAATAATTGTTGCCTTCCCTTAATGGGGCAACGGGTTATTCCAGCCCGGTCATATGATACCGGTAAAATATTTTCCCCTGCCTGGTTTGAACGGTACCCGAACATCGTTATTATGAGAAACCGGACCAAATTCCTTCCGATGCAGGAACCCCCGGTAAAAAAAATCCTGTACTGGTGTCCCGAGTGCAACATACCTCTTATCGGGAGATCATGTGCCTGCGGTCGCGAGGGTTCCCCTATAAAGCTCCTCGAACCATATGACGTAAGACCTGCGCTCGATGCGGACAGGTCGCTCATCGCGGGGCTTATCAGGGAGAGGTTTGGCGATTGTCAGATCCCCCGCGTACTCCTGCTGAACAAGGCAGGAGGAACGGACCGCAACGACCTCGTAATCGCAAACGGTTCCAGGTTCGGATGGCTCACCTTCGATCCCGTGTCAAGGCAATTCAGGTTCGACCTTTCAATTGAAGCGGTCGGGTATCTGATAGCAGGGGCGACCCGGGGGATCGTCGACCTGGAGGCTTCGGCCGAACTGCCCCCTGACCGTGCATCGAGGGGACGGATCGGGGGGAAAAAATTCAGGGTCAGGTACGACGGCCCGGATGGGACCGTGATCGTCAGATACCGGGGTAAATTCGGGACAGGAGTCGTAAACGACAACTGGATCAGGGTCAGGGAGGTCGGTCAGGTCACGACGGCTGCATTCCCTGACCCGGACTGGGATGAAGTGATCGAGAAAAACAGGTATCACTTAAAGAACCTCGAACGTAACGCAATACGTGCAATAAAACAGTTCATCGGGAAAAGACCGGTCATTAATGTCTCCTTCTCAGGGGGCAAAGACAGCTCGGCGGTCCTCATGCTCGCAAGAAAAGCAGGGGTGAAGGATGCATTCTTTATCGATACCGGGATTGAATTTCCCGAGACCATCGATTTTGTCAGATCGATGGGCGTCGAAATCGTCAGCGGGGCAGGGGATTTCTTTAATGCCGTCCCGAAAGCCGGGCCTCCTTCGAAAGATAACCGCTGGTGCTGCAAACTATTGAAACAAAACCCACTCAGGGTTTATCTGGCTAAAACGGGTCCCTGTATCACCCTGCAGGGAAACCGGTGGTACGAGTCCTGGAACAGGTCAGATCTCGAACTCGCCGCCAATAATCCCCTGAACCCTCTCCAGATGAATATATCCCCGATCAGGAACTGGAGGGCGCTCGAAGTATTCCTCTACCTCTGGTGGCAGAAAGCACCAGAGAACCCCCTGTATAACCTGGGCGTCGAGAGGATCGGTTGTTATCCCTGCCCCTCGATGCTTGAAAGCGAGTTTGAATGTCTGAAGAACCTCCATCCCGATCTGGCCACCCGGTGGAGCGACGTCCTCCTTGCGTGGGCGGAAAAAAAAGGTCTGCCAGAGGAATATGTCGCGTACGGGCTGTGGCGGTGGAAGAGCCTTCCGAAAAAAATGCAGGAACTGTGCCGTACTCATCATATCGGGCTGGCCGGAAGCGGGGATAGTGTCGTCCTGGCTGCAGACCCCGGGCGCCGGGGGCGGAGTCCTCCACCCGCAGCAACTGACTGGCAGGTCTCTCCTTTGAACGGTTCCGGTCCCTCAGGTATCACACGGCCGGCTCCTGAAGGACTCCCCGTGAGAGCCGGACATTCCCGGGGTATCGCGGGAGTACCCGGCGACATGCCCGCAGGCGGGCCGGTGACGGAAGATCGTCAGGTGGCCCCATTCACGGCCGGAGATGCCGGAAAGGATAAAACAGGCAGGATCCGACAGGATTTTTCGCTTCTTACCGATCTCGTTTATCTCGACAACACAACGATGACCCTCTCCCCAGAGCCGGTAATCGGAGCGATGATTGCATATGAACGAACCTACCGGGCGCTACCCGGGACCGGATCCCACAGGCTTGCGGGTATTGCGTACCAGCGTTACTGGCATGCGCATGAAAAAGTAGAGAAGTTCATCGGGGGAGGACCGGGTGGAGTAACCGTTTTTACCCACTCGGTCAGGGAGGCGTTAGAAACAGTAAGGAACGGGATCCGCTGGAAAGCGGATGATGAGATCCTTGCAGGTCAGGCAGAACCCCGGCTTTCGGTCCGATCCCTGCTTCATCCCGGGCATGAAGGCCGGTCTCAGGTAGTCCTCCCGATCTCAAAGGACTATACCCCCGATCTTGAACAACTCGGGGAATTAACCGCCATGGGAACTATCCGCCTGCTGGTAATATCGCATGTATCCGATCTTTTTGGGTCCATTGCCCCGCTGGAGGAGATATCCAGGATCTGCCATGAGAACGGGACCCAGGTCCTCGTCGACGGTTCCCATGCAGTATCCCGGATACCCATCGATGTCGAAAGGCTAGGGGTGGATTTTTTCTGTTTCCCGGGCCACACCATGCTCGGGCCGACCGGGACTGCGGTATTATGGGTCAGGGACCCGGGGACATTGCAGGCCGCTCCAGGCCTGCGGGCAGGTGCCATTCCCGGAGAGAAATTCTCACAAGGGATTGACTTTGCTCCTTTTGAGCAGGGAACACCCAATATCGCAGGTTCCATCGGGCTTGGAGCGGCAGCCGATTATCTTGCCGGGGTCGGCATGGGTTGGGTCAGGGACCACGACCTGGGCCTTACCGAGCGGCTGATCGCCGGGCTTTCGGAGATTAAGGACACGACTATTTTTGCTCCTCAAAGACCGGGAACGAGGATCGGGAACGTAAGTTTCAGTATGCGGGGAATCGATCCCGGCGACATTGTCCGGTACCTTGAAGAAGAAGCCGATATTCTGGCCGGGGCCGGCACGGGAGATACCCGGGAGAGGATGGAGGATCTGGGCTTTCCGGGAGGAGTGGTCCAGGCAGGCATCAGTCTTTACAACAACGAATTCGATGTCGATTCCCTCCTCGCGTCCGTGGCCGAGATCAGCCGCGGGGTTTGAAGATATTCAGATCCTGTGCGGTTCTTAATCCCAACCGGGGTCCCCCCAGCGGTGGAACAGGCATCCTGGGAGCGTCAAGACATCAGGGAATGAAAAACACTTTGAATAGAGGAATTCAACAGGCCTGATATTCCATCACCGTTGTTTCTGTCACCGAGCGAAGACAACTTCGGACCCGGAGATTGGGAAACCTGGGTTCAACTTCCACCCGAATTCTTCTGAGCGTCGGCAAAAATGAATACGAATTCGGTTCCGTTGGACGAATTGACCTCGATGGTCGCCCGCATCTGGTGACGGGCGAGGAAATTGACGAGTTTTATGCCGAGCGTTTTCGTTGACTGGACGTTGAAATCCTTAGGAAGGCCAATGCCGTTATCCTTGACCCGCAGGAAATACTTTCCATCGTTCCTGACCATCGCTACCGCTATCATCGGCATCCTGAAACCACAATCCGCAGGGAATGCATATTTAAGCGAGTTCGTGACGAGCTCGTTAACGATGAGACCTGCAGGAGTCGCCCTCCCGAGGTCGAGCGATACCCCTTCAGCGTGAACGGAAGCCTTCACGGAAATCCGGGAATTATACGATCCAACGACCTGATCGACGAGCGTGGTAAGGTAGACCTGCATATCCACGCTCGAGAACTGGTAGGTCTTGTACAGCGTCTCGTGGATGAGAGCCATCGAACGGGCACGGTTCTGGAGATCATTTTTCATCGCGATACCGGCCGGTGTGTCGTCGTACGAGCCTTCGAGACTCAACAGCGAGATGAATGCCGAGAGGTTGTTCTTGACCCGGTGGTGGATTTCTGCAAGGAGGACTTCTTTCTCGGCCAGAGCGTCGCGTATCTTCCGTTCGTTACGTGCGAGTTCCTCGTAGTTCTTCTTGAGTTCTTCTTCGGCCGCTGCCAGATCGTCGTTCCTCCGTGCGATTTCGGCGGTTCGTTCCCTGACCCGGTATTCAAGGAGATCGTGGGATTTTTTCAATTCATCCTGCGCTTTTTTCTGTTCGGTTATATCCCTTGCAGCCGCGAATACTCCTGCAATACAGCCCTGTGCGTCGCGGAAGACCGAGGCGTTATACAGGACCGGGATCACCCTTCCATCCCGGTGCCGGATCTCCAGGGCATAGTCCGTGACCGATCCATCCCGGAACACTGCCAGGTAGCCTGCCTCGGCCTGCCCCGGGTCCGTGAAATACCTGGAGAAGTCGGTCCCGATGAGTTCTTCCCTCGAGTACCCGGTGACCCTGACCGTTGCTTCGTTGACGTCGCCGATCTTCCCGTCGGGCTTGATCGTGACAAGCGGATCGAGGCTCGTCTCGATAAGGTTCCGGTTATAAGCCGAGATCTGCCTGATCTTCTCTGCCATATTCCTGGACTCCGTGATGTCGATATCCATCTCGAGGATCATCTTCGTCCCGTCGGTATCGGTAAACGGGAAGTCATGGGCGCTCATGGCAGTCCCGTCCTGGGCGGTCACTTCCCAGGAATGCGGCAGGCCGGTCTTAAGCACCTTGAACGACTCGCAGAAGTCACATGGATCCGTATTGCCATAGCATACTTCGTAACAGATCTTACCCACCACCGATTCGCCGAACTGGTCCCGGAAGCTCCGGTTCGCAAACGCGATGCGATAGTCAGGCCTGAGGAGGCAGACCATGGCAGGCAGGGATTCCAATACATCGTAAAGCCGCTGACGTTCGTTGCCGACTGTTTCAAGCGCGATCTTCAGCTCAGTCGTCCGTTCCTGCACACGGGCTTCCAGTTCGTCGCGGGATTTCTGCACCTCCTCTTTGGCGCGGTGCCATGCGGTAACGTCGAGGCTCATGCTCACGAGTGAGATCGTCTTCCCGTCGAAAACGATGGGCGCCATGTACCAGTTGAACCACCGTTCGTTCGGCGGATCGCTCCGGTACGGGAAGTCGAGGAACTGCTTCGGCGTCCGGGTCCGGGCAACTTCGTCAAAGACGGCGACCACTTCTGCGGCTTCGACTTCGGGCGCGTACTCGTAGACGTTCAGGCCGGTCATCCCCCTGGACCTGAACGGCTCATTGAAAAGCTCCTGGTATGCGCGGTTATGGGTAAGTACCATGTAGGGAGGAGCGGCATCAAAGAGGGCAAGGGCTGCCGGGGTGTTGTCGAAGAGCGCCTGGATCTCGGCCTGCTTCTGCCGCAGCGCTTCCTCAACTCTCTTCCTGTCGGTAATATCCCGAAGCGTAGCAAGGACTGCGGGCCCGCCATCATACCGGATCGGTGCGGCCCGTGCCGCTACATCGAGCAGCGTTCCATCAAGTTTTACAATCCTGATCTCGCCCACCATGAATTCCGGATCTGAAGAAATCCGTTCGAATTTCTTTCCGACTCGGGAACGATCGTTCAGATCGACCAGGTCGAGAACGCTTTTTCTGCCCAGTTCCTGCAGGGACTTAGCCCCATAGAGCCTGAGAGCCGCATCGTTTGCAAACAGGATCCTGTTACTCTGCACTACGATGATAGCATCGGGATTGCCGGTGACGAGCATCTCGTACCCTTCGCGTGATTCGCCGAAAAACCTGGACAATGCATCTCCAATCGGAATATTCTCCCGACGGGCCTCTTTGCTGAGGGCAATAACAGCCACGAGGAGGAACGAACAGCCGAAATATTGGGAGATCCGGGCGGTCCAGCTAAACGGGTCGCCGGCGACGAGCCCTGCAACTGCCGAAAGAAGACCAGTTGCGAGGAGCCCGAGCCCGATCGCATACCAGAACAGGAACTCCCCGCTCATCTTCAGGTATGCGAGTGCAAACAGGAACGATGCAATGCCAAAGAAAGCGATCGCACCGGCAATGACAACCTGGCGAAAGACCGAGTAACCGATAACAGGATCTAAAAAGACCGGCATCAATCCGGAGATGGTGGCTGCTATGAGGATGACAAGGAGGAAAACGGCGATCCCATATGCGGCCCCGATGTCCAGAGCCCGGCCCTCCTTTCGCCGGGGCGCCAGGCCGGAGAGAAGGACCGCACCGCCGAAGAGCTGGCACGTTGCACACCCAAGTGCCCCTGTGTTGTGGATTGTGATGTTCATGTTCCTGCCATCGGGCAGACCTGCTGTAAGAGGAGAGACGATGCAGGCAAGACCGAACACGAGCATGCCGACTCCGATGAGGAGGATCCCGAAAGAAGCGCTCCGCCGGTAGGAACTGAATGCGATGGCGGCAATTGCGAGGGGGATTAGCCCGGTGAAGATCGTATTGAGGATCAGAAAGACGTACGGTGGTTCGAAAGAACCGGGGACATGCAGGACAAGGAGGATCGCGATGAAGATGAGAAAGGATGGGATTGCGACAACCGCTGCAATCCGCCGGATATTCCCCTCAACCTTCAAAACTCATCATCCCCCAAAGAGACGCAGGTAAGGGAATCGTTTTTTCACGGAAGATCCTCCTGGACGAACAGTGAATGATGCATTGCAGGTACTATAAATTTATGGTAAAAACCGGGTGCCGGTAACCGGGAGTCGGGGTGGAGACATTGCCAGGACGTTCATACCATGTCTGTTTTCTCATCAGTGCGAATCCGGTTTGACGGGCCCGGTGCGATGCAAGGGAAATGCCGACTAGCTCACCGGAATGGTTTTACTCGGTGACTGCCCGGAAGCGGTCCGAAGAGACCTTCCGACCTGTCGGTGATATTCGGGCCGTTGCGGATCTGGCCTGCCGGCATCCGGAGAGGGGATCGGTAAAAATAGAAAATGCCTGAACCCCTGAAAAAGCCCTTCGGCGAGCCGGCAAGAAGGCAAACAGGGAACTGGACCGGCGAATAAGAATCGGATCCAGGGAGGCGGATTCGAAACGAAGAGGTGGCCACACGGTTTCAGCACGCGGGAAATCTCAGCAATATCCATCATTCGCACATCCTTGGGGATGGGGAATAACAGGATACCCAAAAAATCAACAGGACAGCGTAACCTTTATTGAAAATGCCAGGGTTAATACCCTGCACAACATAATTCTCTGTCCCGCCAGGTGGTTATACGAGTCCTGCAATGAGAAATACGTACGAACCGGCCAACAGTAACGGTACGGCGCCAGTCGACCGGCCGGACAATGAAGGAGTCACGGACCGTCAGGAAGAGCAGGCGAATCCTTTACATGAAACCTGGCTGGAAGCACCCGGAAAGAGACCTGAAAAAACCCGTCCCTGCCCTTTCTGCAACCCGCCCAGGGAATATATCGTCCTTTCAAACAATCTGTCCTATTGCCGGTGGGACATCAACCCGGTAAGCAGGGGACATCTCCTGATCATTCCATTCAGGCATGTCGCCGATTTCTTCGCCATGACGGCTGAAGAACGGTATGCCGTCATGGACCTTGCAGCCGGCAGTTGCCGGGCGCTCCTGCAGGAGAGGTTCCATCCATCAGGATATAACTTCGGGGTAAATATCGGCGAGGCAGCCGGCCAGGTAATCGGACACGTCCACTTCCACCTCATTCCACGATACTATGGTGATGCACGATCGAAACCGAACGGGATGCGAAATGTTGTCCCAAAGAGTACCCTGGTGCAGCATAAACTTCGGGAATTTCAAAGCCCGGGTGTAGATCGGCAGGAAGAGGCGCTGGAACGTCGCTAGGGTCCCTCAAAGGTAAGAGTCCGGGGAGTCCTGTCCGGTCTCGTAATAACGGGACACCAGGGATCTGCAGGGACCAGGTTGTTCATGCACCGGATCTCATATAGTACTATGTTTATGCCGTTCTGCCTCTTTTGCCGCCTCCATCAGTCTAGAATACAGTTCTTCGCCGACACATTCCTTCGCGTATCTGCATGACTGGACACACGAGGTGATATCGTTGTAGACCTTAAACCCGCATTTGCTGCAGGTAACGCTTATATCGTTCGAGAAGATCTCAATCTCCTCACCGCATGAAGGACATTTCTTTATTGTCAGCGTGGGCGTTCGCACCTGCGCTGCACCCGGACACCTGTCGTACATCTGCAATCTTCCCGGAGTACTGAATACATGTTTATGCGATGGAAATGAATAAAATCTCTGTTTACATCCTGCGCTCCACTGGAAACAAAGGGGTATAAAAACATTAGGAATTATTCCGTTCGGTGTTCAATCGTGAAAGCAACGAATAACCAATTGATTTGAGAAGATACGGTTCTATTTCCAGTCAATTATATTGTCCGGGCTTTCCGGAACCATGATCCCGCTCCTTTTGCGATGATTCTTTTCCTGCACCGGAAATTTATTATTTTAAAAATCAGGGCCCATATTATTGATTTGATGGAATTAAATAACAAGCCTGGTCCGACAATTTCCTGCGCGTCGTTGCTACGGGACTCCTGAAAAATAGCATCCCTGCCTGCGGGAGTCGTTCACCGGATTGCAAGGATGGCGGGACAGTTGTCACCCCACGGGCAGAACCACCCCGGGTCGACCGGAGTCCGGTCATGCAGGGGACACACCGATACCATCATGAGGAATGGCCTGAATCTGGAATTATAGTATACCAGGGAGGATGAATCATTGGCTGAAAAGACAATCATTGAGACCGACCCGCACGAAGGGCATCCCGAGGCAGGGTACAGGGAGGAAGATATAGAGAAAGAGATGAAAAAGCATGGGGGGGACGTCGGCACCCTGATCGATCTCCTCAAAAGCCGGTACCAGCTCGACCGCGAGAAGGCAGCAGATTATCTTGGTGAAACCGGCGACCTCATGGCGGTTCCGGCACTGATAGATGCGCTTAAGGATCCCTCGATCAGCTGGATTGCAGCGGAATCATTGGGAAAACTCGGGGATCCCAGGGCAGTGCAGCCCCTGATCGACGCCCTCGGTTCCGACGAAAAATGGCTGCGCAGAAACGCAGCCATTGCCCTCGGGCGTATCGGCAATCCGGAGGCTGTAAGCCCTCTGATCAAACTACTCTCAGATGCCAGGCACGATGTCAGGCAGGCGGCTGCATCATCGCTCGGTGCGATCGGGGTAAAAGAATCGGTCGGTGCACTTAAGGTCCTTGCGAACGATCCTGACGAGAAAGTCAGGCAGGCGGCAGTATCAGCAATCGAACAGATCGAACGGAAAAATGGGGAAACGGCTGCAGGGAGAGGGGCTGGCGCACCAGGAAATTAGCTCTCCGGGATCGGGATATTACTTTCCTGTCAAAAAATACCGATCAATCCCGGAATTCCTCGATCGTTGTCTGCCTCGTTCCCATGGTCTCGAACCCTGAAAGCCGGAGCCCGATCAACCGGATTTCATTATCGCCAATCGTCCCTGACAGGAGGGCTTCCGCAGTACTTTTGATGATCCCGATATCGTCGGTATAGCGTTCAAGAGTTCTCGACCGGGTGTAGGTCCTGAAATGTTCGTCCCGGACTTTGATTGTGACCGTCTTGAAACGAAGCCGTTCGGCCACGACACTCGTATGAAGTTCATCTGCCATCGCACCGAGGACTTTCCAAAGTACTGCGACCTCATTCGTGTCCTTGTCGAATGTCGTCTCTCTCGAGATCGATTTGTAGCCCTCTTCCTGCCTGACTTCCCGGTAATCGATCCCGGTTGCAAGGTCGTGGAGGACGGCCCCCCATTTACCGAACAGGCCGATCAGTTCCTGGACATCCACGCGTACCAGGTCTCCGATCGACAGGATACCGATACCATGAAGTATGGCCCGCGTCTTTTTTCCAACGCCAGGGATCTTGTCTACCGGAAGTGGTGACAGGAATTCTGCTACCTCTCCAGGAGTTACTACAGTCAGGCCGTCCGGTTTCCTGTAATCTGAAGCGATTTTGGCAACGATCTTCGAGGGTCCTACCCCGACCGAGCATGAAAGACGGGTGACGCTCCTGATCTCCTTCTTCATCAGGTCTGCCAGATCGCGGGCCGACATGAAGCTTCCCGCGGATGAGAGGTCGATATAGGCCTCGTCGATGCTCACCTGTTCGAACCGGTCCCCGTATTTCTTGACAATATCCATGATCTCCCCCGACACCCTGACGTAAAGTTCGAAATGAGGCCTGACATACACCCCCTGCGGACATCGCTCGTAAGCCCGGGAAATTGGCATGGCTGAATGAATGCCGAACACACGGGCTTCGTAGGATGCCGTGCTGACCACGCCCCTGCCGGTCCCGCTCTTCGGGTCGGCACCAACAATAACGGGTTTCCCACGGAATTCCGGGTGTTCCCTGGTTTCAACGGCGGCAAAAAAAGCATCCATATCGATATGGGCGATAATCCTTATTTTCTGGTCCGGTGTCTGCATATTTCTGGTCCCGGGGATGAATAACCGATCCTGGCCGTCCAAAAGAACGATCTTATGCTTTGGGAAGGTATTTTAGCCTGTGCCTTACCCGATCACCTTAACGATACGGTGAGGGATGCAACTTCCCGCATCTCTCACACACCTGATGCCCCGGACTTCCCGAACTGCATGATAAACCCGTTCATGGAATGATTCTGTTTGTTTCTAAGCGGGATGACCATGATATCGAGATTAAGCGACGGAAACACTGTTTTTCCCGTTTCTTCACCTGACTGGTCCCGGGAAACAAAAAACCTGACGCTCTCCCCCCTCTCAAGCGCATCGCGTGCAGAAACAGGAAGGACCCGGCCTCTGAAGAGGTTAAAACTCCTCCACAATGCGTCTTTCCCCGACCCGAGCAATGACATGCAGGTCCTGTTCATCTCCACGAAATCCCCGTTCAGGTCGAAGAGCGCGATGGCCAGGGGCGAATGTTCGAACAGTCCCCTGAAGCGGGATTCATACCGGCTGCTTAATTCCTTTGCATTCCGACAACTGGTAATATCCCGGACCGATTCAATCGCCCCTGCCACGGCTCCGTGTTCATCAAAGAGAGGAGAGGCTGTCGTCCAGAGTACGTGCACTTCTGATTCCTGCTTAATGAAGTCGGCCTCGGCTTCGATGGTTACTCCTCTCTTTTTTATCGAATAATAGCCCCAGAGCATGATCTCCTCCCTGGGTGCGAATACCAGATCGATCAGGAGGGGGCGTTTCTGCCCATAAAATGCAAGGGAATACTCCCCGTCTTCCCTGCCAAGCATCTCCTGCGCGGAAATGCCGGTCATTGCCTCCATTGCCCTGTTCCATGCCACGACCCGTCCGTCCCGGTCAACGGCGAAGGTCGCATCAGGGAAAAAATTGATGATATCGTATAATCTCCTGATCGATTGCCTGAGCCCTTCTTCCGCTTTCCGACGGGATATGGCCTGCCTGATCATATTTTCAAGTTCTGCGAACCGGGTTTTCGGATCCCCGCCTTTTTGCAGGAAGAAATCGGCACCGTTGTTGAGCGCCTCGATGACCACCTGTTCCTGTGATTTCCCGGTAAACATGATAAACGGGACGCGGTTATCGGAGCCCCGGAGCGTTTTAAGAAGCCCGATTCCATCCATGTCGGGCATCAGGTAATCGGATACGACGGCGTCATAGGATCGTTTTCCAATTTTCGAGAGCGCATCTTCCCCAGATTGGGCCGTATCCACAAATATTGTCCCATTCCTTGCAAGATAGTCCCGTGTAAGTTCAAGAAGGGCATTGTCATCCTCGATGAGAAGAACTGAAATCATTGTATCTCGAGCTCCGGGTGATATTCCAATCCCTGATTCCGCGTGAAGGCATGGGATGGGGTCCCTCCGTGGGACTTCAGTACAATACAGGTATACCTGACAAAAAAACCTGTTGCATTGACACCGGGAGTTCGTGCCGGCACCTATGGTCCCGGGCCGGGTCCCTGTTTTTATCGACGACGAATTCCGCCGCCGGCCAGTTTTTGCAGGTGCATGGAGACAATATACCGGGCTTCGGCTGCGTCTGTATCGGTCATCCCGTACAACCTGCCGACGTCCCGGTCGATCTCATCTTCGCATGCTGCCGCTTCGCGATGCAAAAGGTCATAACCGCTGTCGGGAGGGGCATTTTGTAATCCTGAACCGAGGGACAAACGGCGCTTCACAAGAAGCGTTATCCTATTTGCGAGATCGGTTTCCGCACTGCATTCGGGGTCAGGGAGGACCAGGGGAAACTCAGGGACTGCCTTGCTCCACGCCCCTGCCCGCTCAGGTCCGGCTGCCGATGAAAACAGGTATAACAAAAAGACGAAAGAATTGAGTATGCCAATCATGGAAAGGTCGCGTGCAGGCAGCGCCGCCACGCCAGGGCCGGGATATGCCCCCCGTGGAGCTATAGCCCACCCGGGCCGGGACCCCTCTCCTCCGCAGCCCAGCAACAGGACCGGTCCATGGAGAAAATCTGGTATATTCCGTCCGGTCCATTCCCACCAGCAACCTTGTTTCCGGGATGCAGGTCCATGTTCATTAGCCGATACCCTCGAGAAAATATTGAAAAAAGTCGCGTGATATGACGAGAACCAGGACACCGGGTCGGATTTGTTATCGGCAAGGTTTAATGTCGTCCCTTTCGGCATCACGACGAGGTATTTTTCGGATTTTATTGGGGAATAGGGAGAGATTTCCCCGGAACAGACGAACGGGAGGAGAAATGGCTGCAAGATTGGATCTTTTTTCATGACCAGTTCGGCATGTTCGCGACTGATCAGCAAACCCCCGGGGGACTTCTGACCCGGCTGGAAATATTCTCCGAGCATGACCTGTGAAAGAGCGGACCCACGGCTCTGGATCAGGTTCCGGAGTCGTAACGGACTTATTTCAAAGAGCAACCAGGGTTTTTCACCGAGCGAACGCTGGTCCACTTTACGGGAGAGAACCCGGACAGGGTTTCCCTCACGGTCAACGGGGGTCTCTTCGGCAATCCCTGCGATGAATGACCGGGAAGCGGGGGTATTTATGATGCTTGTCAGGACATGGGGCATTTTCATTCGGTTATGCACAGGCGCTGGTGCAAACCAGATAATCTCCTGTAACTGGAACCCGGAAAGCCATACCCTGAACCGGGATGCACCCGGGTCTCTCAACCACCTGCCGGTGCCGGTACCCAGATACACACCTCCTTTTTTCAGGACCGAAAGCCCGAACCTGATACAGGCCTGTTCAAGGTCTCCCGGGCGTCCTGCGGCCCTGCGGTGGCGGAGAGGGGGGTGAAAGGTTTCGTTCTCGTTCTTCAGGGGCGGACTGCAGCAGCGGCAGATGACGAGATCAAATCCCCCTTCAGCTGCAATGTCAGGAAATAACGTATCTGTGACGGGCCTGTCTCCATGATGGGGGGGCCCGGTTGTTTCAGGGACTTGTGGCCCATATCCTGTTTCCCTGCCCAGGGAGTCCCAGGTCCTGATATTTCTGCATAATATACCGATGACCAGGTCCGGCTTAAAAGACACCAAATCGGGGTAGGTCAGGTGATCGAGGAGGTGCGAGAGCAATGACAACCTGGATACCATAACTACCTGGGGATCGTCGTCTGATGCGAAAACCGATTCCGCCAGAATCCTCGCTTTTTCACCCCATGTCAGGCAATAATCTCCGTCCCCGGTTTCGCAGACCGGGAGGGGACAAAATCCCTGCATTTCAATCCCGGGCCCCCGCCTCGGAATAACATTCTGGACGCTTCGCGACAAAGGGTCCTTTCCGTTCCTTAACTGGGGAACGAGGTGAACCCTGTACCACGACAGGTGCCATTCAAGCATATGGGCATATGCGGCTGCGAGCGTTCGTCCCGTACCGGGACAAGGATCGAGGATCCTGAATGTATTTCCCGATCCTGGATCCCTTCCCGACAACCCCTCATCGAGAATCCTGTCAAATACCTCCCTGACACACGTCGCCTGGAGAGAGCCAGGACCGGGACGGTAATCTGCTCTCCCGGTCTCTTCAATGACCATGCGGTTTTTGGATGATAACCTGACCTGCTGAGAGAGGAAAGAGTCCTGTATACCGGTTCCCGTTTCCCGTGAGTAATCTTTCCATCCTTCGGTAAATCCTGGTCCTTCGGTCAGGGCTATCAGATTTTCGGTCAGTCCTTCGTCCAGGATAAGGTCAGAAAACCTGGACTGAGTCTCGTGACCCCCGGGAACATACGACGGGCCGCAACCCAGGTCACCAGGCGGGACTCCCAAACCGGCAAGAAATGCTGACAATCCCTTCAGAAGGCCCTGTTCCCTGATATGAGCGTTGAGCCCGGACGAACCCCGGACACATCCCGCAGATTCGAGGAGGCGGGCAGCGGTCAGAGCAAACAATATCTCGGTGACGGTTGAGGAGAACCGTCCTGGTCCGATATTCGGGTTTCTTGCCGCGATATTCTTTGCAAGCATTTCCCGTACCGCGGAGAGGGCGTGAACCGGTGCCGGGCCGTTCTCCTGGTACTTGTCTAACATTCGTCCATGGTCATGTAGATATTCAGGACTTCCCCGGCTTCCGGTTTACCTATCCGCAGGTTGACGACGTCGATGAGGACCTCGGCCATTTCCGGAGGGATACAGGCAACGCTCTCCTCGCCCGACCGCATCTTTTCTATGAGATAGACCAGGTCCCGGTTGTCCAGGCGGTTTAACCGTTCCCTAAAGTCCTCCTCATTCTTCGCATAATGATTGGCAACAGGAGGGAGGAGCGAACGGAATTCTACTCCCGATCCGGAACAGATCATCTCCTCACATTCGGGGGCCAGTTTTCTTAATATCACGAGATCATGCTCATCGAGTACCCTTGGCATTGTGCAACTCCGGAGAAGTTATCGGAGTAATGTTAGAAGAGGTATTCGCTCCTGATACCTGGCGCCGGCACGGACTTCGGCCTACCGGGCGATGAGACCGATATGTTCGTTTGCTTTTGCCTGCAGGTGGTCCCTTTTTTCAAGGCCGGCGATATCCCGGACCGCCTCGAGGACATGCACGGAATCTTCGAGGAACGAGAGGATATCGGCCGGGTAGATCTCGATACCGTATTCATCGAGCAGATGACTGCTTATCTGGCGGTGATCGAGTCCCCGTTCCCGGAGGTCGATGATCAGGGATGCAAATTTTCTCGCGGGACAATCGCATAATGGAGACTCCCTGCAGCGGCACCGGAGGAAATCTTCGAAAAATGCGAGCATCTGGGACCGTACCGCCGGGTCGAGGTGATCGAAATTAAGTTTTACCGAGACTGCCTCGAGGGTTGTCCCGTGAAAGGCCGATACCGGCAGCCGGTATCCGACCAGGCGTTCTAGTTTTCTTGAGCTCCGGAACCGTGCCTTCTCGGCGATCACGTCGCTTCTCCGGCTTCCTCATCAAAATTTTTAAGCGACGACATAGCCTCGTTCATTGTCTCGACCTCGATCAGCCACTCGTCAAAAAGGGTCGGCTGGTCGATGTCGTCCTTAACATATTTACTGCAGCATGTGGCCCCGTTGATGACGTTCGCCCCGATTTCTGCGGCAACACCAAGTGCCATCTCCATGTCGTCGTCGATAAGTTTGCGCCCCTCCTTTACGAGGACTTTGATATCGGTTCGGTAATCCCCCTGGAGGAATTTCCTGCAGGACGCAAAAAGGACAAGCATCGAAAGTTGCAGAGATTCGACGACTTCCTCGATAGCGTCTTGCGGTGCTTCCGACATGATGATCTTCTCGACATGGTCGAGTTTGTCATATGTCTCTTCCAATGAAAACCGCTGGTTCTGGTGCAACCTGATGATCTTCAAGACCGAGAGGGTAATGTCCTGACCGAAATTATAAAGGGCCTGGAACCCGTCGGGCATGTCGTCGCTCCCTTCGACCACATCAAAATTCGATTCCCTCAATCGGGAGAGCCAGTTATCCCACCGTTCCTGGTTGTAGAATATGTAGAACAGTTTCATCGGCTCCTGTTCGGGTGCCGTCTTTGATTTCTTTACCATTCTGTACACCTTCATTCTCGCAAATTAAAGAATTTTCTGTCGATGACGCATCTTCGTACAAAAATCCCTGGTTTTTGAAAGCGATCTTACCGGCCAGGTCTTCATCGGAACCGGTAGTCCGTTTTGAACCTCCTGGTTCGAGCTATGAACTCATGATATCGTGTGAATATTTTATGCATGTCGATAGATGTTCCGGTATACAAACAGCCCTGTGCCATTGCCACCGCACAGGACACGAGAAAAAGGAAGATACCATGAAGTTGCCACCTTCAGCATTGCTAGTGCACTCCCTTCTTTCGAAAGGCGAAGCACTCACTCATAAAGAGATAGGAAAACTGACCGGACTTCCCCCGAGAACGGTCAGGTACGCACTCCAGAAACTCAGGGAGCGCTCCCTGATCAGGGAGGAATGGAATTTCAAGGACGCACGCCAGATCAGGTACCGCAGCGGGGATGACGACCGGGAAGAATCGACCAAGCCTGACATGAAGGTCTGGCGCCCCGGAAAATCCTGCAGGTCGTCGGCTTCCCGGACGTGAGAAGGCTGGGAAGATGGCCATCTGTCCCGGTATTATCGGAAGACTCCGGGTTCCCTGGCGCAGGGTGTACAGGGAAACCCGGGCCCGCAGGTCTTTGTCACGCCAGGCAGGGTTATGGGACAATAACCGGAACTGACGTCTGGTTTTTCACTCTTTCCAGTATTCGCCGGTAAAAATCTGCCTTGAATCGGGTATCATCCCGGTAACGTTAATCGTCAGTGGATACCAAATGTCCCTGATGGCAACGCTTGTCCGTCGAGATGAAATGAGGGAGATTGTCGACAGGATTATCACCGGATCCGGGCGATCCCTGTCCCTGGCCAGCCGGGACCTCACCCTGCCTGCAAGCCTCATACAAAGGGTCAGGAGTGGAGACGGGCTCCCTGATATCAGGTTATATTACGGAGATCGCTTCATCGTAGGAGATCCGTCGGAAATTGCCATATTAAAGGAATGCCCGCATATCAGGGTGTTCGTATGCGAACTCCTGCGCACAAATCTATTCATGAACGAATCATCCGGCATCATCACTTCGTACAACCTCCTGGAATCACCAGGGAGATCACCTTTCGATCTCGGGGTCTCGTTCTCGGAAACAGCCGATGAAAAGATGTTTGCCTCCGCCTGCGACGCGATAGCAGCAATCGAAGCCGAAAGTCGCCTCCAGACGAATTTTTCCGATTCCCAACGAAAATCGGGTCCGACAGGTCGTCCTGATGAGAGAGAAGAGGAGAGGGCGGCCCCTGGCGGCACTGGATTTTTAACCAGGTTTTTCCACGAAGCACTCGGGGGCGGCGGCTACTGCATCACCTGTGGTTCCCCGATGGATTACCGGAGGACGGCCCCATTTTGCACGCACTGCCAGAACAGGCAGAAAGGGCAGCCGGTTCTTGACAGTAACGGATTTTATTGCCATAATTGCGGGACAGCAGCCCATGTCACGCGCAAAGTCCCGTTCTGCAGTCGCTGCCTGTCTGATAGATTCTGATTTTAAAGCTTGTGTGCTCTGTTAACATCCTCATTCATTCTTAAGGTGTCACTTCGACAGGATGGGTTTCATCGAACGGGACCGGCGGTCGACCCCAATCCGGTGCCGATCTCACAATTCATTAACTCACCGCTTTCTTCACGAGAGCAGCGATCCTCGCCTCAGTGGTTGGGGTTATCTCCTTGAGGGCAAAGGCGACCGGCCACATCTCACCATCGTCAAGGTTCGCCTCGTGCTGAAAACCAAACGTCGCGTACCTTGTTCTGAACTTCCGGGCACTTTGGAAGAAACAGACGATTTTGCCTTCCCTGGTATAAGCGGGCATCCCGTACCAGAGCCTCGGCGAGAGGATCGGGGCATTGGCTTTGATGATGGCGTGGAGACGTTCGGCAATGGCGTGATCCGGTTCAGGCATCGAGGAGATATCCGCGAGCACTGCGCTCTCCCCGTCCGCCTTGTCCGCGAGCGGGCCGGGGTCTTGATAGCTTTTTTTCATAATTCCTCGCTGACAGATGAGCGACTCCTTTTGCATTCAAATGGGACTTCGGCCCAACCAGGAGGTTCCCGCAATGAACGTTGCCAATTCACTATTCTGTTATATTGTCCAGGCCTGCAAAGGAGTCTGCCCGTTTCCTTATGATTGCCTCTTCATATTTGGTTGTTTTCATCCCCGGCCAGCATCTCGGTTCTCTTTATCTGTTCAGATAGCGCTGCTTATAGTGTAAATGCAGGTTATGCAGATTATTTATTCACGAAAAGACACACGTGAGCTCCCCAGGGAGGCTGCCGGGCCCGATGGATAACGATGTCGTGATCGACGTACGCCAGATAACGAAACATTTCAACGGCTCCCGGGTTCTCGATGGCGTCAGTTTTTCCGTGACACGGGGGGAGGTGTTTGGATTTCTCGGACCGAACGGTGCGGGAAAGACCACCACGCTCCGGATCCTCCTCGGCCTGATACGACCCGATTCAGGGGAGGCGCTTGTCCTTGGAGACTCGCTCGACACCGCCGACCCTGTGCGGAGCCGTGTCGGGGTACTGTTCGAGAACAACGGGCTCGTCGAACGGTTCAGTGCGCGGGAAAACCTGCAGTTTTATGCAGACCTGTATAATATCAGGAATCCCAAAGAAAAAGTCGAAGAACTCCTCGTTTTTACCGGTCTTCTGGAACGGGGTGACGGCCTGGTCGGTACCTTTTCAACCGGAATGAAAAGGAAACTCGGTCTTGCCCGGGCCATTCTCCACGACCCCGAGATCCTGTTCCTCGACGAACCTTCATCTGGTCTCGACCCTGAAGGGCAGCGCATGGTGCACGACCTCATTCTCGGCCTGTCCGGGAAACGGTCGATGACGATCTTTCTCAATTCCCACAACCTCGACGAGGTCAGCCGGGTCTGTTCGAAGGTCGCGATCCTCCACCAGGGGACGATCAGGGCGTACGACACCATCGATCGTCTCAGGACCGGGGATAAGGGGACAGAGATCGTAATCACCCTCCACGACGAGGGTGAAGCAACAAAGGCCATCAGGATTTTGTCGGAGATGAAGGAAGCAGGACCGATCAGGCGACTGGACGACCTGCATCTGACCGTGTTCCTGTCCGGCGATTCGGGATTTCCCGTGCTTCGGGAACTGGTAGCCCGGGAAGTCGTCGTCGAGGAAATGATGAAAAAGAGGCGGTCGCTCGAGGACATTTACCTCGATACTGTCCGGCAGGCAGAGGGCGATAAACCATCCGAAGGCACGGCTGGCGTCACTGGCCTGGGAGGCGGGGGGTCATGAAGGGGAGATACGTGATTGCCAGGAAGGAGATCAGGCTCTTCCTTCATAACCCTCAGCTGCTTATCTCGGCGGTCATTTTTTCACTGATATTCGGTCTCGTTTCAGGTCCGGCGGTCATCATGACAACGTCAGGGGTCTCTCCGGGCCAGGAATATACGCTTCTCGTTTCCCTGAGCCTCATGACCGGGGTGCTGATCGGGTACCTCCTCTCGGGGCAGACATTTCTCCGCGAGAAACAGGAGGGAACGATCGAGACGCTTCTTGCCGGGCCTCTCCCCCTCCGTGAGATATGGCTCGGTAAAGTCCTCGGAGTACTCGTGCCGGCTTACATCCTCACGCTGTTCTCATCGGTTCTGATGATCGGGATTGCATCGGTCATTTCCGGGGAGACCTCGCTGCCGCCGGGGCCAATCATCGTTCATCTGGCCATCGTGGTGCCAGCATTTATCGCTTCGGCCGTCGGGTTGCTGGGTTTTGTCCAGCTCCTGCTCGGCATGCGTGAGAACCAGATCATCAACATTGTCGTCATATTCGGGCTGATCTTTCTTATCAGCTTCTCGAGGGAACTGGTTGGACCGGGTTTTGCGATAACATGGTCTGCCGAAGGAGTATTTCTCGGATTGGCTCTCGTCATGATCCTCATCACCCGTGCCCTGACACGGGTACTCGATAAAGAGAAAATAGTCAGGACAATTCCCTGATCCGGGATATCCGGATTCTGGTCATGCGGGCCTGAAAGGCGGCATTTCAGACATTCCGGAAATATCTGCCTCGCCCGTGTATCCGGGGGAAATCCGAAATATCAGCCACATCCGGTAGATTCGATTCTTTGTGCAGAAATGTCTGGTAAATCGGGCCGGGAGTCAGCAGGGGCGTTTGATAAAAACCTTTAAAAAGATTAGTGCCGAATTTTCGCCCATGAAATTATTGACCGTTTTTGTATTGATTTCGCTTGTCCTTCTGGTCCTCGGGGCCGGTTGCACCGGTACACCGTCTTTCATGCCAGGCACCCCGGCGCCGACGCCTGCGGTATCTTCACAAGTCACGCCTTCCCCGATCCCTGTTTCAGACCCCTTACTGATCGGGACATGGACATTGAAAGCGATGAACATCCAGGGAGGGACCGCCCTCACGTTCCCGACCGGCCCGCAGATCTTTGTCACCTTCGATACAGCAACCCTGAACGGGTATTCGGGTTGCAATAATTACAACGCACCGTATACCCTTACCGGGAAAGTGCTCTCTTCAGGACAGGGTATCACGGTCGGAAACATGGTCGTATCGAACAAGTATTGTGAATCAGTCGCACGCACTGAAACTACTTATCTCCAGATCCTCGGAAAGGCCACGAGTTACACGGTCAACGGAAATTCCCTGACGATCACGGACAACCTCCAGAACCAGCTCAGTTTCAGCCGGTGAAGGCCCGATATCATTTTTTTTACAGGATCCTTCTCTTCAGGGACCCGAAAATCCACCCGGCAGATGATGATTCCCTTGTCTTACCCTTCTCACCTGGCTTATCAGGATCATTTTCGTCATTTTTCCTGTTTCTGGGGGATATCAAGGGGTCCCGGATAACATCGCCTGGTTTTTAACCGGCACCGGCGATACCATTCATCATACTCCCGGGTTTCGTTTTCCCGGGCTTCGAAAAAGGGGAGAGTTGTGTCATCATGAAGGTAAAATTGGATATTTTCATCGTTATCCTTGTCGCGGCACTGGTCGCGATCGTTACGGTACCGGCAGGCGCAGCCGTCGAAGAGATCGCATACCGGGGCCAGGTCCTCTCGGTAAACCAGAGCGGGGGCACCATGACCATCAGTGCCGGGTACCAGTACGGATGCAATTATTCGGGTGCGAAGCCGAACTGCTCCTGGTTACCGGTTCCCGTATCGAACCTTACCGGAACCGTTCCCGATCCAGCGGCATTCGGTGTGTTCAGGGCCGGCGACCAGGTAGCCGCGACCAGTATGGGGGGCCCGGGTGGGATATGGATAGGGCTTGCAAAAATTTTCCCGACTCCAGGGATTGAGAACTGGCTTGCGACCGATATCGTCGGCGACCCGGATTCGCTGCCTGTCGGACTTGCATCGGATTATTATTTCTCCTATGAAACTGCAGCGGAATGCGGCAACTGCACCGGGTCGGTCTGTAATGCCCGTTATGCGAATATCACGCTTAACAGCACCACGATCCCGGTCCTCCGGAAAAGCCTCCTGCCCGGAGGTTCAGCATTCTACAACGGGAGGAACGACAACTCAAGCGTCCTGGTCGGCTTTGTGAAAGGCCAGGCACTTTCAGATACGTGCCCGGGAATGTCGGGAATGGTCGGGTTGCAGCCGGTTTCGGTATTTACCATTCACGTGAACCAGGCTGTTGCAGGCAGCCCACCCCAGGTGCCTGGCGTAACTACTCTTCCGTCCACGCCGGGCGGGCAGGCTATGCCGTCCACCCCGGGTCCTTCCCCGGCACCCACAAAGGCTCCGTCAGACCTCATCGTTCCGATCGCAGCGCTCGGTGTTGCGGGTGCAGTGCTGCTCCGGAAGGAAATCTGACCGGAGGACCCGACAACCAGAAACCCGCTATTTTTTTCCCCGCATTAACGGAGTCTCACCCTCGGGTCTTTGATCGCGACCGGCAGAGGATGGCCACGGTATCGGATCTACGACAAAAATCCGGTTCAGCTCCTTGACCCGGTAACGTCTCATAAGGGTGGCTGATAAGCCGGTTGATTTTTTAATCCTGCCGTAGAACTCCATGCCATGGACCCAAACGAGATCCCCGATTCGACCAAATGGCAGATCGCAAGCCGGCTCGCATCGAGGCTCCCTGTCATGTATGATTTCGTGTTCCGGGAACGCATCGGAGAGCAATACGATGAGCTCGAGCAGGACATATGGATCGAGATCGGCAAACAGTCGAAGGATGTTGCCGGTGCACTCAGGCTTCCGCTCAATACAGCGCCTGAAATCGCAGAAGCCCTGAAAACCATCGCGACAATTTTCTTTTCCGCTGACTACGCCATCGAACCCCTGAAAATTGCAGAAGACCGTTCAGTGCTCAGGGTTACGCGGTGCCCGTTCGTCTTTCGGGAGATGGAAGTCCGGGGCAGGACAGGACCCATATTCTCGAGGTGCCTGACGTTTGCAATCACATCCGTGGAAGCCTTAAACCCGGGTTATACCCTCAGGTTCGTCAGGAGCATGTGCATGGGAGACCGGACATGCGAACTGAAAGTCGTAAAAAAAGAGCTTGTTGCGGGAGATGACCCAAAGCCGGGCACCAGGAGATGACGTGATTCTCATGATGAGCCTCGAAGTACCCGACATTTGTGCCGGGCACGGCGAGGCCCTGGTGTTTATGCCAACCCGTTCTCCCTCGCGATCTCCACGAAGGCATCCGCGGTATACCGGGCCTGCTTTTCGGTCATGCCATAAGAATTATATTTCCATACTCTCGTCGCGCCCGGTATGGTCCCCCCTATACCCCGCTCACGGAGGGCGCTGGTCAGGTAAAAGCCCCGTTTCTTGTGCGTTTTCGCAACTTTGTCAAAGGATGACGTCGTGTCGACGCGGGTCAGGGTATGTTTTCTCGGCATTTCCGACAGTATTTTCGTCCCTTCGATTGAAAGGAGCGCATCGATAATTATTTTTGCATTGGCAAGTTCCCGGTCCCAATGCCTGACCCGGGCCTTTACATGGGGAAACGATGCCATCATCCCGATCAGGGTTACCCCCATGAGCGTGCAGCCGAGCATCTCGACTTCCTTGATGCCGAACGTCCTGCCTGTCACATCTGCTTTCGCCCCGGTGGTCCTGAATACTTCCGAAGCACGCTCCCTCGTCGCCGCAAGGACTCCTGAAGGTGCCGGTGCAGCCATGCTCTTGTGACCTGAACCGATAACGAAATCCACCCCGAGCTGCTTTCCGTCCACTTCCTTGATCCCGACCGTGTATGCACCGTTATAAATGACAGGGATATCGTTCTGTTGTGCTGCTTTTGCGATTCCCAGGATTTCATGCTCGTTCCCGAACTGGTAATCGAAGTGGTCGATAAAGAGGAGCGAGGGCGGGCGTTTGTATTCCCGAAGCACGAGATCGATCTTCTCCGCGGCTGCATCGGCTGTTATGATATTCCCCTGGTTCTTCGGGATTTCGAGAGGGATCCCTCCGTTCACTTCGATCGCAAGGAATTCGGTATAATGCGAGAGGGACGTCAGGAGGACCGGGTCTCCTTTCTTGACGTAGGTCCCCGAAACTGCCTGGAACCCCCTTCGCGCACCAGGAACGACCCGGGCCTCGTCCATATTCAGGAACGTGGCGAGGTCGTGGTGAAACTGTTCTATCGGGGGATTTTTTATCATATCGAGGCGGTTTGGTTTGCGACAATTATCGCAGACAGAATATCCGTCGCCCCATGCGATCACCGCTTTCATCGCATCGGAAGTGAGGCGGCCTCCGACCTGGATCGGGTCGATGTTGATGAGGTTCTCATCGACATCGCGTGCCTCCAGGGATGGAGCGCACTTCATCTGAGGAGCTCCTTTTCAATCATCGCGACCTCATCCCGGATCGACCCAAGGATCTTTCCTGCCGTTTCACGCTGCTGATCGTCCAGTTCGTGTGAAGGAGCGGTCTCGCGGAGCATCACCCGGAGGTCGGTGAGGAGGAACATGGCGTGAAAAACTGAATCAACGGCAATTTTCGACATATCGGCACCTTAGTAATGATCGGGGGTTTTATGTAATTTACTGCTCGTTCCACCAATCAATCTCCCATTTTCAGATACCGGTGTCTGGCTGATATTCAGGCAGAGCCTGAAAGGACTGTTTATCTTGTTTCCTCTGTTTTCTCTCATTTTTCCTCATTTCCTTTTTTTTTCCTTCGTTTTCTTTGATGCATGCGTAATCCACCAGGGCAGGGAAGAGCCGGACAGGACAAACAGCGAATTTTTTTAAACGAATGCGAAGGGATCGGTCCGGTATATCCGAATATCACCAGGGAGGCCGTTGATGGGGACATCAGATTCTGCACCTGGAAAAACTTCTTATCCGAGGGGCAGATTACTCATGTAATGACAAGAGTGAACGGGTCTGGGAAAGCAAAACAAAAGACGGACATATGCGACGAAGTCCACCACATGAGTCCGGAACGAAAGGAACTCCTCCGGAAACTCGCCTTTGAGGAAGGGACTCCCCTGTTCGTTATCGATCACGAGATGATCCGCGAGAATTACCGTGAATTCAGGGAACACCTGCCGAATGTCCAGGTATACTATGCCGTAAAGGCGAATTCAAACCCGGAGATTGTCAGGACACTTTTTAAAGAAGGGTGCAGCTTCGATGTAGCATCCATGCCCGAGTTCATGATCGTCTACGAAAATATCAAAGATATGCCCGACCTCGAAAGGCAGGAATGGATCTGGGACAAGATAATCTATGCAAATACCATAAAACCGATAGAGACACTACAGGCGCTCGATTGTTACAAACCCCTGGTGACGTTTGACAACCGCGAGGAACTGAAGAAGATCAAGCACTACGCACCGCATGCCGGTCTCGTCCTCAGGCTGCGCGTGCCCAATACCGGTTCGCTCGTGGAACTCTCCTCCAAATTCGGGGCCGATCCCGGTGAAGCAGTCGACCTGATCTCTGATGCCTTTTCCATGGACCTCGTGGTGGAAGGGTTGAGTTTCCACGTTGGCAGCCAGTGCACGAATTTCGATAACTACGTCCAGGCTCTCCAGCTCTCTGCAAGCATTATCAGGGAGACGGAGACAAGGACCGGGAAAAAGATCCGGATCCTCGATATCGGCGGCGGTTTCCCCGTAAAATACCACCCTGAGGTAAAATCCTTCAAAATACTTGCGCGGAAATTAAATGTGGAAATTAAACGGATTTTTCCCCCTGACATGCAAATCCTCGCCGAACCAGGCCGTTTCCTGGTAGCCAACACCTGCACGCTCGTCGCGAAGGTGATCGGCAAATCCTTCCGAGACGGAAAACCCTCATACTACATCAACGACGGGGTGTACCACACGTACTCGGGCCAGGTGTTCGATCACACGAATTATCCGGTCCTTGCCTTTAAAGAGGGGGACACTCAGATATCAGCCGTATTCGGCCCGACATGCGATGCCTTCGATACCATTACGAATTCTGCCGAACTGCCGGTGCTGGAACTCAACGACCTTGTTTATTCGGAGAACATCGGCGCATACTCCCATGCCTCCTCGACGTACTTCAATGGCTTCCCCCCCGCGAAAGTCGTGCATATCAACCTGTAGGAGGAGGATCATCCAAATCTCCCCGTTGATCATGGCATTTTAGTTTCGGGTGCGGGATTCGATCGGGCTTTTTTTTAATCAGTTGGTATCGGACGGGATACTCATCCGATCGGTCAGATCTCCTCTCCGCCTGCCCAGGGCTCAGGAAATCATTATCATATCGGCTCCCTTCGTCTCATTATGGACGGGAATTCCACGTACATCATGACCTTACGCCCGAACCGTGAAAATTTTATTGCAACTATGACTCCTGCGGAAAAAACGGCAATGGGCGAGCACTTCCTGTACGCGAAGGGCCTCTTTGACAGGGGAAAAATAATCCTCGGCGGAGCGGCGACCGATGGATCGATCGGGATCATCGTATTTCGCGAAGATTCACCTGAAGAGGCCCGGCGGATTTTTGACAATGACCCCGCGATCAGGGCCGGTATTGGCCAGGCCGAACTTCACCAATTCAGGATAGGGATGATCGCTTTACAAAAAAAGTCCGACGAGTAGATCCTGACGACCACCGGCATACCAAAGATCGGGATCTTTTTCCCATTCACCCTCCCCATGGTACTATGGATCCGGTAATCGGACTGATACGGAACGAACTGCTGGACAATGCAGACCCTGCCACAAGACAAAGCACTTCGCGGTTTTTCAAGGAGGAGATCCGGTGCTATGGTGTGAAAACCGCTAAGGTTGGAAAGATTGCCCAAAAATACTGGAAGGATATCAGATCGAGGAATAAAGAAGATATCTTCGGGCTCTGCGAGGAGCTGTACCGCTCCCAGATCATGGAGGAGGCATTTGTGGTTTCCAACTGGGTGCCGCACCTCAAAGACCGTTTTCAACCAGGGGACTTCGCTGTTTTTGAACGCTGGATTGATACCTATATCTCGAACTGGGCCATGTGCGACGGGTTTTGCAACCACACCATGGGGGACTTCATTATGGTGTTCCCTGAATTTATTGCAAATCTCAAGGGATGGACAAAATCAGAAAACCGGTGGGTGCGCCGCGCTTCCGCAGTATCACTGATAATTCCCGCCAAACGGGGACATTTTCTCGATAATGCGCTTGAAATAGCCGATCTTCTCCTTACCGATGAAGACGACATGGTAAGGAAGGGATATGGCTGGCTGCTCAAGGAGGCGAGCAGGAAGCACGAAGATGCCGTCTTTCACTACATCCAAAAAAACAAAAAAGAGATGCCAAGGACCGCGCTGCGATATGCGATCGAACTAATGCCAAAGGTACGCAGACAGGAAGCAATGAAAAAAGACTGGTGACATGAGAGGAGGCCCCGAATAATTGTAACCCGGAAAGCTCATTGTAACATTTTATCCCCCTGTTGCAGGCCTTTTTGAAACTCTCCGAACCTGTTTGCCGCGTTGGCAAAAGCACGACGTTCGTCGCCTGACAGGGGAACGAGCGGGTCAGGGACGGCGGCAACAGACCCTCCCGTAAACGCCCGTTTCCATGTCCCGACGACCTGCCCGGCTGTCACCATGGTTCGCGCCATGACACCGTTTACAGGTGCCGGCATCATTCCACCGAGCCTTTCGAGATACATGGAACGGTCCCTGTAGCCGAGCAGGTATTCGTCAAAGCCCGGAAGCAGGTACGCCACAGGCTGGTCTTTGGGGGTTGCAGGTTGATTGCCGGTGCGCCAAAACGTCTTTCCAAAGATGGTTTCCGTAATAAACTGCGATTTCACCGATTCGAGCGCATTCCGCGCATCCATGACCGGGAGTCCCGACCACCAGACAAAGTCCTGGAGTGTGGCCGGACCCCGGCTCATGAAATAACGCCGTGCGAGTTCCCCGGCCCCTCCAGAAGATCCTGATATTCCGCCTTTCGGGAGCCACTCATCGATCCGTGCAAATACAGGGTTATTCCGGCGCATGCCAACCTGGCAGATAATTCCGTCAAGCGAGGCCCGTTGTAACATATAGGGAAACCGTTGTCCTTCCGTACTTACACTGTTTTCCTCGAGAAGAGCACGTAAAGCCCGGCGGTCCAATTGTCTCCCCCCCTGCAACGCATCTGACAATGCTCCGTTGCTCCTGTCGAGTGTCCCCGGATCGAGCCCGAGTTCCCGGTACCTGCGGGTGTTTCTCTTGATCACATACGGCGCTATGATCGCCAGCAGCCAGTGAATATCCCTGCCCGCAACAAAATGCAGCGTCCCTCGCAATGCCCATGTCCGCACGATAGCCCCGGTCCCGAGCGCCGCCTCGATATCAGCATCGCTACTCCCGGGAAGACGGAGACCAACCGACCACTTCGCACCGGTAAAGTCCTGGGCCTGGATGGCCCCCATGTAGGAAACCAATCCTTCAGGACTCGTTTGATTGGGTTTCTCCAACTGCTGACTGTAGAGCCGGTCAATGGCAATATCAGACATCTTCATCCTCGCTACTCCCAGCAGGGCTTTTTTTTCCTGCCATTTCCTCAAGCATAATCACAGTCTTCCAGTTCCGGGTAGTCGCTGCAACCCCCAGTTTCTTTTCAAGGAATGTGTTTGAAAATTTCGTCCTCCCATAGCCATCCGGGCAGAAGAGATAAACCTCCCTTCCAATAACCTTCACTTTGTCGACCTGGTCTTTTATTCCATTTACTCCGGTCACCGCATCGATCGGAGGAAAGGCCGAGAGGAATGTAACATGCAGCCTCGTGATGTCGGGTGATACACCTTCGGAAAAAGGATTATTTCTGATAATCTCCCGGAAGTCGTTGTCGTTTCGGAGGATTACCAAAACCTGGAAACCTACCGTCCTGCTGATATGCTCCTCGAGCATGCGCGATAACTTCCCGGGGTCGGCCAATGGGTAATCGAACAGGATATTGCCGCTCCTTTTGTAGGTGCGAACATTGTTCAGGCCCATGGACCGGTAAAGAGAGACCAGGTCATCCATCGCCACCGTTTTCGATGACCCGACGTTTATCCCCCTTAGTAAGGAAATGATGGTATGCATGGTATTACCTGATGGTTTCTTATCGAGAAATAATAAGTCACCGGAAATCGGAGGGCGCCAGGTCAGGGCTTCCCGTTATTCGCGATACTGGTGTTATTCACCGGTGTAGGCCTTTTCGAGGAGTTTGATCTCGATTTTTCCCATTTTCAACATTGCCTTCATCACACGCTCGGACCTGGCAGGGTCCGGGTCGTTCAGCATATCGACGAGGCCTGCCGGGACGATCTGCCAGGAGATGCCGTATTTGTCTTTTAACCAGCCGCAGGGTTGTTGTTCCCCGCCCTCGGAAAGGGTTGTCCACAACCGGTTCACCTCTTCCTGCGTTGTGCAATTGACGACAAACGAGATCGCCTGCGAGAATGCAAAGACCGGTCCGCCATTGAGGGCAGCAAATTCCTGGCCCTCGATGAGGAAGTTGATCGTCATCACTGTGCCTCGGGTCCGGGACCGGCCTGACCGTACCGGACGGTACGCACAATCTTCGAGTTTTTGAAAACCGAAATGTAATACCTCACCGCTTCTTCAGCCTGGTAGTCGAACCACAGGAAGGGAGTAATTTTCTGCATACGCTCCTGACTCCCTCATGGTATTAAAACCTGATTACAGGATTCCGATATCAGCCGCCTTCGGTCCCTTATCGGGTGCTTCCACACCGCTGACAGGAGACTAACAAAATCAGGAGCCCGCCTTACGGAACCGGCATACATTATAGATGGAGGTCGGCAGCCCGGGAATTCGGGGAAGCCCGGTCTCCTTGTAAAAAGATGGAAAAATCTGCTGATTCACGTCGAATATTCTCCCCGGTGGCCCGGACGCCTGATGAAGAGATACCAAAAAAACCGGGATTAACCGGTACATTATCGTGGTGCAGTTCATCAGGGCGACACCGATCCCGGCAGGGGAAATAAAGGAAACCGGGGTGCGGTTGCTCAACCAGGCCGATTCCCAGCACCGATCATATGATTTCACCATCAGGACAGAGTCCGTCATCGGCCGAACTTTTTTTTCTGAATAAAACCTGATTAAAATCAGGATATTCCCGGTCCTGCAGGATTTTTATCGCATTAATCACGTACCAGGGCAGGAACGGGCATTACCGGATGAGTTCACCAGGGGAATTTCCTGATCCTGGCCCGGGCAGTCGACTCGTGCTTTCTTTTCGGTTTCTCCGGAAATTCTTATTATGAACGTTTTGCCATCCAGTCATGGGAAAAGACCTCCGCTTCGCCGCTCCGGATACCATCGACGATTCTCGCCGCAACAAATTCAGCGGAATCCGCGGGATACGGCCCGGAAGGTTCAATTCCTTCTCCCATGACCGGGATCGCCAGGATCGTGTTCTTTTCGAATTCTGTCCGGGTAATATAGGGATAGACTACGGAGACGACGATATGGTCCTTTTCGAGTTCCTGGCGGGCTGCAAGGCTTATACCGGCAAGGGCTTTCTTTGACGAAGAATAAGGACCCATTCCCGGTAAATCCATCAGGGCTGTGCCCGAGCTTACGTTGATGATCGTCCCGCCACCCTGTTTCCGCATGACCGGAATGACCTGCTGCATGGCGACGACCGGCCCGATGACATTCAATTCGTAAATATATCGGAGGATTTCGATATCGATCATCTCCACGGGAGCATCATATCCCCTTCCGGCGTTGTTGACGAGGATGTCGATCCTCCTGTAATATTGCATGGCATCGGTCACCATTCTCCTGATTTCCGTGATCTTTGTCATATCGGCAGGAAACGCCCTGGAACCGGGTAGTTCCCGGGAAAGTCTCTCGAGGGCTTCCCGTGTCCGAGAGACCAGAGCCACGTTGACTCCCTCATCTGAGAGGAGCCGGGCTGTCGCCCGACCTATTCCCGATGAAGCTCCCGTTACGATCGCGACTTTTCCTGACAGGCCCGAAGAACTGGTATTCATGGTGCTTGCACACTATCCTGCCCAATACGGTTACGGCGACTATGTAGTATCCGGCTGAATAATAAAGGTAATGCGACGATACAGAAAATGAATCGTTGGATTATTAGTTCACCCGACCTGAAGAGACTGATACCAATGGTCGTGTTCGTTCCTTTAAACTCATCAGTTGGTCAGATTGGATAGGATGAGATAACCTGATTGAATCCATGGCAGGGTTTATCTGGAATCAATTCAGCCGGTTCCGTGCGATCTCTGTCGCAACCGGGTCGCCAAAGCGGCGGGACTGAGCCCCCGGGTGTCAGATTATCTTAATTCCATCGACAGTCGACAGAAATAACGAACAGCCGCAAGAGAAAAAGGCGATGTGAAATAGTATGCCCGACAGCCTCTTTTTTACCACATTGTCGCCCGGAACCTCCACACCAATCCGGTAGCCCTGCATTCCCAGACGATGACTTCGAAATCTTTCGCAGTCAAGGCAACCCTTAACCGGACCCGCGGCAGAATATCTGGTGTTAATCATGAAGCAGATCAGATACATCGTCATCGCACTTGCGATCCTTGCGGCAATCGCCGTGACCGGGACCGTATGTGCGGCCGACACCGTCAGTACCGACCGCACGATAACAGCAATGGGAACCGGATCGGTGATCGGGACTCCGGACCGTGCCCAGATCTCCCTTGCCGTAGAGACCGAGGACGCCGATGTGAAAGCTGCCCAGGAAGAGAACGCTGTGACCATGACAAAAGTGATGGATGCACTCACAGCTGCCGGGATCCCAAAAGACGGACTGAAAACCACGGGATACAATATTTACCCGGTCTACGACGATACAAAGTTCCCTGGGGGACAGAAGATCAAGGCATACCATGTCTCGAATACCCTGACCGTGACCCTTCACGACGTAAACCAGACGGGTGTTGTGATCGATATCGGCGTAGCGAACGGCATCAACCAGGCGAATTCAATCCAGTTCCTCCTCTCGGAAGAACAGGCCCAGGTACTCAGGAACGAGGCGCTTAAAGTAGCCACCACCAATGCTGCCGCCAATGCACAGACCGTAGCAGATGTACTTGGCGTCAGGATCACTGGGGTGAAGACCGTTGACATCGGGAGCCAGTACACGCCGGTACTATTCCAGAATTATGCGGTCCCGATGGCTGCAGACGTGTCACGATCCACGACCCCGATCCAGGCCGGGGACATCACCGTGTCGGCGACCGTTACGGTGACATACCTGATCGTTTGATGGGTTCATCATTTTTTGCCATTCCTCCTTCATTTTTCCATGAAAACCGGGACCCGGACAGAACCGGGTGCAGCTGCCCTGAAAATTACCATTCCAGAGACCCGGGGGGGTTTTCTTCCCCGGGAAAAAATTTTTCATCAGGGATGGATATACGAGGTTACCGGGAAAATTCCCCTGGACCTGCCAGCCAGAGGTTCGTTCATGCCTTACTATTCAGAAGCCGAATCAGCTGATCTCAGGTTGAAAATCGAGGAGATTGTCCTGGAATGGCCAGGTGTTGTGAAGAAAATGCTTTTCGGTTCTCCGGCATATGCCTTCGGAAAAACGTATTTTGCAATGCTTGTGACCGGAGGGATCATCCTGACCAGGCTCGATGACGAGGAAAAGGCCTGGCTGCTCGGAGATCCTCATGCGGGATATTTTGAAGGGCACGGGCGGAAGATGACAAAATGGATTCATATCCGCATCCTTTCCTTGTCGGACGTCGATCGATATCTCCCATGTCTTCGATCGAGCTATGAAAACGCCCGCGATGAGAAGAAGTAGCTCCAAAGATGCCGGGGTTCCCGCATCAACGCGGTTTTATGACATCAGGGATGATATCAGTGATCGGGAATTATGAGCATTTGCCCCGGGTGCCACCTGGAACTGCCCGATCGTCATCTCGATCCGCCCGACCGGTTTTCAGCGTCGGGTGAATGCTGGCAACTCTTTGGCCATCTCTCATGTTATACCGTATCGAAACAGGATCCAGAGTTCATCCACCAGCATGCGGTCGACACCTATGAAGCCCAGCATGCCGGGCAAAGGACCAGGAGCATTACTGTGGCTTTCGGACTCTTTGGGTTGTACCTTGCTCTGGAAAAGGGATTTACCGGCAGACAGGTGCAGACAGCCCATATGAAACTGGCAAGGATACGGAAAAACTGGCCACGGCCCGACCTTCCGGCCGTCCCGGCCCGGGTCACCGTTCTTGACGTTTTGCAGGGGCAGGCCTGATTTTTCTTCCACCGCGGTTACCTGACCTTCTGGTTTAAGTTCCTTCTCGGCGATGCGCATATCTTCCTTAAAATCCAAAATAATTCTTAGGGGGTTGCGGATATGACGGAATTTATTATCAAACGGGTGGGAGACGAGACGTTCCCGGATTTCCTGTTCCTGCTCGAACAACTCGCGGAGTACGAACACCTCGATCCTCCGGATGCGGGCGCCCGGGTGCGGCTCAAGGCCGATATAGCAGGAAATCCCCCGAAATTCGAGGGCTATCTGGGGATCTCTGGCGACGAACCGGTCGGTTACGTAACTTTTTACTTTACCTATTCTACATTTCTGGCCCGGTCTACCCTGTTCCTGGAGGATATCTTCGTTCTCGGGCGACACCGGGGCAATGGTTTCGGAAAGCGTCTATTAGAATTCTGCCGGGACGAGGCCCTGGCAAGGGGATGCGGAAGGATAGACTGGATGGTCCTTGCATGGAACGACCCGGCTGTCCGGTTTTACGAATCGATCGGTGCGACCCGGCTTGGCTGGCATGTTTACCGCCTGGAACTCTGACAGGTACACTGTTGACAGAAGGAAAAAGACACCTGTCCCCTCCTGGCACTTCCTCTTCATTGTGCCGGATATGGTACAATAATATCATTCCCATTGAAAAAATTGGAGCGGGATCCCACCATTTGAAAAGGATAGTCTAACCTGAACCGCACGTGACAAGAATGAATATCCTGTCAAAATTTATAAGTTCAGGTTGAAGCCTTAAATGAGAAACATGGCTACCGGGAAAGAAGATCCGAAAATAGCATCGTTCCTTTTCTCTGCGTCACTGGTCGTGACGCTGGCCGGTATTTTTATCGCTATCTACTATCTGTTCGTCGATGCCGGGCTCGCGTACCGCATAGCCGCGGGAGTACTGGTCGGGGTTGTCGGGATTATCAGTTTCGTCAGGCATTCGGTTTTTTACCGTTCAGACCAGGCAAGGATGGGATGGCAACAGGACCACCCGGAATTCCAGCTTGAGGTCGGTTACGCAAACCTCGCGATAGGCATCGTTGCTTTGTTTGCGGCTGGCCTGAACTGGGGGCCGCTCGCATGCGGGATGATGCTGCTTACCTATGGGATTTACCTTCTCTGTGCACTGTTCCTTCACCTTTACGAAGCCCTCCATGCCAAAGATATCCGGACACGGGCCACGAAGAGCGTTATCAACACAGGGATATTTGTCATCGTATTACTGGTATTTGCGGGGCTGGCCTTGTCAGCTGCGCATACGGTGCATTTTTAATGAGGGCAAGGACTCGGCCGGACTAAATTTTTCGTTAGGGCAGACAAATAGAGTATACGGAATAAATAGGTACCTGGCAACCGGTCTGCCCGTGTTGCATTTGAAAGCATAATGCGTAGGTCATGGACAAACAGGAGGCTTGGCATATATTACCCGGAATGAGTCGTGCAGATGATGAATTCGACCCCGGGCATACCGTTTAGGAAAATTCAAAACCTGAGGAATATACTTTGGACGACCACCTTAAGGAATACGCAGATAAATACGAGCGATGGCGGGAAAAGGGAGATTTCACTTATTCCTCGAAGATAATCCCGGTGCAGGAATCGTTCGCTGCCAGCCAGTGGGTCCTGCCCACCAGGCAGGTCCTGCAGATCCTGGAAAACGCAAAATCGTTTGCACTGACCGATTGCCGCTGCAGGGCACACTACGGCAGGTGCGACAAGCCGAGGGACGTCTGTTTCTTAATCGACGAATACAGCGACAAAGCCGTTCAAAAAAACAGGGCGCGAAGGATCTCCCTGCCTGATGCAGAGGAGGTATTACGCAAAGCCGATAGACACGGTCTCGTCCACCTGACGCTCTACATGCCCGGGCACCGCATATACGCCCTCTGCAGCTGCTGTTCATGCTGTTGTCACGATCTCCGGCTACTGAAAGAGTTCGACCGCAGGGACCTGGTAACGCGGTCTGATTACATCGCCGTAACCGACCTCGAGCGCTGTACAGAATGCGGGAAATGTGTCGACCGCTGCATGTTCGAGGCCAGAAAGCTTCAAAACGGGATCTTCTCGTACGATCCCGGTGCCTGCCTCGGCTGCGGACTCTGCGTATCGGTCTGCCCGGCAGAAGCAACGGAGATGCGGCGGCGATAGCATTATGTCCTTATTGCCGGGGAGCGGGCCCAAGCCCTGTTCTTTGCCTTGTGAGCACTCTTGCCGGCTGAATAAAAGAGAGCGGGTTCAATTCATGTCCCAAGTATTGGAGAGACCGCTGGATGCGGCCTAGCCGGGACGTTCAGGATCTACACGAAGATTCAGGCTCCTTATTATCGTTGTATTGTATCCTGGATAATTAAAGGAGTGTCCAGGCTGCATTTCGGTGTCCCACCAATTCATGGACGGGGCATTTTAATTCTTACATGATTCCCGGGCTACAGTTCAGGAGCGGTTGTCCCTGTACCGCTTTTGGCAGTTACCGGTACTCTCGACCAGGGTCTATTCATGGTCGTCGGCTGTCATATGTTCCAGCAGTGACTGGAACAGTTATCACAGCTATCTCATTGGCAGGACAAGGGACCCTCGGCCGGATACCATTAACCCACCGTTGGACATAACCTATTCCCGGAGGATACCATGGATAAAATCCCGATAGGCCCGATGCCGTTTATGAGTGTCATGCCAACCCTGCTGGTTGGCGCGAACGTGAAAGGAAAGCCGAATTATATGACCGCCGCGTGGGCGACAGTCGCCTGCATGGCACCCCCGATGGTCTGCGTTGCCATTAACAAGGCACGGTACACGGCAAGGGGGATCGAAGAGAACAAAACATTCAGTCTGAACGTCCCCGGAGAGACCATGGTCGTTGAAACCGACCATTGCGGGCTCGTGTCAGGATCGCATGAAGATAAATCCGGTGTTTTTGAGTCATTTTACGGAAAACTGAAGACTGCTCCCCTGGCCGCACAGTGTCCGGTAAATATCGAGTGCACGCTGTTCGAGTCGGTCGTTTGCGGCAGCCACCTGCTGTACATCGGGGAGGTCGCGGAGATCCATGCCGACGCCTCATGCCTGACCGGCGGGAAACCCGACGTCGAAAAGATACACCCGATCGTGTATGCCCAGCACACCTATTTCGGGCTCGGAAAACAGGTCGAAAAGGCATTTTCCGCAGGGAAAAAGTACCGGAAGTAAGGTCGACAGGTAACGCGAAAGAGGTATTGATGACACGTTTGCGCCATCCACCTGGGTACCGGTGGCAGAGCGGGTCCCGCCAGTGATCAGACCGGATCCCTGGAGGAGTATGCAGATCCTCTTCTCCTGACGAAGGTCGAGAACCGTTCTGGTTCCCCGTTTCTGTGGACATGGCACCCCCGTGGACCAGGATATCATCGACCATCGATACCAGCCGTACCGGCCTGCTTCCCCGGAATCACCGGTTTATAGTGCAACCCTTCCATTATCTTATCGGAGGAGACTAAATCTTTATCAACTTCCAGCCGGTTAGTAAAAACCGTATGGGGATAATTACTTCCTTCACCATCGTGTCGGTCGATGGTTATTTCGCAGGACCGAACGGCGAGATCGACTGGTTTAAGAATTCAGATGAAGAGGACAGGTTATTCGCAGCCGAGTCTTCGCAAGGATCTTCCACCCTGGTTTTCGGCCGCACGACGTACGAGATGATGGCGTCCTACTGGCCGACGCCCGATGCCACCAGGAACGACCCCGTTACGGCCGGGGTGCTGAACAATGCTCAAAAAATCGTTTTTTCAAAAACCATGAAACCGGTAAAGGACGGAGCCGTCTGGAAGAATGTCAGGGTCGTCCATGAAATCAACCCTGCCGATATCGCAATACTGAAAGAAAAAGGGGACATAGGGATTCTTGGCAGCGGCAGCATCGTGCGACAATTCTCAAACCTTGGCCTCATCGACGAGTACGGCCTTCTCGTCGTCCCGGTGGTGCTGGGCGCCGGTAAATACCTGTTCATGGACGTAAAAAAGATCGACCTGGAACTCACCGGTTCACGGATATTCAAAAACGGGAAGGTTTTCCTGAAGTACCGTCCGGCATGGCAAGATGTTTCGCGATACAGGCAGCCGGATGCCGATGCAGGGTAGATCAACCAGGGATCCCGTGCAACCCAGTTCAGGATTTCGGGCGCAATTCACGGAACCTGTATACATCTTCCGGTACGGTGATCTCGAAACGGGCACCGTGCCCAGGGACACCGGTCTCTTTGATGGTAATACCGGTGATGGCAAGGATCTCCTTGATCAAAAACAACCCGAATCCCCTGTTCTTGCCATAACCGCGTTCGAATATCTTTTCTTTCTCATCAGCCGGGATCCCGACGCCGTCATCCTCGCAGACGATGACGAGATTTTTTGCCGGCCGGCATGAAAAGATGCTGATCTTCCCGAGATCACTCCCTCCATGCCGCACTGCATTTTCGATCAGGTTGAAAAAGACCCTCTGGAGCAGCCGGTCTGCGAGTACCTCGATATCATCGAGATCGCATACATCGAGGCGGATGTTGCCCAGGTCGATCCCTGAGACGGAAGTCACGAGAGACTGCCGTACATTCTGCCATGAGGGGGCCTGGTTGCCGATGTCCTGGTACTCCTTCGTAAACAGGATCTGACGTTCGATCCGGGCAATCAGTTCTTCCTCTTTTCGATGGAATTCCTGGCACCTTTCATCGATGCCGCATTCATCAGAGAGGTCGACAAACCCTTTCAGCGCCATGAGGAGGTTGAGGACATCGTGACGCGTTACCGACGAAAGAAGGTTGAGTTTATGGTTTGCAAGTTTGAGGGCTTCTTCCGACCGCCTGCGTTCGGTGACGTCGCTGACTATCGATACCGCCGCGTTTTTACCATCGATTGTGGCGACCTGGGCATTGATCTCGACAGGCAAAATTGACCCGTCTTTTCGCCGGTATGTCGTCTCGAACGTCGCATGCCCTGACCCCAGCAGGTCCTCGCGGGCCCGTTCCAGGCCCTCACGCTCAGTTGCGATGTCGAGAGGGCTCATCGCCAGCAGTTCGTCCCGGCTGTACTGGAGCATCCTGCATACTACATCGTTAATCTCGATATACTTCCCCGGTAAGCCCTCCCCGGTGATCCCGACAATCTGGATCCCCTCGCTCGTATTATTAAAGATAGACCGGAATTTTAATTCGCTCTCAGCGAGTGCATGCTCGAGACGTTTCCGGTCCGTGATATCGCGGGCGATGCCGAGGATCCCGGTCAATTCTTCCGAGGCATTATATATTCCCGTGGTCGCCACGTCGATCGAGATCGTTCTGCCGTCCTTGTGACGAAACTCCATTTCTCCGCGAAAATCGGAAAAACGCCGTCCATCGCGAACCTCTTCGAGACCGGTCGCCAGTGCATGTTTTGCGATCTCAGCCGAGACCGGAGTGAGTATATCGTCAAACGACTGGCGAAGCACTTCTTCGGCCGTACTCCCGCACAATTTCTCGACCGATGGGCTTACATAGGTAAAATGCCCGGAGAGATCCATCGTCCAGATAATATCCGAAGCATTGTCGGTGAATAGGTGATGCCGCTCCTCGCTCTCCTTCAATGCCTCCTCCCTCCGGCGATCTTCGCTGATGTTGTGAAGCGTTCCTATCGTCGCAGGACGGCCCCCGAATGTTCCCAATCCGACGAGCATCCGCACCCTGACTCGTGTTATCCCGTCCTTTTTGAGAACGGAAAATTCGTACGATTCAGGTAACCGTTTTCCGTCGAGCCTTTCCTTATTGCGGGAGAGGACAAGGTCCCGGTCCTCGGGTGCGATCAGATCGGCAATGGGATATCCGATCAGTTCTTTCTTATCATAACCGGCCATTTCCACGAAAGCCCCGTTGAAGAAAACAAGCCGCCTGTCCTGCACAACAAACACCCCGTCCTGGGTATGTTCTACGAGCGTCCGGTATTTCTCCTCGCTTTCGAGGAGCGCTTTCTTTTCCCTTTTACGGTCGCCGATGTCCCTGCAAAGCGTAAGGATCTGGTAAGAGTCCCCGGACCTGATCACGGTGGCGTTGACCTCTATGGGCGTGACGGCTCCGGAAGCAGCTGTGTAGTCTATCTCCAGGTTGCGGATGTAACCGTCCCTGAAACACTGCCGGATCGCATCCTGGTTTTTTTCTTTGTCATATTCTGCTGTCCAGTCAAGGACACTTCGTCCTTCAATTTCACCGAGGTCTGCATGCCCGGTCAGGCGGACGTACTCTGGGTTTGCATCGAGGACCCTGCCCAGGTCATCAATGATCACATAGCCGGTCTGGGTGGTCTCGATCAATGCCCGGTACTTGTGCTCCCGTTCCTGTAGCGACTCTTCCGACCTGATTCGCCCGATGGCAGCTCCTATCTGGGTGGCAATAGTCTCCACGGCGATCCGTGTACTGGCGGGAATCTCGTTCACGCTGTGAGAGGCGATGTTAAGACAGGCAGAGACCGTATCGTCGAAGCTAATTGGAATGATGCCTATTGCTGCAATCCCTTCCCGTTCCTGGACGGGATTCGGAATGACACCGGCTGCCTTTGCCGATCGGTAGATGGGCTTTCCTTCCTTCACGGTCCTGGCATTGACCGAATCGGCCGGATAATGAGAGACCTCTCTGATAAACTCCCCGCTCAGGTTCGAGGAAACCGCGAGGTCTAAGGAACCTGTCTTATCGTCGACCAGATAGATCCCCCCGGAGTCCATCCCTGATATCTCGATCGCTGCCGAGAGACACGCATCAAGGGTCTCGCGGATAGTATGAATTTCCTGCAGTCTGAGTCCAAGGGACAACTGGGTCTGAATGATATGTTCCTGTCTTTTGCGTTCAGTTACATCGAGAATGACACCTGAGTAAACCCGTTCCGGACCGCTGGATGCCAGGCCCGCGATTCCCTCGAACCAGATCGTCTCCCCGGATGGCTTTACGAATCTCCCCTCGAAATTCCAGGACTCGTTCTTTTTCATCGATTTATCGACGGATTCAATAAACCGGTTTCGGTCGTCGGGATGCACATGATTAAGGAACCACCTGAACAGGTCTTTGTCAGATCTGTCAAAACCGAAAAAGCGTTCGGCAGCATGTTCGTTGATATAGGTTACCCCGATCCAGCCATCGGCCCTCCGATTGGCCTGATATACCACCCCCGGGACCGTTGCAGCGATTCCTTCTATCTGCTGCTGGTGATTGAGGATATCGGCCTGTGCGGCAACGAGCGCTTCATACTGCGCCCTCAGTTCTTCCTGTGCGGCAGCGAGCTGCTCGTTGATCGCCCGGAGCTCGAGCTCGGTCTGTTTTTGTTCGGTGATATCGATACCGACACCGAGTACTGCAGGTTCGTTGATACCGGGAGTGCGGAAGGGGACCTTGAATGTCTGGAGAATGCGATGCCTGCCATGGGCATCGAAAAAAGGTTCTTCGGGAATAACCTTTGTCTTTCCCGTCGCGATGACCTCGCGGTCGTCTTCGAGCATCCTCTCAAGTTCGTTCCCGTCCCTGTGGTACTGGGCCTGGGACTTCCCCTCGAGTTCCTCGACCGACGTATTGTATTCCTCCGCGAGGGCCCGGTTCGCAAGGATATAGCGCCCTTCCCGGTCCTTCGCGAAGATCATGTGGGGTACCAGGTCGATGATCTGCCGGAGCCTTGCTTCGCTGTTTTTCAGTTTCTCGATAGCCCTTCTCCGTACGATTGCAGTTTTTATCTTGTGGGCGAGCTCTGCGTACTGGGACCTCGGGTCTCCTCCTTTCTGGAGATAGAAATCCACGCCATTACTTATCGCTTCGATCACCACCTCCTCACGGCCCCTGCCGGTGAAAAGGATGAAGGGGATATCGCCATAGAGCAGACGTACTCTTTTCAAAAACGCGATACCGTCCATCTCGGGCATCTGGTAATCGGCAACGATAGCATCTATAGTATTCTGTTTAAGGATTTCGAGTGCTTCGGCTGCAGATAATGCATTAGTAACGTTAATCTCCGATGTCTTTTCGAGAAATATTTTCCCGACTTCAAGAAGGGGCGGTTCGTCATCGACGTAGAGTACGTTGTACATGCGATCGGGACCCGGAATATTGTCGGCTGTTCTGAAGACTGTGGTACTATGGATCATGAGTTTAATAAGGCATTAGTCTGACGCATGACACATGTGGAGCACATTGGCAGGGACATGATCGGTTTTCATCTTCTTTAATAGCGATCGGTGCGTAATCCCGATCGATAGACTATGGCACGTATCCTCGTAACGTACACAACGAGAAAAGGTACGACCAGAGAGATTGCCGAGGCGATCGGGAAGGAACTTCGGGCAGCAGGGCACGAGGCCGAAGTCTTCGGGATGCCGACCGTTTCGACACTCGCAGGATACGACGGGATCGTCATAGGCGGACCGATGTACATGGGACGAATGATCGCCGACTTTGGGAAGTTCGTCAGGCGGCAGGGCGAAGGCCTCGCAAAGCTGCCGGTGGCCGGGTTTATCGTTGGCCTGACACCGGTGAAAAAGGACCCTGAATCAATGGCTTATATGGAGAAGGCGCTCCATAAAGCCCTCGATCCGCTAAAACCGGTTTCTGAGGCGATGTTTGCCGGGAGGCTGGACCCGTCGGGACTCTCGTGGTTCCAGAAATGGATCACGAAGAATGTGAAATCGCCGGAAGGCGATTTCAGGGACTGGGCGGCAATTGCGGCCTGGGCCCGGGGGCTCCCGGGTAAAATGGGGATCTGATGAGACCCGGAGTTCTTTCGTCAGGTGCCTGATGTACCATCAGGGATCGCCTGCTTCGGCGATCGTTTGCCTCGGCCATATATGAAGAAAAAGACCGGGGTTACCTGGTTAACCGGTCAGAAAAATTATGAGAAGCTTGGAATCCATTCGTATTGTGGTCAGTTTCAAAGAGAATACCGGGATTCTTAATACTCCTTGTCGGGTAATAGTTATCCGGAGAAACAGCAATGGTCGCACTGACAATGGAGATCAGCGAATCGCTGACCGGGACAAGGACCCTGTTCCTTGCGACATCGTCGAAGAACTGTATGCCAAACGTCGTCCCGATCGGAGCATTCAAGCTTCTCGACAATGAAACCCTGCTTATATCGGACCAGTATTTTAAAAAAACCATGCAAAACATGGCCGAGAACCCGGTGGTGGCCCTTTCCTGGTGGGGAGAGAAGGGCGGCTTCCAGATCAAGGGGCCGGTCACCATCCACGCTGACGACGAGATCTTCATGCAGGACGTTGCGTGGATGAAGGAAGTCAGGCCCAGCCTCACGCCGAAGTCTGCGATCGTGATGAAGATCACTGAAATCTACCAGGTGAAACCCGGCGACGGTGCCGGGAAGAAGATACTCTGAACCCATTTCAATTGTTTTTGAAGTTCAAATCTGAAGAAATACTCCATAGCGCCCTCGCTCCAATAAGGCCGGATGCAGAGGCGATAAATCCCAAAAGCGCCTTCGACCACCCCAATGTAACGTGGAACCAGGATTCAGCCAGCGGTGTATGTTGGTTTAAACGGACATTCGTATCCAAAGGCGGAACCCGGGAATTCCTGAAGGATTACCCTTTCCCGGGATACCACCGGACTTGGTTTTCTGAAGTTTCGCATCCGGCAGTCCGGTATGATGAACCGGCCCCGGTCAGGTCAGGGCATATGGTTTGCCGGGAAAGGGAAATTTCACTCTTACAGGAAAAGTATTATTATTCTCCATCACACTCCACTGGCTATGGCCGACGTTCATTATTATGCCCTGACGGATCGCTGGAGCAGCGGATCCAATAATGATGCCTATTGCGCTGAAAAGATTGGGAAATACCATGTCTTTGCCGTTTCCGAAGGACTCATCGATCTACCGGGATCGATCTCCTCAAGCGGCATTGCAATCGACAGCCTCCGCCGATCGGTAAAGACCATGGATCTGCCGCCGGCAGCTGTCCTCGAAACAGCTTTGTTCGACGCTGAATCACGGATCGAAAGGAAAGTCAGGACGTCGCCGGGTTTCGAAAAGGATGCAACGCACCTCAGTGCATGTCTTCTCGACGATGCAATGGAGAGCACAATCCTCGATACCGGTGAGGGGAATGCGTATGTGATCGATTCCGACAGCATCGGTATTCCCCAACACCATCCCGCTGCAGGTCAGACGAAAAGCCTCGATATTTTTTTACAGGGCGACAGCGAGGAGCAGAGGTTAAAAAAGATGATATCCCGTACCCTCGGCGAGCCCCATCTCCTGAAGATGGCGGATTTCATTTCCATCGATATCAGCAATCGTTTCCTTCTGCTCAGTTCGGGAGGCCTTCACGACTACGTTAAAAAAGAGCGGATCATGGAGATCGTTGCCGGGAATGGAGAGAACGTGGAGACGTCCTGCGAGCAGCTGAGAGAAGAGGCACTTCGGTCCGGGAGCGAACGGACCATTACCGTCGTGCTTGTTCACGGCCACATGCATTAGTAAACGAAGCACGGCAGCTTCGTCTGTGGATTGCTTTGAAATATCCATGAATGCAACCTGTCCGGGAATTTCAGTTCCCGGAAGGCTTTCCTCCTGACACGAGCCGTTTTCCAAGGTCGAAGGCCTTCCGGCAGTCCTTGGGAAATACCGTCCTGTGCCGCTCCTTTCGTTCTTCGGGGTCGAAGTAGTCGAAGAAGACCTTGTCGTAGTCCTCGAACTGGAGCGTCTCGAACGAACAGAGGGTCTCGCATTGCCCGAAGGTCCGGGCCAGCACGTTCTCGTTCAGTGCGAAGTGCACGGGATACTGGTACTCGTTCATCAGGTTTTCGGGAAGGTTCATCGTGTAAATGAACGCCGTCGGCATCTTTCGTTCGAAAAGTGACGCAGGGGGACGGACGTATACCAGGTACGGGAAGAGGAGCCGTTCCATGAAGCTCCGCATCTCTCCCGTAACGGTCCCGAAATAAATGGGGGAGCCGAGGATGATCGCATCCGACCGGGCAATCCGGTCGAGGACCGGGGTCAGGTCATCGTTCAGGGCACATTTTCCGTAGCTCTTCCCGCCTTTCAGCTTGCAGGCAAAACAGCTCGTGCACCCCTTGAAGTCAAGGTCGTAGAGGTGCACGAGTTCTGTTTCCGCCCCGGTTGACGCTGCACCCTGCAAGGCATGTTCGAGCAACGTTCCGGTATTCCATTTCTTTCGCGGGCTTCCATTGACAGCGATTACGGTAGCCATGCTCGTTCACCAGGGAATTTCATTCCGGGTTCCATCTCATTTCCATGTTACCTGCAGCGGTTTCCGCCGGGGGATCCCGTATATCTTGTACTGCGGGTTGCCGAACATCATCGCGTAGGCACTCTTTCGTCCCGCAGGGATACCGAGTTCCCTCTGGAGCGGTTCGTAGGCCAGGGTAGCCATCGCGACGAACCCGGCCCAGCATACGCCGACACCAAATGCCGGTGCTGCGACATCGAAGTGGGTCAGGGCAATAATCGCGTCGGTCGGTGCGATGGGGTTCCCTTCGGGAATCGTTGCGACGAGCAGGTGGGGGGCTCCGCGGCAGATGGGGTCGTTCCCGGCCTCCCACGCGGCGATCAGGAACGGCAGGTAACCGCTCATCGGGTGGTCGGAACCGACGAGGGTCTTCAACCATTCGATGGTGAGCCCTGCGACCTTCTTCACCCGTTCCGGGTCGTGGACGACGATCCACTCCACCGGCTGCCCGTTCCCTCCCGACGCAGCGTACCGGGCGATGTCGAGGAGTTCGAGGATTTTTTCTTTCGACACGGGATCTTTAGTGAAGTGCCGGACAGACCGGCGTTTCTTCAGGTAGAATGCCATATCTTCGGATGATATGGTCCCGGCTCCGGCCGGGAGTCTCACCTTTTCGTCGGGCCTGACATTCAGTAATAATGCCTGCGACGGGCAGGAGACCTCGCAATGCCCGCACTGGATGCACATGCCGGCTTTTGCATCGGCAAGCCGGGGTAGGGCATATTCATCGGCAGGGGTGATCAGCCCCATCGTGCATACGGCCGAGCAGATCCCGCACCTGGTGCAGAGGTCCTGGTCGACGAGTATTGTTGTCATGTCAAATCATTCCTCAGTTACTTTTTGGTCATTATTGTTCATGCACATGCCGGATACTTCCGGCATCGTGCGTTTCTTTCCGTGCCTATCCCTCGCACCGGCTCATGATCTTCAGGACCCGGGCCATGCCCTGCCCGACTATCCTTGCGTTGGCAATCCCTTCCTCGTCCCCTTCGACGTCGCCGACCTCCCTCCCGATGCCGATCGCCGGGAAACCGGGGACGATCATCGCATTGGCGAGCAGGAAGTGGAGCATCGTGTCGGCTGCCCGGATCGCACCGGAACGCCTGACGGCAACGGCAACATTGCCTACCTTGTTTTTCAGGGGACGGTCATTTGCGAACGAGACAAAGCCGATACGGTCTATGAGCGCTTTCATCTCAGGGGTGACGTCGAGGAAGTAGACCGGGGAACCGAGGATGATCCCATCTGCCCCAATCATTTTTTCAATGATGGCATTCACGGGATCGTTGTCGATGGTGCACCTCCCGTCCCGGTTCTCGAAGCACTTCATACAGGCAGTACAGCCATGAATTTTTTTCCCGCCGATCTGGTATGTTTCGGTCTCTATCCCAACATTTTCGAGCTCCGCAAGGATATACCCGATGAGGATCGACGTATTGCCGTCCTTCCTGGGGCTCCCATTTATCGCCAGAACCTTCATCATGCTTTATCCCTCGATGAATTTGTTCCCGGCGCTCCATGCGTTGCCGGCGCATTTTCCGAAAGTCCAGTACCGGTTGTCGGGCATCGTCAGGATGAGCGGGTCGACGGCCTGAAAATCGGGCTTCCCGTCCTTTACGACCGCCCCGTCTGCATATGCCCCGGCGATCTCGCCGATGAACAGGTGGTGCGTCGGCAGAAAGACGGTCTGCACGAGGCGGCATTCCAGGGTGACCGGGCATTCCCTGATCATCGGGGCCGTTTCCAGCGTTCCGTAAAATACATCGAACACATGGGACTTGTCGGTCTTCCTGCCCGATACGAGACCGCAGTAATCGGTCTTTTCGAGGAGCCCGCTCGAAGGGATGTTCACCGAGAACGTCCCGGTCTCCTCGATCCCCTGGACGGTGTAATGGTGGCTGTTCAACCCGCAGGCGATCATGGGAGGGTTGCCATTCGTGCGCATAATCCAGCCCACCGCCATGAAATTCGCCGTTCCCTTCACCTGCGTCCCGACGAGGACCACCGGCATCGGGATAAAGAAATTCGTTCCGATCTGTTGTTTTTCCATCGTGTTGTTTCCCCTCCCGCCCGTGCGGGATGTAATGAGAGAAAGCCATAAACAGGCAGCATACATACTAATAATCTGTAATGGTATTCTGAATCATTATGATAGATTCAACCTTAAGTGAATATATAGCAGATACTATACAAAAAGAAATCAACTTCCATTGAGGTAACCATGTCATTCGAGAAGAACGGCAAAGTCTACCACTGCACGGTCGAGGCGACCCTCGACGTGATCGGCGGCAAGTGGAAACCGCTCATCCTCTGGGCGCTCGGGGACAAGGTGCTCAGGTTCAGCGAGCTTCAGAGGGACCTTCCGGGCGTCAATGCAAAGATGCTCACGAAGCAGCTCCGTGAACTCGAGGAGGACGGGGTCATACAGCGGACCGTGTATCCCGAAGTGCCGCCAAGGGTCGAATACGCAATGACCGACTTCGGCAAGACCCTGATCCCAATCCTGCAGGCGCTCTGTACGTGGGGAGCCCAGTACCTCGGGATCGAGAACGGGCATTCGGGGTGTCCGGCGAAGAAGAAGGGGAATAAAAAAGAGTAACAAAAATTAATATCAATTCCGCAAGCTGATAGATCGTATCGATCATGAAAACACTCATCGAAGTCCACCAGGAAGGAAAATATTTCGTGGCGGTAGATCTCCTGACGAATGTGGCCGATCAGGGCCTGACCGAAGATGAAGCCGTGCAGAACCTCAAGAAGGGGCTTGAAGAGCATTACCAACTCCTCGTCGAGCTGACACCCCGGGATCATAAGCTGACCTACCTGGACATCGACGTAGATAATCTTGTCAAAAATTCCCCTGCTGTCAGCTCATGAGATTATCAGGATTCTGGCTCTTTTTGGATTCAGACCGGTCCGGCAGACAGGCAGCCATATCCATCTTTGGAATCCCAAAACCCGCCGTCTGGTGACCGTCCCAAATCATTCCGAGATTGCTATTGGGACGCTATTATCCATCCTCAAGCAAGCAAATATTGAGAAAAACATATTTTTAAAGCACGTGAAATGAGATGATCGCCGTCTGTTACCAAAGAAGACAACCGGCACATGATAATTATCTATTCCGGGCTTCATCGCTGGGTTTTATCCAGATAAGATGAATTCGGGCTGACCCACTAACCATAAATCATATTTGCGAAAATTGTTGTACTCCTGTTATTTTCCGGTAGGTTGAACCGCCGCCGGGGCGCCCTTCGGGGGCGGCGGCGTCTATCCTGTCTCGTTTGACGGGAGTGGTCCCCTTCAATTCTCTACTACTCACTCAAAATAGCAACGAGCCTCTACACCTCTTCTCCTGCTACTTCATCGCCGAACACGATCGTCTGCCAGGAGACCCGCCCTTCCTCGACCGCTTTTTTGATCAGGGACTGTTCTCTCGACAGTTTCCCTTTACCCTTCTTCACCTCGACGAGCACGACATCGATCGCATCGGCCTTCTCGTCTTTTGCCTTTGTATAACCGTCGAAGACGACAAAATCGATCGGGTTCCCGATGAACCGTGCATCTGCTGGTGAGAAAGGAAATTCAGGCAGGAGCGGGGCCATCTGTTCCGAGATCCGGCCCTTCAGGGTCGAACGGGAGCGGTTGACCGAATCTTTCCTTATATCTTTCTCGCACTCGACCTTCCAGCGTTCGAGGTCGTTTTTCGCCTGTTCCCTGATGCCTTTGATCTTCTGGCTGAAGTAGAGATACGCCACGAGGAGCCCGAGGACAAAGGGGATTACGATGGCAAGGAAGTCGAGAGGGGTCATTTTGCTCGATTATTATTGGTCTGACAGGGAGATTATGCTATCCGGACTGGATTCCATCATTCGGGAGAAAATCTCCTGCCCGGCGGGGATCCAAGGAGGTACATGATCCGATTCCATTTATTATGCTAATCTGATCTCAGGATCGTGATCCTGCCAAAGGACACCAAGATTTATCATATGGATGGCACTACAGGGGAACCGAAGAGGTTAGTGAATACCATGAACAGGATCATTCATTTCGAGATAGGGGCAGCAAACCCCGAACGGGCAGTGAAGTTCTATAGTGCCGTCTTCGGCTGGCAGATCAATGAATGGGTCATGCCCGGCGTGCAGATGAAAGATGAGAACCGCTACTGGCTCGTGACAACGGGGCCCGAAAACGAACCGGGCATCAACGGCGGTATCGTCTTCCGCCAGGGACCGGTACCTGCCGAAGGGCAGCCGGTGAATGCCTACCTCTGCACGATCGAGGTCCCTGACCTTGCGGAAGCCGTGAAAAAGGTGCTCGGTTCCGGCGGCAACGTTACCGTGCCACGGATGCCGGTGACAGGGATCGGCTGGTGGGCGCATTGCGTGGACACCGAGGGGAACCTCTTCGGGATGATGCAGGTGGATCCGAAGGCCGGGATATAGAAGGGGTATAGGGAGTAATCTCACCCCATTATTGCCGGATTTGGTGTAAAATGCTCAAAAATCGGTAATTTCTGACCGCAGGTTAATCAAGACAAAATTGACCCCTGTTAACTGACAATCCGGGTGCTTTTACGGGTCATCGAAGATACCTATGAAGACGATATCCGGATCCAGGGAAACACTATAAATTTGCCCTTATTCATCGCAGATTTAGAAAATATCCCGGAATTTAAACTTTTTTTAAAGGTAGGGCAAACTGGATCTTAACATCCGGAACCATTCTGCCACCAGATTACATGCCATATTGCCAGATTTCATCATGCAACAATTCCCACTTAAAAGCACGAAACCTCCATGAACTTCGAAGATATTACCTGTATCGGGGACCTGGAAACAGTATCAAAAGAATCTGCATGGCAGAATTTTGAGAGACTTGCAGGATTCATCTTCGAAAAACATGATTTCACCGTAAAGGTAAACGCGGTCAAGACATTGCATAAGTCACGAAGGCAGTACGACGTAATCGCCAGGAAGAACGGCCAGACTTTTTTAGTCGAATGCAAGAAATGGGCGGGCCACCGCTACCGGTTATCGGCATTGAAACGGGCGATCGAGCAGCACAAAGAACGGACCGCGTTTTATCGTGATGTCACCAATGAGGATGCGATCCCGGTTATCGTCACCCTTATCGAAGAGGAGATACTGGTCCATGAAGGGGTTCCCATCGTTCCTGTCTCGAAACTCGACGGTTTTATCCGTGAATTAGACAATCACCTGAACGACGGCGTTTATTCCATTTTTGAAGAAGAAATGCTATCGGAGAACGATAGAGAAGATGGAGAATGAGAATATTTTTTCCAATACTCGGGGAATACTATTGAGACCCTGGTTTCCGATAATTCAGCCATTCCGGTTCATTCCTGACATTGGATTTCCACGTCCAATCAGTCAATGCTTTAATAACCAGAACCCACAAATCACTGAACAGGGAATACCAATGAAAACCCTGGACCTTCTTCGCCAGCACGAACCCGAACTCAGGAAAAAATTCGGAGTCGCCAAAATTGGCATTTTTGGCTCTTTCGCACGTGGCGAGGAACGGGAGGACAGTGATGTTGATGTTCTTGTCACCTTCCAGGAAGGGAAGAAGACATTCGATAATTTTATGGGGACGAGGTTTTATCTCGAAGATCTTTTCAATCGCAAGGTAGATCTCGTCACCGATGCTGCTTTAAAACCTCTTATCCGTGAGCCCCTCCTCAAGGACGTAATCTATACCTAGGTCCCAGCTGCTCTATCTTTCTGATATTCAGGATGCCATCGGAAATATCCAGGTGTATGTAGGAGACCTGTCATTTGAGACCTTCAAAAAAGACAGGATGAGGATCGATGCAGTTGTCCGTAATTTTGAAGTGATCGGAGAAGCAGTCAAGAACTTAAGCGATGACCTGAAGGCACAATTTCCCGGGACCGACTGGAAAGCCGTGGCAGGGTTTCGGGATACGCTAATTTATGGGTATTTTGGAGTAGATATCGAGATCCTCTGGGATATCATTGTGAATAAGATCCCATTGCTGCAGGAAGAGGTTGAAAAAATCATCGAATTTGAAAAGAATCAAAATCTATAAATTTTTCCCCGGGCATAATCATCGACTAGTCGCAAATTACGCGGACTTTCCGGTGGATGGAATAATTTGAACCTCATTTATGGAACCCATGTTTCCTATCGAAAATACCGATGCTTGTGTTATCTTCACACCGCATCCGTTCCTATTTTTAAGGATCTTAGGTAACCATTAACCGTGAACTAGCCTGATGGAGAAAAACCTCTATCTTTTCGTGTGCGATAACCTGGCCGACTGGGAGCCTGCACTCGCAATTGCCATGATATCTGACCGGTATACTGTGATCCCGAAAAAGAACAGCTACCGCGTTGTCACATTCGGTCTCACAAAGGAACCGGTAAAAACATTTGGAGGCCTGACCATCCACCCCGATGCCGACATCACGGAGATCGGACTGGCGAACACCGCGATGATTATCCTTCCCGGCTCGACACTGTACGAAAAGGACGACCCCGTTCAACTCGTCCCGCTGATCGCGTCCTGTATCAGGAATAAAATCCCCGTCGCAGCCATTTGCGGAGGCACGGTGTTCCTTGCGAAACACGGGTTCCTCGATACCGTTCGCCACACCGGTGCCGGTCCGGGAAACCTTGCGAGCCTTGCACCGAAGTATCGCGGCCGGGAGTACTACGTGCACGAACCCAGCGTAATCGATGGCGGGATTATCACGGCGAACCCCCTTGGTTTTGTCGAATTTGCTTACAATATTATCAGGACACTCGACGTGTTCACACCGGAATTTCTCGAGTTCTGGATGAGTTCGGTGAAAAAGGGGTACCTGAATACGGATTCGTTCGGGGAGGGGTAATAGCATGGGCGTCTTCAGGTTCGAGAACAAATTTGCTGCACCATCGAAGGAGCAGCGTGAACGATATATGACCGGAGAGGCCAAGGAACACCTCTTCGGTCCTGACAACATGATCATGCTCATCGTTTACGACGAGGCGGCATACCTGAAAGACGACATCGACGGGGTCAGGATCCTCTTCACCGGGGCAAAGGACAAGGAGAAGGTCTATGACGAAGTCAGGAGGCTGATCGAGTATCACCAGCAGCCGGATGCCAATAAGGATGCATTCAGGAATGGAAATGAGGTTTGATAGCAGGGGATATGATTTGCCTGTATGGCGGACAACCCCAAAATTTTAATCCCATCGAATTCGATGGGATTAGAAACAGTTGTTGTAGAGGATGAAATTCCAACAAACGCAGCCCATTTATTTGAGATTCGGCTTATCCCATCACTTTCACACCATCAACCACATCGATATATTCACACAACCCGAAGGCTGAATATATGACGGAATTGGAAAAATATTTCCTGGATAATAATTCCTGGTCCTTCACAAAACATCGCGTGTGGAACCGTTGCCGACGCCAGTATTATTTTGAATATATCGCTCCCTACGTCAAGTCTCCGGCACCAGTGGACGTCAATAAGATCCGGTTGCTCAAGAATTATCATTCCAGGTTTGTCCTGCAGGGGCAGATCATCCACGATATCCTTGACGAACAAATCGGACTTTTCTGCAACAAGGAGCCAATGGACCCGGCCGGTGCAATAAGTCATTACTGCAAAAAAATTGCCCAAAATAAATCCATGGCCGACGAGTTGTTCACCGAATATAGGCATGGCGAACCGGTCGATGAGCAGTTTTTCCCCGCATTAGAAAAGAGCGGAAAGGCATGCCTGGATATGTTCTTCGGAACTATCTGGCCGAAATACCAGGACAGGGAACCCCTGCAACACGAAGAATACGACAGGTTTTCCATGGGGAATGTGGACGTGCTGGTCAAAGTGGATTTTGCCAGCAGGACAGAAAACGGCACAATTGTCCTGACCGACTGGAAGACCGGCACCGATAATGACGAATACGAGACCGAATTGCAGATGGCTGCATACGTCCTGTGGGCGACGCAGTTCTACAACAAGAGTCCCGACGAGATCAGGAGCGAACTGGTATTCCTGAAAACCGGGGAGACAAAGTCCTATCCCTTCTTCGAAGAGCAATTATGCGAGATCCAGGAAACGATCACGACGGATTTTGAAGCGATGAACCTTAGTTATGAGTACGAGGATTTTCCGCCGAGGCCGGTTCTCAGGGAGTGTTTGAGCTGCCGGTTTGCGGAGGTTTGTACGGAGTATTTCAATAACTAGCCGTCTTATCCCCTGTATTTGTTGATAGATCTGAATCACACCACTCTCACTTTCCCCCCGCCCACCTCTACCTTATATTTCACCCGGCACTAAACACAAAAGCATAGATGAAGATCGTTCACATCGCCGATACCCACCTCGGGCTTGCCGCCTTCAATAGGCTCGACCCCGCGAGCGGGATGAACCTCCGGGAGAAACAGATCTATGATAATTTCCTCCAGGCGATTGACCGGATCGTCGAAGAAAAACCCGACGCCCTGGTCCATGCCGGCGACCTGTTCGACACGGTGAAACCGAAGACCAAGGCCTATACGACGGTTCTTGAAGCGCTTGACCGGCTTCAGTCTGCCGGAATCCCTTTTGTCGTGATCGCCGGGAACCACAGCATGGTAAAGACCCGGTACACGACGTCCCCCTATGAAGTCCTGACCTATCATCCATCAGGGATAACCGCGGCCTATTTGTTCCGTTACGAAAAAGTCGAGATCGGGGACACGGTCTTTCACCTGATCCCGAACATGCTCCGTCCGGAGGATTACCGGACAGCCTACGACCAGATCGAGATCGCTCCCGATCATCACAACGTGCTGGTGACGCATGGGCTTGCCTCGGCAATCAAGGACAAGCGGCTTGCAACGGTCGCGGAACACGAACTGGACTCCACGATCCTCTCTGACCGGTTCGACTATATCGCCCTCGGCCATTACCACCGGCAGTCACAGATCACCGATAATACATGGTACTCGGGGTCGACGGAATTCCTGACCTACGGGGAGATCTCGGACACAAAAGGCGGGCTTCTTGTCGATACCGGCCGACACGAAGTCAGGCATCTCGAACTCCCGAGGACACCGATGATCGACATCGGGAAAATTCCCTGCGAAGGAGTCCATAGGAGCGAGATCACGAACGAGATTGTCTCCCGGATTACGAACAAGTGCATCCCGCCGCTTGCGATGGTCCAGGTCACCCTCGACGGACTCTCCCGGGAGCACGGGAAAGGACCCGATATGCGGGAACTTGCAACAATCCGCGAACAACTGCTCGACCTGAAGATCAGGGTAATCTCAAATGATCCGGGTGAAGTGGCGGCACTCCAGCAGGACGTCCGCGTGATCGATTATCTCCAGGAATTCTCCTCGTTCATCGGTAAACAGCAGCTGAATGCCAGCCAGAAGGAATTCGTCGCCCAATGCGGTACCGACGTGCTGAAGACCGTGATGGAAGAGCACCGGGGGTCGGTCGAATGATCATCGACTGCCTGGTCCTCCACAATTTCAAACGGTTCCGGAAGGAGGAAATTCACTTTAAGGATGGGATCACGGGCATCATCGGCAATAACGGGACGGGGAAGAGCACGATCGTCGAGGCGATCCTGTTCGCCCTGTACGGGGTGCAGGCGACCGGGATCTCGGGCGATTACATCGTATCGTCGTTTGCGCCCCCAAAGGACGGTTGCCAGGTCAGGCTCGATTTCCGCATCGGAGGAGATACGTATTCGGTCATCAGGACCTTCAAAAAAGGAAAAAGCGTCCAGCACGATGTGATGTTCCACAAAGGTCCTTCGCTGATGGCGGCCGGAGTCTCGCAGGTCGATACCGAGGTGAGGAGAGTGCTCGGCATGGGTCCGGTCGATTTCCGGAACACGGTCTATGCGGCACAGAAAGACCTCCTGACCCTCCTCGACAATACCCCGGCAAAGAGGAAGGAATGGTTCCAGAAGGCGCTCGGTATCGATTTCCTGAAGACCGAGAGCGATAAGCTGCTGAAGGAACGGGTCGATGGAAAGAACGGCGACCTGAAACTCAAAGAAGGGGAACTGAAGGCACTTACCGACCGGCAGGACCCCGAAGAGCTGAAGAACCTGCAGGAATCCGTTGCAGGGTTCCGGACTGCTATCATCGACATGGAGACCCGCGGTAAAGACATCGCTGTGAAAAGGGCCGGGGCAGATGCAGAATACAAAAAGTTCCTCGGGAAAAAGACGGAATACACGAGCCTCACCTCGCGGTCCTATGCCCTCGATAACGAGGTCAAGGGACTTGTGTCCCAGAAGGAGTCGCTCGGAGGACAGATTGCCGGACTTGCAATGCTCGAACAAGAGCACAAGGACCTCGAACAGAAACTCTCGGGCTTCGATGCGAAGAAAAAGGATTTCGAAGAGGTCAGGGAGAAAAAGGTGCAATATGACCAGTACCTGTCCAGCCTGAAGTTCGAGGAACAAACAGCAAACGATTTAAAAGGACGGATCGGGAAGACAAGGGATAAGATTGGTCTCCTCGACAGCGAAAAAGAGCGTCTCGTAACGCTTTCATCAGGCATCAGGCATCTCTTCGGTCTCGGCCCGGATGTGGCCGACAACGGCCTTGAACATGCCATTTCATTCAGAGAGGCCGAGTTCAATCGCCTTGCCGGGACATTTTCTGCGCAGCTCGAACGTCTAACCTCCGAACGAGAGCAAATCATCAAAGACCGGGACACGATCCGCAACGCGGGTGCCGATGGCATTTGTCCGCTCTGCAAACAGACCCTCGGAAGCCACTATACGGGTATCGAAGAGGAATTTTCCGCCCGGCTGAACGAAATCGAGGGCCAGAAAGAGCGGATTTCAGGTGAACAGAACCTGGTAGCAGCAGAGAAGAGCCGGATCGCGAACCAGAAACCGGCGCTCCATGAGATACGGAGCCTTATCGAACATCAGAAAACGAGGGAGCAGCTCAATAAGGACCTCGACGCCCTCCTCCAAGAACAGCGTCAGAGAGAGGCGTCCCTGGAATCCATAAGGGGAAAATTAATAGACCTGGGTTTTGACGAGTCCGTTTTTCTCACAGCCGGAAAGGAGATCGCAGATCTCGAAAAGGTCTCGGCCAGGTATAACGAACTCGGAAAGAAGATCGCTCATGGAGAAGCCCTGAAATCCCAGCTCGCCGGCCTCATCAGCCAGATCGGAAAAAAACAAGAAGAATCTGGAATGCTGAAATCACAGCTCGAGAAGCTGGCTTTCGACCCTGCAGTCGGTACGACTCTTGAAAAGGTCCTTATCGATGCAGATACGGCTATCAGGACAACAGAAGCAGAGATCGCAAGGACAAAAGAGCGCCTAAGAAACGCGGAAGAAAAGATCGAACGGTACAAGCAGGACGAAACGAAGATCGCAGGTCTGAAAAAGGAATCCGAAACACTCAAAGAAGAGATCGACCTCCTCAGACTGACCCGGACCGTGATCTCTGATTACGTGGTCTACCTCATGCAGGTGGTCAGGAGCAGGCTTGAAGGAGAGGTGAGCCGGATCGTCAGCGAGATCACCGGCGGGAGGTACGAGCAGGTGCTCCTCGACGAGGACTTCAACCTCCTCATCCGGGACATCGACAATGACTATACCATCGACCGGTTCAGCGGTGGGGAACAGGACGATATCGCCGTCGCCCTTCGGATCGCCCTCTCGCGGTACCTTGCCGAACTGCACCAGGTACACGAGAGCACGCTCCTGATCTTCGACGAGATCTTCGGGAGCCAGGACGAGGAACGGCGTAACAACCTCCTCACCGCATTAAGAACACAGGAGTCGAGGTTCCCCCAGATCATCCTGATCTCCCACATATCGGAGATGCAGGGCGAATTCACGAATACTTTAGTCGTCGAGATGGGGTCGGACCTGTCGAGCACGATCAGGGAGCTCTCATAAATGTCGCACGACCCTGAATATGACCAGGCAATCGACGAGGCCATCGGGAGCATCAGGGCAACAGTCCCGGAAAACCTCGTGAAGGATTTCCGGGCGGAAAGCGGGATCAGGAAGGATGATTTCCAGACCTGCAAACCGGTAGAAAGCGGCGAGATCTGCGCCGTCGACGGGAGCAACGTCCCGCTCCTCGAATCGGGGAGCATGACACTCGTCGTATTCCGGGCTGCCCAGAGCACGTTCTGCAACCTCGAACGGAGCAGGAGGTCCCTGACCCCGCTGAAATTCGCCATGATAGGTTCGGAAGATACCATTAACCTGGATTTCCCCCTGTTATACGAGGAATGCTTCGGGGTATTGCCAGGGACACCGGTGGAAAACAGAGACCGGACCCGGGCTGCAGCAATTCTCCGGGACACCGTGGAATACTGGGTCACTGAAACAATGGCAAGCACCCTGAATTCTGGTGCGGTCCTGTTACGTGACGGCCCCCTCCGGGTCTCCCATGCCAGCCACGATATCGTCCTGACCAGGATCGAGAACGCATGCCGGCTCCGTGGAATCGACCTTGCCGGGGTATCCAAACAGACCACGGCCACATGGGGAGGAGGCCACCCCATCCTCCCTTCGGTAAACGGTCTTGCAAAGGAATTCGGGATAAAAGCCCCCTGGTGGATCAGGATCGATCCCGGGATCCCCGACCATGCGCAGTTCCCCCAGTGGCAGCACGGCCAGATGCACATCGCCTGCCTGCACCCCCGGGCGAAATCGCCGTTAAAAATCGACCTCCCGGTAGAGACATCGGGATCGAGGGTACCGGAATTCATGGACCGGCTCGCTGCATGCTCGGGCGACGGCCGGATCCCCGGTTATCCATACCCGCTCTTCGACGCCCATCGCACGGTCGTCCTCACCGAAGAAGTTGTTGAACAGGTCAGGTCTGACCTGATGCGAAAGCTGGCCGATTCCGGCATGGAACGACAGACCTATGACATCCTGTTCGGAGATTATCATGATGAATTTGCACGATACTGACCCCGGGGACCCTTCAAAATACCGGCTCATTGGAAAAAGCGTCCTCGCGTACCGCTTCATCGCACCCCACGATTCGACCCTGTATGTCGGAGACATCAAGAAGATCACCGATAAAACGAAAGGCGTCACGTTCTTTGCAAAGATCACCGACCTTTCCCACGACAGCAATTTTGCCGACAACCGCTGGGACACCCGGGTCTACGCAGAGAAATTTTACGGCCTCGGCGAGGACGTGTTCATCACGGTCGATGCAGTCCCACTCGGGTTCGTCGACGACATGGGCACGTTCCACAAGCCGAGGACGATACCCTCGAAGTTCTCCAACGTCGAAGACCCGACGGCAAAGGACTTCAGGTTCCTCACCGAGCAGATGGGCGAGATCGAGGTCGGCTACATGCGGAGCGGGCAGGACATCATCAGGGACGTGGCGGTCCGGATCCCGGCACGGGTCCTCCCTCAACATATGGGTGTATTTGCAACGACCGGTATGGGCAAGAGCAATTTCATGAAGACCTTCTGTGCATCGTGCATGAAAGAGAAAAAATTCGGTCTCCTGATCGTCGACCCCCACGGGGAATACGTGAGCGGGGGGAAATCCTCGATCGGGGAGCCGACGAAAGGACTCGTCCATTATACCGAAGGAAAGGACGGGCTCGCCATATTCACGATACGCGGAGAGCAGGACCGGAGAAAATACGGGATGAACACGCTCTACCTTGAGTACGACGATTTCCGGATCAGCGACCTCTCAATACTCCACGACCTGACCAGCCCCCAGCACGACATCGTGGAGGCATTCGCGGACGTAAAAGGAAAAGAGATCATAGAATATTTCCAGGCCGTAGACCCGGCTATCTTTCCCATAAAAGACCCGGCTGCATCGGGCATTTTAGAAGGAAGTCTCTCATGGAAGATCAGGAACTCCATGGGAGGGCCGGTGATGGTGATCAAGCGGTACATCGACAACCTCGTCAATGGCAACAAGGCATTTTTCCGCTCACAGGGTTCTTCTGTCAACGATATCCTTTCAAACCTCCACAACAACCGGGTCGTGCTTGTCGATATTCCCGATATGAGCGAACGGAGCGAATTGTTTGTCCTCTCGATCATCACGAGGATGATTATGGAGAAACACCGCTCCGAGGCGAGGGGTTTCGGGATCGACGACCGTCACGATGCCTCCCACCAGGTGCTGATCACCATCGAAGAGGCACAGCGGGTACTGGCGAGCGGCGGTTCCTCGACGCAGGTGTTCCGGGAGTGTGCAATGGAGGGCCGGAAGTTCGGCGTCGGCCTCTGCGTCGTGACCCAGCAGCCGAAGAACGTGGACCCGAAGGTGCTCGCCCAAATCAACACCTTCGTCGTCATGGGGCTCGGCGACCGGGGAGACCGGGACATCATCATCGGGAGTGCAAAACAGGACCTCTCGAAGATGGAGATCGAGATCCAGACCCTCGACCGGGGGGAGGCGATCATCAGCACCATCGGCATTCCCTTCCCGGTCAGCACGAGGATCCACCGGTTCGAGGACTATGTCGCCGATCTGAACATGATAAAAAGGTCATCCATCGATGCCGGGCTCGACAGGGGGTTCTGATCGTGGTGTCACCGTGCACCGGCATCGACCCCAAAGAGATTGATGTCTCCTCCTATTTTCAGATTTACGAAGTTGGCGGAGATGCCCCGGGCTGCGTCTCCTCCTCTTTCCCGAATTTCCGGAAAAAGAAGGCATAGACTCTTTTCAGGCGTGTCTTTTCGAGCAGCAGCACGAGGATCGAGCAGATCACGATCGAGAACAGGATGATCCCGTAGGTCGTCGTCTCGATGAACAGGCCACCAACGACACCCATCTGGAGCGGGATCGCGGCAAGGACGGCCCCTGCCAGTCCTTTCGGGATCATGACCGCCGTTATGCTCGCATCCCAGACCGGGATTGATTTTGGGATGAAAAACCGTACGATCACGATCCTGGCCGCAAAGAGTATGACGGTGATAATAAGACCGATCTTCAGCGCTTCGGTATCGGTGAGGATGATCGAAAGCCCGAGATAGATGAAAAAGAACGTCTTCAGGAGTTGGACGAGTTGGGAGAGGAACGTGACTTCGAGCGTTGACAACTCCACCTGCTCGACGTGGGAACCCGGGAGCCACCGGCTGATGCTGAACGATTTCAGGTTTCCGAGCGTGATGCCGAAAGCAAGTGCCGCGATCGCCCCGGAAAATCCGAGCAGCGTGGCAATACCGTATATGATGAAGACGAAAGCCGGTGTCAGGAATATGCTTTTAATCGTCTTGAGATGGGGGTAGAGCACCGACCATAGAACCCCGCCGATCACGCCGATGACACCGGCCACAAGGAACGACGAGACCAGGCGGAGCCCGACGAACGGGATATCCAGTTCCCCGAGGTGGTACACGTCGAGCAGGGTCAGCATCACGACAATGCAAAGCACGTCGGTAACGGCCGATTCCAGGGAGAGGATCGCGTGGCTGTTTTTCCCTAGGTGCAGGAATTCGATCATCGGGATTACCACCGCCGATGAAGTACCGCCGATGGCAGCCCCGAGCATCAGGGCAGGGAGCGGTTCGAGGAGATGGAGGTAGACAAGGATGCCGGCTGCGATGAGCATCGTTGCAATAAAGGAAACGACGGTCAAGCTGATAGTGCCCCTGAATGCCGACCGTATCGTGGCTGTCTGGAGGTGAAGCCCTCCTTCGAACAGGATCACGGCGAGGGTAACCGTCGTGAAGAGGGGGCCTGCAATACCGAATGCCTCGGGTGTAATCAGGCCCAGTACCGGCCCTGTAAGGATGCCGATTACGATGAGAAGCAGGATATCGGGGATTCTTGTCAGGGCAAATATCCTGCTGAACAAATTCCCAAGAAAAATCAGGACACCCAGGAACAGGACAACGACGGCGACATCCATTGCCCACTGTATTTAGGAAACAGGGGCTTGAGTATTTCGGTTTTCTTGTCGCAGTCTCATGGATCATCGATCGGTGCCTCATCTGCATCGAACCATGAAAGGCGCGATAACGGATCCTGGTACCCGGGCAGGATGGCGCAGGTCTCCAGGCTAACCCACCCCATCAAGAAATATCGTCGTACCGAATTTTAAACAGGAAAGGGTTTTCTCTTTCCCTCCCCCATTCCTTCTGGATGGAAAATATCCTCGTGCAACCGGTATTCCAGATGTGCCTGCTCCTGTTCGTAGCCCTCGCCGGGTATCTGGTGGCATCGAGGATCAACCAGTCGGCCGTGATCGGCCTCATCCTCGTCGGAATCCTGGTCGGGCCGAGCGTACTCGGCCTCGTTACGTACACCGATTTTGTGAGCGGCTTGGCAAGCCTCGGGGCGGTCATCCTCCTCTTTGTCATCGGGCTCGAGTTCAAGGTAAAAGACATCCTCGAACTGCGCAACGGGGTGATCGCTGCAGTCGGGGTGATAATCCCGTGGATCGGCGGGTACGGGCTTTCGGTCGCGTTCGGCCTCGGCACCGCGAGCGCGATCTTTATCGGGACCGCCCTTACCGCCACGAGCATCGCAATCACGGCAAATGTCCTCCGCGAAATGGGAAAACTGAAGACTGCTGCCGCAAAGGCAATTATCGGCGCGGCGGTCATCGACGATGTCCTCTCACTCATTGCATTGTCCCTCTCCACAGGAGTGGTCGAAGGTGGGATCTCCCCTCAGAGTATCGGGCTCGTCATCGTCAAAGCGGTCCTCTTCATCGTGCTTGCAGGGGCGTTCGGTCTCTTCGTGGTGAGCCGTTATATCGAACGCCTGGACAGGTCCGCCTTCGTGAAGAGATACCCGGAATTCCTGTTCATCTTCGCGATGATGATGGCCTTCTTCTACGCGATGATGGCCGAACTTACCGGGCTGTCTGCGATCGTCGGTGCGTTCATCGCCGGAGTCTCGTTCGAAGGAGTGCGTCTCGTCCACGGCCGGGACATCAAAGAGGGCGCCGAATATCTCCAGATCATCTTTGCCTCGATCTTTTTCGTATCGCTCGGCATCCTTGCCGATCTGCGGCAGCTTACACCTGGGATCGTTATCTTCCTCACGGCACTCATCGTCGTGGCAATTATTTCCAAGCTGGTCGGGTGCGGGATTCCCGCGAAACTGATGGGGATGTCCACAAAAGATTCTCTTATTATCGGGTTCGGCATGGCCCCAAGGGGAGAGGTGGCGATGATCGTAGCCTTAATCGGGCTCCAGCAGGCGATCATCGACCAGGGCATTTATGTCTCGCTCGTCCTGATGAGCCTTGTTACCACGATCATCACTCCCCTTATCTACCGGAACTGGCTGTTCAGAAAAGAACATGCCGTTTCTCATGTGGGTATGGCTTAACACGGTTACGCAGGATTCCCTGCCTGATAAAATGACTAATTGGATATATCAACGCAATGGAGCCTCTTTTTTTTCGCAATTGAGGCGGGTAATTGAATTCACACTTACGATCATGAGAATAGATCGCGGCAAAAAGAAAATTTCAGGAGAATTGTCACGCAACTCGTGAATGCAAAAGCAACCCAATAAAAATTTTGACCGATATTTATAGCCATATCAGCCGCCGGATAGGAATTTCGTGACAATAACGCTATCCCGGGCATGAACCGTCGCCGGGAATTCCGAATTCGCTATTTCAAATCCTGCGAAGACTTTTTCTGTTCCCGTTGCCATTAGGAGAAAAAGAGACAGGACGCATGGACAGACCCCCTGATCAGGAGCCCGGATTATCCAAACCCCCGCAGGTGGACCTTCTCGAGGAACTGCTGGCTCTCGCACCGAGGGCCGATATTCTCGACCCCCAGCTCGTCATACTGACAGTCCTTTCAGGACTCGTCGCACTCGGGGGCCTGTTCCTGAATAGTCCGGCAATCATCATCGGCGCGATGGTCATTTCTCCCCTTCTGGAGCCCATCTATGCGGGGGTCGTGTTCCTCGCATACGGAAACATGAAAAAATTTTTCCGGCACGTATGGGTGATGGCGGTCCTCGTCACCGCACTGATCGCCTCATCTGCATTCGTAACAGCAATCGCGGACCTGGTTACGCCGCTTCCAATCACCCCGGAAATCCTCTCGAGGCTCGAGTTCCAGGAGATTTCAGCAATCCTGGCAATCCTCCTTGGAATCACCGCAATTTTTGCCCGCAAACGAGGGTTCGTCGCCGCGGTGATCGGCGTCGGGATATCGGTGGCTCTTGTACCGCCTGCAGTCGTCACGGGAATAGTTGCGGTGCTTCTGCCCGGACGGCTCTTCGATGCACTTTCTCTCACCATGAACAATATTTTCGGACTATTCACCGGAATGCTCATCGCAATCCTGCTGCTCGACATCGGTCCCGAGCGCCGGTCGGGACCTGACCTGTCCCGTGTGAATGTCCTCCTAATGCTGATCTGCATCGGCGGCCTGCTCCTCGTCGTCTTTTTCATGCTCCTGATACTGAAACATCCCTCCTGAGGACCTTAATGGCTGGAAATATACCGTTACCTATAAATACGGAGCCCGGCTGGAACATATGCTTTGGTGCTTATTCATGGATGATAAGGACGTCCTCATTTCCGGTGGCGGGATCGCTGGACTTACCCTCGCAATTCTCCTGAAGGAACGGGGCTTCGAACCCCTGGTGATTGAGCGGGCCCCCGCTCTCCGTACAGAAGGCTATATGATGGATTTCTTCGGGACCGGGTGGGACGTCGCCGAACGCATGGGACTTATCGATGACATAAACAAGCTCCCCCGCCCTATCGATACGCTCGCGTATATCGACCGTCGCGGATCTCCGCGTTTTCCCCCGGTCCCCATCGACCGGATCCGGAGAGCGCTCGACGGGAAATACGCGTACCTGAGGCGACCCGATCTCGAACGCATCCTCTTCGACCGGGCGACCGCCGCAGAAGTCCCCGTGAAGTTCGGGACGGAGATTGAGTGGATCCACGAAGGGAGTTCAGATGTCGAAGTCCGTTTCAGCGACGGGACCGCTGGCGAATTCGCACTCCTGTTCGGAGCTGACGGCGTTCACTCGCGTGTCCGTGAACTGGCCTTCGGGAAGGAATCGCAGTTCGCCCGGTTCCTCGGGTATTATGTCGCTGCCTTCCATTTCAACCGGGGGAAGTATGACACCGGGCGTTCAGTGAATATGTACGAAGAGCCGTGCCGGATCTGCTGGGCCTACCCGATCGGGCAGGACCGCATGGAGTCCGGATATGCGTTCTGCCACGATGACATCGGGCACATTCCCCGGGAAGAACGCCTCCGGTTCGTGAAAGAACAGATACGCGGAATGGGCTGGATCGCCGAAGAGCTTCTCCGTGAACGGGACGATGACCCCCTCTACTTCGATTCCGCGACCCAGATCGTCATGCCCTCGTGGCACACGAACCGGATCGCTCTACTCGGGGATGCGTGCGGGTGCTTAACGCTGCTTGCCGGCCAGGGGTCCCACATGGCCATGGCGGGAGCGTACGTCCTTGCACGGGAACTGGAAAAACACCGGGGGTACCACATCGAAGCGCTTTCTGCCTATGAAAATTTCTTAAAGCCGCATGTCGGGAAAAAACAGGACGAGGCGGCCCGGACCGCGAAGGAGTTTGTACCTCATTCGCGGTTCGAGATGCTGTACCGGTATCCTCTCATGAGAATTGCCTTCTCCGGATTCTTTGTCCGGAAGTTGTTCGCAGGTTTCGGTGCGAAAAGTATCCTCGCCGGCTACCGCTGATACCTGCTGGCGACCGCCTCCTTCTGGTCAGATCCTCATTCCTTCTATTCCGGCCTCTTTTCAGAATGCAACTCAGGTTTTATTTTCATTTCTTCGATTTTTTTGAGCCGCCTGATATTCAGTTCGAAGATTACAAGCCCGGCGGCAATCCAGATTACCCCAAAAACCAGGGCATAGCGGCTGAGATACGCGATAAGGAGAGCACACGATATAATGCCGAGGACCGGGGTAAGGGGGTACAGGGGGACAACAAACCCCCGCTCGGCCCCGGGGTCGTCCCAGCGAAGTTTCACGAGGCTCAGATTAATGAAAAAAAAGGTCATAAGTGTCCCGAAATTGAAGATCTGGGCGAGAGTCCCGAGGTTACCGCCCGATGCCAGCACGATCGCCGACATCGCAACGGAAACGAGGATAACGGAAATAAGCGGCACCCCGTCTCCTGAAACACGGCTGAGACCGGCAGGGAGGAGTTTCTGACGTGACATGGCGAATAACGCCCTGGAACCACCAAAGATGCTGGCCATGACGACCGAAGCGGTGGCAAAAAGTGCGGCAACTGAGACATACCCGAGGACCAGCGGGTTACTGGTGGCCACCGAAAGTGCACTCTCGAGCGGAGCGTCCGAGGTCGCGAGGACCGACCAGTTCACGAGCCCGATTGCGATAATTGAGACAGCCACGTAAATTACCGCGCTTACGGCAAAAGCGATGAAGAGAGCCCGCGGAACATTCCTGACCGGGTCCTTCACCTCCTCGGCAATCACGGTAACCGTGTTAAACCCGACGAATGCAAAAAAAATAACTGCGGCCCCGTTGAGCATTCCGGAAACTCCTTTTGGGAAGAACGGGCTGTAATTGCTATCCCACCCGTGGCCAAAGAGATACCACGCGCCGACGGCCACGAACAGGCCGAGTGCGATGACCTTTAACAGTACGAGCAGGGAGTTTATCCCTGATGCCTCCCTCATACCCTTCAGGTTTACGAGCCCGAGGGCAAGGGGCAGGAGGCACCCGATGAGGATCAACGCCGCGGTTGTCTGTGGGACCTGGAGGAAATAGATGAGGTATCCCGCAAAACCGATCGAGACGGCACTCGCCCCGATGATGTAGTCGGCCGACTGCATCCACCCTACCACGAACCCCCAGAACCTTCCGAACGCGTGGTGCGTGTAGATGTAGGAACCCCCGGATTCTGTGATAAACGAAGAGAGCTCGGCAGCACTGAGCGCGGTAAACAGCGAGGCGGTTCCGGCAAGGATAAAGGAAAGTATGACAGCAGGTCCTGCAATCCCCGATGCAACACCGATCAGGACGAATATACCGGCTCCTATGATCGCCCCGATACTGACCGCGGCCGCCGACCATACGCCCAGGGTCCGTTTTAATGCTGCCATCTGGATCCGAACGGTATCTGACAGGGGGATTATTTATTTTTTTTCCAGCATCAGGGGTCAACCCCCCGGTGCAGACTGGAAGACATTCCTGGTAATCGAAACGGATTCGACGATCCCCTACTGTATTCATTCCAGGACAATGAAAAAAAGATTGGGTCAACTGAATGCCGGGTTCGGTACAGTGGTCACAGGCCCGTTGGCCACCACGTTGAGCGTACCGTACATCACGGTCGGATGGACATCGCAGCGGAACCAGTAGCTCCCCGGCGTGGACGGGGCCGTGAACGTGTAGGTAGTCGTCCCGGGGCCGTTAATGATCTGCCCCACGAAGATCTTCGTCGTGGCCTGCTGGTTCGTGTACACGGCGAAGTTGTGAGGGATGCCGGCGTCCTGGTTGTCGAAGTATACCGTTACCGTTGCTCCCGCAGGGACGGTGATCGAAGTCACGTTGAAAAGGACGTTCTTTGCAGCGATGGGCAGGGTCACACCCGGTCCCGCACCCGGTGCCGATGCCGGTGCAACGGTTCCGGTTGCCTGCGGAACGGTTGTCATTGCCATCGCCATCGTTGTAGGCGTGGGGGTCGGAGTCGGTACCGGGGTCGATGTGCAGCCTGCAAAAGCCACAATAATCCCGACGAAGAGGAGGGCAGTTACCATGAAGACTGAAAGTTTCATGGAGACAGTAATACCCGAAACCGGTATATACGTCTTCCCTGTACCGGACGGTCCCCCCGGAATTCCCCCGGGATTTTTGGCTGGCCGATTTTTCAGGAAATAGGAACAACAGAAAGACCTATAGTATCCCTGGCATAAATGCGGTGCCATGGCAAACATTGCTTACTTCGAAATCCCGGCCGATGATGTCCCAAGGGCAAAGAAGTTCTATCACTCGCTCCTCGGATGGAAGATCGGACCGACCGCAAGCATGGCTGACCCGGAAATGAAAGAGATGATGGCGTCGATGCAGTACCAGGACGTCATCCTTGGCGAACCTGAAGAAGGGACCGTAAACATGGGTGGCATGTACAAGCGACAGATGCCAGGGTCGCCCATCGTCACCTATGTCCTCGTCGACGACATCGATGCAGTGCTCGCAAAGGTTGTCAGGCTCGGCGGGAGCGTTGTCGTGCCTAAGAACGAGATCAAAAATGTGGGACTGATCGCACTCATCCAGGACACCGAAGGTAACGTGATCGGGCTCTGGAAATCCGCGATGACGTGAAAAACCTGATATTTTTTTCATATTTCATATCCAGGCGGACGGGCCTCGTTTTCAAGGTGACCTCGACCGGATATACATTCCGCCGGGAACCTCCCCTCCAGCCTGGCCAACCCAGGTTGTAATCCCGGGAAATGAGCAGTTTCATTTCCGGAAGTGCCGCTCTTTTGGTTTTAAAGGAAGAACGATTGAAACCATACTCCAGGAAAAACTCAGTCAATCCAGCAGCATTATCAAGGAAAAAGGAAATTTTCGATAAAACTGCCTTTTTTTCTCCAAATATCAATAAAAAATCCGTGAAAGACTGCGACGGTATTGTCAAAATTTTATTTTTAACTAAGTCAATATTTTTTTACAAAAAGAAATAAATACTTGACAAAATGTAAAGTTTATCATACATTTGGAAGGATGTACCCACCTCAGCAAATGACCCGTTAATGAATGCGGTCATGCGAACCTGATCAGGTTTGGGTGCATCAGATTGAGCAAACAGACCTATGGACACTAATATGGAGGAAAATCAATGACAAAGCAATTAGGTATTGCGCTGATAATGTGTGTAACATTAATTTTGCTTGCAGTGCCGGCAGTATCTGCATATCCGATTATTAACAAGGTCCCTCTTGGAGGTGATGTATTCATTGGAGAACAAGGCCTCGTCTTACCAGTTCAGACAGGGACAGTTCTTTCATGGTATACCGGGTCACAGACCGTGGGACAAAGTGCCCCGGCCGCAACCGTAACAGTAACAGACCCAAATAACTTCTATGTGGCCCCGTCAACATTTGAAGGACATACCGGTCCCTGGTACGAAGGCACCAATAAAACTGTTGCAATTGTTGCAAATGACCCGGTTCAGGTCGTTAATGCATGGGACCAATTGGCCGGAAAAATTGTCACAGGCCAGAGCATCCCGCAGGCGGACTTTGTGAATTTCCGTATAGAGTCCAATCTTAATGTTATTCCCGGAGAGCGTGAAGCGAATATTTCCCCGGCAAATCAAACGGGGTTTATGGATCTTAAAGTCAAGACCGCGGATGGAACCGTTTACACCGCCCTGAGCCAGGATCCCTCCACTCAAATCCCGCTGACCGCGAACAACGTCAACGCGATGCCTTATTTCTGGGTTCCCAATACCACCGGGCCCTATGGATGGGCAACCGGCGCAGTTGATGGGCAGGGAAACAAGGTATACAAGGCGGGTGTGTATACATTCTGGACCGAATGCAACCTGAATTCCATGGAGGACAATTACAAGGATTCGTCGGGAGATGATTTTACCGGACATACGGTATCAACGGCACAGACAGTCACGCTCGCATCCGACACCGTGAAGATCGAGTCTAACAAGGACACCGTAGTCCAGGGCAACCCATTCTCGGTGACCATTACCGGCAGTCCCAACATGCCTTATTACCTGTGGGTAAAGGGCACGAACTCGATGACGGGAAACAATACTGACCAGCCACCGACCATTTCCCTTTCACAATACAATGTTGCGATGGACGACCCGGGCAATATCGTCATCGGTCAATATCAGTACCAGGGCGGTGGTGGCCGCACCATTCAGCAGGACGTGCCGGCGTACTATGGGGACGTGAATGTCAATGGAACGGTTTACTACGCACAGGCGACACTAACAAACTCAGGAACTTTGACGGTAGGATTTACTACTACGAAGGACACAAAGGACCAGAAATATACCATTCACGTGGAGCGTTCAGAACCGGCAACAAATTCAGGAACCGATCGACAGTTCAAGAGTGACGAGGTCGACATTTCGGTCCAGAAGGGAGCAGTCACCGTTATTTCATCAGGGAGCCAGCAATACTTCCTCGGTGAGCAGATCCAGTTATCAGGTACTAACACTGAAACCGATTCGACCTATCTCTATATCACCGGACCAAACCTTCCAACAACAGGTGGCCAGATGAGCGACCCGAGAACGCCGGTTGTGCCCGGAGACCCGGCAACCTTCAGCCCGGAAGATGTCCTCGCTGATAATAGCTGGTCCTTCAAGTGGCAGACTGCAGACTTAAATATCGATGCCGGCACGTACACAATTTATGCAGTTGCAACCCCGGACAACAGGGACAACCTTGCAAACACCCAGTATGCAACGGTTTCAATTACCATCAGTAAACCGTTTATCAGTGCAACAGCTTCACAATCGATTGTTGCGTCAGGGGATTCCCTCTATATACGCGGAACTGCCGCGGGCCAACCCACACAGGGTGTGGCAATCTGGATAATGGGTAAGAATTACTTGAGCTACGCAACCCAGAGTGTTAATGCAGACGGAACCTTCGAATATGAAGTTGATCAGGGAATTACTGCCAGCATGGCAGCAGGGCAGTATTTCATCGTCGTACAGCACCCGATGTATAATAACCAGTTCGATGTATACCCGGACAACCCGAACGACCCGCAATACGTCCTCGGTACATACCCGGTCGCCGGCAGCCAGTTGTTCAAAGTCAGCGGTGCAGGCGGCCTCCAGGGATCCGATGCAGCAGAAGCACTTGTCCAGGCCCTTAATAACCCAAGCGTTGACGATACGTACACGAAGCTCCAGTTCACCATCGATGTACCGAAGATTACGATCCTGCCGATCGGCGATAAGCAGGTCGGCGACAAGTTCACCGTCCAGGGGACTACCAACCTTGCAGTCGATGACCAGATCCTCATTGAAGTAACATCTTCATCATTCCAGCCGACCGATAAGACCCAGAGTGGTGAATTCAGCGGGTCCACCGGTACGGTAAAGGTCGTTGCAGGAGAACAGGGTTTCAACACATGGTCATTCCCGGTAGATGCATCATCCTTTAAACCGGACGAGTATACATGCCAGGCACAGGGTATCACGGTCACCGGAGCACAGGCATCCACCTTGTTCAATATCGTTCAGTTCACCCCGACTACCGTTCCAACAACTGTACCGCCTGCCACCGTTGCACCTGTAACAACAGCAACCGAGACCGCCCCCCCGACAGTCCCACCCACGACAGTTCCGACAACCAGTCCCCCTACTCAGCCCGGATTCGATGCGCTGATTGCGATGATCGGCCTCGTAGCCGTCACCTTTCTTGTAGTACGCAGAAAATAATTCAATAACAGAATATTTTTTGCGATTGGAACGAATGGCCCGCACAGAAGATCGTATTCAGACTGAACACGGGGAGACCAGTTTCCCGATACAATTCCAATAACCTGTTTTTCAGCAGGCAACACATGGAGGAAGCGATATTGCCCATCCGATCCAGATTCATCGTTATTCTTTCAGGTTCCGGCATGGTTCCGAATGACTCATCCGGGCGTACGCCCTTAGGATATCGGTCCTTGTGAGGAACCCAGCCAGCCTGTCTGGCGATCCGGCTTCAACGACCGGGATGTGATTGAAGTCATGGTCGACCATTGTCGCGAGAGCGTTTTCGAGAGTATCGTCAGGCCCGATTACGACAGGGGCTGAAGTCATCGCTTCTCTGACGGTCGGGCACGATCCCTCCCTGACACGGACGGAATGTGCATCGCGGTTCGTGATGATACCGATGAGGCGGTCGTTTTCGACGACCGGGAACCCGGTATGGCCGGTCGTCGTAACGAGAGAAAGCACCTTTGCAGGCTCGTCATGCGGACTGATGGTGATGACGTTCATGCGTGGTATCATGGCATCCCGGACCCGGATCCCTTCGAGGGTGTCCCTGTCGTATTCCCCCCTGTGGGCACCGGATTGCGCCTTTGTCGGCACCTGTTCGCGGTATATGCTCTTCTCCCCGGTAAGCGGGTGCGAGATTGCTACAGCAGCCATGGCCGGGATCAGGATCGTGATGCTTCCCACCATCTCGACCACCATGACAAGTACCGCAATCGGAGCATTTGCTACCGCTCCGAACAGGGAAATCATGCCGACCACGACGAACACCGGCACAGTTTCGATCGGGACGTACGCCGGGGCAAGGATATGCAGGACCATCCCCAGTGCCCCTCCGATTGCAGCTCCGATCGTAAGTCCAGGCGCAAAAACACCGCCACTCCCGCCAGAACTCAATGTCAGTGACGTCGTGATTATCTTGACGAACGGCAGCAACAGCAGCACGGCCAGGGGAACCATGGAATAGATCATCAACTGGGTGTAGCCATAGCCTGTTCCCATACCGGCAAGGCCGAGCATTTCGGCTTCCGGTGAAATGAATGAAAGCGCGATGACCAATATCCCAAGAAGGACTGCACCAGAGACCGGTTTTAAGAAAAGAGGAAGATTATACCGCTTGAACACGTCTGCAAACAAATCACGGGTCCGGTAAAAGACAAAGATGTAAAGAAGCCCGAAAAGGGCGCATAACACACCAAGCAGGAAGAAGAGGGGTATCTGCATGACGTTCCATGATATGGGGACCAGTGCAAATACGGGAGAGTACCCTTCAAAGAACCCGAAAATCGCATAACCGATAACCGATGCCAGGAATGCCGGAATGATTGCCTCCGATTCGAAGTCGCGGTAATAGAGAATCTCAGCCGCGAGGACTGCTCCGCCGAGCGGTGCCTTGAAAATTGTCCCGATCCCCGACCCGATACCAGTCGTAAGGGCAATTCTCCTCTCCCTGGGGCTCAGGCCAAATACATCGGCGACCATAGACCCAAAACCCGCCGAGATCTGGGCGGCAGGGCCTTCCCTCCCTGCACTCCCTCCGGTTGAGATCGTGAGGATCGCCGTGACTGCTTTCAGGACCGGGACGCGTTTCCTTATCCTGCCGTCACTGTGGAATGCCTTGATCGCTGCGTCCGTGCCATGTCCCTCCGCCTCCGGTGCAAATCGTGTCACCAATATTCCCGTGAGGCAACTTCCGAGGATAAGCACGGGTAGGAGGAGGGCCAGCGATGTGGGTTCTGACCACTGGGATATCTGTGCAATAGTCTGTCCCTCCTGGGGATAGACATAGTGAAGGACGTATCCCATAAAAAAAGCGGTCGCAAGTTTCAGTCCCTCGTAAAAAAGCAGAGATCCCACACCGGCAATCACACCGACGACACAAGCGATCGTGAATATCCGTCTCGTAGGAGTGATGCCGGAAGGGAAAGAAAACATAGTGTATTCCTTGGATTTTTATTTTTCAGCCGATCCTATTTCAGTGTTCTTATTAAGAACGGGAAGGTCGTTAGCGGGTATTTTAACCTAATCCCGACGATTAAGACGTATTCTCTCCAGGCGTCGCGATAAGAGGAAGTCGCCGGGTGAAGGGTTTACCGTTTATTATTGCAAACAGTGGAAACAACCCCTCCTCGCCAGCGACAGCCGGATGATAATTGTCTTTCTTTTACGCCGGTGCTCGCAGCTCAGATTCGGTTACTTCGGTTTTTGTGAAGAATCCTTCTGAATCTCGATCTTTTTGTCGATCTTCCTGATCGAGACTGCGTTTATCACCAGGTCTCCATAGAAAATGTACCTCCTGATGACCGTGCCGAGGACCTCGACGACGTCGTTAACCTTGATCGGTTCCCGGGAACTCGTGAACATCTTGACCGAAATCTCGCCGTTCCTGTCGGCTACCATGAACTGGGGCCGGTTCAGGAACTGGAAATAGGTCTTCTCCACGACTACCTCAAGCCTGACCACCTGGTTTAACAGGGTCTCATTGATCATCTTAATACGGACCGGCCTCGCCATCCTTTCGTACTCGGGGATGAGCCCGGTATACTGGACCTGGCTCATGTAGTTCAGGGCCATCGGGATCACGATGAGCAGGACGATGACGGGAATCCCAAACGTGAGGAGCGAAATCTGCCCGGATGTCAGATATGCAGTAATTAAAAGAATCAGGAAGATTACCGCCACCGCGATTGCGAGGACGGAAATCTTCACGTCTATTGTTCCTATTCTCATCCGGTTACTCTACTTAAGTGCAGCGATCTCTTTCCTGAACGCAACCCAGTAAATAATGCCGACGAAGAACAAACCACCGACGATGTTGCCGATGGTGACAACGATGAGGTTATTGGTCCACATGGTAACCCATGTCAGTCCGGCATTGATTTTCGTTGGGTCGGTGATGAATCCCTGGGTAAAGAGACCTGCGGGGATGAAGTACATATTCGCGACACAGTGTTCGAAGCCGCTCGATACGAAGGCCATGATGGGGAACCATATCCCGAAGAACTTGCCAATCAGGTCGTCTGCGCATATTCCGAGGAGGATTGCGAGGTTGACGAGCCAGTTACAAGCGATTGCCTTTAAGAACGCCGACCACGCGCCGGCTACGCCGACGTAACTGACCTTCGCCGATGCGATGGCTATCGCTCTTGTTCCGAATGCGGTTACCGTTGCAGCCCCGGCCGAGTCAAAGGATACGAACGGACCGTATGCCATAATGTATGCGAAAACAATCGAGCCGATTAAGTTCCCGATATACACCCATATCCACAGGTTGATGACCTGCGCCCAGCTCACTTTGTGGATGAATGCCGCCATCGGGGCGAGCATTGCGTCGCCGGTAAAGAGTTCCGCACCCGTAAGGACGATGATAATAAGCCCGACAGGGAAGACAGCACCGAGGATCAACTGTGAGAACCCGGCACTTGCCGCACCATACCGAAGTGCAGCATCGCTTGCCATGATTCCGGTTGAACAAACCGTTGCGAGGGCACCTCCCATGGCGATGTATGCCCCTGCCATGAACCCACGCATCAGCATGTTCCATGCCGGGAGGCTTACCTTGTACTTACCAGCGTCACCGGCTTTCGCAACGATAGCGACTGGTGGATGAAATACCATTTTTTTTACACCTCTCTGATTGTCAGACCTATACGAATCTCATGAATCCGCAATTAAGTATAGGTTCAAATTAAAATCCTTTGTGGTGTTATTAATAATTTTCTTTTTGCATTTCGCTTATAACCGGTTATAATGCATTTGTTTGGGAAATAAACAGGAAATGATCTTCCACCTTGATTTTCTGCCCCATATATCCCCGGGTTCGAAGTACCGGCTATGGGGAAAAACGGGCATTCTACGCCATCAGATATCCCGAATCGATCCCGACGACATATCAGGAATGACAATCCGGGTCTGGTAACTCGTGATAACAACCCGATACCGGTCAGAGAAGCCTTTTCCTTCCGCTGCCGTCGCGGTGATATCTCCCGAATTCTGTCCCTTCGAGTTCGGTCCCAGAAAAAACGGGGCCTTCCCGGCAGACCCTTGCTCCGGTCGGATCGATACAGCACGAACCGCAGACCCCGCACCCGCATTTCATGTAGCGGTGAAGGCTGAACCAGCCGTCACCGGCACGTCCTGCCGCGCTGAGACGCCCGAGGATGCTGGCCATCATCAATTCCGGCCCGCATACCGCAATCCTGGGATACCCTGACAGGTCCAGACCTTCAAGCCCCTGCACGGCAAATCCTTTCGTTCCGGCCGATCCGTCGTCGGTCACGATACGCACTTCGGCACATTGGGCGAGCCTGTCCAAAAAGAGAAGGTCCCCGGCTGTTCTGGCGCCGAGGATGAATGTATCGACATATCCGGCTTCTGCCAGGGATAGGAGCGGTGCGGCCCCAAGCCCCCCGGAGATCGCGAGCATCCCCGGCCTGAGCGGGAACCCGTTTCCAAAAGGTCCCCTGATCCCTAAGACATCTCCCGGGGACACGCTCGTGAGGGCCGCGGTTGCCTCGCCCACGTTCTGTACCGTGATGGTATCGGCAGAGGAGAGCGCCATGGGGACTTCATCGACCCCGGGCACCCAAACCATGACAAACTGGCCCGGGATGAAGGAAAACGAGCGGTCGAACGTGATAGTCGAGACCGAAGGAGTCTCCCTTTTCACATTGGTGACATTCACACCGACCGGCAAACGGTCATTCATGTGCGCACCCGATTATTTCAGCAGGGTTAACCCCGGAAGGATCGTAAAGCTCGTTTCCGATCGCCCCGAAGACCCTGTCGTTTTCGATGACCGCACTTCCGATCTGAACGGCGCTCGCCCCTGCCATCATCATCTCGATCACATCGCGGGCCGACGAGATCCCGCCGCAACCGATCACCGGGATGGAACACGCCTCGTACAATTCGTACACGCACCTGACTGCAACCGGAAAGATTGCAGGTCCCGAAAGGCCCCCAAACCGGTTACCGAGCACAGGCTTTTTTAATTCCGGGGAGATCCGCATCGCTTTTATCGTGTTGATCGCGACGACCGCATCGGCCCCGCCCCGTTCCGCTGCCCTCCCGCAGGCAGCGATATCGGTTACATTAGGGGTCAGTTTGACCCATACAGGGATTCCCAGGCTTTTGACTGCTCTCGTGCACATTTCAACGCTATCGGGGTCGCTCCCGACAGCGGCGCCGTAGCCTTCCGCATGGGGGCAGCTGAGGTTCAGCTCGATCCCTTCTGCACGGCCGGAAAACCAGGAGGCAACCTCCCTGAACTCTTCGGGAGTTCCCCCGTACGTGCTGACCACTACGGGCTTCCCGGCGAGGATGTCCAGCTCGGCAACGAACTCTTTGGACGGGTTCGGAAGGCCCATCGCGTTCATCAGGCCATGGGGTGTTTCAAAAAAACAGGGGCCAGGATGACCTTCGTTTGGGTACGGGCCTATGGATTTTGTTACCACGCACCCTGCACCCGAGGCAAGGACCCGGGAGAGCGAAGCCCCGGTCGTCCCGAGGATGCCTGCCGCAAGGACGAGGTGGTTTTTCATCCCGACTCCCCCGACACGGATATCACCGGGTATTAACCTGATCATCTGAAAAACAATGGTTTCAATTGTAGTTATTTATTCTCGTGAGGCGCCAATATTACCAGCGTGACGTGCCTTGCAGTACTGGGGGCGGGAAAAATCGGTGGCGAGGTGGCATACCTCGCATCCATCCTCGGCCTGGTCGACCGCCTGATCATCTACGACGTGAATAAGGAGTTCCTGAATGCACAGGTCAGGGACCTCATGCATACCGGCCTGGACATCGGTATCGAGACCGATCCATGGAGCGCGAAAGAGGCCGACATCTGCATTTTTTCTGCCGGTTTCCCACGCGACCCGACGGTAAAGACAAGGGCCGACCTGCTCAGGGTCAACCTGCCTGTCGCCAGGCAGTGCTCTAAACCACTCCACGACTATGACGGCGTACTGATCACGGTCACGAACCCCATGGACCCGAACAACTACTTCTTCTGGGAGCACACGGGCATCGATGCCGGACGGTGCATCGGCTTCGGGGGCCAGCTCGACAGTGCCCGGTTCGCCCTTGCCCTGAAAGAGAGGGGGATAAGGGGAAGGGGCTGGGTCATCGGCGACCACGGCGAGCACCAGGTCCCCGTTTTTTCATCGCTGCAGGAGGGAGTTGAAACGGCCGTCCGTGAAGAGATCCTCGGGGAGGTAAAAAGCGCCAGTATGGAGGTCATCAGGGGAAAAGGCGGAACAGTCTTCGGTCCGGCCTGGCACCTGGCAGAGATGATCCGGATGATCAGAGACGATGCCCGCGCCCTTGTTACCTGTTCGTGCATCCTCAAAGGAGAGTATGGTATCGAGGGGTGTTCGCTCGGCGTGCCGGCGCGTATCGGCAGGAACGGTATTCATACTATCGAGGAATGGGAACTCGACGACTGGGAAGCCGGCCGGATGAAGGAGGCAGCCGCATACGTGCAGCAACTCTGCCAGAGGACCGATGACTGACCTTGACCAGGGACCAGGCCGGGCGGTGCCGGGCAGAGACAGGGGCCCGGCGGGGGCTGGGAAAGCCCTCACTATCGGGATCAACCAGGTGGAGTACAGCAATAGTCCGGACGGTCCCGTCATCCATATATTCGGACGGGACGAACAGGGGACGGCCTGCCACCTGCAGGTAACTGGTTTTTTTCCGTATTTCTACGTCCCGGAGAAGGAAGCAAATGAGAAGACCCCCCCGCAGAATGTCACCGTCGACACCGGCCACACGTACCGCTCGATCCACAACGAACCACTTACCAGGCTCTATACGATACGACCGGGAGAGGTAAGGGACCTCCGTGAGCGCTATCGCCACTTCGAAGCCGACATCCCGTTCGCAACCAGGTTCCTAATCGACAGCGGACTTACGGGCGGGGTCTCGGCCCCGGATACCATATCTGATTTTAAAGACCTGATGCCTGCCGCCGGTATATCGCCTGCGAGGACCTGCATCCTCGACATCGAGTGCGAAGACGAACGCGGCTTCCCCGAGCCAGGGAGGGACAGGATCATCTGTATCACTGCCTGGGACTCCTTTGACGACCATTACACGACATTCGTGCACAGCCCCTGCGGCGACGCCTATGACTTCACCGGGCGGCAGGCGAAGGGGGGGTTGAAAAACGGGTGCTTTTCCCACGAAAGGCACACGATCTGTACCTACCCTGGCGAAACTGCCATGATGGCCGGGTTTGTCGAATATATCAGGAAAAAGGATCCCGATATCCTCTCGGGCTGGAATTTCGTGGACTTCGACATGCCGTACATTACCGGCAGGATGGAGGCCCTGGGGCTCGACCCGACCACGCTTGCCAGGCTCCCCGGGCAGACCGAAAGAAACGCCCTCCGGGGACGGGCTCTTTTCGATCTCCTGTCCGGGTACCGGAAGATGCAGCTCACGGGCAGGGAGTCGTACCGGCTCGATGCCGTGGCCGAAGCAGAACTCGGGGACGCGAAGGTCAGGTATAAAGGCGGGGTCAGCGACCTGTGGAAAGACGACCCCGAACTCCTGGTCGAGTACAATTTCAAGGACGTGGAGTTGTGCGTCGGTATCAACAGGAAAAACAGCATTATCGAATTTTACCGGGAGATCGCCCGGTACGTGGGGTGCCCCCTCGACAGGACCCTCAATTCATCGAACGTGATCGACATTTACATCCTGAGAAAGGCACATGGGAGATACGTCCTTCCTTCGAAAGGCTTTGCAGCAGCGAACGAATTTGAAGGCGCCACGGTTTTCGATCCTTCGCGGGGACTCCGTTCCAACGTTGTCGTGCTCGACCTGAAGTCCCTGTACCCCATGGCGATGATGACCATAAACGCCTCCCCTGAGACAAAAGACCCGGCAGGGGAGTTGCATGCGCCAAACGGCATCAGGTTTAAGAAAGAGCCTGACGGGCTGACGAGGAGTATCATTGCAGAACTCATGGTCGAGCGCGACGAAAAGAAACGGCAGCGGAACCTCTATCCTTTTGGATCGCCCGAATACATCCTTTTCGACCTCCAGCAGAACGTACTGAAGGTGATCATGAACACGTACTACGGGGTCAGCGGCTACACCCGTTTCAGGCTCTACGACCGGGAGATCGGTGCGGCGGTAACTTCCGTCGGGAGAGCGATCATCGAACATACGAGGTCGGTGATCGAACAGGCCGGATACCACGTGATTTACGGTGATACCGATTCCTGCATGGTCGAACTGCCGATGACCGGGGTCGAACAAACGATTGCGAAGGCACGGGAGATAGAGAAAAGGCTCAATGAGAGTTACCGGGACTTTGCAAGAGACGAACTCTCCGCCGATACCCATTACTTCTCGATCAAGTTTGAGAAGATCTACGGGCGGTTCTTCCAGGCCGGAAAAAAGAAACGGTATGCCGGACACCTGGTCTGGAAGGAGGGAAAGACCGTCGACGAGATCGATATCGTGGGCTTCGAGATCAGGCGGTCCGATTACCCCCATATCACGAAGACCGTGCAGCTGAGGGTGATGGAAATGATACTCCACGGAGAGCCTTTCGAGGAGGTCAGGAAGTACCTCGGCGAAATTATAAGGAATTATCGTTCGGGAAGATATTCGCTCGACGAGATCGGTATCCCGGGCGGGATCGGCAAGCAGCTCGACGATTACGAAAATGACGATGCCCATATCAGAGGTGCACGGTATGCAAACAAGCACCTTGGTATGGAATTTTCAAAGGGCAGCAAACCGAAACGGGTGTACATCAAGGGAGTGAAGGCAAAGTACCAAAAGACCGATGTGCTCTGTTTCGAATACGGGGACCAGGTACCGCCCGAATTTATTGTCGATTACGAAATGATGCTCGATAAAACGATAAAACAACCTATTTCCAGGATTATCGAGGCGCTTGGCTGGGACTGGGGCAGTATCGATCCTTCGAGGACTACGCTCGCCCAGTTCGGGCTCGGGTGACTGAAACATTCCTCATCCGTGTCGAGTATTTCGAACCGCCGCCGGGCACCCTTCGGGGGCGGAGGAGTCCCCACAATTTGAGGACGGTGTCAACCCTTTTTTTGGCTTCTCAACGGGACAGATTTGCATACTGACGCTCCCGGGGCTCCGCCCAGCCGCTGGTCGACCCCGGATGGGACAGGGACTTCACAGGCCCCGATTTTATTCTTACTTCCAGATAACCGGTTTAGCAGCTATCCGACTGGTGGAGGGACAGGGAGGGGGACCCCTCCCATCGCCGTAGTAACGTAAGAATGAATGAGAATTCTAACAGAACCTAATCACCCTGTAAGGAGGGTTCTGGCAACCGCACCAAACTATCAAAAAATCACTCTATAATCCTGAAAAAATAAATTATACGATCGGAATCGGGGAAGAGAACGGGTTTCCCGATGATTTCGTATCGAGGAGCGACTCAGAACTGAACGAGGTATCGTTGCCGAGGACGAGCACGCTGATACTCTTGTGGACAGGGTTCTTATTCTGGTCGTCGATCAGCATGTACACCGTGTACGTCCCGTTCCCGGTTTTGGGGAAACCGATCTGGATCGGGTCCATGGGTGACACATTGGTAAAGGTATGACGGTCCTGGACCTTGGTCACGTTATCCTTCCGGAATTCGTAGGCAGCGGTGTACGCTCCGGGGAGGGCCGCATTCGGAGAATAGTTGAATACGATATCGTTTGTCCTTACCAGGGGAGGTTCGACTTCGAAGGACGAAATGGCAGCTGCTTTTTGCGCGGATGTCGGTCCGGACACATTAACGAGCATGAAAACGACTGCAATCGCGGCTACGGCTATTACAATCGCAATGAGGATTTTCTCTGTTTTCTCCATGGTCACGTAAAGAATATTGTACATTCGAGGAAAAAGAGCTTCCTTACCGGTGACCGGCCGACCCGGTTCCTGCATGGATTTATCCTTGGAAGGACCACACTGCATTGACATGCGGAAAGGAACGATCGCGGGAAACAGGGGAAGAAGTACTCCCGGAGGGGAGGAAGAGGTGATTTCCAGGACGAGTGTCGCGATCCCCCGTATCCTGATCGCAGGCACCCACAGCGGCTGCGGCAAGACGACGATATCCCGGGGCATCATGCAGGCCCTCGCGGCACGGGGCCTGATCGTCCAGCCCTTCAAAGTGGGCCCCGACTTTATCGATCCGACCCACCACACCGCGATCTGCAGCAGGCCTTCCCGGAACCTCGACCCGTTCATGATGGGAGGGGACGGGGTAAAACAGACGTTTGCATCTGCATCCCGGGGAGCAGATATTGCCGTTATCGAAGGGGTAATGGGCCTGTTTGACGGCCTTGACGGGACTGTCGAGGCCAGCACGGCCGATGTTGCAGGCCTTCTTTCCGCACCGGTTCTCCTCGTCGTTGATGCGAAGGGCATGTCCGCGAGCGCAAACGCCCTTATCAGAGGATATTCGGAGTTCGATCCCGCCCTTGCCATCAGAGGGGTAATTTTCAACAGGATCGGGAGTGAACGACACCGGGAGCTCATCGAACGGACCAGGGAGGCCAATGTATTGGGGTGGGTGAAACGGAGGGAGTCATTAGCGGTGGGGAGCCGCCATCTCGGCCTCCACATGGCTGCCGAGGTGCCACCCGACAATGCTGCCGGGGATGCGGTATCCACCGACTGCGACCTCGATGCGATTCTGGAGACGGCAGGGAGTGCACCGGTCCTGTCGGTGGATGTGAGGTCCAGGTCCTGTGCCGTGGGCAGGCCCCGCATCGGTGTGGCGCAGGACGAGGCCTTCTGTTTTTACTACGAAGACAACCTGGACCGGCTCCGTTCCTCTGGTGCAGAGATCGTATCGTTCAGCCCGGTCCACGATACACTGCCTGACGTCAACGGGTTATACCTCGGCGGAGGATATCCCGAACTCCATGCGGCGGCCCTTGAAAAATCCCCGTGCCGGAGCCTGGTAAAATCCGCTGCCGAGGCAGGCATGCCCATCTACGGCGAGTGTGGAGGTCTCCTGTACCTGTCCGAGTCGATCACCGCGGGGAATTCGTATGCAATGGCGGGTGTTCTCCCTTCAACCGGGGAAATGACAGGAATTGTCCAGGCGCTCGGGTATTCGGCAGGGGTGTGCATCGCCGGGAACTCCTTCTTCCGTGAAGGGATGCCAGTGAAAGGGCACGAGTTCCACTATTCCCGGTTGGAATGCAGCAGGGATGCGAGGTTCAGTATAAGGCTTGAGCGCGGGTCCGGCATCGGGGATGGACGGGACGGGCTTTCCGAGCACAACGTCACGGGATGCTACACTCACAGCTATTTTACCGATGAATTTGCCTGTTCTTTTGTAAGGGCTGCGGCTCTCTTCGGACGAAGGTGAAGGTACCACATTATACCTGCAGGGGGGATGGCGGTTCAGGATACGTGCGCACCCGGGTAACATGAAATGGAGATCAGTCCCGGAAAGTGTTCCGGAGTTCACGATTGGGAACCGCGGGAAGAGTTGTTCACCCCGGCCCCCGGTACCGGTGGGATAAAATCTTTGCACCGCTTATCATTCATAAGGACTGGAAGTCATCTATGCGCAGCGATGAACTGAAAACCGGATACCAGAGGGCACCGAACCGGGCGCTTCTTCGGTCGCTCGGCATAACCGACCGGGAAATGGGACTCCCGTTTATCGGGATCGCCAACGCCTACAACACCATCGTACCGGGTCATACGAACTTGAGGACGCTTACTGATAAGGTGAAAGAGGGCATTACCGCCGCAGGAGGCGTCCCGTTCGAGTTCGGCGTAATCGGTATCTGCGATGGGATCGCCATGGGTCACGAGGGAATGCGCTATTCCCTCCCGTCAAGAGAGAATATCGCAGATTCCATCGAGCTAATGGCTGGGGCCCACTGTTTCGACGGCCTCGTATGCGTTGGGACGTGCGACAAGATCGTGCCGGGAATGCTGATGGCCGCCGCCCGGTGCAATACCCCCTCGATCCTCGTCACCGGGGGACCGATGCTGTCAGGGTACCTCGGCGGGAAAGAGTTGTCCTTAATCGATGTGTTCGAAGGCGTCGGGAAGGTCGCTGCAGGAGGGATGGACGAGGCCACCCTAGCAGAGCTGGAATGTTCGGCGATGCCGGGATGCGGGAGTTGCCAGGGACTTTACACGGCGAACACCATGGCCTGCATGACCGAGGCCCTGGGAATGTCGTTACCCGGTATGGCAGCCATTCCCGCGGTCGATGCGGCAAAACTGAGAATTTCCCGGGAAAGCGGTGAACGGATCGTCGGGCTTGTCAGGAATGATATCCGCCCCCGCGATATCATTACCTCCATGAGCCTTTCCAATGCGATCGCCGTCGATATGGCCCTTGGCGGGTCGACGAACACGGTCCTCCACCTCATGGCGGTAGCACTGGAAGCAGGGGTACCCCTCGATATCGAACTGTTCAATGAGATAGGGGAGAAAACGCCTCACATCTGCAGCATGCAGCCAGGAGGACCACATTCCATGCAGACCCTGTACCGTGCCGGCGGGATACCGGCGGTGCTTGCGCGCCTCCTGCCGCTCCTTCACGACGCTCCGACGGTTTCCGGGAAGAGTATCCACGAGATCGGGAGGACTGCCCGGATCAGGGACGAGACGATCGTCAGGAGCATGAAAGACCCGGTCAACCCGGCCGGCGGGCTCCGGATCATCAGGGGGACGCTGGCACCGGACGGTGCGGTCGTCAAGTGCGCAGCCGTCCCGAAGGACATGTGGATACACCGCGGTCCTGCCCGGGTCTATGACGGTGAAAAGGCAGCGATGAAGGCCATTCTCTCGCGGCAGATCAGGGAGGGGGACGTCGTCGTCATCAGGTACGAAGGGCCTGGAGGCGGCCCGGGAATGCCTGAAATGCTCGCCCCGACTTCTGCTCTCTCGGGGTTCGGGTTTAAATCCGTAGCGCTCGTCACGGACGGAAGGTTTTCGGGAGGGACGAGGGGTCCCTGCATCGGCCATATAGCTCCGGAAGCCGCCGCAGGGGGCCCGATTGCGCTCGTCTGTGACGGCGACGAGATCGCGATCGATCTCTTTGCAAAAACGCTCGATATCGATGTCGAATCAGGGGAACTCGAAAAAAGGAGGAATAAGTGGACACCCCCGGTCAAGGACCTTCAGGGAGTCCTTGGAAGGTACGCGAAACTCGTCGGGCAGGCAGACAAGGGCGCCGTGCTGAAGTTATAAATCAGCTGTGCAGGAACCGCAATCCCAATTTTTAACGGGAATCAGGTAGACTACAGGGGAACGATATCAGGGAGTTGGGATAATCAGCAACGATGAAGGCCCGTACTGCCGGGTGGTGTGCTCGCACTGCGAAGGTGCCGGCTGCATATACTGTAACTGCACGGGGACCGTTCTCGTCCGGAAACCGGCACGGAAATGCCAGCAATGCGAAGGCATCGGGTGCATATACTGCGGGTTTACCGGATGGGCGGGCCTGAAAGGTAAATACGACTGACCCGGAAAACAGGAGGTCTTGTGGAACCGTCGGCCCTCATCGGATATGTCGCAGGTACCTGCACTACGTTTTCATTCCTTCCCCAGGTATTCAGGACCTGGAAGATGGGATCGTGCCGTGAACTTTCGTGGGTAATGCTCCTCGTATTTTCACTCGGAGTCTTTTTGTGGTTTGTTTATGGCTTATACATCGGTGAAATGCCGGTGGTTCTCGCCAACGGGATCACGCTCGTGCTGGTGGTGATCCTCTTCATCATGAAAATCTGGTTCACCAAAAAAGAGGGCAGGGACCGGGAATAACAGGAGAGACTTATTGCCTGAACATCAGGCAGCCGGCGATGATATCGTGGAGTCCCTGTTTTTGGCGGGTAAACGGGATGATGATGAACCCGACAAAGAAGATAAAAGCCGATAAATACATCGCAAAGAAGTGGAGGCTGCTTCTTGCGAAGGTGATCCTCGACCCGTTGACATCAGTTACCGCTACACGGGTGGCGATTTTCCCGAGAGTGGCCTGGTTTTTTGAACAGTCGAGGAATGCAAAATACAGCCACGGGACGACAATGATGAGAATGGCAAACGAATAAATTACCGGTGTCGGAAGGACCGACGTAACGACGTCGCCGTACCGGTCTGTGACCGGATAACCCCGAAGGATCTGGTAGGCCATCCGTACACCCTCGGTGAGGCCTATGGCGCCAGCGACGAAAATATCGATGATCAGGACGAATATGATGTCGATTAAGAACGCGATAAACCTCCGTCCCGGTCCTGCGAATTCTTCAGTCCTTATTCCCGTTACTTTTTTCCGTAGAATAGGTTTTGGGGGTGTAGCCTTGAGATCCGCACCGCACCACTGGCAGTACCTCCCGGAATCATCAGTCTTTTTCCCGCACTTCGTACAGTACATCCCAAAATACTCCTGCTTTAGGTAAAACATCGTCAATGGTATTCTTCAATCTATCGAATGATTTTTATCCCTTCGGGATATTAATCATCAATCTACCTCTGCCTTATAATAGTCTCCCCCAAAAAGCCGGATCGTAATGATTATCGGCGATGTCTTTCCATGAATGTACCCTGAAATCTGTGGATCCATGATGAAAACCCGGTTGCATCTCTTTCTCGTGCTGATCTGTACGCTCCTGGCCCTGGTCCTGGCAACGGGTTGCGTTAACCAGCCGCAGGCCGGGAACCCGGCGGTTACACCGGTACCAACCGATGATCACGGGATTACTCCATCATCAACAATACCTGTACCCGGCGAGGCGTTACCTGCTCCCGCACAGGTCTACGCCACTGTGCCGGCCGAATCGCTCCCGACCGACATCAGCCTGCCGCCGCCGAGGTTCGCCACCGATATCAGGATCGACAAGGACCGGGTATACAGCACGATCACGGTCACGTTCGTCGGAGGGCCCGGGCAGGTCTTCGTGAGAGACATCCTGGTCAGGGTCACCCGGTCGGATGGTCTGAAGGAAGAGAAACATATTCCCTTCAAGGACCAGGTCCCCGTTGGGGCGTCGGTAGACCTGGCAGGGACGAAAGGATCCGACCGCGTCGAGGTCTACGTGACGATCAACGGCGTCACCTATAAAATAAGGGACGAAAATGCGGTGTACGAGCAGTACTAGCCCTGATTCCCAGGTTTACCTTTTTTCCGCCACTCTCAAACGGAGAAACCGCTGGATCCCGGGTCCAGCTCTGTGAAAAAAAAAGGAATTGGCCTGTTTGAATTCTTAATTCATTTTATATTATCACATCGATAGGAAGGGGTTCACCCCTTTTTTGCACCTCCACGTAAGGATGGCCATTGGACAGAATTGATCAGGAATTAACAAGTTCCTACACAGTCCCTATCGCAACCGGGGTCGCCCCAGCGGCGGGGCGGAGCCCCGGAGCGTACGGAATAAGCGGTGCGGTGGTATTGCTCGTACGCCCTCTGTGCGTAAATTTGGAGAAAATTCCGTTAATAAGTCTTGATAAAAAACGCAGGTCCGGCTGAAGTTACCCCTCATTGCGATTGGCTCCGCCGCCTCCGAAGGGCGCCCCGGAGCCGGTTCAACCTACCAGCATCACGAGGATCGCACCTAATTGGCAACCCTGATTTATCTCGTACAATCATCTCGAATTCGCCTTATCGGTGTGAAACAGCGAGCAGGAAAAGGAATACAGCCTATTTGGGCGATTGGCTGAGCCTCATTACTTTTGCGGCGAACCGGTCTGCTACAAGGGCCAGCAGGAGCACCGCAGCCGAGACCAGGCCGAGCACAAGCCACTGTTCGGGGCCCGCAGCCCCGACAGCAAGCCTCGCGATGACGTTCAGCGGGTTTCCCGGGATTGCTAGTGCGAAGAGGAGCACAACTACGATTGCTGTTGAGTAAACGAACTGTGCGGCAGTCCTTTCCCGATAATAAAGGGCGGTAATCGTCCCGAGAAGGATCAGGAATGCCGCCACGGCAGTGACCTGCATAAGGATCGGGACCGCCCCCGCAATCGAGATTCCATTCGCCATCAGGAGGATGAGCCAGGCTCCGGCCTGGATCGGGACCAGTACCAGGGCTGCAGCGACCTTGCCCCACAGGATCTCGTGGAGCCCTATCGGTGTGGAAAGGAGGGTTTCAAGGGTATTGTTCTGGTATTCCTCGGTAATCAGGTCGATAACGAGGGCGGACGAGATAATGGCGGGCATCAGGACAAGGAGAGGTATCAGCAGCCCGTAGACGAATTCATAAAAGGAGCTTGCTCCCGGCGTCGAAGGGATGTCGAGCGGCACCGGGATTTCATTGAGGCGCGCGGTCCTGACCTGCCTCAGATCTGTCTCATATCTCGTCAGGACGTCCTTCAGCTTCACGTCGACTACCGCCGCCTGCAGGTCGTTCTGGATGGTGTACAGGGTAATCTTTACCGGATCGACGGCATCGGGTTTCGTATCGGGCACGTAGATGACCGCGGAGAGTTTTCTCTCCTTCAAGGCCTCGAGGGCTGTCGACAGGTCCATATCATACACCCGAAGGCCCCCATTTGCCTGGAGGAGATTTTTCAGGTCCGAATCCGCCCCGCAATACCCGATCGGGTACTGGTAATGCGAGTACTGCGAGAGGGCGGCCGGGTCGTACATCGAGGTGAGCCCGACCATCAGAAACGACGAGAACAGTGCGATGAAGAGCTGTAGCAGGATCGCAAGCATGATCGTCCTTTCGTGACCGAGCCCTTTTAGATCTTTTTTCATTACAAGCCAGATATGACCTGCGTTCATGTCAGCCACCCGAAAATAATGTACACGTTATAGACACAGTGAATTGCAACAGCCGCGACGATGCCGAGCACGTACCCAATCTTTCCTCCCTTCTTGATGGAAGCAGCGACAATCAATACACAACCGAAATGGAGGAGGAACGGCATCCAGAGAGAACCCAGGCTCGTGAACAGGACGCTGCCGAATACCGACTGCGAGATCTGCGAAAGGGTGACGAAGAGGAGGAGCTTTTCGCCAAAGAGGAATCCAAGGGCTGTCGCCGCCGATGCGACGACCGCCGCACGCCACGTAAAAAGGGTTGGTGCCCGTTTCATGAGCGACCAGATGCCGACCGACTTTGTGACCTCTTCCACGAATGCAGCACCGATGAGAAGGAGTATCAGGGATGCCGGCATCGGCAGGTTGAAGAAAAGCACGAGGAGGAAGAGTTGGGCCATGAATACGACAGGTATCAGGAGGGCATTGAGCAGGAACAGCGATACATAGGGATGTTTCCGGGAGAGAGCGGTCGAGACAAAGGAACTTACCTTGGTAAGGAGCCCTTCCTGTGAGAAGAGGCGTTCTTCGCGGAAATTAACGACGCCGATGTAGAAAAGGACAAGACCTGTCAGCCAGAAGAGCGAGGTCGAGTACAGGTAATCGATCGCGGTATAGGCAGTCCCCTGGATGGTGAGGATGATCAGGGTCAACGGCGAGATCAGGCTGATTACATGAATATTTGCAAAGATGCTCGGGAAAAAGAGGTAGGACGTGGCGACGGTCGAGAAGAAGATCGAGATGAAGGAGAGTTCCTTGAAACTCCGCGACATCATGCCGATCAGGAGGGCCGTTGCAAGGAAAAACAAAATTACAGGGACCAGGGGGAGCAGGATCAGGAGCGGGGCTTTCAGCCACACTGTCAGGGCTGCACAGATGATCACCATGCCTGCGAAATAGGGCAGCATCTTCCCGACGATAATAGCTGAAGGGCGGACCGGGGTCGAGAGCAGGGTCTCTCCCCGCCTGCCGATACGCTCGTTCATGATGCTCATCATGTAAAATTGGGACATGAAGTAGAGGGGGAAGATGAAGACGAACACTAAAATGATCGAGTCGAAGGGTAGCGGCGGCGAGAGCTGGTCGGGGGTCTTGAACGTCCCGAGCGGGCTTTCAGACCCTGAAAAGATATCGGTATAGCGGGAAATCTGGCTGTTCTGGGTCGAAGACTGCTGGAGGTCGGTCCGGAGCTGTTCGCTCGTTACACCGATCGAAGCTGCCGGCGTCGGGACAGGTTCGACCGGACCGGTCGGCACCGGCGGCAGGTTCGTCCTCGTCCTTACCGAGATCTGCTGTCCGGACTGGGTGGCGGTAAAATCCAGTTCCGAGGTAATAGTCTGGAGATCGATCCAGAGAGGATAAGCGGCAAAAAGGTCGTTTTCCTGGTTATACACCGAGGTCAGGTAATGGGAATAATCCCTCGACAGCGTCGTCGCGGCAGACTTTCCCCGGTCGGTATCTGCGACATATACGGTATTGTTGGTGATGACAAGGTCGTAGCTGTCCTGGTTTGCTTCGATATCCCTGATGGGTGCGATGTCTGTGGAAAATCTCGAATCCCCTGATAATAGTCCTGCAATATCGGGTTGGTCTGTCGCGACATGGTAGATCCCGTCCTGGATATGCAGACCGCTTTTTGCGGTAAACCCGGTCACCACGATCAGGAGGACCAGGAGGAGGACGGCAACAGGGATTACGTTCTTTCCCATCGTCCCGAACGCGCGCCTGATCTCCCACCGCGAAATTGTGAGAATGTCCCGGGTATACCCCATCATCACCTCGAAATGTGAAAAAATGGTATGTTCACCAACTATAATACTCTCTAGGTCGAGGAATTACCGGTTGTTGAGGACCAGATGATAACAGGCCGCGAACTTACCAAGCTCTACGAACAGGTACCGGCACTCGACCATATCTCCTTTGATTTTCCCGATTCGCAGATCATCGGCATAATCGGTCATAACGGAGCAGGAAAAACAACGATGCTCAAGATCCTCTCCGGGCTTATCGTGCCGACATCAGGAGACCTTTCGGTCGACGGCATCGATGTCGTCCGGCACCCCGATGCTGTAAAAAGCATCCTCGGGTACCTGCCCGAGGAATCGAGGTTATACGAGACGATGACCGTCGACGAATACCTCAGGTTTTTCGGGGAGATATACGGTCTTGACCGTGAAACCATCACGAGGAGACGCGATGAACTTTTGAGCTCGCTTGCGCTCGAAACGAACGGAAAAAAGATCGGCGACTTTTCAAAGGGGATGAAGCGGAAGGTTGCGATCGCCCGTTCCCTGATCCACGATCCCTCCATCCTGATCTATGACGAACCCACATCGGGCCTGGACCCGATGACTTCCCGTTATATTATCGGGTATTTAAAAGAACTGAAAAGCAGAAAGAAGACGATCATCCTTTCGGCCCACAACCTCTACCAGGTTGAGGCGATATGCGACCAGGTCATGATCCTCAGGCGGGGAAAGATGGTCGCAATGGGCAATATGAACGAACTCCGTGAGTTGTTCGGGTCGATCAGCTACACCATCTCGTTCTTGATCGACGATATCTCATCGATCCGGGGTTGCCGCGAGTATACCTACGAAGGAGGGATGTACCATATACCAGCCGATTCAATCGGAGAACTGAACAAGTGCACCGGGATTATCGCGGCTAACGGCGGAAAAGTCGAACGGATAGAGTCCCATTACCCAAGCCTCGAAGAGATGCTCGTGAAGGTCGGGAAGTAATGGGATCTTTATGGTATTTTTGGCTCATTTGAAAACCTATATTTTTCAATCGCATTTTCATTGCACATGTTTCTGATGATTTGTAATTTGAGGCGGCCTGACGCTCCCGGGGATCTGCCCCGCCGCTGTGGCGACCCCGGTTGGGACAGGGACTGCACGGGAACCAATGAATTCTTGTCCCCTGGCTGAACCCTGTCCACCGGGTATCCTGACTGGGAAGGGTCAGGAAGGGGGTGAAACCCCCTCCTGCCAGGATTAACGTCATGGGATATTATTTTCCCAGCACCCTGACTCCTTCGGCTCCGCCTGCAATGACGGTGGTCTTTTTCGTAAATGAAGAGAAAATACCCGAGCACAATATGCCGGGGACCATCGAGAGTTCCTGCTCGAGCCTGCCCGGGTCGCGAATCTCCCCGAAACTGCAGTCGAGCACCATGTTCCCGTTATCGGTGATGACGGGTCCGTCTTTCTTTGTGCCCTCCCTTAAAACAGGGACCCCGCCTGCCTCCCTGACCGCTTCCATCACCGGGCGGACGGCGAACGGGAGCACTTCAACAGGGACTGCGGTGTCAAGGGTGGTTACGAGTTTTCCGGAATCGACCACGACAACGAAGCGGTCCGCCGCCGCTGCCACGCATTTCTCGCGGAGGTGGGCGGCACCACGCCCCTTGATCAGGCAGAGGGCGGGATCGACCTGGTCTGCGCCATCGATGGCAAAATCGAGGGAGGGGTATTCTTCGAGGGTGGTGAGCGGGATTTTGAATTCCAGTGCCCTGATCGCTGCCTGGTACGACGTCGGTACCCCCTGTATCCGGAGACCGTCCCTGATCCGTCCCGAAAGGACCTCCATTGCAAACAAAACGGTCGAACCTGTCCCGAGACCGATCACCATATCGTTGCCGATCATCCCGGCTGCCGCACTCCCTGCCTGGCGTTTGCCGCTATTCCTGTCCATCGTCCCCTGTGCATCCGGAGCCATGAATACGCGTTATCGTTCATCATATCCATATCTTTTCACCAGTGATGCTGCCGGTAAGGGGAAAAATATGCGGTGGTCGCAGGGTCTGACAGGCGGCATGTCGTCTTCTCAAAAGCCACTGCACTCACCCATGATTCATGCCTGGAATAATTCGCTTATGAAGGGCCGGGCATCATAAAGTTCACAACCGGCAAGGGGATTGCTGGGTTCCCGGGATATCCACTGTCCTGCATATGCGACCCGGCGCTCATGGTTGCAGATCCGGCCTCATTTAAATTGCTAACCAGAGAATTTCCTGTCATCACCATAATTTTAATCCATCCGCGGGATGACGTTCATTGATGCGCTCCG
>DATJQJ010000026.1:0-43305 GCA_035505975.1 Methanoregulaceae archaeon
TGCCGGCGGCGATTGCGGCAAAAGTTGCATTCCCTGAAAAGACCGTCGTCTGCATCACCGGCGACGGGGGATTTTCAATGGCCATGGCTGACTTCATGACCGCAGTGAAATACCACCTGCCCATGGTGGTCGTTGTCCTCAACAACCGGCAGCTCGGCATGATCCAGGTCGAACAGATGATGGAAAATTACCCTAATTTCGGGACAGACCTCGTTAATACGGATTTTGCTGCTTATGCCGAAAATTCAGGAGGCTTAGGGATCCACGTTTCACGGCCGGGAGACCTTGCCAATGCCGTAGGGAAGGCAATTGAGACCGACAGGCCGGTCATTATTGACATAGATACCGATCCGAAGCGGTTCTGAAGCCGAAAAAAAGGGTTATGTTGTAATTGGGCTGCGTCCCAACCGGACGCATGGCTTCTTGTCCCCATACTCTCGTTTTATTTACCATAATAATGGATATATTCAATTCAGCCACGGGTGTTTTCCGGTTGTCATACCATGCCCATGTTCTGGCAACCCTCCTTTCTTCACAGGCCAAAAAAGATAAATTCCCTATCTCATTCCTTTATCAATTAATTCGAACCGCGGCCGGGGCCCTTCGGGGGCGGCGGCGTCAATCGCAATATCAGATAAGGAAATTAACACTGCGTTTTTTCCTTTGGTTTTACTACCGAAATTCTCTCCAATTCTTCATCGTGAATTGTTTGAAATTGGTGGTAACAATGCCCCGGTACCTGATAATTATAGAAAGAAAACCGACGCTCCAGAGGCTCCGCCCCAACGCTGCTGCGACCCCGAATGGGATTAGGACTGAAATAGGAATTGATTAATTCTCAATCCTGATTAACACGGTCCCCTGTTTATCCTGATCGGCTGAAAAATTGGTCTGTCTGGGAATTATTAAGGTTTTATTGAAGGACGAGCCGGTAATTTGAGAACAGCAGCAGCCCGACAAACCCGGAAAGCATGATCAGGATGATGACAATCGCCTTCCCTCCTTTCGAAAGCCCCCTTGCGAGCAGGTACGCGAAGAGAATGGCCAGGACCGGGATCAGGAAGGTTGTGGCGATGTAGATAACAAACGGGACGACCCCCTGGCCATAGTCCCTGACCTTGTACACGAAATCGATGATTCCATTGAGGATATTAAAAACCGCATATGATCCCAAAATTACCGAACCAAGCCCGAGAAGAGCTGATACGAACGCGCCCATAGTAATTACAAAAGTTTCTGAACAGTCCGTATATATAATATGGCATTCTGTCAGCAAGGGTGCCGTCTTAACCCTCCTATATCGAAAATTTTGCAAAAAAAAGCTGAAAACAGCCTTTTCAGGCACCGGTTCAGACCAGAGTCAGCCAGGCGATAAACAATAATGTCGTCACTACCGTGAGGGGAAGACCGATTTTAAAAAATTCCATAAACGAGAGGGTTTCCCCGTGCCGTTCAGCCTGCTGGATTACAATAACGTTACTCGCTGCACCAAGGATTGTCAGGTTACCTGCAAGAGTGCTCCCGGCCGCAAGAGCCGCAACCTGGTTGACCGAGATCCCTGCCTGGATCATCATCGGGGTGAAAAGGGCAACAAATGGGACGTTCGATATGAACTGGCTTACGATAACTCCCGTTATAAACAGGACCGGTACCGGGCGGCTTCCTTCACCGGGGATCATACCCTGGAAATATCCGGTCGCATATACCGCCGCCATGAGGATGAACATCGAACCGAAAAACACGAGAGTCCTCCAGTCAATTCCCCTGATAATTTCCATCCGTCTTTCTGAGAGCACGATGATCGGCAGGGCTGCTGCGACGGCAATGAGGGTGAGGGGGACACGGGTGACACTGTTACCGCTGATGAGACCGGACGACAGCACAATTTCGAGCGCTATTCCTGCGACCATAATTGCGAGGGAGAGTTTCGCAATCTTCGCAAGACCAGGATCGGTCAGGTCGATCTCGTCGGATGGTACCGGCCTGTTCCACGGTTCACGGCGGAAGGCGATCCGAAGGAAAAGGTACACGATTGCGAGCGAGACAAGCGCAGGAACACCGAGGTAAATAAAAAATATCACGAACGGGTTTGAAAATCCACTTTCCGTTGCAACGAGAAGGTTTTGCGGATTTCCTATGGGACTTACTATACTGCCGGTGGTAATAGCGAAACATAAGGAGAGCAGGAGCACCTTGGGGTTTATCCCAAGTCTCCCGGACCAGAACAGGGCAAGCGGCGTGCAGATGATTGCCATGGTATCATTCATAAGAATTGCTGAGAACAAACCCATGAGTACGATGAACACGACGAGAAAATGATCTGCAGAGTGACATTTTTTAATGAAACGTGAGGAGATAGAGAGGAGGTACCCGCTCCTTATCAAGGATTCCCCGACAATGAACATCGCCAGCAGGAATACCATGACATCGGGATTTATTGAGCGTACTGCGTCGGGAATCGTGATCTGGCCGGTCACGAGTACGGCGAATGCGCCAAGGGCCATGACCTGCCAGATCCTGAACCTGAACCGTCCGACCTGCCGTATGGCGATCAGGACGAATACGACCAGGAGGACAAGGAGTGCCGGTTCGATGAAAAAAAACGACATCCGGATCAGGTGTTCAGGGGCGTACCGATTGCCGGGCCGGATACCGTATCCGCAATTTCCCAGGTTTTCCCGCAGAATCCCATCTTGTCCCAACCCTTCCTGCTTGTTTATAAAAAATTCCAAAAACCGGGAATACTCATTCCCCGAGAGTCTCTGGAGAGGAGGGTGCGCCATCGCGGGCCCTCTTCACCTTCCAATGGAGAAGGACTCCTTCATCGAGGGGAGCGGAGCTGATCAGCTCCATCCTGGTGAATTGCGATTCCAGAAGAAAACCCGTACCATCTGCAGGCGTCGGGGACTCAGACCCCCCGATGACGATATTGCCGACGAACTGGAACATTTCGTCGACGAGTCCTTCCTCGAACAGGGACCACAGGAGGGTCCCACCACCCTCGACCATCAGTGTTTTGATACCTGTCCGGAAAAGTGAGCCGAGCAGTCCGCCCAGATCAACCTTGTCGTCGCCCGCAACGATGATATCGGCGTACCGGGCGAGCCTCCCGGTCGCAACCGGATCCGCTGTTCTCGAGCAGCCGATAACACGTTTGCCTGGTCCCTTCCGAAGCAACGAGGCATCGGGAGGTGTCCTTCCTGTGCTGTCGACAACGACCCTCACCGGATTTTCATCCTTCCCGAGGCTTGACCTCCATCGCCTGAGCTCTTCGGATTTTACCGTAAGGGATGGGTCATCAGCAAGGACCGTCCCGATGCCGACCATTATTGCATCGCTTTCCGCCTTGAGGCGGTCGACCCGGAGAAAATCTGCCGGCCCCGATATTTTTACCTGGCGCCTCTCCGCCGTTGACAATTTCCCATCGGCGCTCATGGCGAAATTCACTGTTACGTACGGGCGCATACTTATCGTTTTTGGCATTTTCCTATTAGTTAGTTGTCACGAGATGCGGCGGGCCGTCCGCGTGCCGGGTAGAACCCAGCAACACGGCCCTTTCAACTATTGATTTATGAGCCGCTGCCATGACCGATCAATTTTCTCAATTCCAGCAGTCCGATAAGGAACGTTACGGCCACAGCCACCAGCGCGACAGAGTACAGGGGAAGCGGTGTCAGCATGAATGCCTTGTTCAACAGGGGAACATAGATCCCGGCAAGGAGAAATACTATGGCTCCGAGCGCCCAGATATTGATCACCCTGTTTTCAAAAAGATGGCCCCTGATAAGGGGCTCCTTTTCTGACCGCGACGTATATGCAAGGGCGATGTGCCCGAAGATCCACGCGGTGAATGCGTACGTCTGTGTCGTTACGATATCGAACCCGGCCGCGCCTGCAACGAGATAGACCCCCATAACGGCGGTGAAAAGGAATGCTCCCCGTATGCCGATATCCCTCACCATCTGCCTGTCGAATACCGGCTTTTTGGGATCGCCCGGCGGCCGCGTATAGATATTACGTTCCGGCGGCTCGCTGACAAATCCTGCCGATGCGCCGAGGTCCATGAAGAGTTCGAGAAGGATGATCTGGATCGGCGCAAAGGGAAGACCGATCCCGAAGAGAACAGGGAGGAGGAAGATCGCGATCAACGCCGATTTTATCGACAAGTAGTACTTGATCCCTTTCTGCAGGTTATCGAAAAATTTTCTTCCCTCAAAGATACCCTGGGTGATCGTGATGTAATTATCATCGGCAAGGACGACCTCCGCAGAGTCCCTGGCCACATCGGTGCCCCGTATACCCATGGCAATCCCGATGTCGGCTCCCCGCAGGGCAAGCGTATCGTTAATCCCGTCACCAGTAACGGCAACGACCTCACCGTTACCCTGGAGGGCCTTCACGATCCGGTACTTGTGTTCAGGGGTGGTCCTTGCAAATACATTCGTATTCTTAACCGTCCCCGAGAGTTCTGCATCAGATAACGCATCAAGGTCTTCACCAGACAGGACACTCCCGTTCATGTCGATAATCCCTACTTCGCGGGCGATCGCCCCTGCGGTAAGAGGATGATCCCCGGTGACCATGATCGTCCTGATCCCGGCTTCACGGGCACGTTCGATCGTTGCCCTGACGCCGGTCCGTGGCGGGTCCTCGAAAGAGATGAGTCCGCCGAAGCGAAGGTCTGTCTCAGGAAACCCGGTGCCCTCCACAGATTCATCCTGATGGAAGCGCCTTGAGGCGACGGCGATTACCCTTCTGCCTTGTGCAGTCTCTTTTTCCAGCTGGTCCCTGGCATCCGGCGGCAGGTCCGGGCACAACGAAAAGACTTCCTCAGGGGCTCCGGCAAGGAACAGTACGAATCCATCCGGTGTCTTCCTGACAACGGCCCTTGTTTTCCTTCCGTCCCCGAAATCTCTCTCGCTGATCGGGGCCGGGACATTTTCTGCTATGCCTGACTCCCCGGTCCTTGCCTGTATGGCACGATCGAGGGGGGATGTCGGGAATTCCGGCAGGCTTCCATCGGCAACCCCGAGGACTTCCCGTTCGTCGAAGGGATAGACGCCGGCGATTTCCATTTTATTTTCCGTAATGGTACCGGTCTTGTCGGTAACGATCACCGTTGCATTCCCCAGAGTTTCTGCGGCTTTCAGTTTTTTGACGAGAAATTTCTTCCTGGAGAGCTGGTACGCACCAATCCCGAGCACCATCGTAATGATGATCGGCAGCTCCTCGGGAATCGTTGCAAACGAGAGCGAGAGGCCGGTCAGGATCATGGTGCGGATATCCTGCCCGCGAAGGATCCCGATCAGGGTAATAGCAACGGAAAAGAAGACGGCAATGTACACGAGCTTACCGGCCAGGTCCCTCATCGCGAGCTGCAGGGCGGTCCTCGGGGGCCGGATCTCCTCTGCTGTCGCTGCGATCTGCCCGATCCGGGTCAATTTCCCGGTCACCAGGACTTTCGCCGTCCCTTCGCCCGAAACAATGATGGTCCCTGCGAACAGGGGATCGGAAGGTCTCTTCCCGACAGGGAACGACTCCCCTGTCAGTGCAGATTCGTCGCACTGGAGCTCTGTAGAGCGGATTACTTCCGAATCGGCGGCGATCTTTGTCCCGGTTACGAGAACCAGCATATCGCCCGGGACAACCTCCCGCGAGTCGATGGTTTCGATCATGCCGCCCCTGATCACCCGCGTTCCCGGCGCGGCGATCAGTTCGAGTGCTGCAATGGCATTTTTCGCCCGGTATTCATTATAGACTTCGGCAATGACAAGCAGGGCGATAATGATGAAAATGGTGATGGCGTCAAAAAGCCCCCCCCAGATGCTGTAGACGACACCCACGAACAGGAGGAGAAGGATCATCGGTTCGGTGACTTCATGGCGGGCGATTCCAAGGAAACTGATCTTCCTGCGGTGGAAGATCTCATTCGGCCCGGTCTTTGAGAGCAAATCCCTGGCTTCGTCTTCACCTAAACCATATTCTAAAGATTTGTCCATTCAACACCTCCTGAACGTCAGAGACCAGGCAATCCGCCTGGTCTCTTTGATAAACCAATGTCATGTGATTACGTCACTGTACGATAAAATTTCTCACACGGGTTCCCTGGAAGCATATCTCTGCGGGTGATGTAATCCTGATTTTAAGAATTATATGGTTATAGGAGTGTCAGTAAAAATATACTGTCGATCGCCAGAATTACCTCTTTTTCCTGGCCATAATCAATATCGATACAATTCCGATTGCCAGAACCAGGATTCCGGGCGATAACACCGATTTGGTGGGTGGCGGCAGGCTCGGGACCGTCCGGGGGGGACTTGGGACAACCGGTGTCTGTCCTTCAGTCTTTGTTACATTAGAGGTGGAAGGAACTTCAAGCGGGACCATTACACCGTCAACTTCGATGGTCGATCCGGCGTTGACGGCGACCTGCCGGCTGAACGGTTGGTAACCCCCGCTCATCAGCAGGACCGTGTAAGTGCCCGGAAGGATAGCGACGGATTGGGGAGTCAGTCCGTACAGCTGGTTATTGATGTACACTTCGGCCCGGACAGGGGTGCTGTTGATGAGGATGTTTCCTGTGGTGACGAGCGGAACACCCCCATATGTCAGGGCGATCGTTGTACTGCCATACGTCGCACTTCCGAGGTCTGCCTTGTTGACCGGCGTTTTTACGGCATACATCGTGTAGATCCCTTCCTTCAGTTCGAAACCCTGCCGGGCGGTATTCCAGATAAACGACCAGTGGTCGCTGGACGCATCGACCATCGCGAACGTATCGGGCTCGCCGGTGACGGCCGGGACCTGCATCCTGCCCGGGTTGACACCGTCCTGCGGCAGTCCCGGCCCGGTCACGAACAGGTAGATCCAGTCGGTCCCGACTGCCGTGCCCGACAATGGGATCTTATCCCCAATTGCCGCGTTGATGTCTGCAGAACCGGCGGGGTGTGCAATGCATAGTACCAGAATGACGATCAGGGGAAACAGTCGGAGCCGGCAATCACGCGTCATGGTATACTCATCCACCGGTTACGGGGCCTGCATGGATAAATATTTTCACCCCGGTCAGGTGCGAGGCTCCAAAACCATTTACCTTGATATTCCTGAAGCCCGAGCCCGACCAAAAGGACGCCTTTCGCTGTTGACCAACCCCGGCCGGCTCGTTCCCGCCCGGATCCGGTCTTCCCGGAGGAGGTCCTGGTCAACGGTTTACCAGGGGGCCAATCTCCTTTGTCTTGATAATCCGTATCCCGATATTTGCCATGTCGTTTAAGTTCGCCTGGTGGACTTCATCCGACTTCGCCGCGATCGCGTCTTCTACGAGGTATGTCTGGTAGTTATGGGCTGCCGCATCGAATGCCGATGTCCTGATGCAGTTCGGGGTCTGGATCCCCGCGATAAACACCGTGTCGGCCCCAAGAGATCGCAGGATCAGGTCCAGATCGGTGTTCATGAAGGCACTCATCCGGTTCTTCCTTATGATATACTCCCCGGGAAGCGGGGAGAGTTCGGTGATGATCTCCGACCCTGCCGATCCTTCGACAACGAACGGCGTCTGGTTAAAGAGGTCTCTCCTGAACAGTTCCACGTCGGAACCGTCCTCCCGGTGGACCCTGACCACATGGAAAACCGGGTATTTATGGTGGCGGAAGATTTCAAGGACTTTCTGTACGTTGGGTATGATACTCCGGGCCCCCGGCATCTGCATCGGGGCATTATCGAGCAGAAAATCATTCTGCATATCGATAACAAGAAGAGCCGGACGGTTCATGGCAGACCTCATGATAATTCTCATACTATCGTCCCACTGCATATATTAGAACCTGACTGCAGGGTTCACGTACCGATGCCAAGATGGTCAGCTATTTCGAGGTAGAACGCCGCGAGACCTTTGTAGCTCCCCCACTGTTTGGCAATTTCCCTCGCTTCCCCGGCATCAATCCTGTCCCCATTGCGATAAAACCCGGCAATGATCCGCCTGAGTGCCACATCATCGGCAGGAAACGCATCCAGTTTGTGGATCCCCCGAAGGACCGTCAGTTCAGCGGTCCACTTCCCAATCCCCCGTATTCTGACCATTTCATCGATGATTTCTTCTGTATCCGGATAATTTCTAAAGGCCTCCACATCGAGGTCCCCCGAAACGATCGCGGCCGATATTTCACGGATATACTCTCCCTTTCTTGCGGTCATCCCACACCTGCGGAACAATGCCGGCGGCGTTGCTGCCAGGACGTTCGGCGTGGGATAACAATAATACAGAGAATTGCCATCTTCGATTTCCGTACCTGTCTCCTTAATGAGCCTGGTCTGAAGGGTATGCGCCACCGGAAGCGAGATCTGCTGTTCAATGATGGAATCGACCAGGGCCTCGAATACCGTCGCCGTCGTAGGAACTTTCAGGCCCTCGAGATCACGGACCAGGCGGCTCATGACGAGGTCTTCACCGACCGTCCGGTAAAACGGGATCAAATCGTCGTATATATTGAATAATGAAATTACGGCGTCCCGGACGGTCGGGTCTCCCACTCCCGTGTCAGCCGGGTCCGGGAAAACCGACAGGTTGAGCCTGGCAGAGCCGGCGTCCCGTCCAAGCCTTACCCTGAACGGTTGGCCTCCGATCAGAAGGGCCTGGGTAAACGTGCCGTTACTATATGTCCTGATTGCAGGGTCGCCTCCGGAAAATATCGCTGCAGACAGGTGAAAATTGTACGGAATCTTAGGGGTTAATACAAAATCAGTCATAGAAATATGCTCCCGGCGATCCAGGCCGGTTCCTCGAGGGTATAGACCAGGGTCCTGATTTTAACTGGGTGATCCCTGGATAAAAAGGAATGTATTTCTCTGCCTGTTACCGTTTCCAGACTTCCACTCCGGTCATGCCTTCTGCGACGTACTCGATCTCGTCGGGAATGAATTTCACGATCACAAAATCCGGATTATCTATGGTCTGGAAATACTTCTCGAACATGGGGTTCCAGTATTTCTTTTTGGTAGTCAGGTCCTCGTGTATTTCTCCCTTCCCTTTCATGACGACATAAGGGTCAGAAAATTCCTTCCCAGACCAGATAGAAACAGAAGCCTGGGAATTTTTTTTCAGCTGGGCGACTTTCCGGGTCGTCTTCACCGTCCCGCCGACGAACGTCATATCTTCGAACCCGTTGAGCACCATGAACCGTACGGCGGGTTTCCCATCGTCAACCGTCGCAACCGCGGCCACGTGCGGACCACCGGTCACTGCCAGGATCTTTTCCTTTAATGCCATAGTCGGCGGTTTATGGCAGAACGAGTATATATAAGATCTGGTCTGCGATAGAGGGTCCTGCCGGAACTGGATCTCCTGCGAGTGTATAATGACAAGGATAGACTGCAGGAGTCACCCGGCGGGCCTGACGACCTGTTTCTCGAGCTGGCCATCGCAATAGACCATCACGGTAATAGGCTCCCCCTTATGGTGACCCCTCATGCGGTCGTCGTATACTTTCTGGACGTGCCTGAGACCATTCCTCGAGAAATAGTCCGCGATAAACTCAAGGAACTGGATCTCCTGGGAAAGGAAGGCGTCCTCATATTCTTTTGTCATCCGCGCCGCCGCCATACTCTCTTCTTCTCCAATCTCCCGATGGTACGAACCATGGAGGTCCAGGCCCGAAATCTGGCGCCACTCAACGTTTCCTTCTTCATCCGATTCCCTGTGGAGCATATAGGGGTAAATACGGCAAATTGAAAATCTCTGTTCATAGATCCGGCATCTGCTGCCGTCAAGGAACCAGCAGGAGCCGATCTCATCGTCTTTCGCACGCACCGCGTACCCGGAGACATAAAAAATACCGTTCTGATCGCAAAATTCCGGGTCAGGTGCAGGCTCTATTGCACCGGGATCGATCTCGCGCAGGGCTTGCACATCGCGGTCAAGAAGGAAAACATGCCCGTTGAATGCCCTCGTGCAGCAGCGGGCACAGAAATCGCACCCAAACCCGACTTCCCTGATGATGCCGGCCAACTTTTCAGCGGGATATTCAAAAAGGCCGTTCCGTTCCCGTATTAGTGCCGCAATTCTGTAGGAGATAGGAACGAGCGAGATCTGCTTCACCCCTCAATATCACTATGGACAGCCCGGGAACCGGGACGGCCCCGGGTCTTAACAATACCGGGGAGCATTACCTGATAAAAAGATGGGTTATACCGGTATTACCAGAATATCCTCCCTGCAGGGATCAGTGGTTTGTCACTTCCACCCCGTACACCCCGCTTCCGATAAACCAGGTATCGTCCACCGGTTTCTGGTAGATCAGTTTAGGAACTTCTGATGAGCCATTGAAGGCCGTATCCGGGAAGAGGGCGTGGGAGAATCCGGTGCCGTTCTGCATCGCCATGATCCCGGCCTGTGTCGTCTTCATGCCGTATGCATCGGTGTAATTGATCAGGTCCTGTCCTATGGCGGTCTTGAGGAACGGATCGGCCAGGAGCGTGCCATTGGTCGATTCCGCCCATACGAAGAGATCGCCATTGACAAACGGCCCGTGTGGATCGTTTATTGCTGCCAGGGTCTTTTCCTTCCCATTCGCCCTGGCAAAGGTTACCACCCTGGTGACGAGGTCGTACAGCTCGATCTTCGTGTGGTTCCTGATGGTAATTTCCGTCAGGTTCCCCTGGATGGCTTCCGTATAACCCGGGACTGTTATTCCGGAAAAGAGCCACCAGGTCCCGTCGACGGGTTCAGCATAGTCGATCTTCGGGACATACACATCGGTCCCGTTGACTGTTACCTTTGCAACGGTGTATAAGAATCCCCCTCCATTTTGGGACAGGTCGCGCATCCCCCGTATTGTCGCAACGCCGTCAGGGTCGTGATAATTGATAAGGTTGATATGGTTTGCCGAAACCTCCGGCGAGTACGGAGGGCTTACGAGGTTCGTCCCATTGTAGTCGAATGCCATTACAACCAGTTCGCCCCGGTTGAATGGGCTGTCGGGACTATTGAAGACCGCGACCGCTTTTTCTTTACCGTTCGCCCTGGCATATGCAGCGGCAGCCCTGACATATGCCACGAGTTCCTCTTCGTTATGAGGAGTTCCGGACAGGTTCATTTTCACTGAGGGGTAAATATCCCCCTGCGACGAGTACAGGCCTGCCCCGATGTAATAGGTCCCGTCGACATCCGAGACCACCGACAACTTGGGTTCGATCGTATAATTCTCAAGGGGATTCGGGTATTCGTAACTGACATAACCTGTACCATAGCCTGCCGTTTCAATGAGATTACGCACAATCGGGACACCGAAGGGATCGGTGATGTTACGGATGCTGGTCCCGACGATATTGTGCTGGAATGGCTCAGCGAGGGCCTGGCCGTTGAAATCCTCTGCAAAGACGTAGAGGCTGCCCGTTACGAACTGCCCTTTCGGGTCGTTAAACACAGCGATAGCCTTATCGCGCCCGTTCTCATGTGCGTAATTCACCGCCCCCCGGACGAACGTGATGAGATCTTTCGTCGACCTGACCGTGGCAGGGGCACCGGTCGTGCTGGCGGTACCCGGAGTGGTAATAACCGGGGTCCCGGCTGGCCCGGACTGGACCGGGGTACCCGCCCCCGACTGAGGAGTTTGCGAGCACCCTGCCACCAGTACTGCGACAGCGATGAGAGCAATGATAAAGAAATAGTCCCGGATTCTCATGAAGCAGGGTTCATCTGCCGAATGAAAAGGGTTGTGAATTTGCACCGGCACTCCCGGGGTAAATGAGGATTCAACTCATCCCTTCTCCTTCCTTATCAGGATAGATTTATTCTTAAAAAGATTTCAACGAAGCCGATTTTTTAAAAAATGATCTCGAAGGAAATTATTCTTTACATTACCGGCGCTGATGGTCCTTCCTCTGCCCCGGTCATGTAGTCGGGGTGAACTTCCTGCCGTGCTATAATGGCGAGGACAAGGATCCCGATACCGATGATGAACGCAAATAAGAATGCCAGGTCGAACCCTCCCGTAAGGATTTCGACCATAATTTTAGCCGGGGGAGTGGTCGTGATGCGGTTGTGAGCTGCGATGGCGTCGACCCCGTAGATAAAGACAAGGTTTGCGATCGCTATCCCGATTGTCATGGGCGCGAACCGTTCTAGGCTGGTCAGACTCGACACCATCCCCTGGTATTTCTTCGAAACCGAGTTCATGATCATATTTGCTGCCGGGGTAAGCATCAGCCCGAGTCCGAAGCCGATCAGGAGGAGACAGACGATCACGAACCCGGTGGATGTATTCACGCGGATGCGTGTCAGCAGGAAATACCCTGCAACAACTGAAATCCCGGCAGCGATGCTCAGAGCCCTGCCACCCGTCCGGTTATAGAGCAGTCCTGCAAGGATGCCGCCCACCATCATTGCGAGGGACAGGGACGTAAGTATCAGACCGGAAACGGCTGGGGTGTATCCGTGGACGTACTCGAGGTAGAAGGGAAGCAGGTAACTGATCCCGGCAAAGCTGAAGAACAGCAGACACATCTCCAGGTTGGTCAGGAGAAAATTCCGATGCCCGAACAGGCGCAGCTCCAGCAGGGGATCGGATACCCTGAGCTCGCACCATACAAAACCGACGAGGGTGACCACTGCAAGGGCCAGGGTTCCTATGATGACCGGGTCTGCCCATCCAAGCGTCTGACCTTCGGACAGGGCGAAGAGCAGGGAGGCGAGGCCTGTGAAGATGAGGACCGCACCCGCCCGGTCGAAACCGCCAGTCCGTTCTTTGTGCTCCATCTCCGGAATTACCCGCGCCCCGAGGATTATTGCGATGATCCCGACAGGGACGTTGATGAAAAATATCCAGTGCCAGGAGAGGAATTGGGTAAGTAGTCCACCGATGGTCGGTCCGATCGCCGTTCCCAGGGCAGCAAACGTCAGGACAACACCCATGGCCTTTCCTTTCTGCTCCATCGGAATAAATGCCGTGACCATCGCGGGTCCGATTGCGGTGATCATCGCCCCGCCGACCGCCTGGAACGCCCTGGACCCGACGAGCGTCGTAAACGAATGGAGGAAGTCAGGGATGAAACCACACGAAAATGAGCCGATGGTAAAAATCAGAAACCCCGATAGGAACACCTTTTTAAACCCGATCACATCGGAAATTTTACCGAAGATCAGGACACATCCGGCCATTACGAGCAGGTAAATGGTCGAGACCCAGCTGACCGTGCTCGTCGGGATATCAAATGAGGAGGATATGGTCGGGAGCGCGATATTGACGATCGTCCCATCGAGCGCTGACATAAATGTGGCCAGGGATATCGAAATGATGAGGAGGGTGAAACCTGTTTTACGTGCCTCAGCAGAGACTGAATCCATACGTTGCGTTGCATTGCCGTCCATATGAGTGTTTTCAATTCCATGTCGGACCGCAGATCGGGAAAAGGATCCCCGGACTGACAGCCATCGAGTGGTCCCTTCCGGATCATAGTCATAAATATATTGTCGTCAGGCAGGCCGGGTCACTCCCGCAATGATTTGCCTGGTTTGGATTCCGTTCGATGCCTGGTCGGCAGAAAAAAAACCTGCTGCGGGATTGAGGAATACCGTGCTGATTAATGAGCCTGCATGCATTAATCTCCGGCTCTCTGGCCGGTGAAAACAACGATCCAGGTTAAAAAAAAGAGACGAAAAAAAATAGAAAACCTCAAATGAGGGGTTGTTTCAAATGATCAGTAGTAATTCAAAGTATATTCGCGATTATGGAACAATTATACCCGTTAATCCGTGCGGTAGCAATATTTTTTTTACTGGTTATATTCATCCAGATCCTGAAGAGAAGAGGGATTTTCAGCACTGCCAATCTTCCGACATTTGGCAAACTCATTACCGAGCTTATCCTTCCCATAACAATTTTTTCGACCCTGGCAGTGAGCAGGGTCGAATTGCAATTCATTTATGCTGCAGGAATTTATCTCTCGGTGAGCCTTCTCATCTGTGCCGTAGCGTACCTGATCTGCCGCTTTTTTAAGTTCTCCAACGCCGTAACGGGAACCCTTGTCATCCTCTCCGGATTTGGCAGCACGTCGACCATTGCATATCCGTTGATCAGCCAGACTTACGGGCCGGTCAGCGATGCGATGACAAGGGCCCTGATCATCGGTGAGTTCGGCTCGGTCCTTCCCTTCTTTACCATCGGCGTGCTCATGGTCTCGTATTTCGGCAGGAAGACAGGCGCTGATAATACACGGGTCTTCTTCGAGAGCGTGAAATCGTTTTTGCGGACGCCCATCTTTCTCTCGTTAGTCGCCGGACTCGCCGTTTCAATGATTCCTCCGCTATCTGGTCTTATGGCGTCGGATTTTTTCACCTCCTTCTTTGCCTATTTCAATAACGGGTTCGAGATGCTGGTCGCCATCACGATTGGCCTGATGCTCCGGCCCGTAAAAATCAATGAAATTCTCCTGTACCTTGCCATCGCCGTACCTCTTGCCCTGATCGTCATGCCCCTGACCCTGTTCGGATTTGCGACCGTCCTCCAGGTACCGGAACTGACCCGCGAAGTCCTTGTAATCCTGGCGGCGGTGCCATCGGGTGCCGTGGCTGCGGTGATGGCAGAACGGTACGGGTGTGACGGCGCCCTTGCATCGATGATAGTCGTGATATCGTTCATGTTCAGCCTGGTGACCATCACCGTGATCTCGGTTCTCCTCCTGTAATCGCTTTATCTGGATGTGAAATGCATGAAAGAAAACGCAAAAGACCGGAAATCCCCGGAAGAATATATTACTGCCGGAAAACGAACGGGATTTTCCAGCTCCAGGAAAAGAGGGTACTGTAGCGGGGGATGATTCGGATGGCAGAAATGATCTCGTTGATACCGGTATACCAGTTTGTCATTATTGCCCTCCTTATTGTCGGGATTATGAGGGTACTGAAGTGGAAGGGAATTTTCAACGATAACGATCAACCGGTTTTCGATAAGATCGTGACCGAACTCGCGGTCCCGGCGATCATCTTCACGATCTTCGCAACGTACGATTTTTCGCTGGATACCCTGTACCCCGCCGGTATCCTTTTCGTTACGCTTATCGTTGCCCTTGTCCTGGCTTATATCGTTTGTCGTTTCTGCCGGTTCCCGCCAAAGGTAACAGGAACAATCGTCATGATCTCGGGATTTGGCAGTACTGCAACGATGGCAAGCCCCCTTCTGATGGACCTGTTCAGCGGTCAGGTTTCTGCCATCGACAAGGGACTCACCATCGGGACGATCGGGGTCGCATTTCCGTTTTTTACGATCGGGGTACTGATCGCGTCATATTTCGGGGCAAAGGAATCGGGGAAAGAGGTCAGTATCGCCGGTACCCTGAAAGAATTTCTGGCCACACCCATTTTTATCTCGTTTGTCGCTGGCGTGCTGGCGGCAGTTTTCCTGGTGCGCCTTCACATGCCATTTGCAGAAGGGTTCACCGACGTCTTTACCCATTTTTTCACGATCATTTCCCTTTCATTGAACCTGTTGATCTGGATTGCCATCGGTCTCATGCTCCGTCCGATAAAGCTGGCCTATTTTTTACCCCTTTTTCTTCTTGTAATCGCCATTAAACTGCTGTTCGAACCGGTGTTTGCCACATATTTCGCGATTTCCGCAGGGGCATCGGTATTAAACCAGGAAATGCTCATGCTGGAAAGCTCGGTCCCGTCCGGGGCGGTAGCGGCGGTCCTGGCAAGCCGGTACGGTTGCGACAGTTCCCTCGCCGGCTGGATGGTTGTCGGGACATATCTTGTCTCCCTCATAACGATTCCCCTGGTGTTTTTCATGTTTCCCTGATGAACAACCAATTTTTTGGCTCCCGCACACAAAAGATCGGCAGGCACAGGGCCTCTCACCGTCGTTGTCCCTGTGACCCGAAGACACGGGCAAACTGAAATGCCCTGGCACCGCAAAACATTCATGCCGTTTCTTCAGGGAACAGGAAAAAGAGACCGGGACAGGATCGAACCGTATGGTGCATCATGTCTCATGGCAGGACCATCTCCTTCGCCATGATCCGGGTTTTTTATAAAAAAAATTTACGACTTGCGGACGACCAGGACCGAGCAGGGTGCTGTCCTGACCACGCTCTCGGCAACGCTCCCGAGGATCATCTTTCCGAGGCCCGATTTCCCCTGGGTCCCGATTATGAGGAGGTCTGTCTCGTTCTCTTTCGCAAACCTGACAATCTCGGCGGCTGGTTTTCCCGAGAGGAGGTATGTCTCTATCTTCAGGTCGCCTGCCAGGTCTCTTATTCCCTGAAGGGCCTCCCTACCGTCTTTTTCATAACTTTCATAAATATTTCCATACGATTCCTCGGCAACACCAGAATAGAGAGGTTTCATGTCGATTACAAAGATTACTTTTACCCTTGCACCGGTAAGGCGTGCGATCATCAGGCCTTCGATGACGGCGCTCATATTTTTTTCAGATCCGTCGGTCGTGATTAGTATGTTCTGGTATATTCCGGTCATTGGTTACCCGGTTGTCCGGCCTGATAAAAAAACACTCTGGTTTTTTATTAATCCCAGTGGCCGGCCACGGAGCGTTAATCTTTGGTATTCCGACTGCCAGATATCATGGTCTTAATGTATCGCGAGGGACCAGTGAATAGTTCAGGTAAGGGCCGGGGTGCCGGTTATCTCCGTTCCTATATCTCCCTTTTCTTACCAGGTTTTCAATAGGGGCATTTTTCCGGTACGCGGCAACTTCTGCCTGAGGAGGACCCTGCAGATATCATCCTGGCCTGACTCCGGGAAGGCACCTGACCGCGAGCGGAAAATTAGTGTTCAGAGAAAGGTGGTATAACCGGCCGGTTCAGTTATTGTGACCGGGTGTGTAATATTATCCGTTTCCCGTATTTCGATTATAAGAAGCCCCTGGATCTATCCAGTGCAGGATATCTGCCGAAATGGCACGTATCCGTATGGAGGAACAACATATGAAAAAGAACAGACAGATCGGTCTGGCAATTGCGGCCTTATGCATCCTGTCGCTCGTCATGGTGTCAGCCATGGCGACATCGGGATTAATAAGGGGTTTCTTTCCGACCCAGAGTGTCGTCGCGGGGAGCCAGGCGGCATCCGGTACATCCCGTCAGGGAACCGGACAATACGGCATGGCAAACAATGGGATCCCACCATCGGGACACCCTCCGGACGGTATGACGTTCAACGGTACACAGCCACTTGGGCCCCCGCCCGGTGACATGGCGTTCAATGGTACGCCCCCGCTGGGACCTCCCCGGGGGAGTATGACGTTCAACGCTACACAGCCCTTAGGTCCGCCGCCCGGTGACATGACGTTTAACGGGACACTCCCTTCGGGTAACCCGCCTGACGGAATGCCACCTTCGGGAACGCCACCTGCCGGAACCCCGCCATCTCCGGATTTATCGCAATCCGCGAACTGAACAAACTAATAAGCACCGATTCTTTTAGATCAGGCAGCAGGGGTTCCACTCCCTGCCTGCCCGTCTCCCCATTCAGGATAGTCAGGTACAGGGTTGGTCTGTACCCGGTAACGTTGACGTTCGGGTCCGTCTGGAAACCAGGGTATTCGCAAGCTTTTGGGGGAACCCCCCTGGAGAGCCAGATATCTTAATTCTCATTTTTAAGCCATCTGAAATAAAGAACATCGACAAATGATTAGCCAATATCTGATACAGGGTGTCGAATGAGCCGAATCTGAAAAAAATGGTTTAGATCAGGTTGAACCCTGACTGGTACGACATCGACTTTGAAAACCCGTTTATTAGTCCGCTGGCTGACGAAGTCTCTGAATAGGTGAGATCCTCGGACTTAGTGCTGCTGGAGTTCCGGGCTTCCTGCACATGGGCTTTAATGTATGCCGATACAGAACCGATCATCGGCGATGTCTGGTTTCCGAGAGTAATACCTTCTGCTGCAATATTGTAGTTCAAAGTAACCGGGATTGTTGCATCGGTCCCTATGAACCTGGTATTCGCGTTGGTCACCACCGATGCAAGGCTCGTATCGATCGAACTTCCTGCCTGGACAATGTTGCAGAACGGCGGTATCGAATCCGATGTCGACGAGGCGAACGGACAAAGGATACTGTCGGCAGTACTTGTGGCCTGGCCTGCGCCGTCGACGAGAATGTCCTCGTCCCTGGTGGCACGTCCACCGTCGATCCCGATAAACTGGAGGCTCGTGGACGCCTTGACATTACTCTGATCGGCAATGGTATTCGCCGTTGAGATTTGCATCGATTTGACAAAACTGGTCTGACCGCTGACGGCCATCAGGTTGTCATTATAACCTGCGGTATACTGGTCCTGTCCCTGGTCCAGTGGCATACTGTTGACAGCACCCGAATTCGTTGAAGTCATTGCCAGTGAATCCGATTCTGTAACGGTGCCGATGCAGTCGATACTGGTTGATGTCGTAATCCCCTGAACTTCAGGGGTTGCGTTAATACCCGGATCGGCAAAGGAAATGTTGCAGAACACGGATAATAAGCATAGCCCCATGATAAGGGCCATAACCATTCCTGCGTTTCTCATTAAAACCTCCTGGACGTGTGATACCGGTGGTATCAAGTAAAGAGTACATTACTTATTGTTAAATAATCTTTACTTTTTTTCGCTTTTCCATGGTACTCTTCCCAGGCCAGTATTTACCTGGAAATTATGGCAACAGGTACGAGATCATTGTGCAACATGTAAAGTTTATTATACATAATGTAAAACATATTATACAAATTATAATGGACAAGGGCCTGGTTATTATCAGGGTCCCTAAAGAGCCGGGTAAAAAAAATTGATATATCTGCCGGAGCGGGACATCAGCACCATTCCAGAAGGAGTGCACGGACATATGCGGGCAATGAACAGGCAAATGCACATTCCAGTTCTGAATTCATCTTCTTCCATGTTGTGGGCCGGTGCAGTCGTAACGGTCCTGATCCTTGCCCTTATCCTCCCGGTATGTGGTGCCAACACAACGGCCACCCTGTCTGCCACGCCCACCGCCACCGCTATAACAACTGCGGTTCCTACCGTTTCCCTGACCCGGACAACCGTGCCGACACCAACAGTGCCGACAGCTGTGACAACCGTGAAGACGACATCCACCACTGCATTACCAACATCGTCCCCAACCACGGTAGTTACGACCATTCCTACGCAGAATACCACAACCAGCACGGTCCAGACAACTCAGACTACCCCGGTAGCGACATCGGTGCAAACGACGGCAACTACAACAGTCCCTACACAGACCGTGGTTCCTACGGCAACTACGGTCTCTACGGTCTCCGAAACAGCAGGGTTCAGCGGGTCTCCCCCCACCGGAGAGGCTCCCCTCGAGGTCCAGTTTACTGATATGTCGTCGGGTGCCCCGACGTCGTGGAACTGGAATTTTGGCGATGGGGAGACCGATACGACCCAGAACCCCTCCCATACCTATTCAAATCCCGGCAGTTACACTGTCACCCTGACAGTAACGATCGACGGGACCAGTTATACTTCATCCCAGGCTGATTATATATCTGTAGACGAAACGACACTCACGCCGGCTCCAACCGAAACGGCACCTCCCTTAGAGGCAGGGTTCAGCGGGTCTCCCACAACAGGAATAGTACCCCTGACTGTCGGGTTTACCGATAACTCGGTTGGATCGCCAACATCGTGGAACTGGAATTTTGGCGACGGAGAGACCGATACGGCACAGGACCCTTCCCATACCTATTCTGCCGCCGGCAACTATACCGTCACCTTAACCGCAACCGGTCCGGATGGGACCAGCATCAAAACGCTCAGCGACTATATCACGGTGGCGGGATCGGCCCCACCTGCTCCTGCAGATTTCAGCAATCAAATGACCGGCAACGATACTACGGAAACAATACCGACCCTCGAGGTGTATCCGGTAATTTCCACGCCACCTGCTGTCCGGGATACAGTCCGGGAACCTGAGGACAGTCCCGTTCAGGAGAACGATAATTCAGCGATGCCTGTCATTATCACGATCACCGTGATAGTCGGGGTCGTAATCGCGGGAGCGGTAATTGTTTACCTGATGCGCAGAGAACCGGACATGCTGGGATAGAGAATCATAAGTAAAGAGATACCATCATTTCAGGAACGCGTACTGGTCATCATTATGGCAGTTATCGATGCTGAGAATCTCAGTAAATCTTTCGGGTCCTTCAAAGCCGTCGACAATGTCAGTATTGCCGTAAAAAAAGGTGAAATTTTTGGCTTTCTCGGACCGAACGGTGCAGGGAAGACCACGACCATCAGGATGCTTACGGGAGTCCTGACACCGGATTCCGGTTCTGCCCGCATCTGCGGGATCGACATTCATGCAAACCCGCTCGAAGCTAAGATCAGAATGGGTATCATACCTGAGAATGGCACGGTTTACAGCGATCTTACCGCCGAACAAAATATCCTGTGGACGGCAAAATTCTACGGTATGGACAGGTCTGCACGAAAAAGAAGGGCAGACGAGATCCTTTCTTATCTCGGCCTGTCCGAGCGGAGGAACGACATCGTCAGGAATTTCTCGAAGGGGATGCGGCAACGGATAAGCATCGCCTGTGCCATCGTCCCTTCGCCGCCGGTTTTATTCCTCGATGAACCGACTGCAGGCCTCGACGTATACAGCCGACGGCTGGTCATCGATACGGTCAGGAGGATGAACGACGAGGGCAGTACGGTCTTTCTCACCACGCACAATATCGAGGAGGCAAACGAGCTCTGCACGGTGATCAGCGTCATCAATAAAGGAACGATCATCGCAACTGACAGCCCGGAAAAACTCAAAAAGACATTTGACACGGCAAATTATGTCGAGATTGCGTTTGAGCAGCAGGTAAAGAGGGAGTTGTTCGCTCACCCGGGGATTACCAGGGCTGTGCCCCATGGGGACAAATGGAGGCTCTACACCGAGGACCCGGACCAGGCCGTAAAATACCTTGCCGCCCTTGCGGACCGTGAGCACCTGAAAATTTTATCGGTCGCCACGTCTTCCCCGACGCTTGAAGAGGCATTTGTGCAGCTCACGGGAGGCGGTGCGTGATGGACATCAGGCTTTTCACCCGGAGTGTCGTGCTCGTGACTGAGAAAAATATGCGGATTTATTACTATAAAGGGGCGGTCGTGATCTTCGGTCTCCTTTTCCCTTTTATTATGTTCCTGACGTTTTTTATCGGACGGAACATCAACCTGCTCCTTTTTTTCCCGGCCTTCCTCGGTATGATGCTGTTTTTTTCCTCATCTTCAACCGGACCGCTCATCACCCCATGGGAGAAACGGGAGAAGACCTACGAACGCCTGCTTTCGTTGCCGGTTACCCTGGAAAGTATTATCATCGGGGATATTCTTGCCGGATCCCTCTTCGGGATCGTTATAACGACGATCGTCTGGGGTGCAGGATCGGTTCTCCTTGGTCTGCCGCTCGAAAACCCGGGGTTGCTTGCGGTAACCATGTTGCTCGGGGCATTTACCTTTGCAGCTCTCGGGACCCTGCTCTCATCCCCGGCGATGAATAACCCGTCCAATGTCATGATGCTCTCCAACCTGATCCGCCTGCCCCTGATCTTTGTCAGCGGGGTCTTCATTCCCTTAAACCAGCTTGAGAGCTGGGAATGGGTCCTTACCTCGCTCTCGCCGCTAACGTATCTCGTCGACCTTTTTAACGGGGCGATCAACGGCAATGCAGTCTATTCCCCGGCCCTGGATGTATCTATCCTCGTGCTGGTTATCCTCGTGTTTATCGGCGGTGCGAAACTGATCCAGCAGTGGAACCTGTCGAAGGGGCTTTAGGACCGGCTGCTATGTTTAAGAGGTCGAGGGGATGAGCCACCAGACTGGGTCACCGGCCGGTGATCGCTACCCGCAGTACCATCCGGGTGGCCGGAATGGCTGCACAAACTCTGGAGCAGGCGCCTGATGCCGCTCCCGGGAAATTGAGGGGACACACCACGCCAAAAAAGCGGCTCCACCCCGTACATGACAATGCGGTCGGGACACTAAAGGGTCCGTAATACCTGCACCGATTCGGAAAGGTCTCAGGCCGGCCACGTGACCGGACGGGCCCTTACCTGTCTGGTGTCGCATCCCGGTCAGGAGAACTCCCGGATCCGGGGGCTTCTGCAGACCTTCCCTTTCCTGCATTACGGGTCGCACGGCCTGACATCTGAGGCTGCAATGTCATGTGCCGGCTGAAATCCGGCACTGAAATCTGGGGTGCATTCCTGTGACTGGCGACCGGCCGTGGTTTTGTTTTGTTTTCACCACGCCTGATGATCAGCTGGGCATGGTCAAAATAGATTTTTGCTTCGTCAGATCGTCCGAGTTCCTTCAGACAGACGCCCTTATAATTCAAAGCATAGACATGGCCCGGGTTCTTGGAAATGACCCGGTCGAAACAGGTGATCGCCTCCAGGAAAAGCCGGTAATCGCCGTTCGCTTCGCCCATCTTTTCGAGGGTCTCTCCCTTGTTATAGAAGACCTCCTCGTCGTCGGAGTCGATCACCCGGTCGAAGCACTGGAGAGCCTCTTCATATCTCCCGAGCTCTTTTAAGCAGATACCCCGGCTGTTCCAGGCCTGCCAGTTTTTCGGGTCTATCTCGATCGCCCGGTCAAAGCACTGGAGTGCCTCTTCGAAGTTGCCATATTTATAATAATAATTGGTTCCCCGTTTCACCCATGAATTTGCCGATTTGCCGACAAGCTTATCGAAAATGCCGGGGGTATACCTGACGGCAATCCCGGCTTTCCTCTGTTCTTCCATCTCCTGCTGGTGCGCCCGGTAGAGGCGCCTGAATTCCGTAATATCGCGGAGCGACTCGATGGCACCTATGACATTTCCCCCCGCATCGTAGAGCGGCGTCGCCCTTGTCCAGAGAATAGCAGGTTTTCCTTTCGGTTTTGCTTCCTCGCTCTCCGCGATCAGTACGTTCCCGTCTTTTTTGATGCCAGGATAGAGACGTTGCTGAGCAGACTCATCGGGTTTTACGATCATGTCGGCCAGCATCTGCCGCCTTGCTCCAAAAAAGGGTATCGCATACTCGTAATTGGAACTCCCGATGATGTCCCTGGCTTTCACCCCGGTCATCGCCTCAATCGCCCAGTTCCACGCGATTACAGTCCCTTTTCGATCGATTGCAAACGTCGCATCAGGCAGGAAACCAATGATATCCGAGATCAGCCGTTCAGATGTCCTGAGCGAAGCCTCCGCATGTTTTTTGCTGACTGCCTGTTTGATCTTGTGGGCGAGTTCTGCGAATTGTGATTTAGGGTCCCCGCCTTTCTGGATGTAGAAATCGGCCCCGCTGTTGATCGCCTCGATGACCACTTCTTCCCTTCCCCTTCCGGTAAAGAGGATAAAGGGGACATCCCCGTAACCGGACCTGACCTCCTTGAGGAACTGGATCCCATCCTTTTCCGGCATCTGGTAATCGGATATAATCGCATCAAAATGCCGGGATCCAAAAACGGCGAGCCCTTCCTGTGCCGATTCCTTCGTATCAACAACAAAGTCCCCTGATCTCTCGAGGAATAGTTTCCCTATCGCAAGAAGGTTGGGCTCGTCGTCGACGTATAAAACAGAGTACATAGCTCACCTGATAGTCGTCATTCCTGATGATGTGGGTATTCCTCGTTCATCTTGCCTGATATATACGGGGTTTCTTAATTTTTCATGAAATCTGCGGATATAAAAAGTTAGGTATTAAAACTATAAAGCACTAGAAGGTCGACCGTCCGGTCTCCGGTTCTCTTCATAAGATTCTCCTGCGAGCTGGCACTGATATAATAAAATCTTTAAGTTATTGATAGCTTCCCAGAATCTGCAAGGATTCACACTTCACCCTGATAGCGTCCCGGTCTTCCTTAATTAAGGCCCCCACCTTGCTTTCTTCTTCAATTAGTCTGACGTGACGAAGCAACTTCTGGTGTATTTCCGGTGATTGCATCTCCAGGTCAATTGTCCCTATTCCGTCAAGCATGTGTATAAGGACCTCGACATTATCACAACTGGCATGGCGGAGCATATTGAATGCTGCATTCAATAACTCGTCAAAGGAGACGGGATCGAAAATTACACGTAATCGGCCATCACGGTCATGTATACAAGGGTTCTCTCCCTTCCGCCGCGCGAAAATTACCAGCCCCTCTATCATATAATCGAGGCAGTTCATGGCGGTGAAGGGGTCATTGATCGCTGGAGACATAGCACGCACGGCCATTTCAGATAGTTGATTAACGGCATATTCCACATCCTGGGTGGGAGTTCGCTGGTTCCCGAGATGGAAGGTATCCCGGATTTTTTTATCCAGTTTTTCATCGATCCGGTCTGCAGGCCAGACGATGGCAATTGGCATACCAGCGTTAATAAAATGGCCGGGTTTTCGTAGCAAGCGAATGACCAGGTCATGATCTATCGTAAGCGTCAGAATGTACTCAGGATCGATATATTTGATATATCCGGTCCTTTTCGAAAAAATCTGATAACCATCTGACTTTTTTGAAAAATCCTGCCCGGCCAGGTCGCCATCACCTTTTCCATCACCCTGATATTCTGACCTGGGCTCCCCCTGGGCTACGTTCATCAGTTCAATACCTGCAGCAGCCGCAATATTCGGTGCCTGTAACATGGTGGAGATATGCTGGACAAGTAAAATCAGTGATGCAAATGTTGCAAGCAGCAAAAACATCCCGAATGTAGCGGTGATCTGGGGTCCTTCAGGCTGTATCTGGGGTGGAAGAATGATAAGGGCAGCAGTAATGCAGTAGACGAAGGTACCAACAAACATACCGAGTACGAACTGGGTAATTTTGTCACCCAAAAAGATACGCAACAAACGAGAGCCGTACTGCGCAGCAACGGTTGAAAGTGGCAAGGTGAGGAGGGTAAACACAACCCCGGCAGTTGTCAGGATAGTGGTGGCCATTGCAACGAGGATTCCACGCAGCACGTCGGTCGTTCCTCCTGCTATGATGAACCGTGTATTCTGCAGGGCGAGATGTCCATCAGCCCAATACATCATCCATGCCAGCAGAACCGCTACTGCGGACATAATCAATGGAATAAACCAGAAACTCACCATCAGGTGATCCCATGTATACCGGTTTAAATTTCTGTTAATCATCGAGATTTTCATAAAAAATCACCCAATTAATGTGAACTGTTTTTTTACTATTGTATATAGATTTGGACATCTAACCGATGAAAGAATTCGCATTTCATGTCAGGCAGCTGATAATTCGAAGGCCGGAGAAGATTTAATTTTCCGGAGCGATCCCCCACGGTTTTTTTATCGGTACCATATTGAGGGATAATATTATTTCGCGGAGCAACTTCTGAATATGATGTGAACAGGAGGTCCGATGAAAGAAATAAGAATCGATGTAACAAGGGATGAAGGAGCGGTATCAATTGATATGTGGTTTAAAATGCTCGACCAACTGTTTGATCCTTCAGATCCCTTTCCTTTTCCCGAAAAAGAATTGACTGATATGGCTGAAGAAACAATATTCGAACAGTTTGTTGATTTAAATCTTCAGAAAGAGGTCGATTTAACATTACATATCCCAAAAGGGAGTGTCCCCGCCGGGAGTGAAAATCAGGTGGCAGCCGCCGTAAAACATCATTTTTCATTCCGCCTGAAGGACCTTGCCTGGGAAAAAAAATCCTCGTGGAAAGAAGGCCAGGTAAGTGTTCAGCTTGTCGTCATAACTCTTTCATTGAGTCTGGCGGTGTTTTATCTCTATTACCTGATGCCTACGCCAGGGTTTTTTTATCAGATTATGATGGGTATCTTCGTTATTATTAACTGGGTGACCATCTGGCACACCTGGGAGTATTTTGTTTATTCCCACCGGCATTTATGGAGAAAATACCGGGTATATCAATATATAACACAAACTAACGTGAAAATAAATCAGACTGGTTAGGAACAGCCGGGAATTTTTTTTTGCATGGGAAGGACAAAATATCGTTTTTTTGACCGGCAGATGCTTTGCCAAATACCTTTCAAATTATATGCGTGAATGAAAGAAAGGAATTTCATTTTGGTGAATTTAAACCGTCACAAAAACAGTAATGCTCAAAAATTACACCCCGGTTGATTAAATATCCCGAAAATTTAGCTGATTTATGAAAATGCCCTAGCAGGGTTTAATTTAAGAAGATAATCTTTTAAAAAAAAATTAAGTTCCTTCAAACGGTAATGGTATTACCGATGTCGGAGCTTGGACTGCTGATGCCTGTGATGAATAGCTCATGGATTTACTGAACTTGCTGATTAAACCGCTTGCAGTTGAGGTCTCGGAGTATACAAGGTCTTCAGATTTCATCGGGCTTACTGCATTCGGGAACGAATAGTACAAGGAACCCCCATCATCGAACGGATCTAGAATTGAACCGGTGATGGTGCTCTCATTGCGGGCTTCCTGCACATGTACTTTCAGATATGCAGAGACAGATCCGATCATTGGGGAAGACTGGTTTCCTAATGTTATCCCTTCAGAATTAATATTATAGTTCAAAACAGTCGGAATGGTTGCATCAGTTCCGACAAAGCGTGTATCAGCCGAAGTAACCGTAGAAGTTAAGGTTGTATCAAATGCACTTCCCGCCTGCTCAATGTTACAAAATGCCGGTATGATTCCCGGGTTTGCATTAGCAAATGGACAGAGGATCAGGCTGGAGGAATTTTGTGCCTGGGATGCACCATCGAGAAGTACGTCTTCAGAGTTGGTCGCACGGCCGGTATCAACTGCGATAAATTGGATATTTGTGTTAGCTTTAATATTGCTTTGGTCTGCTAGGGTGTCGGCGGTTGAGAGGGCCATCGACTTCGCAAAGGTCTGCTGTCCGGATACCCCGGAATACTGGGAATTGTAGCCTGCGGTATACTGCACTTGACCAGCATCAAGGACTCCTGAATGGATACCATTTTGCGAAATTGCCGGGCCGGTTAGTACACCCGGGGGCACCAGATCCAGAGCTTGCTGCCACGTTGTGCCATCAATTCCAACAACCGGTTGATTCAATAACGATTGGGGGATACTCAATTGGGTAACAATTATACTGCTGCCCGTATCTGTATAAACAGCAGAGCCTCCGGCGGATTTTAATTGATCAAGCGCGGCATACGCCTGGTCACGAGTCATCTGCGTTAAAATATCATATCCCGCCGGATCAGTAACAGTATAGAGTGTTAATGGATCATTTGTTAAAGTCCACGCACCTGAATCGGTTTCTGTCACTGTTCCGACAACATTCGATGATGTCCCCGTGGTAAGACCCTGAATTTCAGGTACCGCCGGTACACCGGTGTCTGCATATACTGTGCATGTGAATGCGATCAATATTACAACCGCAATCAGAGAAATAACTCCAATTCGTATCTTTCTCATTTTATTCTCCCGATTTGATCAACAAATTACAGAATTAATTGATCCGTGCATTGATGATCAGAAGAATCTTTAATAAAAGTATCGAGGTTGAAATCAGGAAAGATCCTGCGGTTCCAGTTTCTCATTCGCTGGCCAAGGATCAGGATTAAGACCCCTTCGAACCTCCATAGGAAGTTATTAATCTCGTCTAACCGCTGTAAATTACCACCTCGGGCAGCGATACAGTATTTCATCCCCTCTACCATTTCGGGAAAGTGAATTTTTTGAGGGAACCATATTAAAAATTCATCGCCGCTCCGCAAGCGACAGGACTGCACGGTGGGGACCTGTCCTGCCAGGGATCTCGAAAGTCTTCAGCTTATGGATGGTGAAATGTGGGGAGAGGAGGTCTTTGATCTCTGCCTCGGAGGAGAAATACAGCGTTGTCCCGATCCGGGTCGATCGGAATTTCCCACTACCGCCGAATTGAGGATCTTCCTCGGAAAAACTGACGGAAAAGTATAGGCCCTGGCGATTCAGGACCCGGTAGACATTTCTGACATAGATCTCACGGTCTTCCGGAAAGATGTGGTGTAAAAACTCCCAATCATAAGCAAAATCGAAAGTATCATGAACATCATGCAGGTCACCAAGAAGATCCGCAACGATGAACCGGCACCGAACCCCCGATCTTATTGCATTCTCGGATGCAATCCTGATGGCAGCAGGAGATATATCGATACCAGTGACCTCAAACCCCCGGCTGGCAAGGTATATCGCATAGTTACCGGTCCCGCAGCCAAAGTCGACGGCCCGGCAGGGCCTGATGCTCCCGCTATCCAGGAGATTGACAAGTGCTTCCGGCGGAGTCACGATGTTCCAGGGAAGGTTGTCAATGGGGATGTTCCGGTAAATCCGATCCATATCGGGATATTTCATAGTAATGTCTCCCTGAGATTGCCGGACCACTCATTTTTTCACCATGTGCTTTCGATACATCTGTTCGAGCTCTGAAAGGTCGTTCACTGGTGTAGGGATCACCCTTGATTCGTTCTCCAGAACGTCTCTTGCAAGGTCCCGGAACACAGCCGCTTCCCGGGAGGCTGGAGCATGCTCCACCACGGCCCTGCCTTCCAGCTCGCAGGCCTGGATCACGGGACTCCGGGGGACGAACCGGACAAACGGCGTTCCCAGCATTGCAGCAAAGGCCGGAATGACTGCATGTTCGAACGCTTCATCACCATTGCTATTGCAGATGATGCCGGCAAGGCCGGTATCCCCCCGTTTAGCAAGCCGCTGTACGGCCCGGGCAATATTGTTAGCTGCATAGATGCTCATGAACCCCCCGGAGCAGACAAGGTAGATCTCCTTTGCAAACCCCTCACGGATCGGCATCGAAAATCCGCCACATACGACATCACCAAGCACGTCGTAGATTGCCACGTCGACATTAAAGGTCGTAAAGGCATTCAGGTCTTTTAAGATCTGCAGGGCAGTCAGCACGCCCCGGCCGGCACATCCGACTCCCGGTTCCGGTCCCCCTGCCTCAACAAGGTAGATGCCACCGGGCGATTTGAAGACGATGCGGTCCATCTTGATCGCGTACTCGTCCTTACCCACCCGCAACTGCTCACGGTGCTCTTCCAACACCGCGGGGATGAACTTTCCACCCGCAAGGATCCGGGTCGAGTCCCTCTTGGGATCGCAACCCACCTGCATAACCGTGTGCCCCATCTCATGAAGCGCGGCGGACAGGTTTGAGGCGATCGTACTCTTTCCAATCCCGCCTTTCCCATAAATCGCAATCTGTCTCATGAATGTATCACCACTTTGCTCCGTATCTTCTCTCCTTCGAACGCCACGCCATAGTCCACTCGTTCTGAACGCATTCGAAAAGGTTAAGGATACCGGGATACCCGAAATATTCCCTGTTGATCATCCTGAACTGGCGCATTGTCCTAACCACTTCCACGATATACGGGATTCCCAGGCCCCCGGCCGCGTGTCTCTCGATCGTGCTGCCGAAGACAACCAGGGGCCTGACCTCCATGAGACTCTTTCGCGTTTTGTACACGTCCGTTCCATACATGACCATTGGCGTAAGACCGAGGCTTTTCAGTTCCCCTTCCAGCAGATCCCGCACAGGTCGCTGCGAGGAGTAGAGGGCAACGAGCTGTGGGGTCATCTCCATCTCCTCGGTCACAAATCGTACAAGCGGGATCCCGATTGTGGCATCGGCAACAATCGCTGCTGGCGTCCGATACAGGAACCGGGCCATCGGCCACTTACACCGGCAAGTCGCCGTTACCATCCGTTCGCCTTCGGAAACTATCTCATCCGCTGTCTTTTGCTTATCAAATCGTTCCCCAAGGGTGTTGAGCCATCGTTGCGTATTGGTCATCCCGACAGGCAGGGGAATTCCTTTACAGACCTGTTCCATGCCATATTCTGTTGAGAGGAAATCCGCTGCTTTCTGCCCGGCATCATGGCTCAGCACGAGAGAGGTCTCAGCAGATGCCGCATTTACGATTTCAGAAAGCGGGGTCTTATGCGTGAGCGTGGCGGCCACGGGAATACCCATCCGGGCAAGCATCTGCTTGACCCATGCCAGGTCTGCCGGCCACGTCGGATTGGCGTTCGCATGGGGGGCAACAAGACATACAGAACCTGGCACCTTCTCCACACTGCTATCAACCAATTTTTTCAGCATCGTGTCGAGCGCGATGTCGATACCGGTATACTGCGATCCCCGGAATCCGGGGCTTGCAATAGGGACGAGCCGGAATTTCACCTCCGGTTGCAGGGTCTCGCAAACCGCGACGATGTCGTCGCCAACGATTTCGGGGCCGCAGGCAGATATGACGAACAAGGCGGAGATTTTAAGATCCTTCACTTCGCGGATGGTGCGGGCAAGGATATCCTCCCCGCCATGCACGATCTCATCCACGCAGAGCTTGGTGCAAAGCGTCATCGTCTCCATGTAGTCACACTCCTGAGCTGCAAAAGCCGTATTGACCAGGTACTCGCATCCCTGCGGGGAATGGGAGAGCAGTGCTGAGCCGGAAACCCCTAGCGCGGTCAGGGCCGCACCATTGAAAGCGCAACGAAGGTAAGGGTCTGTGCACGCCTCATATGAGGGGATCCCCTGAACTACCGGTCCTTTATCGTTTCCCGGTACCATAGAGCATCCCCCTGAATAGTTTCGACCTCGGGAGGTCTTTGTTCTCAAGTGCCTGCCTGACAAGAGCAGCGATGTTTTTAATCCCCCGGTACCCGTAATGGGGCTGGAAGGCCGGGTTCATGAGGGATAAGTTCACCACCGGGCAGGGTGGGAACCGGCCGGAGTTACCAAAGAATATCGGGTTGTCGTATTCCCGGACAATCGATTCCAGTTCGTCCTCAGTTTCCTTTGACGACCGGAAACTACCCAGTTTAAAGAGCCCTTTTGTCAGGATAATCTCCGGGTTTATTCCGGTTCCGAGTATGTATTTGATACTGGGCATCCGCTCCTTGATCGTGTACGGGTGGACATTGATCACGACCGGGTGAGCCCCGAACTCCTCCGCCATCCTTGCGAGCGAGAGGGCCCGTATTGGCCCGGGAAATTCGGAAATCTCGATAATTGCCGTCTTACCGGAAAGGGCCTCTTTGAGATAGGTGACTTCCGTCTCCACTTCCTTTGTCTCCCGTTCGATTACCTCCAGCGCTTTCTCCTCCATGCCAAGCGGTGTCGCCACACCGAGCAGCCATTCCTCCGTAGCAGCGGGCCCATATGGCTGCCCGGTTTTACTGTAGGGGACACCGAACCGTTCCTGCATCATGTCGCCGAGTTTCTGACCCCAGTCATAGCACCACGAGGCATTCAGTTCCACCTCCCTGGCGTGACGGATCTGCTCGACGGTGCAGCCTCCGGCAATGACGGCATTTACCTTGATTCCAATCGCGGTAAGAAGGCGTTCGATCTCATCAAGGTCCCAGTTGAACTCTGTGGGGGACGGGCCCCAGCGGGCGCCGAGGATGTTGATCGTCCTCTTCAAGGTCGTCTTCGGCGGTTCCATCAGTTCCATGATGAGCTTGAATGCATCCTCGTACCCGCTCCGGAAATCACCGCCGAACCCTTCGCTTTTAAGGGCCAGCACCCGGCAACCGACCAGATTTTCTGCCTCGCGGGCAATACTTTCCACATCGTCGCCGATAATCCCCGAGCAGCAGCAGGAAAGAATGACGATAAGGTCGGGGTGGTATTTCACGTATGCTTCCTTCACTGCTTCAAGGAGTTTTCCCTCACCGCCATAGATGACATTACTCTCGTCAAGGGTGGTGCAGGCCGTCGGCTCGAGCGGAACACCCCGGATCTCGCAGCACTCCCGGGTCCTTACAAAGTCGGACATGTACAGCGGGCACCCCGTAGGACCGTGCACGAGGGGGACAACGTGCCGTATGCCGCTGATGACATAATATGCGGTAAAAAATTTACACATGGGGGCGTGCGAAGCCTGCAACTTCGGGATCATCTCGCCCGTTTCCACTTTTTCCAGTAACTGCTGCAGGTTACCGTGAAACACTATGGAATCGTTCTCCATGATTTACACATTCACCCATCACGCGAGCAGGATAAATAATTATTTAACACTTTTTCGTTGGTTCTGCCCGGACTCCATTACCTGCAGGTTCTTTATCGGAATTCGGCATCAGGTTGTTTCTGAAAATAAATTTGTATAATTTGTTTAAAGAGAAATGATGGCACCTGCAGAAAAGTGCTCTGTCCGTCATTCCTGATGGGGATTTTCTGTCATAACCAGGACTCCCTTCCTGGATTTTTTAGCCTGATATAGACGGTAGAGGTCGAGACCATACACAACTGCCAGTAGGGTAAGAAAAAAATGCAATAACAAGCCGGATACGCGACAATACCTGAATGATGGGCATTATTTCAATTACCCCGTTTACTTAAACTCTGACAGGGAATGATTTCCAGAAATAGCCGAATGATTTTCAGGTGGCATGTCCGCCCATCTCTTCGTTAATTTTTGGAGGTTGCAAAAAGATCATAATGCAAGGTAATTGTTAAAATATCTCTAATTTATCGTCCAATTGGCAAAAATGCCTCAGCCCGGTATCCTAGTCCAAGGTTGAACCTTCATCGATCCAACCTTGTTTCATTTCGGATTCTCCAAAATGAACAGGATAATGGCTTTCGGAATGAATAATTATTTCGGTCAATTGTTGTCTATATGAAAAATAGCAGGCTATTTATTAATAAATATATTTCATAGATTCTTTTAGATTTCCCGGATTTCCTAGGCTATTTGTAACCAGATTTCATTTTGGAGAAGGGGGAAGGTTTATCCATACTTAAGTTAGGATTCGATCTATGAAGAAGAATGCAATTCTTCCTGACGATGAATTAAGCGGAGATGAAATTCTCCTCAGGTGCAGACGGAATAAAAATGGCGATTATGTATGCAAAATTATAGGATCGAATAAATTAGGGAATATCCAGCCGCAGTGAGATGTAAGTGACAATGAAAAGCTCAGGGTAAGCTATCAGCAACGAACCTCCTTCATCCCTTTTTTGTGTGGAACAACTTACCTTCTGCAAAAATGCAATGTATGTTCATGGTTTGGGTGGAGATTCCCTTTCCTGTGGTGTAAAGTGACATTATATCCTTGAAACTATAATTTTCTTATCTTTTCGCTGCCCATTACTAGTTCTATTGAAGTTATCGGTCATTTTAACATGGAACAACCCCTAACTTACTCCATTGTATAATTAAGGATCAAATAATGAATAGCGAGGCTATCAATACTCATGACAGATATGGAACGGTTTAATAAAAAAAAGGCATTAAAACTTGTTATTTATGGGGTAATTTCTGTTTTACTGTTATCCGCAATTATTGTAATCGTTACAATCTTACCATCTCTTGATCTCGGAAAAGACCCTATCATCGATAATTGGGGTTCGTATAGCTCCCTTGATCATGTCGGAGATAATGGCTTAATTCAAAGGAATGAAAGTGCATCTTATGATTTTGTTGCATTTGGAGCAAATCAGACATTCTTCTCGTATGACGTCTTTGATAAAATAAATTCTACAGGAGGACAGGAATTAGACTATTTCATTATTAAAAATGGTACCTGGAAAAAAACGAGTCCCGATTCTTATACGATCTCAACTTCTGAAACTGTTATCGACAGTTCTTTTCTCACATTGGATAAAAAAACTTCATCGGATATAATAGCCTATGACAAAAATACCGATCAATGGTACTCAATTTCTGATCCTTCTTATAAATATTACCGATTAACTAACAATAGCCAAATCGCTCAAAAAATTATCCAGGGTTTATCTGCATCCAATATGGAAGAAGAATAAATGAAATCAGGGGTCTGTCAAGCCTTCGGCATCTACTTTAATTTTCGACTTCTTTTAAATGTAATAATCGAATTGATAAAACCACTAAAAACGGTTCAGAAAAGTCATTCATCTTAAGTCCCGATAATGCACCAGAACCAATCATTAAATCATCTGAAAAAATGATTTTTCTTATTATCTTCAGATTATCGGTCGCACTGATGTTGCCAACTTTCCCTGGATGATTTTCTTTGGATCTTCGGTTGTAACCTCGCTATAATGGCAGCAATAATAAAAAAACAGATGGAAACAAGGACAATTGACCCGCCAGGTGCGAGGTTGTACATGAATGACAACTGCAACCCTATGACAACTGATACGACTGCAATGCCGCACGAGGACATCACTGTCTGTCTGAATGGCATTTTCAACTGTATCATTGCTGATGCCGGGATCACGATCAGGCTTGATACCAGAAGCACACCCACAAGCCTCATTGCAACAACCACGGTTAATCCGGTCAGGATCGTGAAAATAAGTTCCAATGTCGGCACCGGCAGTCCTGCAACTCTGGCGAATTCTGAATCGATGGTAATGCCAACCCATTCTTTCCAGAACAACAACAAAATACACAGGACTGTTGCTCCGAGACCTGCGGCTAGGTAGAGATCAGTCTGGTTTATACCAAGGATAGTTCCAAAAAGAAAGGACAGGACGTCAACAGCCACATTCTGTGTGATACTTACCAGTATGATACCAATTGCAAGCCCAGATGCAAACATAATCGCTATTGCTGCATCTGATGCCACTTGTAATTTGCCAAGGGTATGTATACCTAGTGCTCCGAGTACGACCCCGGCAACCGCAGTATATAATGGATAAATTCCCGCGAATAACCCAAAAGCGATCCCGCCAAAGGCTACATGACTAAGACCATCTGCAATAAGGGATAACCTCCGGAGGACAAGGAACACACCAAGACTTGAGCAGGTGATTGCGACGATCAGCCCACCGATCAGGGCACGGACACCAAACTGATAGGATAAAAATTCAAGGACCATTGCTCTCCTCTCAAGTGCTTTTGCTTGCCATTACCATCAGGTTCCACAAACCTTCCGCATTTAGGTTTGCTGAAGGTCCGTCGTAGATCACCTTCCGTTGTAGAAATATTATCCTTTCAACATGAGCTGCCAGATCGGGCAGATCATGCAGGATCATCAGGACTGTGATCCGATGCGTTTTATTCAGGTGATCAACAAGATTATAGAATTCCTGTTTGCTCTGTGCATCTACCCCATTGGTGGGTTCATCGAGAGCGATGATGTGCGGCCTGCCCACGAGTGCACGGGCGATCAAAGTCCTCTGCTGCTGGCCACCGGACAGATCTGAAAACAGCTCATGCTGCACTCTATGAAGACCTGCTTCTCCTATTGCATTATCGACTGCCCTCTTACTGTCAGAATTCATGCGTTTGAACAGTCCTATCTGGCCAAAAGTTCCCATTTCAACAACTTCACGCGCAGTAACCGGAAATCGTTCCTGCCTGATGACCGGATTCTGGGGCACATAGCCGATACAGGGTCTGCAGGGGGTCTTGCCCTCACATTCATCAATATGACAGGTAAATGAAACGGTTCCCTTATCTGGCTTCAGCAAGCCGACCATTATCTTCATGAGTGTGGATTTTCCCGAACCGTTTGGCCCGGCAATTCCAACGAATTCTTCTTGGCGGATCGAAAAGGAAACGTCTTCCAGTATGGTATTTACCCCATAAGCAAACCAGACATTATTAAGGGTGAGACAGACCTGCTCACCATCAGGATGTATTACTGGCATGCCATCGCTTTCTTCATTTCCTGCAGGTTGTTTTCCATGACTGCAACATAGTCGGTATCATTAGCCGTCAGGGGACCTGCCGGGAGTATTTCCATCGTTGTGAACGGATAAACGGGAAGATTAAGTTCGGCTGATACGGCTTTACTTAAATCTTCTGCCTCATCCGGTTCCGCGAGAACTCCTTTGACATTCTCTGCTTTCGCCTTGTCAACGATAGCCGACATCTGTTGTATAGACGGTTCAGCATCTGGGCTGAGTCCAGCTATGGATATTGCAGTAAGGTTATAAGCCGCTGCAGTATAGTCCAGAAATGCGTGCGAGGTCAGAAACGTTCTGGTGGAGCAATTCGAAAGGCCTGCCTTATAGTCAGAATCAAGCTGCACCAGTCGTTTTTCAAATATTGCAGCATTATTCTGGTAATCTGATGAATTTGAAGGGTCTGCTTGAGATAATTGCTGGGCTACATAGGGGACGAAGTACTCAGCCAGCTGAGGAGATAACCAAAGGTGCGGATCTTCGGTCATATTCGGGAAATTCGGGTCACTACTTTTCATCTGATTATAGACAGTTCCCGGAATGGCATCGGCAAAAGTTGCAAGATGTATGTCAGGATTGGCCGAAGCTGCCAGGTTAGCTGCCCAGGGTTCGAGAAATGGCCCATCATAAAAAAATACCTTTCCATTTCTGAGAGCCACTGCATCTTTCGGTGTCGGTTCATAGTCATGGGGATCGGCCCCGGGAGGGAGCACCTGGGTAATTGTTATGTGATCCCCTCCGACTGGTGCGACGAGGAGCGTTATCGGGCGGAACGATGTGATTACCTGCACTTTTCCAGCCGATTCGATATTCGCAGGTGGTAATGATGCAGATCCACTAGGATTCGGTGATGAATTCGAACCGCTATTAGAGGATACTATTACCGGTTGTTTAGGCCCTTGTGAGATGTTCAGGCAACCGCTTCCGGCAACAAATGCAATAATGATTATGGTTACTACGATCAACAAAATAATCTTAAATTGTCTCTGTGTCAACCCGATCAATCCTTAGCTTGAGGTCAAATATCTTTCCTGCAAATCTTATTCGTGAGTTATACAAATAATAGTTGTGCTAATTTTGGGTATTATCCAAATATATTACCGCTATAATCTTAGGCAAACAATTAATATTCAAAAGCATTTTTCAACCCCTTATGAAGAATACCTGGAGGATAGCAGATTTAATATTTCTAGCAAACCCCTAATCATTCCCTATTCTCATAATTCGAGGCAGCCGTCATCATGCGTAATATCCCCGCAGATCCCCTTGTTCGGATGTCCCATCGAATTGCATATACGATCGATTGCATCTTTCGATACATGGCTTTCAAACCTCGAAACCTCTATACAAGCCTGTTCAGGTGATATCCCAAAATGAGTTAACATCAAGGACAGAATTCTGTGCCTTTTTATCAGGAATTCAGCATATTGTCTTCCTGAATTGGAAGGCCTCACCCCATAGTAGGGTGTATGAATGATAAGGCCGCTTTCAGCAAGTTCGTTTAACGTTTTGGTAATCGTCGATGGATCGACTTTAAAACGGGATGCAATATCATTAGTTTTGACGGCGTCGTCTTTCTCAAAGATATATTTAAGATATTCAACTTTTCTTGGAGACAACTCAAGCCCATTAAGCGCTTCCATGAAATGTTTTTTACCACATGAGGGAAAAATGTTTGGTATATTACCAATTTATATAATCGCTATTTTTCCGGTTGTCATTAATTTCCTATCATTGGATACTTCATAGTGATTTCTCCTTGAGATCGCCGGACCACTCATTTTTTCACCATATGCTGTCGATACATCTGTTCGAGCTCTGCTAGGTCGTTCACTGGTATAGGGATCACTCTTGATTCGTTCTCCAGGATGTCTCTTGCAAGGTCCCGGAAGACAGCCGCTGTACGGCCAGGACAACTATTTTCATGCGCCTTAATGGGGATGACCCCCTGGTGACCGGCAAAATGCCGCAGGGACATTTGATTAGGTATTTAAATAAGAACTCATGAAGACCACTGATGGACGATGAAGCCGAATAGAAGATTAGTACTCGTGGCTCTCTTCTCGATTTGCGTTATTGCATTTTCAGGTGGTATCCCCGGCGCCAACGCTAATGAGATTGCAACCGGACCTGTCATCAATCCCTATCTTGCATCCCCGGTTAATGCCATTACTCATTTTGATTCTTCCCAGAGCGACTCGACGCCATACGGGCCACCCCGTGGTTTTTTCACCGTTGATCCGGCGAAACAAACGGTTGTCTATGGAGGCCCCATAAATATCATTACGCTCGCCTCTACCGACAAGAACTCCATGTGGGCAGTCGGTTCCAACCGCGTAAGCTACGTGAATACCAGTGGCAATACCCTGAAGGAGGTCGCGAAATTTGAGGCCCTTGCGAATGCTACCGACAACGTGTTACCGGCAATTTCTGACGATAATTTCCGCACCTTCGGCGAATCGTCCGCAGTTGGAATGAACGTATCTACGATGGACAGTTACTTAAAAAGCTTCTTTGGGGACAATTATCAGAAACGCGGAGGACACGGGGCATATCCGGTAGTCGATAACAATAACGTGCTTTATACCAATTACGGCGACACCCTCTATGCATTTGCTTTAAACGATCCGACCAATCCTTCAACTGGAATAACGATTCGTTACAAAATAGAGCATATTGTCGCAACAATCGAGGGTAACGACCCTGCTCCACCACTGGGTACACGGCTAGTGGGTCTTTCCATGACATACGACGGCCATATCATTCTAACATTCAGCAATGGTGTGGCAGTCCTCGACCGCAATCTCGATACCTCATCCTTTTCCTTTTACCGGTTCCCCGATAACGAATTCGTCAGTAATTCGGTTGCCGTTGATGAACACAACGGTATTTACATCGCATCCAATAGGATCATGCGGAAGCTCGTCTGGACTGGCTCATCCCTTTCGGCTGATGTCAGTGACGGCGCCTGGTCGAGCCCCTATGATCATGCAGTGGAAAAACCTCCAATTATCAGTTTCAGCAACGGCACCGGGTCCACCCCGACGCTTATGGGCTTTGGCGACGACCCCGACAAACTGGTGATCATAACCGATGGCGCGAGTCAGATGAAACTCGTGGCCTTCTGGCGTGACAATATCCCTGAAGGCTTTGTCCAGAGGCCCGGTACTCAATCGAGGCGTATCGCCGGACAGATCCCGGTAACCTGCGGTTATACCACGCTTCCTGAATATATACAATCGGAACAGTCAGTCGTTGTTTACGGGTACGGGGCTTTTGTAGTGAACAATATTCCGACGACAGTCGATCCTCAACTCGAGAACAAAAATATGATCCTTCAGGCCTCGCTGATGGGGCCGGCATACCCTGCATCGTTCGGCATCGAGCGCTTCGAATGGGATCCCGCCACCCACGAATGGTCTTCGGTGTGGGGGCGATCCGATGTCTCATCGACCTCGATGATCCCGGTCCACAGCGAGTCCGGGAACATGGCCCTTATAAACGGGTACCGGGAGCCGAATGGCTGGGAGGTCCTCGGTCTCGACTGGAATACCGGGGTTATTGTCCACCAGACGATCTTTGGCAGGGAGAATTTTGGTAACGGGGCCTACGCAATTCTCGAGTACCTGGATAATGGAGACCTCCTGTTCAATTCGATCGTGGGCCCGATCCGTATCCATTATGGCTCAGGCCCCGGACCTACTCTCCAACCCACCATTACCCCTGCGACAACTCAGCCGACGATCATGCCCCCGACACCCCGGCCCACAATTACCTTTGCGAGCATGGCTCCGATCACGATAAAAACCCCGACCCCGGCGCCTACTATCCCCTTTGTAACGCCATTCCCAATAACCATTACAACGCCGTTCCCGGGGCCTACGATTACTTCCGCAACCCCGGCACCAACGATCACGGCAGCGGTCTGGCAGAATGCAAAGGACCGGATCGGGTCAGACTCCACCGACAACTACCCGGGCACGATCGCGTTGCCACGCATGACGTTTACGGCGGAGGATAATGGACGAACCGTCGGACTCGATAATAACGATATCGTAGCAGTGTCGCTCAATGAAAACCCATCGACAGGGTTTACATGGGTCATGACAAATACCTCGGGAATTGAAATTCTCGAAGACTCGTTTGTCGTTTCCGAACCTCCAATCCCATCCCAGATCCCGGTTACCGGTCGTGGCGGTACAAGGACGTGGACCCTGAAAATGGCCGGCACAGGCAACCTGACATTCCAGGGGGTATACAAGCAACCATGGATGCCTGATTCTGACAGTGCGGCAACGTTTGCCATGTTCTTCGACGTCATTTGACCGGGAGTCAACTAATTTTTGGTTTTTTATTTAAGACATTTTCTGATATTCCGGCTTTGTTGACTGCTTGTAATCCCAGGCCGGATTATTGCAAAGGATCGGGCTTCAGGGGGGTGGGAGTCATCATCCCCGCCAATCCTTGACAATTTATTACATATCGGCCACCCAATAGTAGCTCATGTCACCGGCCCGGGCAAATTTTTACGATCCTCCACGTAATGTACGAGTCGCCTTCATCATGCTCCTGTTTTTAATCCCGCTCTGTCTCCCGGTAACCGCCCTTACGGCAACCATCAGCACAGGTCCCGGATCTCCGGATACCACGATTCAAAATGCATCATTTTTCGAAAACCAGGGAAAAACGCTCATGGCTGACAGGAACTGGAGCGGAGTCATCGATAACTCAAACAGGGGACGTGTGCTGTACCCCTACAATCCTGAGTTGCTCTGCCTGCAGGCGTATGCGTTACGAAAGACCGGGTATTACCAGGAATCAGTGGATTTAATCAGCCTGGCGATCCCGAATGACACCCGGCCGATCAGGTATGCGAACCGGGGCTATGGATACCTCGCGATGGGGAAGACTGCGGATGCTATTCGCGATGCGGATTCCGCAATCGCCCTGGACCCTTCATACTCCACGGCCTATGCCCTCAAGGCATCGGCCCTCCGGATCGCAGGGAATCTCTCCGGTGCAGAAGACGCAATCGACGAGGCACTTTTCATCGACCCGGAAAATGCATATTACCTGCAGGTACATGGCGAGATCCTTGCCGATCGGGGGATCTGCAGTAGTGCGATCGATTTCTTCCGGCATTCCATAGCCATCAATAATAATACAGACCAGCCCTGGCCGGGCCTGCCGAACGCAACCAGTGAACTCAATCATGCAGAGACGCGGTGTGCAGCACAGCAGATCCTCACCCCGACAACAAAAGCGTCGTTTCCTGCCGGACTGCTGGCGGTTGCCGGTATCGGGGTTGTTGTGATTTTCCAGGCCAGGCAGAAACGATAAATAAAAAATCGGGCAGGGTCAGAAGGTCAGATACTAGCCAGGGGTCAGCTCTTCAGTTCCGGTTTCAATTCCTGCCCGGAATAGTTTTATTTACCCGGAAAAGGACTTGCGACCACAGATATGGCAGCATCCGGGGTAAGATAACGGGAAGATCTAACCAGGATTAATCTCTTCGTAAAAAAAAAAATAGATTTTTTTATAAAAAGCATTGATCAAAACTGTCAAAAGTGCCTCAGCCCGGATTTGAACCGGGGACAACCAGATCTTCAGTCTGGCGCTCTCCCAAACTGAGCTACTAAGGCATGGGATATCATATTAGATGTCAGGATTAATAAATGATCTGGTTTTCTGAATTAATGGCAGAATATGACGATTTTTCCCTGGTTTGAATCATGAAAAATGAGGATTAAGGTACCTTCACCTGGGTTGAATAGTAAGTCCAATATGTATTGCCTGAACAATCACAGCCTTTGGCACTGAGTTTCACGGTATAGGTCCCCGCACTTGCATACGTATTGACAGGGTTCCTCGATAACGAAAATTTCCCGTTACCAAAGTCATAATACCAATACACCGGGTTACCCGAGGTCCCGTCGGTGAACTGGATCGTGTGGGCCTTTGAAGGAACGACACTCCAGGTGAAATAGGCGTTTGTCGGGCAAGCACACGGGTTGGGTATCTGCTGGTTTCCAAACAGCATGGTGAAGGTGAAGTTAGTCGAGGTTACCAGTAAGGTATAATTCCCTGCCGAAGGTTGCGTCTGCCTATAGCCTGAGGGGACTGTCTCATTGAGAATGTACCCACCAAATGGAACGGGACTGAAGACATATGATCCATTCCCGTCGGTTACCCTCGTTCCAAACAAGGTCCCGTTCTGGTAGTACAGCTTTATAGTCACCCCTGGTATCGGAACATCATTGATGTCCCGGACTCCATTCCCATTTAGATCATTATATTTTATTCCAGAGATATTTCCAAGCTGGGTGTTCGTGAAATTATAGAACAATACCAGGCTATTGCCATTTATTGTTACTGTCTTGTTCGGGGTCGATGCCGACTGCGTCCACCCGGCCTGCGGGGTCTCGTTCAGCCAGTATGTCCCATACGGTATCCCGGTGATATTATAGCCGCCAGAACTGTTTGTCACGTTCCATGCCAGGAATTTGGTGGTACTGTTACTCAATGTAATATTCCATCCGGCCAGACCTGCCCCGTTCACTGAATTATTCTTGTACCCGGTGATGCTCCCAAGCCGGGTGTTCGTGAAATTATAGAACAATACCAGGCTATTGCCATTTATCGTCACTGTCCTGTTCGGGGTCGAGGCCGACTGCGTCCACCCGGCCTGCGGAGTCTCGTTCAGCCAGTATGTCCCATACGGTATCCCGGTGATATTGTAGCCGCCAGAACTGTTTGTCACGTTCCACGCCAGGAATTTGGTGGTACTGTTGCTCACTGTAATATTCCATCCGGCCAGACCTGCCCCGTTCACTGAATTGTTCTTGTACCCGGTGATACTCCCGGTCTGCTGGGTATTGTTGAAATACTGGTTTATTATCAGCAATGAAGTTCCGTTAATCTCTATCGTTCGATTCGGAGTCGATGAAGCCTGTATCCATCCAGCCTGATTTGTTTCATTCAACCAATATTTTCCCCACGGGATATTGGTAAACCCGAAGGAGCCATCACCCGCAGTGGTCGTGTTATACGCGGGGGTACCCACTGTAAGGTTTGTAAGGTTAATCGTCCAGCCACTAAGGCCATTTCCTGTCCCATTCACTTTGAAACCACTGACATTCCCAAGTTGCTGGGTGTTCGTGAAGTTCTGGTTCACAAGGGTCAGCGAAGTGCCATTGATCTCTACAGTCTGGTTCGCTGTAACCTGCGTCCACCCGGGCTGTGGCGTTTCATTCAGCTGGTAAATTCCCCACGGGATGCTGGTGAAGTTGAATCCTCCTGAACTGTTGGTCAACGTCGAATTGAAATACGGGATCGTGCTGTTCGATATCGTGATGTTCCATCCGATCAGTCCGGTCCCGTTTCCATCGACCTTGTACCCGCTCAGGTTTCCAAGTTGCTGGGTGTTGTTGAAATATTGAGTTGTGATGAACAGAGAAGTCCCATTAATCTCCACTGTCCTGTTAGGCGTAAGAGGAGATTGCCCCCACCCTGCCTGGGGAGTCTCGTTCAGCCAGTATAATCCCCACGGGACGTTCTGGAAGGCAAAAACCCCTGCAGGATCTGTTACATTGCTGTAAGCCGGTGTTCCGATTGTTTTGTTTGTCAGGGTAATTGTCCATCCGCCAAGACCTGATCCGGTATAATTCACCTTATCTCCGGTAATGTTCCCGAGCTGCTGCGTGTTCGTG
>DATJQJ010000027.1:0-39325 GCA_035505975.1 Methanoregulaceae archaeon
GGGTTCACATTCGATCCAAGATACACATTCTCCCCGTTATCAGTCCCCGTCGTGTTCCATACCGTGAACCTGACCTGGTAATTCGTTAATGCACCTGAACTGGAACCGGCTATCGTGTGCACCTTCCGGTAACTCCACCCAGACAGGAACGGTGGCGGTGCCGTTACAGTAATGTAATTCGTCTTCGTCGTGGTATTGGTGCCGTAACTGTTCGTCACTTTCAACGAAACGGTATACAATCCCGTTCCCGTATAGGTGTGGCTCGGGTTCTGCTGCGTTGAATACGTGTTGTCCCCAAAACTCCAGTTCCATGCGGTCGGAATGCTTCCGGTAGAATTATCGTAAAACTGAACCGTCAGAGGATTAACCCCGGTTAAAGGAGTAGCATTAAAACCAGCGACGGGACCTGAAGGCGTTACCTGTGATCCTCCGGTTCCACCGCCGAACGCCTTGATGCAGACATTCGTATTCCCGTACGAGCTGGTTATATCGCTCCAGCTGTTTCCATTTGAACTGACATAACTCTGCCCTGCTGAAGCTCTTGCCCCACTCGAATAGCCACTCAGGGGATATTCAAGTGCAATGGGGTATTTATTGCTCGGGTTGGAGAACTGGATAACAACAGAGAACGTCTGGCCATTCGTGACCGAGACTGGAGTAATGGTGACCGTATGGTACCCTGCATAGGGGAACGACCCGGATGTGGTCGATTGCAGGCTGCCGCTTTTCGGCCCGGATGTCGGGTTGGTGTAGACATAGACGGTATACTGGGTATTTACATCGGTCGTATAGAAGCTCACGGCATTGATCGGCTGGTTGGCAGATGCAGTAAAGATATTTGCGGCCCACCCGGTGGTACTCGAATACCCGTAATCTATCGATTCCCCGAGAGGGTCGTACTGGTAACTGGTATTATAATTGGTTGTCGGCTCTGCATCGTGGAAGACTGCCTGCTCGTCGTGGCCGAGAATGCTGTCATAGTAGGAGATCCAGAAGTATCCATCTCCATTCCAGGCGCTTCCCCAGCTGTTTTTACATAGGAATGCACCCGCTCCGGGGGCCCCGGTCACCGCATGATTGTCATCCCAGCCGGCAATCGTGATCATATGGTTCCCGGAACCACCTGACGGGTAATAGTACCCGTTACTCTGGAGGTAAGCACTATTCCAGTAGAACGAGGCGGAAATGCCGCCATAATTCATGATCGCTGCTTTGAAATTGTCATTGTCGGTCGCGCTGCTCCTTGGGGGAAGATAGATCACATCCTGTACATGTTTCTGGACCGGTGAACTGGTCCCTTCGTTTAACGGACCGCTCCACCGTGCAAGGTACGCGGCGGACATCTCGTTGTTGCCGCCGTTGCAGGAGCCGTAATCAAACCCGCTATTCGCATTGAGGTCTCCTTCATAGAAATCCCGATTCTCTGCCGGCATCAGGCTCGATTCCAGCGACCCGTACGCACCATACGCCCAGCAGTCACCACACGAGCCCTGGTCCTTAACCGACGTAACCCTGTTGTACGAACGAAGGTCGTAGGACGAAGGATAATTCCCGAGGGTCATAATGGCAGGCCTCGATCCCGCCATCTGCGAGAAATTGAGGGGTGAAGGCCTGTACCCGGTGAGGACCTGTTTCCCGGATCCGTCATTATAGGTATTTTGTACCGATGCCAGCTGGAACAGGAGAAATGCAGGATTAACGGGAGCCAAGGTACCATTTCCGGTAGGTACCTGGGTTGGTGTCGGTGTGATCGTGGCGGTAGCTGTCGGTATCGGCGTTACCTGGGATGCTGAACCCGTTACCGCAGCATAGGCGTCAATTCTGCCGCCTGTCTTAACTTTCCCAGACATGGATGACTTCAGGTCTGCCGTACTTAAGATATCGGATTTAACCTGCGATGCGGTCCAGTCCGGATGCACCGCCTTTACAAGACCAGCTATTCCGGCCACGTACGGGACGGCCATCGAAGTGCCGGAAAATGTTCCGTATTGTGAACCCGGGCTGGTGGTATAGATATTTACACCCGGCGCTGCTACGTCCACCGTTTCCGGCCCATAATTCGAGAACGAAGCCAGGTTATCATTCTGATCGCTTGCAGCCACGCTGACAAGATTTGCATTCCCATACGATGCCGGGTAAACCGGAGAATTGTCATTGTCCTGTCCGCTATTCCCGGCAGCGCATACGATAATTGCAGGCGACACGTCGATGGCGTCCTTCAGGGCCTGGTCGTATTCACTTCCACCCCATGAAATACTGATGACATTGGCGCCCATCTGGTTGGCATAAAGAATAGCGTCGATGGCATCGCTCTCGTAGCCGTAGCCCTGTGAATTGATCACCTTGAGAGGCATGATGCGGACATTCCAGTCTACACCCGCGATGCCCAGGTTATTATTCCCTATCGCCCCGATAACGCCGGCGCACTCTGTCCCGTGGCCATTGGTGTCAATGGGATCATTGGTATGATCGACGAAATTCCACCCATGCACGTCATCGACGTAGCCGTTGCCGTCATCGTCGTTCCCATTTCCGGAGACTTCTTTCGCATTCGTCCAGATGTTTGCTACGAGATCAGGATGGTTGTAATCAATACCGGTATCGAGGACTGCAACGACAACACTATTCGATCCTGTCGTCTTGTCCCATGCCTGCGGGGCACTTATTACCGGCAATGCCCACTCCTGAGAATAGGAAGGGTCATTTGGGGTCGAAAAGAGAGATATTTTGTAGTTTGGCGTTGCGTAGAGCACATTGGGGTTGTTCTTATATTCTGCAATGACATCTGCGATATTCTCCCCGTTCGCCACTTTAACAACTTGCATTCCGGAAAGCCCTTTCTTATCCAAATCGTCAATTACTGTCGCAGAAACGGCCGTATGCGCAGCGGAAATAATTTTTCCTTTATTTGTAGGATCGGCGATGCTTTGAGGTTTGAACCGTACGATCACCTCGTCAGGAGCATAGGTATCGCCCGAACCAATAGACGATGAAACATCCTGCTGCTGAACAGAGCTGGTAGGATTGCTGGTGGGAACGGAATTCGTCGGTATGGTCGTTACTGCTGTCGACGACCCGGTTATGGAAGACTCGCGTGTTTGCGCAGGTGTCGTGACAGGTATTGTGGTCGGAACCGGAGTAGCAGGGGCGGACGTAACTGGAGGGAGCGGTGTCGGGGAAGAAGAGGGAGCCGGCGTAGCGGGGGCGGTTGTTACTACCGGGGAATTAACGACTTCAGGTTCTGTCTGGGAGGGTGCAATGGTAACGGTGGGAATCGTTGTTATCGAATCCGGCACCGGAACCGTTGGAACGGTTGTTATATTCTGCGTGCTGCCAGGCACCACATAGGATGAACTAGCCGGATTGCTGTCCGTTACGGTATTACCGACCTCCCGGTCTGCGAGTGCACAAGCCGTCGCAAAAAGAAGGAGGATCAGGATCAATGCTGTATATCTATGCACATGGGATTTCATCGAACCGCCCTCTACACCTTCTCAGTGTATAGCATTATTGTAAATCATTAGGTTTTTTAATATTATGGATGCCTGCAGATCCAACTGCAATCAGTACTTGATCAGATAATTAATATATCTTTAACTTGGGACAGGGGATTTTTCCCGTAAAGCCAGTGACCGGGCCTGAAAATTTTTAATGTAGTGAAAATGAAGGGATTCAGACGATATCTGCAAAATATTGCTCCATCCTTCGGAAATAGAACATGCCAGTGACAATTAGAAACATAACAACCCCAAAAGAAATCAGGATTGTAGTACCTGGAGCTGATGTCCCCAGCAGAGCCCAGCGGAAACCTTCAATGACCCCGGTCATCGGATTTAGGGCATACAACCACTGCCAGGATTGGGGTATCATACTCGCGGGATACACAACCGGTGATGCAAACATCCAGATCTGTATCAGGAACGGCACTGTATACTGGAAATCACGATACTGGACATTTAAGGCTGACAGCCAGAGGCCTACGGAAAGCGAAGTCATCATGGCGAAAATAATAAGCAGTGGCAGGAATATGACATTGATCGTTGGGACGACACCGTAGTATATCATAAGAATTACCAGTAACCCAAATGCCACTATGAAATCGACAAGTGGCGAGAGTATGCTCGCAACAGGCATAATCAGGCGTGGAAAATATACTTTTGTCATGATATTTGCATTCTGCACCATGCTTAACGTCGATCGTGACATCCCTTCAGCGAACAACGTCCACGGTAGCAGTGCAGTGAATGCGAATAACGGATAAGGGACATTATCAGACGGAATTCCCGCCAGTCTCCCAAAGAACAGGGTAAAGATTACCATCATCAACAGGGGCTGAAGTACAGCCCATGCAATACCGAGACCGGTCTGTTTATAGCGAAGTTTTACATCACGCCAGGTAAAAAAATAGAGGAGTTCCCTGTACTCCCAGAGTTCGTGAAAATCGACCGGCACCCATTTTCGCGGTGGGCGGATGACTATTGTTGGTTTTCTGACCTCCACCGGAATGACTCCGGTTTCATCAGCAATGGTCATTTCCACGTGAATCCGCCATTTCTTTATTGTTCATATACCAGTCGATAGTGGCTTTAAGTCCTTCTTCAAATGAAGTCCTTGCCTCGAATCCGAATTCCTGTTTTGCCCTGCTGACATCAAGGCAGCGTCGGGGCTGGCCATCCGGTTTACTGGTATCCCACCTGATCTCTCCCTCAAACCCGGTAAGTTTTCCTATCAGGGTTACTAACTCCCGGATTGATATTTCCCTGCCCGCACCAATGTTCACCGGATCGGGTTTGTTGTATCGTTCAGTTGCAAGGACAATTGCCCGGGCACAGTCATCGACGTACAGGAATTCGCGTGAAGCAGCTCCCGTACCCCACACTTCGACCGTCTTATGATCTTCTTCAACAGCCTCAACAAACTTTTTGATAAGTGCGGGAATTACATGGGAATTTTCGGGATTGAAATTATCCCTCGGTCCATAAAGGTTAACAGGGAGCAGGTAAATGGAATTGAATCCGTATTGCTGCCGGTACGCCTGTGACTGAACAAGGAGCATTTTTTTTGCTAGTCCGTAAGGGGCATTGGTTTCTTCGGGATAGCCATTCCAAAGGTCTTTTTCCTGGAAGGGAACCGGGGTGAACTTTGGATAGGCACAGACAGTCCCGAGGATCACGCATTTATTGACCCCTTCGCGACGTGCTGCTTCGATTACCTGTATACCTATTATGGCATTGTCGTAGAAAAGAAAAGCGGGATATTTCTGATTGAACCCGATACCACCAACCTTGGCGGCAAGATGGATTACTATATCTTTATCTTTTACTGCTTCAAGACAATTTTCCCAAATTCTCAGATCCATCTCTTTGCTTCGCGGGACGCTAATCTGGTTATCCGATACCCCTTCTTTATGAAGGCACTGAATAATGCTTGAGCCAAGAAATCCCGCCCCGCCTGTCACCAGGATGTTTTTATCCTTCCAGAATGCCATTCACTCATCTCCTGTTAATTTAATTATCTGCTCTTGGTAAATTATTTACTTTGTAAATAATCTATCCGCCAGTTAGTTCTAAATTCAGTCCTTTTTCCACCACTTGTCAGGGAATTTTTTTGCGAGGATTTCATCCCCTTCCCCGATGGGTTCGAAACCGAGCGCCCTGATATCGGCGTCCACCATGATCTTTACCAGTTCCCCAAACTTTACTTTCGGTTTCCAGCCTAGTTTTTCATTTGACTTCCTGGGATCCGATATCAGGACGTCAACTTCAGTGGGGCGGAAGTATTTCGGGTCGATCTTCACATAGGTACCGACATCGAGTCCGGCATACTCGAAGGCAGCGTTCAAAAACTCGCTGACCGAATGAGTCTCTCCGGTCCCGATGACATAGTCATCGGCATGGTCCTGCTGAAGGATGCGCCACATGCATTCCACGTATTCGGGTGCGAACCCCCAGTCCCGTTTTGCCTCGAGATTGCCGAGGTAAAGGTACTTATCTTTTTTCGCAAGAAGACGGGCGATGCTTCTCGTTATTTTCCTCGTAACAAAGGTTTCGCCCCGGCGGGGAGATTCGTGATTAAAAAGAATCCCGTTTGATGCAAACATATGGTAGCCTTCGCGGTAATTTTTCGTCATCCAGTAGGCATATAGCTTCGCGCAGGCATAGGGACTCCGTGGCTGGAAATACGTATCCTCGTTTTGCGGGGGGCAGGCCGAGCCGAAAAGCTCGCTGCTCGATGCCTGGTAAAACCTGATATCCTTATTGCTCCGGCGGGCGGCTTCGAGGATCCTTGTCGTCCCGATTCCCGTCACGTTTCCCGTATATTCCGGCGTATCGAAGCTGACCCTTACATGGCTCTGTGCCCCGAGGTGATAGATCTCATCGGGCCGGATATTGTAGAGAATGGAAGAGATCTGCTCCGAATCTGATAAATCTCCATAATGGAGAAAAATTTTCGCATCAGGGTCATGGGGATCGAGCAGGATATGGTCGATCCTGCCGGTATTGAACGATGAGGACCTCCTCACGAGCCCGTGAACCTCGTATCCTTTGGAAAGGAGCAGCTCGGCGAGATATGAACCGTCCTGCCCGGTAATTCCTGTAATAAATGCCTTCTTCATCGGAAGTCTCCGGAATTGTCATGATTAATTGAATTTGCTATCTTATCAATCCTTCATCATATCTGATAAGATACCAGGGATTTCTCAGATGAAACCCATTGACCGGAACTGATTTCAGTAACTCCCACGACACCATTATCTCTCCTTATTACCGATTATTACAAAGGAACGTGGGTCTGTTATGACTGAACCATCACCGCGAATGAGCATTATCATCAGTGCATTTTCCTACATCCCGCTCGTCATCTATTTTTTTGTGGCGATCATGCTCACGATCGTAGCGATCGCATCGCTCTTTGATTGTGCAATGCTGATCTGGAAACTTATCCTGACAGAGGATTTTGCCAGGAACCTGTACCCGGTCATCACGTCAATTCTCCTGACGATCACGGTGATTGTTTTATTTGAAACGGTTACCGTGTATTTCAGGACAAAACATGTCCCTGTCCGGGCCCTGCTCGTAGCGGGCCTGACCGGCACGATCCGCCAGGTCCTCATTATCAATTATACACCGGTGGAAACAACGCAGCTCCTTGCGACTATAGGAATCCTCGCTGTCCTGATCGCCGGGGTGGTCCTTGTCAAGGAAGAATAAAAAATAATTAGAAAAAACATTTAATTTAGGCTTTGTTGACATCCTATCTCCGCGCTGCCTCTTCTTTTGCTAATGTTCTTCATCTTTAATGTTTCAAGTGAAATTGAGATCGTCTCGCACTCCCGGGGATCCACCCAAAAACTAGCGGCACCCTGATTGCAGTACAATCAAAATTAAAAGGTTTCTGAACTCAAAATATCGAATGCCCAGGGCTGCTCTACGATTCACCTTTCATTACGAAGAGCCATTCATCGAATATCTTTTTCCGGGCGATAATAGCCGTTTTGAATGCCTGCTCGTGGAACATTCCGGCCACTTCGTCGACCCCGGTGAGGGACGAGATGAGCAATAATACCCTTCCTTCGGGGGCAAGGACCGATCGGACACCGTCAATAAACCTTGCAATAGTCGACCGTCCCTCGGGACCGCCGTCCAGTGCATATTCCAGCCAGTCTACGATCCTTTCTTCGTCCTGTGTTGGCAGGTATGGCGGGTTAAAGACGACCAGATCGAATTTTCCCGAAATCCCGGCGAAAAGATCGGTCCTTACAACGGGAAGTCCTCTTGATTTCGCTGTGAGACATGCATGGGGGTTGATATCAGCACAGAGAAGGAAGTTGTACCCGGTGAGATGGCATCCTACGTATCCGGTCCCGGTCCCCATCTCAAGAACACGGTCGGAGGGTTGCAATTCACCTTGCACCGTTTCGAGCAGGAGGTACGTGTCTGCTTCAGGCTGGTAGACCTGGCAGGGATCATAGCAGCCGGCGATCGGGAATTCCTTCATTGTTGTGATACAAGGGTTGGTGTTCCTGGTATATTCACGTTAATATCGATCTGAAATTTATCCCAGTGAGTGAGATATAGTCAGACATTGCATTCGATTCAAAAGAAGGATCGATACGGCCTCTGAAAGTTGCTGGAACTGATGATTCACCGTATAGATTTGCAAACCGGGATGTTTGGCGATGCGGGTGACAAGATGATTTTCCCTGGAATAATTCGCTGGGGGGGCATCTTTAAAAGCCTTATTCCGAATCCCTGCGATGTCAAGTCCCGAGGTTCGTAATTGTCGCGAAGTCTTCGAGGTACAATTCTTCGGGCCTCGAAGACAGGATCTCTTCAGGCAGCAGTCCCAGTACGTGGGCGACAAATTCCTTATTGAGTATCCCTGACGATCCTTTGAGGCAGTTCCGCACGGTCTTGCGCCGGTGGGAGAAGAGGGCTCGCACCACATCGGCATAGAGATCCCGGTCGCTGATTTCGAAGATGGGACCTCTGGGCACGATTTTTACAACCATCGACCTCACCTGCGGCTTAGGCGAAAAACAGTTCGGTGATAACTCGAAGCACTTTTCCACACATGCATAGGTCTGGACCATTACCGAAAGTCTCCCGCATTCAGGTGTGCCGACCGGCGCGAGCATCCGCTGGGCGAATTCGCTCTGGTACATCAGGACGGCGGTCTCAAAACCGTTATCGAGAAGCCGGAACGTGATTTTTGAGGATGCCGAGTAGGGAAGGTTGGAAACAACGATATCAAAGGGTGGGAGCTCGCATTTCGTTGCGTCGCCCTGGAACAGTTCGAGTCTCCCGGACTGCAAATCCCCGGCAAAATCCTCCTCGAGATCGGCGACGAGGTCACCATCAAGCTCGACTGCCCGGACATGCGCACCTCTTTCAAGCAACGCACGTGTCAGTATTCCCCGGCCCGGTCCGATCTCAAGAACGATACGTTCTTTGACATCGACAAGGCCGGCAATTCGTCGGACAGCATTCTCGTCGACCAGGAAATGCTGGTCTTTCGGGGCCTTCATTTCGAAGTGAATACGTGGTACTTTACATCAGGATCCTGGAGCTCTTCCATGATCCGGCTGATAATCATCTTTTCCGGGTGGGGGATGGACTTGATCCGTGCACTGATGTCGGCAAAGCTTTCGAACGGCTTTTTCGCCCGTTCTTCAAGGATTTCCCACATCAGCTTTTTCCCGATCCCGGGAAGGAGGTGAAGCATGTGAAGCTTGGGGCTTATGGAGATCGATTTGTTGAAAAAATCGACGTATTCTTTCTCATGCTCTTTAACGAGCTGATCGATGACGAACGGCAACTCGAGCTTCGCTGTCTGCGTCAGCTCGTCGTAGCTGATCCTGCGTTTGACACGCTCGATCTTGTCCCGTTCGCCATCCCCGATATAGACTTTGTCGTGGATCTGGATCTCGATCTTCTTCGGGATCAGTTCGAGGAGCTTGAACTGTTCTATTCCTATCGCCTGGATCACCGGTTCACGTTTGAAAACAGGACGTGGGTCCTCAGGATGACCTTTCTGGAGGACATCGAGTACTATCGCATTGATCTCCTTCTTGTCAGCCTTCATGGGTCACCCTCAGAAATGGGTTTTTACCAGGTTTATGATAGTGTCTAGTTCTTCGCCCGATAAAGTAAACTTTTCTTTTGCATATACCGCACGGAGCTCGTCGCGTGTCCGGGGCATGATATTTGCTATGCGGAACGCGATATCGGGCTTCATCTTATCGAGGTTCAGGAGTGCATTCACGAGGTCCCGGGATTTTTCGGGACTTGTCTTTGCAAGGTTATTGGCATGCTCGATACTCTTCCTGAGTTCGTAGGGCATCTCCTTACCACTTTCGATACGCTGGGCCTCCATCGCCTGCAACTGCTCACGGAGTTCAGATAAGGTGATCCGCTCTTCAGAAAGAACTGCTTTTACTTTCATGCCGGTTACCTGAAGGTTTATTTATCTCTGTGCTTTTAGATGTTGCGATCGCGCAATTACGACTTTATCCGCATTCCCGTCGCGGATCTCGAGTACCCAGGCACGTCCGCGTTTCTCGAGGACGGTCCCCGTCTTTCCGTGGAACCTGCGATGCGGCATACCCTTCTGGACGCTCGGGTTGCATACGATGTGTACTTTTTCCCCGACTTCGAACTGCTGGATAACCGATGTTACCGGGGAGATCCCCCGTTCCCTGAGGGCTTTCTTCAGTTTATAGCGGGTTTTCTTGCGTGGACCGTTATGATGTGCCATGTTAATCGTTCACTCCTGTTCTGTTCCTTCGACCTGTATCACGTCGAGACGTTCGACGCGGGCAGGTATACCGAGGACCTCGGTCAGGCTCGGGTGCGTTCTGCCATTGTCACCGGAGATCAGCTCTTTGATATAGAGTCCTGCTTCCCCGGTCACTTCGATGAGAAACCGGCCGTCCTCTTCACCGACATACACGATATCGAGGACACGGCGTTTTCGTACCTTATCGGCCCTCCGGTGTGCAACCCGTTCCGGGGTGCGCTGATCTATTGTCACGCCCAAAAGGGTGGAAAGTGCTGAACAAAGCCTTTCCGGAGGTACGGGGCCATCCAACCCGACCAGGATCCTGTATTTTTTATGAGCCTTGTTTGTTTTAATGGTTTCCACATCGCCGTGGCTGCACCAGCGCGATAATGAGACGGAAACCCTGCCTTCTGCGGATGCGTTGATGAGGGACTCGAGTCCGGCCAGGTCCATGGTCCGTCTCCGGGGGGCGACTATTTCGAGCACGAACGGCCTGCCGGTCCCGAGCATTCGTGCATCGATGTCTTCGCGGCCCGATCCATGGAGGACGGCATTTTCCCCGCCAAGCGCTTTCGCAGCAGGTCTCCCGATCAATTCCTCGACAGAGTCCTGGTACATCTTGCCGGTAAAATTACACCGTTCGCATCCCGCCCCGTGGCAGGCCCTGCAATGCCAGTGGGTCTGGGGAATGCCCCGTTCATACTTCATATAACGGCCGCTGACGAAGACCGGGTTGACCTGGATTTCCACGTTATCGCCTGCCAGATCGAGGATGATGACAATCTCTGGATTGGCCAGGTCCGCTGTTTTCCCTGTCTTCACCCCGATCGCCTTACCGACCTCCCGGTTCATCTCGGATTTCAGGGGCTCGGGATCGGTAAGCCTGAGATCGCTCCAGACCATCTCTTCGCTCTCCGCTATCAGGGGCGGTACCCTGGTACCAACGAGGAATGTCGAGAATTCTATTCCGTCGAGTGCCTGGACAGCCCGTTCTGCCCATTCATCGGTCCGGTCGAATGCATTGCTGCAAATCCAGCACGTCCCGCCAGGTTCCTTAAATGGAAGATTATCACGGATCAGGAGGGCTATCCGGAGCGACCTGCCGCGTGCATCGTCCGACAATCCAAAAGACCGTTTTCCGAAGAACCGGCCGAGGCAATGGTCGCAGATCTCGCCATATGAAAGGATATCTCGTACTGTATCAAGAAGATCAGATTCTGTCAACGGTTCACTTTCAGGGCACTTCATGAGAATTCTCAAGATATTGTTCGGGTTGGTAAAGAATCTATTGACATCTGGCTGGGTAATCCCATATTTTTATCCAGGCGTATTTGGCACTCGTTTCAATTGTTTTTTCTGTGGATTCACTGAAATAATGGGATACCATCTCGGGCAAATGTTGCTTTAATCCGTTAATTTTTAGGATTTTAGTTTTAAAAAATGCAACGATAATCTATTTTTACTATAATTATCCATTTTTAGAAATGGAATCCGACCAATCACCTGGAGAGAAAAATCAGGATAATACAAGGGATTTCGCACTTCAGGATCGGCTCATGAATTCCGTAAAAAAATATGATTTCATCTTCATTTTTCTCTTGATATTTTTTATCTACAATATAACGACCAAACTGGCAATAAATGAAGATACTATTCCTAATGCCCTGTTGCCTTTTTTAATAATTGGCAAGCATACGATCTATTTCGACAGCATAATCCCTCAACTTGCTCAGATGGGAGATACCTACCAGTTTGTGCAGACGCATGGACATTATGCCTCGGTTTTTACTATTGTAACCGGTGTACTGGTTACTCCGATATATTTCCTCCATATTGGCTTCTTGAGTATTTTTCCTCAACATGGGTTCAGTTATTACGCTGTTTTATCCAAATTTTCTGCAACAATTATCACTGCTTTTGCTGGAACAACGGTATATCTCACCAGTAAAATGCTTTTTAAAAGAAAAATAGCGATAATTACCATGGTTATTTTTGCGTTCGGCACGGTGTCCTGGGGGGTCAGCAGCCAGGCATTATGGCAGCATGGAACATCAGAGCTGCTGCTGGCTATTGCCCTTTTTTGTATCATTGCTAATGAATTAAAACCTAAAACAAAATATTTTGTCATTTTGGGGATCGTTTCAGGATTGTTTTTTTTTAACCGGCCCCCGGACTCGCTATTACTTATACCGGTGCTCTATTACCTGTGGTCCAACAGAAAAAATATAATCCCGTTTATTGTTGGGGCCTTAGTGAGTGGTGTCCCGTTCCTTATCTACAACCTGGTTACCCTCACTTCAGCGACCGCCACATCGGGTCCATTGAATACCCTTACCGGTTTCATGAACCCGCTGTCACTTATCGTCCATTTTGCCGGGTATTTTATCTCACCAAACCGTGGATTGTTCATATATAGCCCTATTCTGCTATTCGCAGTATGGGGTTATTATGTCCTGTATAAAACTGATACGGTGTCAAAACAGGTAAAAATGGTATTATTATTGTTCCTGCCCTGTATCATGGGCACGATTCTTATCTACAGCGCCTATACCCCGTGGTTTGGAGGATGGACGTTTGGCCCCCGGTACCTGACAGGGTTCCTGCCGGTGTTGGCAATAGTTACGACATTCGGGATCATGCCGTTCCTCTGGCCAAAAAACCGAACCCACAGCACAAGGATTATTTCAATGATCATCCTCTTTCTTATTCTCATTTCCATCAGTATCGAAGCGATAGGTGCCTGGTGTTACCCCTATGCAGAATGGGATAAAAATGTGGATGATAATAAAGTCTGGAATTGGTCTGACTCACAGATAGCTGGTTCCTATTATGCAGGAATAACAAGTCTTGATAATGTTCAGATATTAATATGGCCGTCCTTTCCCCCGCCGATTGGATATATCCAGGTCTATAGTAATGAAAATCTCCTGCAAATGATATCCCCAGGAAACGCATTCCTTCACTGACGGGTTAACACCCTTTAGAAAAAACGGTATTGTTAAATGAAAACGTATTATTCCATTCCTGCTCTTCTCCGGTCGATCCGGTTTAAGAGGACGGTGATCGTGTGGTCGGCGTGGAGCACCCGGGGCCCGACCGAGTATCTCGGCAGGTCTTTCATCATTTCCTGCTCCCCGGCGGTAAAGTCCATGTGATCAGAGAGAATAAACCCCTCGGGCAGGTCTTCAATGCCGGCAATATCCGCGCCATTCTCATCCAGGACCGCGAACTCATGTTCCTTCATCAGGCGCCCGAGGCCCCCCCGCCTGACAAAGACACCCCTTGTCGATTCCCTGAATTCCTCCGCAGCGGGAATTTCAAGCGCCTTTTTTATCAGGGACCCGGCACTCCGCTCGTCCGGGCTGAGGTACCTGACCTTTTCTCCGGAAATCATGACCGTTTTCGGAGAATCCGTCCCGCCGAGGAGGACCAGGTATATCGTCACATCGCGCCGGAGGTCATGGGACAGGAACAGCGAAGTATTCACGCACCGGCACAGCACGTCCATCCTGCCTGCTCCCCCGGGCATATCGTTGAGGGTAAAATCCCCGGTGGTCTTCGCCAGGTGCCCGATCACGGCAAAAACCGTCATCCGGGCTACCCGCTGAACCGCTTCATCATCCGCTGGAGGTCGAACTTGCCTCCGCCCCCCCGGACGCCTTTCAGAGCACGTTTCATCGTCTTGTAGTATTTGAGGAGTTCCCGCACTTCTTCGGGTGACGCCCCGGCACCGTGGGCAATCCGCTGCACCCTTGAAGAACTAAGGAGTGCCGGGTCGTCCAGCTCGGCACCGGTCATGGAATCCATGATGATCCGGTACCGGCTCATCTTTACCGTGGTAACATCCAGCACGCCTTCAGGAAGCTGCATGTTCCCCATCGGCAGCATGCTCATGATCTGTTTGAGGGGGCCCATTTTATTCAGCGATTCGAGTTGCTTGTACATGTCCCGGAGCGTGAATTTTCCCCTCATCATCGCATTCACGTCAAAGTCGCTCGAGGCGATGGACTCTTCGGCCTTTTCGACAAGTGCTTTCAAATCACCCATGCCGAGGAGCCGCGATATGAACCCGTCGGGGTCGAACCGTTCGAGGTCATCGATCGTCTCTCCGCTGCCGATGAACACGATACCGCTCTGGGTTTCGGATACTGCCGACAGTGCACCGCCGCCTTTTGCCGTCCCGTCCATCTTGGTAATGATCACGCCGTCGATGCTGATCGCTTCGTGGAACCGTCGGGCCTGCTCGCTGGCCTGCTGGCCGAGGGCAGCATCGATCACAAGCCAGCGGTGCGTTGCTTTTGCGATGGCGTTGATATCGATGATCTCCTTGATCAGGTCGTTCTCGAGCGCATGGCGGCCCTGGGTATCGATGATGATAACTTCGACGTGGGACAGGGCAGGCAGGCCTTCGCGCACGATTTTCAAGGCATCGGTCTCTTTCGGGTTGCCGATACAGGGGATATTGATCTTTGCACAGAGTGTCGAGAGCTGTTCATAGGCCCCCGGGCGGAAGGTATCCCCGCAGATCACGCCGACCCGGAGCCCCTTTCGCTGGAAATAGCGTGCGAGCTTTGCCGTTGTCGTGGTCTTTCCGCTCCCCTGGAGCCCTGCCATCAGGATCGTCTGTGAACCGAGCGTGACATCGGTCCCCTTTCCCATCAGCTTTACGAGTTCCTGGTAGACTATCCTGAGCACATGCTCGCGGACTGCCATCCCCTTCGGGAGCTCTTCCTCAAGCGACCGGGTCTTGATGGCGTTCGAGAGGTTCATCACCAGCTTGACATTGACATCCGACTGGAGAAGGGCCCTCTGGAGGTCCTTGACGAGGTCTTCGACTGCCGCCCTGTCCACTACGCTCCTTCCGGCCAGTTTCTTCATCGCATCTTTTAACGAATTTCCCAGCTTGTCAAGCATCAGGATTCCTCCGAAAAGAGTTCCCCGATCACCTGGTCGGGGGAGAACGGGGTGATATCGTCATACCCCTGGCCGGTTCCGAGGAACATCAGGGGTTTTCCTATCGTATGGGCGATGGAGATTGCCGCTCCACCCCGGGGGTCCATATCAGCCTTCGTGAGGACGACGGCATCGGCACCGACCGTCTTCTCGAATTCATCAGCCCTGACAACGGCATCGTTTCCCGCGACCGCTTCGTCGACATAGACGATCAGGTCCGGCTTCATTACCCTTCTGATCTTGTCGAGCTGGTTCATCAGGTTGGCCCGGTTGTGAAACCGCCCCGCGGTATCGGCCAGGACTACGTCTACCTTATGGGCAATGGCATACTGGACCGCATCGAATAATACGGCCGACGGGTCCGCTCCCTGCTGGTGCTGGATGATTTTAATGCCAATCCGTTCTGCATGGACATCGATCTGCTCGATAGCCCCGGCGCGGAACGTGTCCCCTGCACCGATGACAACAGAAAAACCGTTTTTTTTGAGGAAATGCCCGACCTTGGCAACGGTTGTTGTTTTTCCCGTACCGTTTACGCCGGTGAAAAGCACCTTGACGGGGTGTTCATGAGTTTTTATGTACGAGATCAGGTCGAACCCGTTGCCGAGTACGTCCTTCAGTGAGGTCTTTAGAGCTGATAAGACAATCGAGTCAACGGATTCCCCTATTTTTCTTCGCCTGCCAACCAGTTGCTTCTTGAGATGATCCAGTATCTCTTCGGTTACCGGGAATGCGACATCGTTCTCGAGGAGCACGATCTCGAGTTCGTCAATCGCGTCCTTCACGTCTCCCTCGCCGATGATGAGTTCCCGGTCTTTTACAAGGGCTTTTACTTTGTCGACGAGCCCTGCCTGCTGTCCGGACTCTGCTTCCGGATTGACACGTTCTTCCGGAAACGGTCCGGTTTCATCGACAGATTCTGCAGCCGCACCGATATCGTTCCCGAGCCGGGTCCGAACTTCCTTTAACCGGGATTTCAGCGATTCAAACATTACCGGGCCTCCCGGAAGGACCCCTTCAGCGCTGTCCCTGAGACTGCGCCGCCGCCTGGGCCTGTTGGTAGCCGGTCTCAATGCGGCGCGCGATCTCGTTCATCTGGGACCTGATACGGTCGATGGTCTCGGCAACTTTCTTTCCCGAGGCTTCCATCTCTGTTATCCGGTCTTTCAGGTATTCGACCGCATCGGCATTTGTCCGTTCAACGACGACATCAGATCCTATGGAAACAAATATCCTGTCCGGTTCGAGGACCTTTGCCCGGACACTTGTCCCGCCGCCGACCTGGAGAAGGACGATCTCCGACCCTCCCGATTCCTGGATAGCTTTAAGAACCTCGATCGCCGCGGTCGCTTCCATTCGCCCTTCATCGATCATCTGGAGCTGGTTCGAAAATATCTCAACCTGCTGCCCGTATTCGGAAAGGTAGTGCTGGAGCGCCTGCATCTCACGCGGGTCCACGGGGTCCATCTCATTCACCATGTACAGTATTCACTGACTCGATGGTGATATATCTTCTTTTCAGGCGGTGCTTGCTCCCGATGACCGCCATTGTCTGTTCCTTTGCCTGCTCAACGTTCGGCGCGATGATAGTCTTTTTGTAAGGCTTCCATTCGTCGCCAATCCTGAACGTGCCTTTCACTTCAAAAGTGCTGTTATCCATAATTTACTCCAGAAAACCAAATACGTCTTCAATTCTTCCTAGTTCGAACCCGCTCGTCGCGAGGCCTGCAAGGTACCCCGAATTGTTCACGAGCAGTCCCGTCCCGACGAGTCCCGTCCCCATATTCACCGTTCCGGTGCCGACGGGGATATCCACCAGCTCCTCGAGCCTGGTAATTTCTGCCCTGGAACTCCGCGGATGGACGATAATTCCCTTATTTGTCGCCACAGCGGCCATGCCGACAGTTTTTATACCGCCGAATGTGAGCCTCGCCACCGGTACGTGCAGTACCTCACCAACCGCTTTCATTGCATCGGACGGCATATCGGGGTGTACTGCAGCAAACGAATCGTTGGCAAGAACGACGTTGCCTGCTGCATTCATGGTATGCTCGAGCCGGAACACTTCGCGGTATTCAGACAGGAGGGCTTCTTCTTCGCTCGTCGCAAGCCCGCTAACAATAAATGCATGCCTGTTTCCGGTGAGAAGAGACCCGATGATGGAACTCCCCTGGATATAGGTCTCGACAAGGTCAACCGCAAGTGCCTCTCTGATCAGTCCCCGGACCTCGTCCGGGGTCTCAGGCGGGATGACGGCTATGTCATCGAATACCCGCATAAAGACACCGATGTTCGGGTCGCCTTCAAACGAGACCGTTCTTTCCATCTTATTCCCCGGCGAGCTCGGCCTGGACCTGTCCGTCCTCGAACTTCATGGCACGGATTCGGATCTTTGCGGGCGGTTTCTGGCTTCCGCGGGCCCAGACATGCTCGTTGATGCTCTTGTCGAGCTTTACGTCTTCGCTTTTCATGTGCTTTTCCAGGTACGACCTGATGTCCTTGATTGCGGTGTTGCTCCGCTTCCACCGCGGTGTCCGCTTCACATCGCGGAGGGGAATGATATATACATGCTCCTGCATCTTCTCTGCCATAGGTTTACACCTTCAATGTACTTCTTCTCCAGTTGCGTCGCTTCGGGTGCGAAACGACTTTCCGCTTTGTCCTGACCATGACCCACTGGGGGACACGACGGTTCTGGTCACAGGCTTTTGCAAGCCGGATCTTACGACCTTTGGATAGTTTACTCATTCACATTCACCATTTTCTTTGTTATGACAAGGGACTGTTCGTGGTGGCCCGGGAAAAAATCCGCCAGGTCATATCCCCTCGTCTGCATTTCTTTCCTTATTGCCCTCTCATAGTCCCCGTTCTGGATCGTCCCTGTTTCACCCTGTCGCACCACGAGATGACGCTCGACGAGACGGTCCACCTCGGCTTTCGGGAAACCGAGCAGGGGACGGACATAGGCGCACCCATACCGGTTACCCAGGCGCTGGACTTCCGAACGGGGGATCATCGGTACGCGGTCATTGAACCTCGTGCCATCGGCAACGACCCTGTATTCAGATGTAAGGGCCGTTACGGCTTCGAGGTGGACCATATTGATCGCATCGTTTGGATACCCGCATCTGACGACAAGATCGACGGCGCGGGATAATATTTTGTCACCGAATACCCATGTTTTATGAGGGAAACCGAGCGACGCAGCCGCATCGCAGACTTCTCTTCTGAGGGTATCCCCCCCGAATACAAACGTATTCAGTTCCACTTCATAATCCCGGGAGAGCAGGACTGCCGCAAGTGCACTGTCTTTTCCTCCGGAAAAGAGCACCCCTGCCTTCATCCCTTTCGCGAAATCCTGAACTCCTTTTTCTGCGGAGTCAGCTGACGGAGCAGTTCCTTTAGCTGCTGGTCAGTAATCTTCGATTTCAACCGGCCACTCTGGGCAAGGAGCACGAGCTGCTGTTCAACGGATTTCGCGAAATCGGGCTTGGTCAGCTTGATGGTATTGAGGCGTTCGCGGGCCTCGGGTTCCATAATCTGCATGAGCACAAGGTGAATTTGCGCGTCGACCTGTCGCTGCCGCTCTATCTCGTCCTGCTGGTCGCCCTGCTGTTGCTGGAGCTGAAGAAGACGCTTTCTGCGGATTTCAGCGAGCTCATCGTCACCCATGGATCTCCCTCAGTATCTCGCGAGTTCCGGGGTTCCTTCCATTGCATTTGGTTTCAGGCTCATCGCAACGCCATCGAGGAACGATGCGCCCTGCGGTGATACGCGACGCCCTGTCTTGTCGTGGAGAACGAATCCCGCCGCTTCAAGCTGCTGGAACGCCTTCCGAAGAATCGATCCGCTGCCTTTCCTGAACTGGGAAGGTTTGGACCCCCGGTTCCGCTTTCCACCATAGAAACTTCTCATTCGTTCGACACCGACCGGACCGTCGATATAGATCCGCCGGAATACCGCTGCCGTCCTTACGAACCACCAGTCAGGGTCCTGGGGAGGCTGCTCTTTGTGGACCCCGGTCTTTGCAAATGCTGCCCACTCGGGGGGCGTGAACTCGGGACGCTTCTTGAGCTCCGCGGCCACGCTCCTGATAAGCAGGTCAACCGGGATATCATATACTGTTGTCATGGTAAGACCTCACTGTCACGTTATCGATATAACAGTCTTTACTTATTTGTTCAATACATTTTTATATATTTCGAGCAGTGCCTGAATAATCGGGACAGAATTCTTCAAAAATCTCGAGAAAATCACAGTTTCCGTCGCTCTTCCAGGACAAGTGTTCGTCCCCTTACTGCGAGAAGGCGGGCTCCGGCCGCCCTGGCCAGGTCCTCGGGAACGATCTCGATGTTCTGAAGCCATTTCACTTTGATGACTTTCCTGCTTTTGAGCTGTGCCGTCACTTCGCTGACGATGGTTTCCGTGCATCCCTGTTTACCAATCCAGACCGTTGGTTTCAGCTCCTGCATCAGGACACGTTCATCCGGCTTTCCAGCATTTCGAGGGATCTGTTTAGTTCCATGATATTTCCCTGGTCTGCGATCCCCCCCCGGTTTCCGCGACGTGTCGTTAGACTTCACTACTCTTTTTTGGGAGATCCGGGAACCCGGGTTTCTCCCTTCGGCAGCTTTCCGCCAGGTACTGCCCCTGGACTGACTCATACTACCCTCCCGAAGGGGTATCGTGACTGACGGTGGCACTCGAGACAGGTGACGACGACCATGCGGTTCCTGATCCTCACCCGCATGTTGACACCGGGAACGAGGAACTTATAACAATGGCGGCAGATCTTCCGCCGGTGTTCACGGTCGAGGCCCACCCGCTGTCTCATCGCGATCTTGCGTGCAAGGGTCACGCACCGGTCGCTCCAGAGCGGGTGCTCGGGAAAGAATTCCTCGGCCCGCTTGAACAGGACCGCTATCCTTTCATTTGCAAGCCTTTTTGTCTCTGCACTTTTCGGTCTCCCGGTCATCAGGCACCCTGTATCTTCACATGATGTACTTCGCGATATGATATAACCGCGGTAGATACCGATCCTGTGGTGGAGGGATCCAGAATTCTATTTGAGGCTACATCCCGAATTGACGAAATGTTGTTACCAGGGAGGATGGCTGAGCGAATGTATCCGAGAAGTGATTATTCTTTTTGTAAAAGATCCCCCCCTCAAATAGCAGATTATAAGATTATTATCCTGGAAATTTACTGACGCTCCCGGGGCTCCGCCCCGCCGCTTTGGCGACCACGGTTGGGATAGGGACTGCACACAAACTGATTAATTTTCAACCCGGTTTACCCTGCCCCCAGTCTATCCTGTCTGGGGGAGGGGCAGGGAGGGGGTGAAACCCCCTCCTCCCGAAGTGAATGTGTAAGAATGACTAAAGAGATACCCCCGTATCCCTTTTTTTAAAATAAGAGATTTCCCGATACATTGGAGAGCTGTTGGATAACAGGCCAGGTCCGGAGCCATCAGATAGATGACTCACCCATACCATAATTGCAATCTTCGGTGTGTCCGAAAAAACTGACTTAATAATCTATTCGATTATTTCAACGACCCTTCCCCTGATCCGGAGCCGGTCGGTACAGAAGAGCTTTACGGCAAGGGGAAAGCAGCGGTGCTCCTCGAGAAGAATACGGTCGGCAAGGGCCTCTTCGTCATCACCGGGAAGAACCGGCACGCAGCTCTGGATAATGATAGGCCCGGAATCCATGTGTTCGTCAACGAAATGTACGGTGCAGCCCGATACCCTGACACCGTAGTCAAGGGCCTGCTGCTGGCTGTGGAGGCCCGGAAAAGACGGGAGCAAAGCAGGGTGGATGTTGATCATCCTTCCGTGGAACCTGTGCACGATCCCGTTGCCGACAATCCTCATGTAACCCGCAAGGAGGACCAGATCGGGGTCGTATTCATTGAGTATTTCCAGCAGTGCCTCTTCGTATTGTTTTTTCGACGAAAAAGATCCATAGTCGACTACCGTCACCGGAATACCTGCCTGTTTCGCCCTCTCGATCGCATATGCCCCCGGGTTGTCGGTGATCAGCCTGATGCACACAGCCGGGATGTCTCCGGGGATCAGGGCGTCGATAATTGCCTGGAAATTCGAACCGCGGCCCGATGCCAGCACGATAATCTTTTTCCATTGCGGGTTACTAGCGGGGTTCATTGCCGGGTTCACCACTCTTGCCGGGTCTGATCAGGATCTTAATTTTGACTACCCGCCTTCCCCGCATCTGCACGACGACGAGGACCGAATCTGCTTCAGGGATATCGACACTTTCACCGGGGTGGGGGATGTGGCCCAGCCGTTCGATAAGGAGGCCCCCGAGTGTCTCGTACGATTCGTCGATCGGGAGGCTGATATCGAGTTCGTCGTTTAAGTCCTCGACCCATATCTGTGCGTCGACAATGTATTCCCCGTCCCTGATCTTCTGGATATCGGGTTCCTCGATATCGAATTCATCGAGGATGTCGCCCACAAGCTCCTCGAGAATATCCTCTACCGTGACTATGCCAGCAAAACTACTGTATTCGTCGAGGACAATCGCCATCTGGACCTTCCTGACCTGGAGCTCCTTTAAAAGATCATCGATCTTTTTTGTCTCAGGGACGAAGTAGGGGTCGTACATGATCTCCCTGATCGAGGTCTTTTTCTTTCCGGAGAGGGCAACCGTGAAGACGTCCTTCACGTTCAGGACGCCGATGATATTGTCCACCGAGTCCTGGTACACCGGTATCCGGGAGAACCCCGTTTCATTGAACAGTTTCGCGGCCGTATCGACGGTACTCGTGTCTTCGATCATCGAGACATCGATCCTCGGCGTCATGATCTCGCGGACCGTCGTATCGCCGAATTCAAGGACAGAGTAAAGCATTTTTTTCTCTTCGGCCTCGATACTGCCCTCTTCACGGCCGACGTCGATCCATTCCTTGATCTCTTCTTCTGTCACAGTCGGTTCCCCGAGCCCTGTCGACCCTCCGGCATGGCTGAACCGGTCCACAAGCCAGATGACCGGCTTTAATATTTTCGACAGGAAGAGGATAACCGGGGCCACCGCAAGGGGGTAATCGACGTTTGCCCGGGTCGCATAGATTTTCGGACCGATCTCCCCGAATATCAGGAGGACGATGGTGACGAACCCGGTCGCAATGCCGATACCGATATCGCCATACACTTCGATAGCAATCGCGGTGGCTATTGCTGCAGCACCCACGTTGACAATGCTGTTCCCGATAAGGATGGTGATCAGGATGTGGTCGGGGTTATCCTTGAGGATAGCGAGTGCTACAGCTCCTTTCCTGCCCTCGTTTAAGAGCGTGCGGGCTTTCACCCGGTTCATCGCGATCAGGGCCACTTCTGCGCTCGAAAAAAATGCGGACAGGACGAGGCAGATGATGAAAAGGGCGATATTAAGAGGATAATCGATCATTGGTCCCTCGCCGCCGGACACCAGGGAGAATAACGGTTCATGGAACTTAAACACTTATCGCAGTCTGCGTACATAAAACCAGCGATTACCCGATGCATTCCTTCATAAATTCGAGTTCTTGCATGAGGAGGAGACATTTTTCCTCGGAGGAGTACTCGTGATCGAAATTCCTGTCCTCGATCTCGAGAGTCAGGTTCCCGTCGTACCCGTTCTCAGCAAGGACGCGGAGGACTGTCGCCCCTTCGGTGTGCCCGTGAACAGGAAGGTGCATCAGGCCATCGTTCGCCAGGGCCAGGTGGACATTTACGAGCCGGTCTGAACAGAGGTCGATATACCGTACCACTTCATCGAGAGAAGTCCCCATCGCATGGGATACATCGATCGTGCAGCACAGCCATGGTTCCCTGTCAAGGAGTTCCCGGAGCGCTTCGGGTGAACACAGGAGGGAATTTATCTTTCGTTCCATATTCTCGATGGCGACCTTGACGGGTGATACACGCGCCGCTTCCCGAAGCCGGTCGATCATGTAATCGAACCGGGCATAGTCGGCCTGGGTCGGCACCCGTTTTGCAGTCCGTCTACCGGGGTGAACGGTGAGTACCGACGCCCCGATCTGACCGGCAAGGTCCAGGGACTCGAGCGCATGCCTGACTGAGAGTGCCGCTACACCGGGATTGATCGAGCAGGGGTTTAAGTCGAGAATTGGTGTATGAACCGTATAACTGGTGATTAAAGGATGGTCCCGGATCCAGCGTTTCAGATCGACGATGGGAAGGCCTCGAAGCCAGAAATCGGGAGTTTCCGGCCAGAACTCCACACCGTCGAGCCCGCTCTCCTCGATGAAGGTAAAGATCTCATCGCCCTGATATTCGTGGAAGAACATGCTCGAAACCGAGAAATGCACCATGATCGTAGTTAATATCCACGGGCAATAATAGATTTGTATGGTCTCAGGGCAGGGAACGCTCGATCGGTGGCAGGAGCAGTCGGATCGCGTATTGAGGGTCTCTGAACTGTCATCGATAATAAAGGAGATCTTCCTTGACGAAAGGCTCCAGGATATTTTCGTTGAAGGGGAGATCACCAATTACAAACACCACTCGAGGGGGCACCGCTATTTTTCACTTTCTGAACGTGCCTTTGACGAGGCATCGGTAATCCATTGCGTGATGTGGCAGTCGCAGGGCCAGAAACTCTCCTTCACCCCCGAAGACGGCATGCATGTCATTGTGAGGGGTTACGTCGACGTGTACCAGGCGGCCGGCAAGTACCAGCTCTACGTCCATGAAATGCGCCTTGCTGGTGCAGGAGAGAAATATCTTCTCGTGGAACAATGGAAGAAAGAACTTGCCGCCGAGGGATGTTTTCTCGAAGAGCGAAAGCGCGAGCTCCCAAAGTTCCCCTGCACCGTCGGTGTGGTTACGTCGAAGACGGGAGCGGTCCTCCAGGATATCAGGAATGTGATCAACCGGAGGTACCCGGTCAGGATCATCCTTTCGCCAACGGCAGTTCAGGGTGAGACGGCCCACCTCGAGATTGCCGAGGCCATCAGGAGACTGGACGGGCATGTCGATATCATCATTGTTGCACGGGGAGGCGGGAGTTTCGAAGACCTCTTCCCTTTCAACCACCCGGAGGTGGTCAGGGCAATCGCAACATCGTCAACTCCGGTCGTGAGTGCGGTCGGTCACGAGGTCGATACCACCCTTGCAGACTATGCGGCAGATGCCCGGGCACCGACCCCTTCAGCAGCGGCAGAGCTGGTCGTGCCGGACCGTGCCGTGCTCACCGCCACGCTCCGGGATTATACACGGACTATGGAGACTATCCTCGTAAACCGGCATGACCGGGCATGCCGGGAGCTTGAAACCCTTCGGGAACGGCTCCATCCGCGCCGGTTGATAAGGAGGGTAGCGGACCGGCGGCAGTATATCGAAGACCAGAGAGAACGCCTCCTGGTCTCGGTCAACAATAAAATTTCTTCCGGGAGGCTGACACTTGCAGAAATCCGGTCTGGCTTATCGGGAAAAAACCCGCTCGCAGTCCTGGCACGGGGATATTGTGTCGCCGAAAAACAAGGCTCTGTTGTGCGTTCTGCCCGATCGCTTGGAAAAGGAGACAGGATCGTCCTGCGTCTTGTGGACGGCAGGGGCGAGGCCGTAATGGAGAATGTCAGGTATGACGAAAAAATTTGAGGAACTCCTGGCCGATCTCAGGGAGATCGTCAGGAAAATGGAAGATCCCGATACCGGGCTCGACGAAAGTATCACCCTCTACGAGCAGGGTGCGATTCTTGTGAAGCAGTGCGAAGAAGTCCTGGCAAATGCCGAACTGAAGATCACCGAGCTCGGTCGTGACTGACTGCCTCTCAGTCAGGGCATTCCGCAGTCAGCTGGAGGGAGATCTGTGCACCCTGACGGAGACATACGATAATCTCACGCGGGATCGTGAGTGCGACCACATCGGAGTTATTGCCTATCGTCCTGTCGCATCGAAACATGCTCCGCCGCCATACGAGGTCGGTCGGGTGAAGGAGCGAGATGCCTGGTCCTCCGGCCGAATGGACTTCGATGGTATGGCCTTCACATTCGAGTAATGTCGTCAGCCTTGCGGATTCTTTTCCGAGCACGGTCCTGAACGCGGGAGAAAGATCTTTTGCCCCCTTGTCCGCACCGATCGCGATGATACAGTCGCCGCCCGGGGTCAACCCATGTTCTTTTGTGACTTCAAAGGTTGACCGGTGCAGCGCCCTGACGAGGGGATGACCCCGGGCGGTGATGACCTCCTCTGCCTTCATCTTAATATGAACAGGGCTTCTATTCCTATTCAATGTATATCGAAAAGCGTTGCCCGTCATGCGGGGAAGATGCGGACCAGGAGATCCTTTCGGAATCCCGCGACCTCCTGATCAGGTGCAGCCTCTGCGGCCATGTCTGGCACACTGAAAAACAAAAAATTCCAAAACCGGTTTTCGTGAAGGCCATCGTGTCCAGGGAAGGGGACTCGCAGATCTGCCAGGTAGAGTTCTTTCCTGACGACATCTGTTCGATCGGCGACCGCCTCGTGGCAGAATGCGGCGAGGAAGTGGCCGGTGTCGAAGTGGCTTCTATCGAATCGGGACCTAAACGCGTTGAAAAAGCCCAGGCCAGGGATATCACCGCTCTCTGGACCCGTGAAATCGAAGATGTGGTAGTCAGGGTATCGATCCATGACGGCTGGAAAACGATCCCGGTCATGATCTCGTGCGACGGCGAAACCCCCTTTGTCGTCGGAGAAATACACCAGGCCGGGAAGAGAAGGTTCAGGATTGCTCACATCAAACTCCGGGACGGTGCCGTCCTGAGGAAGGAAGGGTGGAAATCCGTAGCAAGCCGGATAAAGAGGATATACGGCTACCCGGAATAATTTTTACACCAGCTACCCACCCAAAGCATACTTTTCTGTCTTACATTATGAATAATTCAGATACCACGACGCTCCCGGGGCTCTGTCCCGCCGCTGTGGCGACCCCGATTGGGATCGGGACCGCACAGGGCCGGTTAATTCTAACCCAAATTCTAATTCCGGTTCAATCCTTGTTCACTAGTTATTCTGCCAGGGACTGGAGCCCCGGAAGTCCTACACCTTAAAATCAAGGGAAAAAAATAAAAAATACAGGTTTCTTCCTGATCTGGGAAAGAAGCCCTATCGTTGCCGACTAAAAAAGAATTAACTGGTTTTCACCGACTGAACCGTAAGATCGACGGTGGCGTAACCACCCTTGATGATGACTGAATCGTTATTGATTTTTTCGACATAGAATGTCCTGAAATACTGGTCGGGCGGTGTCGTATTCGGGTTTAGGTTAACGATCGGGTTTTCCGAAAATGCCAGGATCATCTGGTCCCCGGGGATATAGGAGCTCGAGTTCTTATGAGTGCCGCTGACTATATTGTCGAATTGTTCCCTTGTTAAGTTATTTTCCAGGCGTTCGTACGGCATTTCAAAGTTGACCGTCGTCGTCTGCCCTGTTTTCATCCCGGTAATGCTGTGGCTGATCAGGTTCATCTCGTCCCGGAACAATCCGAACTGATAGACCGTGCCGCTATTGTCGATGATAACCGGGATCCTCGAAAGGTTCGCTGTTGTCGTGGTGTTCGCCTGGACCTGGAGCGGCTGGGAATAGAACACAGTGTCCCCGTTCTGGTAACTTGTGTTAAACACGTTCTTATCGCTCGTAACGATCGCCCGGCCGAGGTCGTCGCGGACGGTGAAGCTGACGGTCGCCACGTCCCCGGGCTTGATTCCGGCGAAGACGTTGACCGACTGGAGACCCAGTGAAGAGACCACCATAAGGACAACAAACAAGATTCCGACGACCACGATTGCAATTTTCGTCAAATTCCAGCCGGATCCTGTTTTTTTGGTATCCTTGTTTTTTGATTTGTCTTTATCCCTCGATTTCATCCTCAATACATGCGGGTTGATGTAACATAAACATTACATTTCTGATAGCTTATAAAAGAAATATTTATATACATTAAAGAAAGCAACAAGGGTATCTCATCCGGGTTTTCCGGGTGAATAACGAAACGGAGAATGAAGATGGTCATCAGAAGGCTTTATCCGGGTGGATGGTCCGACCAGGACCTCGAAGACCTCCGGAATGAATTATGGGCCGGTTTCAACAATATCAGGGGCCCGCTCCTGCCTGCCGGCGGGTTTACAGAGAAATTCCTCCCCGGAATCCTCGGGGAGTTCCGGGTTGACGTATCGGAACACGACGACGAGGTGATTGTTGTCGCCGATCTTCCCGGAATTGAAAAAGAGGACGTGAATCTCAGACTGATTAAACCCCGGTCCCTTGAGATTTCTACCGAGCGGAAGGATGTCACCGAAGATGAAAAGAAGGGTTATTTTGTGAGGGAAAGGATTTACGGCTCGATGCGGCGGCTTATCCCGCTCCCGGACGATGTAACTGATAAAAATGCCAGGGCGACATTCACCAATGGCGTCCTCGAGGTACGGTTTAAAAAAGTAAAAGAGCAGAAAGGGGGAAAAATCGAGATCGAATAATCTTTTTTTTTTTGCATTGTTGTATAAAGATACAGGTTTGCAAAGATTTCCATCGACAGAGTAACCAGGATCTTCTAAGACAACGACCCCCTCAATTGAGCGGGCTTTGGGGTTTTTTCCAATCTGAGCCACCGCTGGCTTGGCAGGGAAGGAGGCAGAATGAGACGGGAAGATGCCGTTAAATGTTGCCAGGCATTCGTATCAGGGATATGGTCGTCTGTTCCTGATGTGCCCATGAGGAGCTATTCATTATATTGCCTGTCGTAATACATGAGTGAGTTAACGTGGGATAGTACCATGGAATACCATACAGTCTGCAGGTTTTAGGAGCATATTCAATGGATAAGAAAAAGGTCAAAGACTATATGACCTATGATGTCGTGACTGTCGATGTTCACAAGACAACGAAAGATGTCATCGAAAAGATCCAGAATACCGGCCACGACGGTTTTCCGGTCGTAAACGGCAACGAAGTTGTCGGGTATATAGCCGCAAGGGACTTGTTGTTCGTCCCGCCGGCCACCCCGGTCGACAAGGTGATGTCCGACCACCTCATAGTCGCCGATCCTGAAATGAGCATCAACGACGCTGCCCGGGTCATTTTCAGGTCAGGTATCCAGAAACTCCCGGTCGTGAACGAGAAGAACGACCTCCTCGGGATCATCTCGAATACCGATGTAATCAGGTCCCAGATCGAGCATGTCTCCCCGGAAAAAGTATTCAATTTCATGGAGACTCTCAAGAAGCTCCATGGCGTTACCCCTACTCTCAAACGCGAGGCAGTGCGGATCGATGAGCTTCTCCCTACGCAGTCGAAGATTTACGAAGACGAACTGGAGGGGAGAATGTACGAGATCAGGAAGGGCCTTGCCGAGCCACTCATCGTTGTCAGGCGTCCCGGGAAATTAATTCTCGTCGACGGCCACCACAGGGCCATCGCCGCAAAAAGAATGGGAATACAGACGCTCGAAGCGTACGTGATCGAGATCGACGAAGACATCGAGCTCGGCATTGAACGCACCGCCCGGGCAATGAACTTAAAGACGCTCGATGATATTACCGTCCTTGATTACGCACGTCACCCCCTGGTGGCCATCACCCACCGTCTCGTCAGGCGTGTTGAATAGAGCTGTTCCATGCCCGATGGCATAAACCGATCTGCCGGATTTCACCGTCGTTAGTGCCGGTTCGCCTCTTTCAGTACGGTCATGGATCCCCTATCAGGGGATTTGGAAAACCGTATCCTGTGGTATCGGGAGAGGCATCTTTTTTTCAGGTTTTCAGGACCCTTCGACACTTACGTCGAACTTACTGTTCAGGACGTGTTCCTTCACGATCTCCTTGTCCTTGATCATGACCTCAGGCCACAGGCGGGTCCTCGAGTGGATGACGACGTGGTCCCTGATCACCACCCTCGGACCTATCACGGTATCGTTTTCAAGGCTGCATTCGTTGCCGATGAGCGCATCGTTATCGATGATGCTCCCGCTCACCGTTGTATGTTTCCCGATGATTACCCTGTTGTAAATGGAACAGGAGAAGATCTTTGCATTCTGTTTGATCAGGCAGTTTTCTCCGATGCTCGTATAGGGCCCGATCAGCACGTTATCTCCTATTGCAGTACCGGCGCCTATCGAGACCGGTCCGATGAGGCGTGAATTAATTCCCATGGAGAATGAGTCGCCGAGCTGGACAGGTCCCTGGATCTTGCCGGTCTTCACCGTAAGGTCGCCGCTGATGCTGGTGAACGGCATGTCCATCAGCTTCCATTTCTCTGCCTGACGGAGCATCGACGGGCTCCCGACATCGGTCCAGTTCCCCCGCGCCAGCCATCCCGATAACGTATAACCCTCCTGCATGAGGTGGGGGAAAAGGTCGCGGGCGAAATCGAATTTTTTTCCGGCCGGAATATGGTCGAAGACCTCCGGGCTGCAGACGTACATACCAGTACTCGCCAGGTTCGAGAAAATCTCGCCAGGTGCCGGTTTTTCTTTGAACCGCTTGATATGGTAATTGACATCGATCTCGGCGATACCGTATTCGGAGGGGTCGTCGATACTGATGAGCCCGATGGATGCAGGCACGTGCTCCTTCATATGTTCGCGATAGAACTCAAGGAGGTTTAAGTCGGTAACATGGTCGCCGCCGACGACGAGAAAGTCCTGTCCGTCGAGGTGGGCCTGGGCATTCTTGACGCTGCCTGCCGTCCCTAGCTTGGTCTTCTCATGGACATACGTGATGTCTACGCCGAAGAGCGACCCGTCCCCGAGGGCCTTCTCGATCACCTCTCCCATGTACCCGAGGGTGATGACGACTTCATGGAACCCGAGGTTCGAGAGGTGTGATACCAGGTGTTCGATTGACGGTTTGTTCACGATCGGAATGCAGGGTTTCGGACGTTCGAACGTGAGGGGGCGCAATCTCGTGCCCTCTCCCCCGCACATGATACACACCTTCATAAGGATTTTTTAGTCAGCATCGGGTTTAACGGTATTGACACCGGGCCAATGACAGTGAGATATTCCAGGGTCGACCGGTAACGCTACGGGAGGGTCCTGGCAATTTCCGTTACCGGTTGGAAAGGTTATCAATGTCGCGTCGACCATATGTACAACGTTAATGGCAGCTGGGGTTTTGGAAGACCGAAGACCGGGAGCACGGTGGCAGAAAGAGATTGCCATCGCCATTCCCGTGATCTCGTTCGCGGGAATCGCAATGGGAATTTTTCTCGAATACATGGGACTAATCCCCGATGCCGGGCAGTTCTGGTACGGACCGGCAGCGGGGGCCTTCCTGCTCGGGTATCTTGCCGTCCTTAAGCCACGCCGCGACATCGTCTCGCTGTTTGCCCCGGTATATGCCATTCTGATCCTGATCATCCCGACTGATGCGAAACCCAACCTCGTGCTGCTGGTCCTGTTCGCGATCAGTATCACCGTCCTGGATATCAGGCTCGACAGAAGGTTCAGCACAGCGGTGCAAAAAAAGGAGATCGACCCGATGGAACAATACCTTTATGATTACATGGAACGGTTACGACCGATGTACGGGAGTATAGACAGGAGATCTGCCCATGAGATTGCATCTGCATTCCTCTCGTTCAAGTACGGGCTCTACGGCAATGCAGTCACCCAGGCCTCCCAGGCGATCGAACAGCTGAAGTCCGGCGAACCTCTCGACGTCCTGAAAAAAGCTCTTACCCTCCTGAAACAGCGGGCCGCCAATCTGGAAAATGCCGATGTCTCACCGGTCACAGAGATTGAATTCAGCAATGCCGAACAGTCATACACAGCCATCCATGTACCGCCGGAGGCGAATGAGGACCCCGCGACCTTAACCCTCGACAATGCACTCATCCTTATTTACGCGGTCTCCCTCCTGACTTCTGAAGATGACGAACAGGCCCTCGAGGAACATCAGAACTTTATTGTCGGGCTGCTTACTTCGTATAAACGTGCGATGGGTCTCTGATCTGGCCCTTAATTTTTGGGTTTTTTATACCTGCCTCACGGTAACGTTGTTGCGGTCAAAAAGAAAAGAGGTTAAAGGGTATCGAGACTGACTCCCGTGAAGTCCTGCTGTATTTCTCCAACTTCCCTGACCCCGAAAGCGGTCTGGACCTGGTTGAGCTCGAGCATTGCGGCAACATCACACATATAATCGAGGATGTCCACCGAGAGCTCCCTCTGCTGCTTGCTTTTCCGGACCTGGTCCACGAGGAACGAGATTTTTTCCGGCGGTTCCATCCGGATCTTTGCAAGACTTATCACGCACATATAGATCCTTGTGAGGTTCCTGTCGGTACCGGTGATGGTATCGAAGAAATTACGCAGGATCTGCGCCTGATATACTTCGCCACCCATGATTATACGGCATTATTTAAATGTTGATATATAAAGCTATGCCTTTTACGGAGTGGCGGCTTTCCCTATTCCCGCAATTTGCCGCCTGTTTTTTCAGACGCGGCGCCAAATTGCGGAGGTAATGTCAAGAGGCAATTATTTGGGCTTGTTCTTTGCATGCATGGGCTTCATGCATTGAAGCTCCCCGGCGATTTCGCCCAGGCTCCGTTCCATCATCAATCATGATAGAATCTCCTGATGAGCCCTGCCTGAACACTATCCTGATGGTTTGGACCTGCTCCACCCGGCAGAACTTGTCTATTAAATGACGATCTTATGATCCCTAAAGATCACTAATAACACAAGGGGCTGCGATGGCCATCATGGGATGTTCGTATCGCCCCCCTCCTATTTCGCTGCACTTACGATCCTGATGATATCGCCGTCTTTCAGCTCGTGCGTATCTTTCACCCTCATCTTGGTGCGGGCATCGACGGCATAGAGGAATCCCCTGCCGATATCGGTATGCACCTGGAATGCCAGGTCCCGCGGTGTAGATCCCCGTTTCATGAGGAAAGCATCGGGGAGGACGCGTCCTTTCCCATCGCAGAAGTGGTGCTCGTCCTCCACAGGATACACGACGATCCGGTCGAGCAGGGAGAACACAGCCTGGTTGACGGCCTGCTGGACCCCGGTACCTCCGAAATGGTCGAGTACCTTCGCGATCGTTGCAAGACCTGACTTCTGCGCTGGGCTGAGCGATTGCTCGTCTGTCACCGAGAATTTCGGATCGCCGGGGACGTACCTGATGATGTGGCTGTTCGCAGCGTTCCGGAGTGCCAGTTCGCTTGCGGCGCTTGAGAAGAGCATCTTCTCGTCCCTGAGCCGTGCAAGGAGATCGGGCGGTGCCATATCGACCTTGTTGCCGACAACGACCATCGGCTTGCTGATCTTCACGACCTCCCGGCAGAAGGCGACAAGCTCCTTCTCACCGGCATGGAGCAGGTCGATACCTGCCGCTACCTCCGCATCCCTGATCTGTTCGGGGGTCACGGCAAGCCCCGCAAATACCTCTGCCACGCCCCGGTGGAGCGAGAACCCCTTGCTCTGTGCCTGCCGGTGGAGCTTTGCCCAGTGCTTGTCAAGGATCCCATATACCCACATCGTCATCTCGAACTGGAGGAAGGCGATATCAACCGCAGGGTCGTGTGCCCCGGGTTCGAGGGGGTTTCCCTCGCTGTCTGCTGATCCACTGGCGTCGACGATGTGGAGTATTGCATCGGCCTGCCGCAGGTTGTCGAGGAACTGGTTGCCGAGACCGCGTCCTTTGTGCGCATCAGGTACAAGGCCGGCTACGTCGATCATGTTGACAGGGACGAACCGGTCCCCGTCATGGCACGACTGACAGACGAGCCCGAGCTCTTTGCAGGGGCACTTCGTCCTGACGTAACCGACGCCGAAATTCGCATCGATCGTGGTAAACGGGTAATTGGCAATTTCTGCGTGCGCGAGGGTGGCAGCCCTGAAAAATGTTGATTTGCCACAGTTCGGCTTTCCTGCCAGAGCAAGCGTAATCATAGCAATTCACTTTAAGGTATTAGTGGCTATTTATCTGTTATTATGACATTTATGGAGAAATCCATCTACTATTTTGAAACCCCCGGCCCTGATAACACCGAGGATGCGGCCCGGTTTGCGGTCGCGAGGGCCAGGGACCTCGGGCTTTCAACGATCGTCGTTGCCAGCACCTCGGGTGCGACCGCATCAAAGTTCGCGGCAGCAGTCCGGGGTACCGGCATCAGGCTCGTGATTGTCACCCATGTGGTCGGGTTCACTACCCCGGGGGTCTGGGAATTCCAAAAAGAGACTGCGGAACGTCTGCGAAAGGAGGGTGTGACGATCGTAACCGGAACGCATGTGCTCTCGGGCCTCGAGCGGGCGCTCTCGCGTTCTCCCAAGGTAGGCGGCGGGTCCCGCACGGAGGCTATTGCCGAGGCCCTCAGGAAGACAGTTGCCGTCGGGCTGAAAGTCGCAGTCGAGTGTACGATGATCGCTGCCGATATGGGCACGATAGGGATCGATGAGGAGATCATCGCGGCCGGCGGTACCGCCTCTGGTGCTGATACCGTCTGTGTCATCAGGCCCGCCCATACATCGTCGTTTTTCGATCTCCAGGTCAGGGAAATCGTGGCAATGCCGAGGGTCAGGTAACCGATGATCCTCGCATCCTTAAAAGAGGCATTCGGGCTCATTGGTTCCCGCCCGGTCCTCTGGTTTCCCGGTATTGCAGCCGGGCTCCTCGTCTTCATCGATCTCATGACCGGGTACTATGGCGGGACATTTCTTACCGGCAGGTTATGGATAATAGAAGTCCTCGTTATCCCCTTCCTTGCCGGGGGGCTTTTCCTCTCGGTGAAAACCGGGGATTTCTCGTTTGGTAACTTTTTTTCAGGTGGCAGGAGATTCTATTTCAGGATTCTCCTGCCGGGTCTCGTAATCACGTTTGCTGCTGTCCTGACCGTCCTCCTCCTCATGCTGCCCATGGCCCTCATCGGACTCTCCGCGGTCACAGGAATTGTTGCCGCAGCCGCACTAGGCGTGCTGGTGCCGTTCATATTTTTTACTTATTTTTTCGATGCCGTCGCAGTATTTGAAGAGACAAAGGTCTTCGAATCGATCAGGAGAAGTATCGAACTGACGATAAGAAACATCGGAATGGTCTTTCGGTTCTATATCGTGAATATCCTGATCATTCTTGCCGTGTCGTTTTTCATGCTCATGGCCTGGTCGGCAACCCTTGCTGACCGCCTCACACCGCTGACAACGATGAATACAACGGAAATCAGCACCATAACACCGGAAACATTTTTCGGCCTCCTCAGAGCCGACGGAGTACTCATTTCCGCGGTCATCCTCGCTCTCGGGACAGGGATCCTCGTCACAATCCTTGCGACCTACAAGGCCTGTTTTTTTAAGGCCCTGGCGGGATTGACCCCTGCAGCAACAGAAACGGTGATACAGGGCGAATACGACAGCAAGGGACGCTGGTATAAATATTAATTTTTTTTTTAGCTCGGCTCAGAAAGAACTCCTTCCGGGTAATTAATTTGTGAATTGGATAAATCCTCACGATATTGGCAATACTGCCACAATTTTTTATCAATAGTCAGGCAGGATCGCGGTAAAGCACAGTGAATTGCTAAGACAGAAGGGGGCTTCACCCCTCCCTGTCTCACCCCCCCGTCAGGATTGCCGGTGGACAGGGTTCACCAGCGACACGTGGAAATAATTACTGACCCAAGTACTGTTCCATACCGGGGAACCACGGCGGCGGGGCGGAGCCCTGGAAGCGTCCTGCTTTTCTAAATTATTCACAATTATCGATGAGAACAACCCTAGGAAGCTATGAGGCAGAAAGGTAGGCCTGCACCGGATGAAAATCCCCCTTTATTGATGATACATTTTTTTCCGCCTTATAGAAAAGCGGAGACGACAAGGGCAAATACGCCGCCACCGAGTGTCCCGAGCACGTTCGTTCCGGCATTACCTAAATATCCCCGGTTCTCTACCACCGCTCCTACGAGGCTGTCAATATTGGTTCCGACGAGACCCGCCACCGTGCAGATTACAGCAACCTGCAGGTCGATGACCCCGAGAGCGAAGGCGGTCATGGAGATGATCAGGGATGCAGCAAGTGCCGTCATCTCACCGGTAAGGGTAATACCACCGTTCGTTCCGGGTGCGACCCTCCGGAAGGTGGTGATCATATAGGGTGACCCTCCTGTTACACCGATCTCGCTCGCGACCGTGTCCGCTGCAGCGGAAGCAACGCTCCCGACAAACATCGCGGCAAAGAGTGGGTTTCCGGTAACGCCGTAGAGGAGTGCGGCAGCGGCAGAAACACCGCCGTTCGCAAATACATTGCGATAGCCGCGTGCGCCCCCGTGGGTCTGTTCGACCCCCAGTTTCTCTTTAAATTCGAAACGGTACCGGGTGCACACAGACCCGACGATGAAGAACATCAGCATCACAAGGAACCAGTACACATCGGTGAAAACAAGGAGCACCACGCCGATCAGTGCCGCGGAAAAGAGGCCGGAGAGGTCAGCCGTCTTTAAACGATACGCAAAATACCCGAAAACGAAAGCGATTACGATAGCGAGTGAGATATGGGAGATGCTGACCTGGTAGTCGAGGTCGTTGATCAGGAGCATGGTCATCGAGATCCCGAGTGTCTCGACCATTAATGCATCATCACGGTCCCCAAGGATGGCTTTTAAGAGGACGGCTGCGATCAGGCCGAAGAGGACGGGGAGGGGGGCCGTCTCATTGAGGTACAGGGTAATGAGTACTGCCGATATGGCAGCGACAACGATATAAGCAAAATAGGCCTTCACATTTTCGCCCGCCGACCGGAAAGCAAGCTCACCGATTACGACGAATGCAAGCGTACAGGAGAATATGAAAAGAGGGATCAGTCCGATACCATAGAAGATCGCGAGAGCGATTATTGCTATCGAAAAGAATGTGGTTTTTTCAACCAGCAGCAACACCAGGGCCATCACGATCACGACAATCGCAAAGGCCCATGCCGGGTGTATAAACGGGCCAGCCACTATACACGCGAGCGCAAGAACCGCCGCGACCCGCTCGCCAAGCTGGTTATACATCTATCAGACATTCGTTAGCAATCGCATTAGAGCTTTGTTCTGTGGAACCGTCACCTGTTCCACGCGACCGGCCCGATTTTTGGCCGGTTCCCTAAAATCGGAGGCCCATTATTCGATTAGTATATGTGATAAAAAGACAAATAATTGGGAAATGGCATCCCATGAACTCCCGAAGACCTACGATTATGCCGAAGTGGAACAACGGTGGCAGAATACATGGCATGACGAGGACCACTATTTTGACCGGAACTCGACGAAGCCGCAGTTTGTAATCGATACGCCGCCTCCATATCCGACCGGGAATTTCCATATCGGGAACGCCCTGAACTGGTGCTACATCGATTTCATCGCCCGGTACAAACGGATGAAGGGGTTCAACGTGTTGTTCCCCCAGGGGTGGGACTGCCATGGGCTTCCGACAGAAGTGAAAGTTGAGGAGACGCATGGTATCACAAAGAACGACGTCTCACGCGAGGAATTCAGGCAGATGTGCCGCGACCTGACGATCGGTAATATCGAGAAAATGAGAAAGACGCTCCGCAGGATGGCCTTCTCGGTCGACTGGTCAAACGAGTACATCACCATGATGCCGAAGTACTACGGGAAGACCCAGCTCTCGTTTCTCCGGATGCTTGCATCGGGGTACATATACCAGAGCGAACACCCGGTGAACTTCTGCACCCGGTGCGAAACCGCCATCGCATTCGCGGAGGTGTCGTACGAACACCGCGAGACCAAGCTGAATTATTTCGATTTCGACGGCGTTGAGATCGCGACTACGAGACCAGAACTCCTGGCAGCCTGTGTTGCGGTCGCGGTCCACCCGGAAGACGAGCGTTACCAAAAGATCTGGAATAGCACCCTGTGTGTCCCGTTGTTCGGCCATAAGATCCCGGTTGTCGTCGATGAAGCGGTCGACCCGTCTTTCGGGTCGGGAGCCGTGATGATATGTACGTTCGGGGACAAGCAGGACGTCCACTGGTGGAAACAGCACAACCTCGAATTACGGAAAGCGATCGATAAAAAGGGGAGGATGACCAGCGTTGCGGGCAGGTACGAAGGTATGACGGCTCCTGAATGCAGGACTGCGATACTATCCGACATGAAGGCCCAGGATATCCTGTACCGGCAGGAACCTCTCGAACAGCGGGTCGGGACATGCTGGCGATGCAAGACTCCAATCGAGATCATGAGCGAGCGCCAGTGGTTCGTGAAGATTAAACCCGACGAGATTTCCCACGCTGCTCACCAGATAAGCTGGGTACCCGAACACATGCTGCTTCGGATGGAAAACTGGGTGGCCCAGATGGAGTGGGACTGGTGCATCTCCAGGCAGCGGATTTTTGCGACCCCTATCCCCGTGTGGTTCTGTAAAAAATGCGGGGAGATGGTAGTTCCAGACGTTCAGGACCTTCCGGTCGACCCGGCCAAAGATACGCCGAAAAAGCCCTGCCCGAAGTGCGGATCGAAAGAATTTGCCGGCGAAGAGGATGTACTCGATACCTGGATGGACTCCTCCATATCAGTCCTCAACGTCACGGGATGGGACGGGTGCGGTGTACCGCCCTATTTCCCGGCCCAGATCAGACCGCAGGGGCATGACATTATCAGGACCTGGGCTTTCTATACGATCCTGAGATCGGTCGCCCTGACCGGGCAGAGGCCATGGGACCAGATCCTCGTGAACGGCATGGTGCTCGGCGAAGACGGTTTCAAGATGAGTAAAAGCCGGGGCAACATTATCGAACCGTTCGAGATCCTCGATAAGTACGGGGCCGATGCCCTCAGGCAGTGGGGTGCGATGGGTGCGGCGACCGGGTCGGATATCATGTTCAACTGGAACGACGTGGTCTCGGCCTCGAGGTTCCAGACAAAAATGTGGAATATCGCACGGTTCGCCCTGATGCAGATCGAAAAGGAGGGGCCGGCCTGCAATGCCGAGGTTACCGCTCTCACCGACCGCTGGTTGCTCGTGAAACTGTCGAAGACCGTCGCCGAGGTGACGGACGCGATGGAACAGTACCAGTTCGACCGGGCACTGAAGGAGATCAGGGAGTTCGCATGGGAAGTCCTTGCCGACGAATACATCGAGCTCGTAAAAGGGCGGCTGTATGCCGGGAATACCACAAGGGCAGGATCCTGCGTCACGTTAAGGACTACCTTCGATACGCTCTGCAGGATACTGTCACCGTTTATCCCGTATTTTGCCGAGGAGTGCTACTCTTACCTTTCCGAACGGAGTGTCCATTCCGAAGGGTGGCCTGATTTCTCTTTTGCCGACGACCTGGCCGAATCGGAAGGAGATCTCCTCGTCTTAGTGGTATCGGAACTAAGGCGGTATAAACACGAACAGGGGATGGCACTGAACGCACCGCTCGGAAAGGTGACGATTTATGCACAGCACACCATCGACGATGCTGGAGATGCTGCACGGACCCTGAATGCCGATGTGACCTGGAACAGCGACCATGCCGACCTTGAGAAGGTTATCACCGGCGTGCAGTTCAACATGGGTGTGATCGGTCCGGCACTTCGAAAACAGGCGAAAGGTTTCATGGAAGCGATAAAATCCCTGCCAAACGATCAACTGGCAAATCCGCCTGCGACCGTCCTGGTCGATGGGGACCAAATCAATGTCCCGGCGGATTCCTTCTCTCCGGTATATGCTTATATGGTGGGTGGAGCACAGGTCGAAGTAATCAATGTTGGCGACGTGATCGTGACCGTGCAGAAGCCGACCTGATCGCATCGGCCACGAACCGGTGGATTTCCGCCTCCTCCTTTTCGGCATCGACGATAATGAACCGGGACGGTTCCTCCCGTGCGAGGGCCAGATAATTTTCCTGTACCCGGGAGAGGAGCGAAGCATATTCGAAGTGTTCCCGCAGAGCCCTTCCTGACCGCCTTTTCAGTGCTTCTTCAATTGGGACTACGAGCAGGAACGTAAGGTCTGGTTTGACAGTCCATCCCTGGTGGACCTGCCTGAGCCAGGCCAGGGGGTCGTTGATGATTCCCTCAAGGGTCACCTGCTGGTAGGCATACCGGCTGTCGGTATAGCGGTCCGATATGACGATTTTTCCTCCTTCGAGAGCC
>DATJQJ010000028.1:0-76288 GCA_035505975.1 Methanoregulaceae archaeon
TCCACACCGAGACGCGAAAGACCGCTGGAGCCCGTCGCCATTCCGGACTAGGCCACGACCCCGATGATGTAAAATAAATCGCATTATCGAGATTTAAGTGTTCGCATAAAAAATCAGTAATCATATATTCTCTTCGGATGCTATACTTTGATCAATGGTGAAAATAAGTTACGATTGCGGAACCTCTTCTTTTCCCCTTATCGGCGAGACTGTCGGGTATATGTTCAACCGTATTGCGAACGAAAACCCTGATAACGACGCCGTTGTCTCCGTCCACCAGGGGATACGCTGGACGTACAGGGAATTCCAGGAACGCGTCGAGAGCCTGGCCAGGGGACTGATGGCGATGGGCGTCGACAAGGGCCACCGGGTCGGCATCTGGGCGATGAACTATGCCGAATGGATCCAGGTTCAGTTCGCCACGGCACAGATCGGGGCCATTATGGTTAATATCAACCCGGCGTACCGGACCTACGAACTCGAATATGTCCTGAAGCAGGCCGAGATCCAGACCCTGATCCTGCAGGGGAGGTTCAAGACATCGGACTATGTGGGTATGTTCTACGAGGCCTGCCCCGAGGCCTACGAGGCCCGCCCGGGCCATATCAAGAGCGAAAAGTTCCCCTTCTTAAAAAACGTCATTTTCATGGGTGATATCCCCTACAACGGGATGTTCGTGTGGGAGGACTGCATCAGGAAAGGCGACGAAATAAGCCGCGACGAGGTCATCGAGCGGGAGGAGTCGCTCGAGTTCGATGACGCGATCAATATCCAGTATACGAGCGGGACCACCGGTTTTCCGAAAGGTGTCGTCCTCAGCCATCACTCGATCATGAACAACGGGTACATCATCGGGGAAGGGATGGGTTTCACCCCTAGGGACCGACTCTGCATCCCCGTTCCCTTCTATCACTGTTTCGGCATGGTGCTCTCCAACCTCGCCTGCGTCACGCACGGTTCGACGATGGTCCTCCCGTCCCCGGCGTTCGATGCCGAGGAAGTCTTAAAAACCATCCAGAACGAGAAATGCACCGCGGTGCATGGCGTTCCGACAATGTTTATTGCCGAACTTGCACACCCGAATTTTTCCCGCTATTCGATGAGTTCTCTCCGGACCGGCATCATGGCTGGTTCGCCGTGCCCGATTGAGGTGATGAAGGAAGTAAATCAGAAGATGAACATGACCGATATCGTCATCGTTTACGGGCAGACCGAGACTGCCCCGGGCGTGACGATGACCACGACGAAAGACCCGCTCGAGAGGCGCGTTTCCACGGTCGGAAAACTGTTCCCTCACACCGAGCTTAAATTCATCGACCAGAAGACCCAGAAGATCGTCCCGAGGGGCGAGATCGGGGAGATCTGCGCACGGGGTTACATGACGATGAAATGTTACTACAACAACCCGAATGCGACACATGCGACGCTCGATCACAACGGCTGGAACCATACCGGGGACCTCGGCACGATCGACGACGAGGGTTATGTCAAGATCGTCGGCCGCTTAAAAGACATGGTCATCAGGGGCGGTGAAAATATTTACCCCCGCGAGATAGAGGAATTCCTCCACCACCACCCGAAGATCGCAGATGTGTATGTCATAGGCGTGCCTGATGTGAAATACGGCGAAGAACTTGCAGCCTGGGTCAAGGTTGCACCCGGCCAGACGATGACCGAAGACGAGGTCAAGGACTTCTGCCGGGGTAAGATCGCCCACTTCAAGATACCGCGGTATATCAGGTTCACCGAGGACTTCCCGGTCACCATATCGGGCAAGATCCAGAAGTTCAAGATGCGCGAAATTTCCGTAAAAGAACTCCACCTGGAAGACGCCGAAAATATCGAGACGGCCTGATTAAAGGAGTAATTTCTTTTGGTCTCTCAATAAATCGATAATTGTTCGAATTCCCTGGTTCAACGTTAAAGTAAGAATGATGTAAGATACCCTTCGACAGGAGGGGTTCCACCCCCTCCCTGACCCTCCCCCAGTGGGATAGCCTGTGGACAGGGTACATTTTTGTTAGATTAATCAGGTCCAGAACAGTCCCTATCGCACCCGGGGTCGCCACAGTTGCAGGGCAGAGCCCCGGGGGGTCAGAATGGCGCCGATTTCTCACCGGGGATTCCAAAAAAGCCAAGGTTGCCCGTTTGATATCGTGTTGCGATTGACGCCCCCGCCCCCGAAGGGCGCCCCGGCGGCGGTTCGAAGAATTGATTGAGGTACATTAGACCCTGAAATCATTATATACATGATACTTTCTATCCCACCCGTCGGTAAATTTCCGGGAAAAAATAAAGGACAAATCTGTTTCAATCACCCTGTTTTTTTACCCGGCAGCTGGTGAGGCCGGGGCCGTGGCATACGAAGTTCCATACATCCCGCCTCGTGCGGTTGTTATCGAATACTTCATTCCGTCAGACTGGAGGACGATTGTCCCGTCCTGGTCGGTCCTGAACACGATCGCTCCTGCATTCTCCAGGCGGTTCAAGGTGGCCGGGGTCGGATGGCCATAGGGGTTATCCGCGCCAACCGAAATGATCGCAACTTCCGGGTTGACCCGGCCGAGAAATGAACTGCCCGTCCCATGGGTGCTTCCGTGGTGGGCGACTTTTAAGACCTGGCTTTCGAGAGGGAGGCCCGATCCGAGCATCCTGTCTTCGACGGCTGTGCCTGCATCGCCCTCGAAGAGGATGCTGATCCGGCCGTAGGTCGCTCTTAATACGATCGACGCGTCGTTGAGGTCGTCGTCGGTCGCAGACGCCCCGTTCCCGGGAGGAGCGTTCAGGACAAGGAATGACAGATCGGGCACAGGGCTGATGACATCACCGGTATGCACGGTTTTGTAAGGAATTTTCTGCCGGGCGATCATCTCAAGGAATTTCCGGTAGGTCGCCGTGGTATGGGGCATCGCCGTATCGATCACCTCGTGCACGGTAACGTTCGCGAGAACGTCCTGCATGCCGCCGATGTGGTCTGCATGGGGGTGCGTGGCAACGAGGATGTCGATATCGGTGATCCCGAGTCCTTTCAGCGTCGAGACGACCCGCGGACCGGCATCGGGGTCTCCTGCGTCGACAAGCATCGTGAAATTGCCATACGTGATGAGCTCGGAATCGCCCTGGCCCACGTCAATGAAGTATACCTTCAGCTGGCCTGAATTCTGTGCATAATACGGGGGAATGACCGGGACCACCCCATGCGTCCCGAAGCGGCTTAAGGTGCACCCTGCACCGGCGCAGAGCAGAACGACCAGGAGGACCGCGAAAAAGGAATATAGCCGGATATTCTTCATGGGCAGTCCGGTTATGAGGATAACGTCCTCTGTACCAGGGACTGTGCGGCCCGGGAAGCTCCCTCCAGTATTGCGTCTTCGTGGAGTACCGACCGTTCGTACATAAGGACCCTGCCGTTACAGATCGTCGTGGCAACCGCCCCCCCGTTGCAGGAATACACGAGGTTTGAGTCCTGGTTGTGGAGGGGGGTATTGCAGGTCTTATCCGTACTGACGAGAATGATATCGGCCGGCGACCCGGGCTGCAGGGTTCCCGGACCGAAGCCGAGCGCCCGGCAACCGTTCCCGGTGGCCATCCTGACCGCATCGCCTGCCGGCAGGACAGTCGGGTTGTTCCAGTAAAACTTCTGGAGGAGGGCTGAAATTTTCATTTCTTCAAACATGTCGAGGTTGTTATTGGACGCACAGCCATCGGTGCCAAGACACACGTTGGCCCCGGAAGCAACCAGTTCCCTGTATGGCAACGCCCGGTTCGTTGCAAGCTTCATGTTGCTCGAAGGGTTGAAGGATACATTGACGCCCTTATGCCCCACCGTCAGGCAGTCGTCGTCGTTAAGCCAGCAGCAATGGGCCGCTATGGTCGTTTTGGTTAATATGCCGCATTCGTCGAGGAGGGCCGGCGGGCGTTTTCCGTACCGGTCGACGCAGTCCACGACCTCTTTTTCTGTTTCGGAAAGGTGGATATGAGTGGGAATGCCCTCTTCTTTTGCAAAACCGGCACACCACCGTAGCCCCTCTGGCGATACCGTGTACACCGCGTGCGGTCCCACTGCCGCCCTGATCCGCGGATTGTTCATACCTTTTATGGATGAAACCAGGGATTCGGTGGCTTTACATTCTGCTTCGCGTTTCCCGGCGTCGTCAAGGTCTATAAACCCATGGCACAGGAGTGCCCGGACCCCGGCCTCGTCGACCGCCCGGGCGGCATCTTCCATGAAAAAGTACATGTCATTGAAGGCGGTTGTCCCGGTCCTGATCATCTCGAGACAGGCAAGCCTCGTCCCCCAGTACACGTCGTCACCGGTGAGGTGTGCTTCGAGCGGCCAGATCTTCTGCGTGAGCCAGTCCCCGAGAACCATGTCGTCGGCATATCCCCGAAGCAACGTCATCGCCGCATGGGTATGGGTGTTGACAAGACCCGGGAGCGCGACCCTGAAGCTGCCGTCGATAACAAATGCTGCACTGCTCTCGTATTTGCGGGCGATGCCGTTACCGACCGCTTCGATCGTCCCGGTCTCACCGATAAAAATATCGGTCTTCCGGCCGCCGGTAAGTACGTCCCGTATCAGGAACGGACCTGTCCTGTTTAGTATCTCCTCTGGTTTCATGGTTTCAGCCAAAACGTTCGATTATAGTCCCGATCATTTCCCGGGTCCGCTCCGAGAATTTTTTCGAAGTCTCGAGGACCTGTTCCCAGCTCATCGGTTCTTCGGAGATCCCGTTTGCATAGTTGTCGACCGTGCAGATGGCGGCAAATTCCATCCCGAGCTCACGTGCGAGGGTCGCTTCGCTTCCCAACGTCATCCCGACAATATCCGCGATTCGCGCCAGCGCTTTTACCTCTGCCACAGTCTCCAGCCTCGGTCCCCGGGTCTGGACATAGGTGCCTCCTGCAATGGCCTGTGGGAATACCGCGGCGAGTTCGCAGGCGAAGCGGGCAGAGATCTCGGGCATGATATGGGTGATCGCATGGTCATGGACCGAGGGGATCTCGAACTGGCTGATGAAATCCGAAGGGATGACCAGGCTGCCCGGTGGAATCTCCAATTTGAGCGACCCCGACGAGCCGAATGCGACGATGCGGTCGACACCGAGGATCGCCAGGGCTGCAAGGTTCGCGCAATGGTTGATCCTGTGGGGCGGTGAATTTCCCTGGTGCCGCTGGAGGATGACCACCTCTCCGCAGAGGGCTTCTGCCTTCCCGTACGGCGTACTGATCGTCCTCTCTTCGAAGGACGGCAGACTGGAGAACCGGATTGACGTCCCCCCGATTATGGCAAGTGTCATCTCGTTTCCTCTCCCGGCAACCGGAATGTAATTTTCCACAAGGCTGTTACATCAGACAAAGGAGACCTGTGGAATATCATTAACAGGTATCTCCGGTGCGGATATTATCCCTATCCATTGGAGGCCGGGATTATTCCCGTATCGTAATATCCTGTCACGCCGAACTGGTATACATGGGCATCTTTGAGACGGTGGACGACGAGACGATCAGGAACGGTGGTTGTACAGATATTTACTTCGTGCGATGCGAGGAGATCCTGAAAAAAGAGGGAATTAACCCCGATGTCGTGATGGAAGTCACGGCACCGTCACTTCCGGACCCGTGGGGGGTCTTCTGCGGACTTTCCGATGTCATCGGCCTCCTCGAAGGACTGCCGGTCACGGTCGATGCCATGCCTGAGGGAGCTCTGTTCTTCGGGAATGAACCCGTGCTCCGCATCGCCGGGAAATACCGGGATTTCTGCCGGTTCGAAACGGCAATCCTCGGGTTTCTCTGCCATTCGTCAGGGATCGCAACTGCCGCAGCCCATATCATGATCGCTGCAGCCGGCAGGCCTGTCTATTCGTTCGGATCCAGGAGGCAGCACCCGGCCATCGCCACTATGATCGAACGATCGGCATGGATTGGTGGGGTAGACGGGGTGTCGAACACCACTGCGCCCCCAGGGATACCGGTTGTCGGCACCATGCCCCATGCGTTCGTGATGTGTTTTGAAACCCCCGAAGCGGCATGGCGATCGTTTAATACTAATGCCCCGGAGGATGTCCCGAGGGTGATGTTGTGCGATACGTATTGTGATGAGAAATCCGAATCGCTCAGGGCGGCCGGTTGTGGCGCTACCTCGGTAAGGCTCGACACCCCCCGTTCCCGCCGCGGGAACATGAAGGCGATCATCGACGAGGTCAGGTGGGAACTCGATGCCCACAACTATCAGGAAGTCAGGATCTTCCTGTCGGGAGGGATCACCAGGGACGATATCGTCGCCTATCGCGACTGTGTCGATGCCTTCGGTGTAGGAGGAGCGATCGCAAATGCCCAGGTCATTGATTTTGGTATGGATATCGTGCTTAAAAACGGGTTGCCGCTCGCAAAAAGGGGTAAGAGGAGCGGCGTGAAGCAGGTCTACCGGCTGACCGACGGGAGCCGCCTGGTCCTTCCTGAAGGGAACCGTGCCCCGGAAGGTTCCCGACCGGTCCTCGAGCGATATATCGAAGGAGGCAGGATCGTCAGGAGGCCCGGGACCCGGGTCGCAAGGGACCTGGCCAGGTCGGAAATCTCCCTGTTCCCCAAAAAAGGCAACCTGTGAAGTGGGAGGCCGCCAGGGTGTCCCGGGTTGCCTTATGGAGTAACGGCCCGCGATCCCACAACAAACAACTCTTTTAACTGATCGAAACCCATAGTGTTAGAGCAGGCCGGAAGGCAGGACCGTCTGCTGCACGGCACGCAACCGATCAAAAGACCGTTATTTCCCTGAAAGGACAACGGCATTTTGCAGGGGCTGGTGGTAAAGTGGTATTACGCACCCTTGGCATGGGTGAGGCCGCGGGTTCAATTCCCGCCCAGTCCATCATTTAACGATCCCTGCATCGCCTTATGGCACCAGCTTTTTCTCGTCGCCCTTCAATAGGTAACTCTTGACCATGAGGATCCGTGATTTCATCCTCCCCGAGGATAAGGTTTTTTTCGCTCTTTTTAAGAAAATGGCTGAACAGATAGCGGAAGCATCGGCAGTCCTGAACGAGATTACTCATGAACTGCCCCAGGGGACCGAGAAGGCCCAGAAGATCCGGCAGCTGGAGCATATGGGCGACGAAATTACCAGGGAAACGTTCGAGCGTCTCAACGATTCCCTGATTACACCACTGGAACCTGATGAAATTGCAAGGCTCGCACCGGCCCTCGACGATGTGATGGACCGGATCGACTGGGTCAGCCACCAGCTGGCCAACTACGGGATACCCCAGACAAACGACCTGCTGAAGGAATATTCCTACCTGATCACCCTCTGCAGTGAGGAAATCACCCATGGGATCGACGACCTCGAGACACTCAAACGGGCCGAAGAGATAGAACGGCATGCGAGGGAGATCAACCGTATCTATAACCTTTCGTCAGAACTGCTCTCGCGGGCGGTTATCGAGCTCTTCCTGACTAAAGACCTTCTCTTAATCATCAAACTCAAGGATATCTACGAAGGGATGGCGAAAGTCATAGAAAAATATAACGATGTTGGACATGCCCTTACGGATATCGCCCGTAATCATGCATGATTTCTATGGACGCCCTCATTATTTTCGGTATTTTGCTCGCCCTGGCAATGAACTTCGTCAACGGCTTGAACGATGCGTCGCATTCGATCGCCACGGTGGTCGTGACGAAGGCCCTCTCCCCCTGGGGTGCATCGGTCTCGTCGGCCCTTGCAAATTTCGCCGGCCCGTTTATCTTCACAACGGCCGTCGCTGCAACCATAGGGACATCGATTGTGGTCAGCGGAGCACTCACTCAGGTATCTATCGTCATTGCCATGATCACGGCGATCACCCTGGTCTTCTTCGCAACCCATGTCGGGTTCCCGCTGTCGAGCAGCCAGGCCCTTATTGGCGGCCTGATCGGCGCCGGGGTCGCTGCGTACGGCCCGGGTGCCCTTATTCTCCCGCCCCAGGCGATGCTTGCGTCTCTCGGCTTATACTGCCTCGTCGGGGCGGTACTTGGTGCGATCACGCTCACGGTCCTGGCGTACTGGATGAAAGAGAATATCGTGACTGCCTTCATCCTCGGCCTGGTCTTCGGCATTGCATTCGCAGTCCCTATCCTCATGCTGACCGGGACCCTCGTCCTTACCGGTATCCTTGCCATCGTCGTGTTTATTTTCATCTCGCCGATCATTGGCTTCGAGGTCGCATTTCTCTTCGATCTCCTGGTGACCCACCTGTTCCGGTTTTCTCGCCAGGACCGCATGAAACATGTTTTCCAGCCGCTCCAGGTCCTTGCCAGCCTGTTCCAGGCGGCGGGGCATGGGGCTAATGACGGCCAGCATGCCGTGGGAGTAATAACGGCCCTCCTGGTTGCCGGAGGAGTGATCTCTTCGTTCATCGTGCCGTTCTGGGTCGTTATCGCATCGAGTGCCGCTATCGGCATCGGCACCCTGTTCGGCGGCTGGAAAGTGATCAACAAACTCGCCAGGGAGATAACAAAAATCAGGCCGTACCAGGGGTTCTGTGCCGCGACGTCGGGCGGCGCGATTATTGCGTTTGTTACCGCCCGCGGAGTCCCGGTGTCCTCGACTCAGGTGATGAGCGGGGCGATCATCGGGGTCGGTGCGACACGTGGCGTCAAGGCCGTAAAATGGGAAGTAACACGCGAAATGATGGAAGCCTGGATATTCACCATCCCTATCGCTTTCACCGTTGCCTGGTGCGGGTACATGATCGTTGCCCTCATGTTTCACCTGCCCCTCTGAACGGGACCTTGTGAAGCGATCCAACAGGGATAAATCGCCAGATTTTTTACCTTGGCTCTCTGACTATCAAACGATTGGGTCTATGGGTTTACGGGAACTGCTGATACCACAGGACAGGATTTTTTTTGATTTATTCGAGAAACAGGTTGGGATCGTAAAAGAAAGCTCGGTCCAGCTCGTTGCACTCGCGGAAAATTTCACGGGTGTCAGCGAGAAACGCCATTCGATCGAGATGCTCGAGCACGAGGGCGACCAGGTGACCCATGACATCTACGAACAGCTGAACAGGACGTTCATCACGCCTCTCGACCCTGAAGAGATATCGGGGCTTGCCTCGGCCCTGGACGACGTCCTCGACTATATCGACGGTTCGGCCGAAAAAATGTTGTTTTACGGGATCTCCCATACCGACTCGCATATCGTCGAACTGGCAAAACTGATCCACATGTCTGCCATCGAGCTCGAGGGGGCCGTGAAGGGTATCCGGGCTATCCGCAACCCAAAGTATATCGAAGAACGCTGCATCGAAGTCAACCGCCTTGAAAACCTTGCCGACGACGTATTAGCCCATGCCCTGATGGACCTTTTCAAGACGAACGACGCTATTTCGATTATCAAATACAAGGATATTTACGAGCACCTTGAATCCGCAACCGACTATTGCGAAGATGTGGCAAATGTGTTGTCCGACATAGCAATCCGCCATTCCTGACCCATTTTCCGATGAATGAGAGAGTACTATGCTGCCACCCACCGTTACGATTGTGATAATAACTATTATTATCGCCCTTGTTTTCGATTTTACGAACGGGTTTCATGATTCTGCAAATGCGATCTCCACCGTGGTCTCGACAAAGGTGTTATCGCCCAGGAACGCCGTCGCGTTTGCTGCATTTTTCAATTTTATCGCGGCATTCGGGTTCGGAGTCGCGGTTGCGGATACCATCAGCAATATCGTTGAAAAGTCAATAGTACCGGCAGACATCATTCCTTACATCGTTCTTGCCGCTCTCGGCGGGGCGATAATCTGGAATATCACCACATGGATCTTCGGTCTCCCGACGTCTTCGTCCCACGCCCTGATCGGGGGCCTCGTCGGGGCCGGGATATCGGCTGCAGGTCTTGCGGCGATCCATTGGGCGACAGTCGAGATGGTAATCGTATTCATGTTTCTCTCGCCGATAATCGGCCTGCTTGTGGGTTTTATATTCATGATTGCCGTCCTGTGGATTACCAGGAGCGCCCAGAAGCATACCGCCGATAGCTATTTCAAGAAACTGCAGCTCGCCTCTGCAGGGGCATACAGTTTCTCACACGGGACGAACGACGCCCAGAAAACGATGGGTATCATCATCCCCCTCCTGTTCAGCATAGGATATTACGGTGCCAACGTCGATCCGAACCACCTTCCGGTCCCTTTCTGGGTGATTATGGTATCATACACGGTAATCGCGCTGGGAACCCTCTCCGGAGGCTGGAGGATCGTAAAAACCATGGGTTACAAGATCACGAGGCTCAGACCGGTCCACGGGTTTGCCGCAGAAACTGCCAGCGCCTCCACGATCATCGGGGCATCGGCATTTGGAATTCCCGTCAGCACGACCCAGGTGATATGCGCATCGATCATGGGGGTAGGGTCGAGCACCGGGACGAGTGCGGTGAAATGGGGTGTAGCCCGGAGTATCATGTGGGCCTGGATCCTGACGATACCGATAAGCGCCGCGATTGGTTTTATCGTCTTCGCCGTGTTCCGAAGTCTGGCCTGATTAGAATATTGTGGAGCCAGGCGATGAATATCAGGTCGGTTAACGATGCGTGGCTGCGATTTTATTCATTTTTTTCAGTTTCTTTTGAATTTCCCCAATATCTGGTCCTGTTGAATTCACCTGATATCTTATGGTATAACGTTGACAGAAGGGGTTTCACTCTTCCCTGTCCTACCCATTGGATGGCGGCGACAGGGTTGATCCCGGTTAATTCCCTATCCCGCCGGGGTCGCCACCAGTTCCGGGGCGGAGTTTAGGGGGTGTCAGATACCTCAAATCCCATTGTTATACCTGAGATGAAAACACAGGCAACGAAGGACACTTGCTCATAAAAAAACATTCATCTATGCCCTTCTTTTAGAAAAAACGTCCCGGTAATACCTGCAATATCGGTTGATAACGCATTCAGGGCATTTCGGACGGCGGGCGATGCAGATGCGCCGCCCGTGGCTTATGAGAAGATCAGTAATTCTCCCCCACTGGGCCCTCGGGTACGCCTTCATCAGGTCCTGTTCGACAATCGCCGGGTCGTTCTTATCCGAGAACCCGACCAACTGTGAGAGCCGCAGTACATGGGTATCCACGGCAACTCCTTCAGTTTTCCCGAAGGCGTGGAAAAGGACGATATTTGCCGTTTTCCGCCCCACACCGGGGATACGAAGGAGACCTTCCATGGAATCAGGCACGGTCCCGCCGAAATCGCGGATGATTACCGAAGAAGCTTCGATTACCCGTTTTGCTTTCATGTGATAGAACCCTGTTTTGTGGATGATTGACTCGACATCCCCGACGGGAGCCCGGGACAGGGCTTCTGCTGTTGGAAACCGGGTAAAAAGGGGGCCACTTACTTCATCGACTGCACGATCGGTCGTCTGGGCGGAGAGGATCGTGATGATCACTGCCTGGAACGGAGAGACCTTATGGCGCGGTTCTTCGCCCGCAGATGGATAAGCCTCATCGAGGGCGTGGAAAATAGCCTTTGCCTTGTCCCTGCCGATCATCAATCCAGACTCCCTAAAGGCGTTTAAGAGATAACAGAACTCATGGGGTAGGGCGGATTCGAACCGCCGTCAAAGCGTCCCAAACGCTCTAGGATGGACCAGGCTACCCTACTACCCCGGTACTGGATCTACACGTATGTCGGGGATTGTGAAATATTTACCGATTAATGGTCAGGATACGGGGGTTTATTTACGCGATATTACAGGGGGAGAAGCCCGGCGTTTTCTTCTTCGGAAACAATTGTTCCTGAATGCCTGCCCACAATGACCGCTTCGTAGAGGTTATCCGGGGACCTGCCGTCAATCACCAGCAGGGGGATCCTGCTCCGTCGTATAATCCTGGCTGCGACCGGGTCCATCACGTTGTTCGACCCGGCCCGGAGGTCGGTACTTCCCACAATTTCTGCAAGCTTTCCCGGGGTGAGGTGCGAGTATTTCAGAGCTTTCGGATCGGCCTTCGGATCGGCACTATATATCCCGTCCACGGAGGTAAGGTTTACGAGGAGGTCAGCCGAGGTTCTTTCGGCAAGAACCGCCGCAACCGCGTCGGTCGTCTGGGCAGGCGTTACCCCGCCCATTACGACGATTTTTCCCGACTCGGCATATTCAAGAGCATCAGCCTGGCCGATGGCGACTTTTGGATAGGCAGCCTGGCCAAGGCCTGCGAGGAGGAGGAACGCATTAAGCCGGGTAACCATAATGCCGATCTCATCGGCCGTGCCCTCGTCCGCCCCCGATACACGGGCCGCATCAATATAACGCCTGGCTTCCCCGCCTCCCCCGGTCACGACGAAAACACGGTGTTTCTCCCCGATTTTTTGCAATACCTGTGAATATTCACGGATGCGGTGGTCGCCGAGAGTCGGTACCAGCACGGATCCACCGAGGGAAATGACCAGTGTTTTCATTTTATAGACATGGGAAATTAGTCATTAATTAACCTGTTTGTCGCCGGCCCGAAAACCCCCCTGCGGCGATGTCGGATCGGTACCGGGGATGGAGACCCGGGAGTCGACGGAAGGCCATGGTAATTTCCCGGGATGGCAAACCAGGTGACCTTTGTATATTGGAAGAAACAATTGAAAGAACAATGATCCTTTGCTGTCCCGTTTGCCAGAGCACCGAGATCTACGAGGTGATCGGTGGCTATGGCGGCCAGGTGTACCGGTGCAAGCACTGTGGTTACCGGGGGTCGCTTATCATGGAAGTAGACGAAGAAGACCTTCGTGAAGCACTTCGTGAACAGGATTCGGAGAGCGACGAAAAGCTTACATAGTTTTCATTCCCAGATGCGCGGTACATGCACGAGGCAGGCCTCTATGAAAAACTTCCGGAATCTGCCGTGAAATGCTCTCTTTGCGAGAACCGGTGCACAATCCGGGAGGGCAAAGCCGGGATTTGCGGTGTCCGGGTGAACAGGAAGGGGGTCCTGTATGCCACGACCTATGGCATGGTCACGGCCGAAGCCGTCGATCCGATCGAGAAAAAACCCCTCTTCCATTTTCTCCCGGGTACTCTCTGCTATTCACTCGGGTGCCTGGGCTGCAACTTCCATTGCGAACACTGCCAGAACTGGCATATCTCCCGGGCTACGATGGAAACCGCAAGACCCTCCAGCCTGTCCCCGGAAGAGGCTGTATCGCATGCGATAGCCCGCGGGTGCCAAAGCATCGCGTGGACGTATAACGAGCCCACGATCTGGCATGAATATGCGCGTGATACGGGGCTCCTCGCCCGGCAGAAAGGGCTTGGAACGGTCTATGTGACGAACGGGTACATCACGGAAGCCGGCCTCCGCGATTTGCAGCCGATGCTGAACGCTTTCCGGGTTGACATCAAATCGTTTTCCGACGATTTCTACCGGAAGGTCTGCGGCGGTCGGCTCGAAGCGGTGCTCCAGTCCACGGCCCTGGCCCATACCCTCGGAATGCACGTAGAGGTCGTCAACCTGGTGATACCCGGGCTCAATGACAGCCCCGGGGAGATCGACGCCCTGATCCGCTGGGTCATCGAGAACACCGGGGCAGATACGCCGGTCCATTTCACCCGGTTTCACCCGGATTACCAGATGACCGACCGCAGCCCGACCCCTGTCCCGCTCCTTGAAAAGATCTACCGGAGGGCAAGAGAGCTGGGACTTCATTACCCCTATCTCGGGAACGTGTTCAACCATCCGTACGAGAACACGTACTGCCCGCGTTGCGGGGAGCTTCTTATCGAAAGGTCGGGGTACACCGTAAATATCCGGAACCTTACCGGCCACAGCTGCAGCAGGTGCGGGGAGGAGATCGCAATTGTCACAAAAATCCCGGGATAACGCGTCAGCACAACGCTTTCTTGCGGACAGAATGCTCGGGACCCTCTGCAGGTACCTGCGGTTTATGGGGTACGATACGGCGAGCGCAAACAGTATCGCCCCGGGAAATACGAGGGAGGATACGGTATTGCTCCAAAGGGCAGTTTCAGAAGGCAGGGTCCTCCTTACCCGCGACCGGGACCTGGCAAGGAGGGGAGGAAGTGCGGCAGTTCTTGTGACCGGTGGCGACGTGCTGCGCCAGGTCAGGCAGCTGGTCGATCTGGGACTCGTCGACCCGGAATTGCGCATGAACCGTTGTTCCCTTTGCAACGAACCGTTGAGGGTGGCCCATAAGAAGGAAGTCCATGAGTCCGGATATGCGCCCGGGCATTGTTCTGGAGAAATAGCTTTTTTCTGGTGCCGGCACTGCCGCCGCCTGTACTGGATGGGGTCGCATGGGGAGGCTCTCAGGGAACGCCTGAAGAGGGAACTTGAAGTCCCCGACGATTCCGGTTTCGGAACGTACTGATCCGGATCAGGACCTGCGGGTGTGGTGCTTCAGCCAGATCAGGTCATCGCCTTCATAACGGAACGCCCGCATCCGGCTTACGGTCACCGGTGGTGGCACGTTCCGCACATCGGAATCCTGGGGGACGATCAGTGCAAGGTGCGAAACTGACCTTGCTGCCGCCCGGGATGATAACTTGGCCGTCAGCTCCCGGATCAGTGCACCGCCGATCGTCTTTCCAAGGGAAACCCCCACGAAGACCACTTCATTCTTTCCTCCGACCCTCTTTACGAAGGAATACAGTTCATCACCGTCGACCTTCACCGGTCCGGGCTGCAACGTCCAGCCCTCGCTCGAAGGATAATGCCTTTTCAGTTCCTTTTCTACGATGGCATGCATGATGTCGCTCGAAAATCCCATCATCAATCACATTCACTCCATTACTGCTCCGCAGTTATACATGTTTCCCAGGCGTCCCTGTAACGCGGGCACTGCGGTGCTTTAATTTTCCAATTCATGTCATGACAATTGATTTTAGGGGGACTTTCTCCATTTCACCCCGGCCGGTAAGGTATTTCAAAGCCAGGAGGTTTCAGGGGCCCATGGGCCTTTGCCTGCAACTCCTTCATCCAAAACCAGGACGGAACCCGTTTCCCGGGATAGGCTTTATAGTCCCCAACTTAACCAGTATACAGTATTTACGGAACATACCGGTGCGGTGACCGGCGTAGTTCCGGAGGAGGACCGGGTTTTTCATGAAACGGGATTTTATGGACCAGTCAAGGATGTATATCAACAGGGAACTGAGCTGGGTTCGGTTTAACGAGCACGTTCTGGACGAGGCAGCAGATACGAGGCACCCCCTCCTTGAACGACTGAAATTCCTGGCGATCTTCGCCAATAACCTCGATGAATTCTTTATGATCAGGGTATCGGGGCTGCAACGGCAGGTTTCGAGCGGTGTCCTCGAGGCGCCGCCGGACGGTATGAGCCCGTCGGCACAACTGGCTGCCATCCACGATCAACTGGCGCCACTCCTCAAGACCCAGTCCGAATGCCTTAATAACGACCTTATCCCTGCTTTGCGTAACGAAGGCATCGGGATATGCACGTATGACCAGCTTTCACCCGGGGAACGGGAAACGCTCTCCGGACAGTTCGAAAAAGAAATATTCCCGGTCCTGACGCCGCTGGCATTCGACAAGTCTCACCCGTTCCCGTTTATCTCGAACCTCTCCTTAAACCTGGCAATCGTCGTCAGAGACCCTGCGCGAAAAGAGGAATTATTTGCGAGGATCAAAGTCCCGACCGGCCTGTTCCCCCGCCTTATGCTTGTACCCCCCGAGCCTTCGGTGCAAAAACCGGAGAAACCGAATTTACGCTTCATATTTCTCGAAGAACTGATCATCGCCCACCTCGGGGCACTCTTCCCGGGAATGGAAGTCGTGGCTGCATACCCGTTCAGGGTTACGCGGGATGCAGACTTCGAGATCGAAGAAGACGAGGCGTCCGACCTTTTAACAGCGGTTGAGGAGAGCGTCGGCCTCCGGCGGACCGGGTCCCCTATCAGGGTGGAGGTCTCGTGCTCGATGCCTGCCGGGATATGCGGCATGCTATCGTCGAAACTTGGGATTAGCCCGGATTTGTTTTACCAGGTAGACCCCCCCGTGGGGATGGCTGATCTCATGCAGCTCTATGGCATCGACCGGCCCGATTTGAAAGACCCGCCATTTATCCCCTCAGTACCCTCATCGTTCGAGGGGGAGGCCGATATCTTCGCCGCCATAAAAAAGAGCGATATCCTGTTGTTCCACCCCTACGATAGCTTCTCGCCAGTCGTATCGTTTCTCGCACAGGCCGCGAAAGACCCGGATGTCCTCGCAATAAAAATGACCATGTACCGGGTCGGGCCCAATTCCCCGATTGTCGACGCACTTATGGAAGCCCGTGAAAACGGCAAGGTAGTCGCAGCGATCATTGAACTGAAGGCGAGGTTTGACGAGGAGAATAATATCGGCTGGGCCAGGGCCCTCGAGCAGGCCGGTGTCCATGTGGTGTACGGGATATCCGGCCTGAAAGTCCATGCCAAGGTGTGCATGGTGGTCAGGAAGGAGAAAGACGGCATTACCCGGTACCTTCACCTCGGGACCGGTAACTATAACGCGGCCACAAGCCGTATTTACACAGATCTCGGCCTTTTCACGTGTGACCAGGTGATCGGGGCTGATGTAGCCGATGTCTTTAACACGCTAACCGGATATTCGGCCCTCCATGCATACCGGTCGCTGCTCGTGGCGCCGGTATCTATCAGGAGTGGTATCCTCCAGAGGATCGAACGCGAGATAGAGCACCAGAAACAGCATGGAGACGGGCATATCATTTTCAAGATCAATGCCCTGGCAGACAGGGAATGCATTGATGCGCTGTACCGGGCTTCCCAGGCCGGCGTCAGGGTCGACCTCCAGGTAAGGGGGATCTGTTGTTTAAGACCTGGGATCCCTAAGGTTAGCGACAGGATAACGGTAACGACCATAGTAGGCCGGTTTCTCGAACACCCCCGCATCTTCTACTTCAGGAACGGCGGGGCCGAGGAAGTGCTGCTGGGAAGCGCCGACCTGATGCCCAGAAACCTCGATCGCCGCGTTGAAGTCCTGTTCCCCATCGACAACCTGGGTATCAGGCGATCGGTCATCGATACGATCCTGAAGGTGCAGATGGCCGATACCGTGAATGCGAGGAAATTGCACGCAGACGGGAGTTACGAACGGGAAAAACCTGATGAAGGAGAGGAGCCATGCGATGCACAGGCCTGGTTCATCAGGCACCGGGGAGTCTGGCATGAGAAACAGAAGGCCGGAAAAAAAATTTCCCAAAAGACCAGGCAGCCGGTAAAATAAGGGAAACTCCTGTCCCTTACTTTCACCCCGTGGTGAAAAGATTATTTTTACAAGGGTCCATTGTTGCATAATGGCGGAAGAACCGGTTATGGTAGTGGGAATCGACCCGGGGCTGGCGCGGGTCGGCTACGGGGTTCTCAAAAAGACAGGAAACAAGACTGAATACATCTCGCACGGGTGCATTACCACCAATGGTGCAACTTCCCACGAGGTACGGTTAAAACAGATATACGAAGAAATAACAGACCTGTTCCATTGCCGGGAGCCCGGGTTTGCCGCAGTCGAAAAGCTGTTTTTTACGAAGAACATTACCTCTGCGATGGGTGTTGCGGAAGTAAGGGGCGTAATACTTCTCGCGTGCGCAGAGAAAGCCATCCCTGTGTACGAATACACCCCAAACCAGGTAAAACAAGCCGTGACCGGGTCGGGCCGGGCTGACAAGAAACAGGTCCAGGAGATGATAAAGAGGCTCCTGCACCTCGATGCGGTCCCGACACCAGACGACGCAGCCGACGGGCTGTCTATCGCCCTCTGCCACATCAACCGGATGAGGTGACTTCTTGATAGCGCACCTTTATGGAGATATAACGTCAATCGGAGACAATTACCTCGTGCTCGATGTCAATGGCATCGGGTATCGCATCAGTATGACGGAAACAACACTCCGCCGTCTATCGTCACACCGGGGCAAATTACGGATATTTACGCACCTCATCGTCAGAGACGATTCGCTCTCGCTCGCAGGTTTCCTCGAATCGTCGGAACTCGAATTATTCCTCCTCCTGATTACGGTGAACAGAGTCGGGCCGCAGATGGCACTGTCAATCCTTTCCCAGATCACGCCGACAGAACTGGTACAGGCGCTCACCGGCGAGGATGAGAAGCGGCTTACAAGGCTTTCCGGAGTCGGTCCAAGGAACGCCAGGAGATTGATCCTCGAATTGAAGGACCGGCTGAAAGAACAGGGGATTATCGCGTCCCCAGGCGGGACAGACAAAACAGGACAGGCACGTCAAGACGTGATCGAGGCGCTTATCGCGCTCGGATTTTCCAGCCGGGACTCCAACGAGGCAGTAAGCAGGGCAGTTTCGGGCATCACCGAAACGGATACCCGGGCGCTCTTAAAATCAGCCCTTGGCATCCTGAAGGAGGACCGCCGGGGATGAAGGACCGGGTGACCGAAGGAGAGGAGCTTGGTGAAGACCGGGGAGAAGAAACGATCCGGCCGGTAAACCTCAGGGAATTCATCGGCCAGGAAGCATTAAAAGAGACATTGGCCATTGCAATCGGGGCAGCGCGGAAACGGGGGAAACCCATCGACCACATTTTGTTCTCAGGACCGCCCGGCCTTGGCAAAACAACGCTCGCCCATATTATCTCCCGCGAGATGGGGACAACGATTCATTCGACGAGCGGGCCGGTCCTTGAAAAACCGGGCGACCTGGCAGCAATCCTTACCACATTACAGACAGGAGACGTCCTTTTTATCGATGAAGTGCACCGTCTTAGCGCCGTCGTCGAGGAAGTGTTGTACCCTGCAATGGAGGACTTCTCTATCGATGTTATGATCGGCGAGGGACCGGGTGCAAGGTCGATCAGGCTCGATATCGAACCGTTTACCCTGATCGGAGCAACGACCAGGATCGGGCTCCTGGGCTCGCCTTTTAGGGACAGGTTTGGCATTATTGCCCGTTTAAACCTTTATTCATACCAGGAACTCGTGGAGGTTGTAGCGAGGAGTGCAGCGATCATGAAGATCGATATCATGCACGACGCCTGCCGTGAGATTGCCGGAAGGAGCCGTGGTACGCCTCGTATTGCAAACAGGCTCCTGCGGAGAGTCTGGGATTACGCCCTCGTGAGGGGTGACGGGAGGGTGACGAAAGAGGTCGCGGCCCATGCCCTGACGCTGCTCGGTATCGATGAACTTGGACTCGATAATCTCGACCGCCGGATCCTGCGGGTCATATCGGATGATTTCAGGGGTGGTCCGGTCGGCCTGAAGACGATCGCGATCTCGGTCGGGGAAGAACCCCGGACGATCGAGGATGTGTACGAACCCTTTCTCATCCAGATCGGGTTCATCAAGCGGACCGCCCAGGGAAGGGAAACGACACCGGCAGCGGGATCTCACCTCAATAAAGACTGGTGGTAAGGGCATGCATGAATTTTTTTTTACGTTTGGCAGTCGGGGAACGGCGGCTATAATGCGACTGCATGGATGCCGGAGATAAAAACGGTCTCGCCGATGTCCTATATTCACGCTGCCTTTTCCCTTGCAAATATTCTTCATTTCTCAGGATTTTATCCAAAATTATGATAATCAGGTGCTCCCGGGGCTCTGCCCCGCCGCCGGGGGACCAGGTTGGGATATGGACTATGAAGGACCGATTAATGCCAAGTTCAGATCGGCCCTGAACACCTGTTTCCTGATTAAGGTGGGAATGGAAGGGATGGATACCCTCCTGTCATAGAGGGCGAACTTGGGAATGAATGAGGTATTGAAGACGACAATGTGCTGAGCCCTGCTCTCACAGCCACGGTCCCGGCGTCCCGGTGACCTCGCTCTCTCCAGGTAACCCATGGTCCCCCGGCATCTCCTCTGTCACGATCCGGTGACACAGTTGACGGGCAAATATCCTCTCGAAATTTTTCTCTTCGTTCTCTACCCCCCATGACTCGAACTGACAGTCGCCGCGGGCCGTGATCTCGAGTTCTGCGACCTGGGGGTCAACAATCGTGAAGGCGACCCGGTCGATAAGGGCTGCATGTCTCCGGTCGAGACTTTCGGCAAGCCGCAGGAACAGCGATAATATGCGGACAATGCCCTGGTCAGGTTCATTCAGCCCTGATATGTCCTGCTCCCTTCGTTTTGGAAGTTTTTTCCTGTGGAACCTTGCGATATTTGCCATAATCAGGACCTCCCGGGGCTCGAACCCGAGGAGGTCGCTGTTCCGTATGATGTAATACGAATGGTTATGGTGGTTATTGAACGAGATCAGGGAACCGATGTCGTGGAGGAACCCTGCATATTCGAGGAGCTCCCGTTCCCTCTCACCCATCGCGTGGAGGCCGGTGTCTCGTCCCGAGTCGAAAAGGTCGAGCGCCAGTTTAGAAACGGTCCTGGCGTGGTACTCGTTGATGCCGAAATTGCGACCGGTAAGGAGGACGCTCCGTTCCCGTACGGAAAGATCCCCGAGGAGCGGATACCCTGCCATCCTGGAGAGGTAATCGGCAAGAAGACCGTCCTGAAGGCCTCTCTGGGTGACGTCGATCGAAAAAATCCCCAGCTCTTCGGCGAACGTATCGATTACGGCGGCACCGGCAAGGATGATGTCGGCACGTTCAGGGTTGATACCCGGGACTTTCTTTCGTTCCGGGAGGGGTAGCGAACAGAGGTGTGCAATTGTTTTCTTCATGTCGTGAACAGTCAGCACCGTCCTCCCAGGTTCTTCAGGATGGTAGAGCCGGGCTGAAATATCGCAGAGGTTGATGATCGTGCCCGAACTTCCGATGACCTGGTCAATAGGGCGCTCCCGTGCCTGCCTGAGGAATCCTGAAGCCTCTTTCCTTACATGGTCCCTTATTCTTTCGTACAGGGCCTTTCCGACTGGTTTTTCGCTCCCTCCCGGGAAGAAAATGTTTGCAAGCCTGATCGATCCGAGCCTTACGCTGGCTAGGTATGAATATGCCTGCTGCCCGCCGATCGCGATCTCAGTGCTACCACCACCAATGTCCACGATCATTGCCTGGCGGCCTTCCAGGTGGAATGCAGCAGCGACACCCATGTAGATCAACCGTGCCTCCTCCCTTCCCGAGATGACCTGGACATCCAGGTGGGCTTCATGCCGGAGACGCGACAGGAGATCGTACCGATTCTGGGCTTCCCGGGCAGCAGATGTCGCTACTGCCACGAATTCCTGGGCCCCGAATGACCGGGCGAGCTCGACAAACCTTCCCGATACCATCACCGCCCGGTCAATCGCCGCCTGAGTGATGATGCCGGTCTCGAATTCCCCCTCCCCGAGCCTGACTGCCTCCTTCTGACTCGACATCACCGTATACGAGCAGTCCGGGCTGATCCTTACCACATAGAGACGGATGGAATTTGTCCCGATATCGATGAATGCCACGATTCTTTGAGTCGTGATCGGTCCGGTGCTGGTCATTGGCGCAATCACCATCCTGGGGAACGGGCCCTCTCCGTTTCCCCGATCAAATAGACGATTAATTAGCATTGACCGGCCCGGGTATTAACTGTCCTGTTTTACGCTATCTCCACAATGGTCCCGGGGCCCTGGTCCCTGCCTGGATTTTTTAAGGATATCGTTCTATTCCGGATGGAGAATGCCACCCGGTAGAATTATGATTACGTGGTATCTGCTGAGGGGACAGGGCATGACCTGCAGAAACCGATTGTCACAGCCACGAAGAGGGCGAAAACCGCCGTAACGAGGAACGCCATGAAAAACCCGGACACCTGGGCGACGATACCTGCAATGAAGGGAAGGACTGTCATGCCGAGGTAGCTCGACGCGTCGAAGAGGCCCATGTAGGTGCCCTGGTCCCTGCCGGCACTCGCAAGATACGTGAGTTGTGCGATCATCACGACGCCTGCAAGTGCGCCAAGAACGATGAATGCCAAGGGAGTGAAAAAGCAGGCAATTACGGCACCAGCCGAGAGCAGGGCCGCGAGGCGAAGGACGGGGACAGGCGCGAAGGACCACTTTGATACCACGATAACGGTAATGGCCGTTGCACCGCTCATGGCTGCGATCTCCAGGCCGACCACTTCCGGGGAGGCACCGCTGAACTGGGGATATATCGCTGTTACCGCGCCGGTTATTCCGATAAGGACAACGGATGAGAACCAGAGCCAGATATAATTACGGATGATTCCCGGGAGACTGCCGATATGAGAGCTCCATGTCCGCACATTCCCTGAAGGGACCTCAGTTAAAGGCCGGATAACAATGCTGACAACGAGTGAAAGAAGTGCGATGGCAGAGAACAGTGCGAGTCCGGCCGACTTGTAACCCGATACCCCTGCGAGCCATCCTGAAAGGATGAGACCGGCAATCAGGCCGATATTCAGTGCTGCAAGGAACCAGCCGCTCCTCTTCTGATGCCCGGGTTGCCTGTTGACGTACGTAAGGGCTGCTGCCACAAACATGCCGGCACCGATTCCTTCAAGCAGCCGTGCCGCCAGCACCACCACAAACATCGGAGAGAAGATTAGCATGATCCCCGCTATGCATGTGAAAAACAGCCCGGCATCCGAGAGTAATTTCGACCCCCAGCGATCGGCAAGTATCCCTGAGGGGAGGGTCAGGACAAAGGCACCGAGAAAGTATGCAGAATATATTTCGCCCTGCAATGCGGTTCCGGAGGCATAGCCGGGCAACACCGGGACAATAGCATTTGATAATGCCATGACGGCAAATACGCCAAGGGAGAGGTGTATGAGGTCTCTCATGGTGTTGTTCAGACCATCCGGTAGGTCTCCAGGTTCATCGGTGAATGGGTCTGGATATGGTATCGTTTGTAGAGAGAACTTGCCAGATCGATGGTATTATTTTCGTCCCCATGGATGGTGAATATTTTTTCAGGTCGCGGCTGGATCTGACCGATATAGTTCATCAACTGGCGCCGGTCCGAATGGCCTGAGAACCCGTCTACTGTCACGATCTCCAGGTTGATCACGATACTCTCCCTCCGTCCCAGGGGGACTTCTCTCCAACCTTTCTGAATCCGCCTGCCGAGGGTCCCTTCTGCCTGGTAACCGACGAAAATGAGTGCATTTTTTTCATCGGCGGCGAGGTTGCTCAGGTATTCCATCACTGGTCCGCCGTTTAGCATACCGCTCGTGGTGATTATTACGCACGGGTCTCCGTTAATCACCTTTTCCCTGAGTTCAGGGGAGTCGACGGCGACAAAACTCTCCGAAAGGAAAGGATTCATCCCTTCCTTGAATATCTGGTTCCTGAGATCGCTGTTCAGGTACTCGGGATAGGTGGTATGAATGGCCGTTGCCTCCCTGATCATGCCGTCGAGGTAAATCTTGACATTGGGGATCTTCTCTTTCCTGATCCCCTCTTCGAGCCCGAGCATCACTTCCTGCGAACGACCGACGGCGAATGCGGGTATGATGACCTTCCCCCCTCTCGAGAGGACCGTATTGATCGTTTCGTAGAGTTTCTCTTCGGCATCAGCCCTCTGCGGCTGCATCATTTCCGACCCGCCATAGGTGCTCTCCATGAAGAGAGCCTCGAGCCTCGGGAAATTTGCGGTCGCCGGGTTGAACAACCGGCTCTTGCTGTAATTGAAGTCCCCGGTAAAAGCGACATTATACAGGCCGTCGCCTACATGGAAGTGGGCGATTGCAGACCCGAGGATATGGCCCGCGTTATGGAAGGTAAGCTTGATATCGGGGGCAATATCGGTAACGTTTCCATAATTCAGCGTTATCGAATGCCTGATATAGGTCTTAACTTCGTTCGAGGTATAGGGGACCTTGCGGTCTTCTTTATGGATCACATCGAGATAATCGAGCTGGAGCATGGCCGACAGGTCGCGTGTTGGGGGGGTGCTGTAGACAGGGCCGTCGTACCCGTATTTATAGAGCAGGGGTATCAGTGCGCAATGGTCGAGGTGGGCATGAGTCAGGACAACGGCATCGAGCTGGGAAAGCGGATGGATCTCGGGCACGTAGAGATAGGGTGTACTATTGCTATTGTCGGGCTTTTCCCCGCAGTCGATCAGGATCCTGCTTTCAGGGGTCGTGAGAAGGAACGCGGCCCTGCCAACTTCCCGGCAGCAGCCGAGGGTTGTCACCCTGGCCCACTGGTCTTTACTGGTCACATCGCGGTGGATGCGACGTCCGATGGTCCGTAAGAATACCTTCCTGTCTTCATTGACCGAACGAAGGTACTGTCTCACCTGCTTTACCGTCGTGCTTTCGATCGGGGGTGTCCTGACCACCTTGGGAGTCCAGCCGATGTGTTTCGTGATCTCCCGGAGTGTCGCCCCGTTCTTACCGATGACCACTCCCGGTTTTTCAGCCTCGATGAGCACCTCGCCGGTGTCGGCATCGAAGTAGATGTCGGAGATACCGGCATTCTCGGTGACGACCGCCTTTATCTCTTCGACCGCCCGGTCGGGGTCTTCCAAAACGTTCGGTCGTACGACGATCCGCTTTCGGAGGTCGCGTGCAAGGATCCGGATCAGGTCGGCTTCATCGGCAAATTTCTTCGGGTCGTCGGTATAGATGACCAGTTCCGGCCCCTCGAACTCTACGTCCGACACCGTAATGCCGGAAGGGACCTTTTCATTGATTTTATCTTTTAATTCTTTCAATCGTTCTTCAATGAGCATTTAATCCGTCCAAAAAAGTGATTATGCGGAGAGCGCCGTGAGGGTCTTTTTGACATCCTCGTCGGCAATTTCCTGATATTTGTCCCTGGTTATGACAACCACATGGATGCCTTCACCAGAGCCTGCATCTCGTCTCATTGCTGCCCTGATCGACCTGATGGCGAGTTCCATCGCTTCTTCTTCATTCATATCCCTGTGGTAGCGGTCCTCGAGGACCCCGTACGCACCCGGGGACCCGGAACCGGTGGCGACAATGTCCTCCTCGCGGGTCGCCCCGCCCATGGCATCGACCGAGTAGACAGAAGGACCCGAATCGTCGATACCGCCGACGAGTAACTGCACGTAATAGGGATAATAGCGGTTTGCATTAAGGACATTGGATAGGAGTGTCGATGCTGCCCCGACTGCAATCGGTCTGCCACGCCTGATCTGGTACAGGCTGCACTCGACCGTCATGATGCGTGCCAGTTGCTGGGCGTCTCCAACGCCGCCTGCGGTCGTCATGCCGATCAGGTCGGCGATCTGATATACCTTTTTTGCCCGTTTACTTGCAATGAAATAGCCCATCGTTGCTCTTTTTTCCGTTGCAAGAACAACACCGTCGGAAAATACAAGACCTACCGTGGTTGTTCCCTTGAGTGGCTCCGGATAAGGTTCATTCATATGAAACACCCCAAAATACTAAACGCCGGAAAAATTCTTAAAAGCGCTTTAACTATTAGATGACATCAATAAATTTAAAGGTTTTTATTAGCTGCCCGGTTCGCAGAGCACCCTGATAAGGTCCCTGTCGAAGAGCATGGCTACAAGCCGTTTGTCTCCATTGATTACCGGCAGCTGGTCGATCCGGGCCCTTTTCATCTTCAGGGCACATTCGCTTACTTCGGCGTTCAGCGGTACCGAAACGACATTCTTTACCATTGCGGTCTTAACGGGTCTGGGAGGGAGCTGGATCTTGGAAATCCCATAGCTGATGGTATGCATATCCCTGATGCTCTCCCATGTCCATTCGTCATCGTCGGTGCCATTCGAGAAATCCGAGACCTCGACCGTGTCTTCGATCGAAGAATGCCTGATCAGGTCGCGTTCCGAGATGATGCCCTGCAGTTTGCTGTCGGCATCGAGGATAGGTATCGCTTCGAACCCTGAGATCTCCATGACCCTTCCCACTACTGGTAACGGGGTCTCTTCCCAGAGTGCAAAGGTCTGGCTGGTATAATTGTCCTTGATCTCCTGCTTGATCCTGAGGGTCGCAATGGCATGGACCAGGTCGGCGATGCTAATCAGTCCGATCAGCTGGTCGTCCTCGACGACCGGGAGTCGCCGTATGCTGTGGGTTGTCAGGAGTTTCGCGGCCTCGCTCAACGGTGCCCCTGGAGCGATAGTGACCGGGTCAGGTGTCATCAGAAGCCCGAGCTGGGTCTCCTCTGCCTTGCGAAGGAGATCCTTTCTGGTAATGATGCCGACAAGTTTCCCCTCCTTGAGTACCGGGACCCCGGAAATCCCCGTCCGTTTAAGGATCTTCAGCACGTCGTCGCGGTTCCCTGGTATCTCTACATTGACGACGTCAGAAGTCATGTAGTCTGAGACGAGCATCTCGGTTATGCTCTCACCACCAGCACCGCACTCCCGCTGTTCGCGACAACGTACGAGCTGACGCTGCCGAGCAGGATGCGGTCGATATTACTCTTCCCATGGGAACCGATAACCACGAGGTCGGTGCCGATTTCTTCAGTGACCTTGATAATCTCATTACCCGCGTGGCCTTCCTTCAGGTGCGTGGTTATTGAGACTCCTTTCTTCTCTGCCTTGTCCCTTGCACTGCCTAGAGCGGTCTGTCCTTCTTTCTCAAGCATGGAGAGCATGATCTCCCACGTATTATCCATCGGCATCGATGAAAAGAGGCCGGTTTCGACGACGTACACCACATGAAGCGGGCATTTCCAGGCTTTCGCCTCGTCAAGTGCGCACTCGAGTGCCTTTTCGCTCGTTCCCGATCCATCGATTGCGACGAGTATTTTGCCGAACATGGTTACCCCAAAAAATAGTCTCCTTTATAACTTATCGCTTCGAAATAAAAACCTTTTTCACTATATCCATGGATGTCGCCCGTTTTGCGATGGTTGAGAGGGGATCGCGGCTGAAGCGCATGTTGGAACGCCCGGGGTCGAGGAGAAAAAAAGCCGCCCGGGATCCTTCCCTGATCGAGAAATCATTGTGGGCCAGACAGGCACCTGAAACGGCTGCCCTGAGCAGTGCCCGGGGTTCGACACCATAGACGAACGAGGTGAATGCAAGCTCTGCGAGCATATCGGGTTGGACTACCATCGCGTTGTCTGTCCCGAGAAAGAACCTGCAACCGAGTTCGATCATTTCGTGGATCGGGGGCCTTTCCGACGATCCCGTCACGCCGAAGGCCCAGTTGGACCTCGGGCAGACCGCCACGGGAATGTCCCTGTCGGCGCATGCCCTGAGATGGTTTCTCGTCGCATGGGTGCAGTGAATGAGGAGGTCGGGGTCGAATGAGAGGGCTGAATCGACATCGCCGGGATCTTTTTCCCCTGCATGGAATGCAAGGAGTTTTCCCTTTTTTCGGGCGTTATCGACCAGGCTCTCAAGACCCGGGACATCACGGGCACTGCTGATCCCGAGCCCCTGCGAAAGTTCTTCGCCGCCGTCGCGGCCGAAAACGACCAGACCAGGGAGCTGGTCTCCAGCCGCCTCCTCGAGTGCCCTGACCCCCGGAACACCCCCTTCCCTGAAATCGGCACATCCTGCGGTGCCGCTCGAAAGCATTGTCCGTATGCTGGCCCTCATCCCTGAAACGAGGTCCGAGCGTGGGGCTATGGACAGGAGCTGATGTTTGAGGCCGTTAGGAGGTGTTACGACCGAAACCAGGTCTGTTCCTGCCAGATTGACGTCCATCGCGATCGTGTCGCCAAGGTGCGTGTGCGCATTGAAGAAGGCCGGGCAGATCCAGGCAGCCGGGGGATGGGGCTCATGTTCGATGTGGGTAATAACCCCGGATTTGACCACGATTGTGACGGGGGACATTTCAAATCGTTCCCCAAGAAGAGCATGACCGCTGACTGTCATCTCGTGATCTGACATAACCTTGCACCCATTTATATATTGAGAATGAGAAATAGCTTTGTATGGCTAAACAGAAGGGCGGAAGACTGATTTCATCAGCAGGTCTCGTAAACTATTACGAGAGCGAGGACCGCAGGGCGGTCCACATCAGCCCGGTCGCGGTGATTGTTATTGCCGCGGTGACCGGGGGTATAATTTTTACCTTGAATTTATTCGTAAAATAATAATCTGTTCAATCTTTTTTTGCGGGACAATCCCGGATAGCAAAACGTTATCTCTATCCGGAATCATACCGGACCCGGGTGAGATACTATCACGAATGATATCGTGATTGTCAGTACGCCTTACCTGCCCGGCCATAGGAACTGTCATACTGCCTTTTCATTTGCTGATATTCTCTATTTCCGATACGGAAAAATTTTTGAGACAAGCCCAATTAATCTGGTTTTTGCAGATAATCAGACGCTCCCGGGGCTCTGCCCCGCCGCTGCGGTAACCCCGGTTGCGATAGAAGGTGAACGGTTGACCGATAAATTCCCTCAATAGATGACCCTGCCCACGAACCAGGCTTACAGGTGTGAGCGAGGGACGGGGTGGAACCTGGCCGAAAGAAAAATGAAGAATTCAAAAGACCTACAGGATTTCAGTTTCGCTGTCGTGTTCTTTTAAGGGGGATTCACCCTCACCATTTCCGGCAGATCTCTCCTCTTCAGGGAGAAGGCATGCGGCTCCCTCGGGACGTTGTTTTGGCTTTTCGAGCCTGCCCATCAGGGAAAGAATCGCCGGCATGATGATGATCGCTCCCATCAGTGAAAACCCGACTGCGATAAGAGTTGAAACCCCGAAATTGCTTACGATCGGAAAACTTGCGAATAACAATGCGGAAAATCCGAAAAACGTGGCGAGGCCGGATACCGTGATCGCGGTACCGATCCGCTCGACACTGTGCTGGATGGCAGCAAGAGGGTTACCCAGGTTGTCGAATTCCTCTTCGTACCGTTCCATGACGAGGATGGTATATTCAGCGGCGACACCGATGGTCATCGATCCGAGAGTGGCGGTCAATGGTGAGTAATCGATGCCCATGATGTACATGGCAATTGCGTTCCAGCCGACAACAATAATAATGGGGACGAGCGGGGTAATCGCATCGATCCTCCGGTATACGAGCCCGAGGAATACGAATACGAGGATGAACCCGAGGATTGTCATCTGTTCTTTCGAAGAAGAAAGGGAGCCGATGAGGCTCGTGAAGAGGTCGAAACTACCCGACGGCGCCGCCCTGATCCCCGGTGGAGGCGGGTTGAAATTGATATCATCGATCATCTGCTTTTTTAAGGTGGATTCCTGGGAAACTTCGAGGCTGATCGTGCTGAACTGGACGACTGCATCGGTGGATCCAGAGAGGTACGATTTCGTTATATCGGCAGGTATACGGGCGATAATAGTATCCAGCTCGCTCTGGCTGTCAGGCAGTATTCCCCCGTTATAGGCAAGGATATACGTGACAATGCTCGTGGCGCCGGTAAGCTCGCTATGCCTGTTCAGCTCGTCGTCCTGGAATTGCTTCATCCATTTGATGGCGGAAAGGGAATTTACCCCGTCGCCGTACAGGTAAATAGGGGCAGTACTTGAAGCCCCGTACATCCGCGTAACTTTATCGTTCAGGACTTTGGCCGGCATATCGGGCGGGACAAAGGCATTCTCATTGGTCTGGATGGGGATCAGCCCGTCGACCTGGAACCCGATCACTGCAATAATTCCTGCTACAAGCAGGACCGGGACTGGATTTTTCGATATTTTTACTGAAACGCCTGTCAGGAATTCGCCGTAAGAAAACGTTTTCTTCTTTTTAGGGCCGGCTTTTCTCTCTTTTGGCTTATATTTCAGGAGGACAGCAACGGTCGGTATTCCTACGAGTGATGCCAGGTAGCAGCACATCACCCCGATGATGGCGACGAGCCCGAAACTCTGGATCATCGGGACCGGGGAGATGAACATCGCGACAAATCCCATGCACGTCGCAAGCATTGCATACAGGACGGCCGGGCCTGTCCTGGTAACGGTCATAAAAACAGCTTGTTCGATATTCCCTTTTCGTATCTCCTCATCGAAACGGGAATGGAACTGTATCGCGTAATCTATCCCGAGCCCGATGAGGACCGGAAACGCACCCATGACCGCCATGTTCAACTGGATGCCGACGAGCCCCATCAGTCCCATCGAGACGACGAGACCGATGGTGACCATCAGCACAGGAAGGAAACGGTGACTTACATAGGAGAACAGGATCCCCATGACGATGACCATCAGGATCAGGGCTGCGAAGATCAAAGTCCCCGTCGATGCGCCCATGGAACTCCTCATCTGCTGGGAAAAGGCGGCGCTTCCGGTGACCGATACAGTTACCCCGGGAGGCGGGTTCGAGGCGTCAACAAGGCTCTGAAGATTATTGAGAAGATTGGTCTTAGCGTTGTCGGACAGCCCTTCGTTCACATCGACCCTGATGATGGTGATGAGGTTCGACTTCGAGAACGCGGCAATGGTCTCCGGGGGGACCCTCGCCTCGGCGTTCTTAATCTCACCTGTCGACGTGGGAAGGGTCCCGTTGTTGGCCTGCCGTAAAATATCAGGGGCACCGACCACGTCCTTGATGTTCTGCTGCTGCCTGATCGAATTTTCCAGCCCGTCAAGGTACTGGAGGACGTCGGGGTTCAATGAATTATCGGTCTCGATCAGAAGAATGACCGGGTCAGACTGGAAGGTGGTCGTATACCGGTTATACTGCTGTCCCTGGACCGAATCCTTGACAAGGTAGACCTCCCAGTTGGTCTGCATCGTGATCGTTGACATGCCGTAGAGGCAGACGATAAACACCGCAGCAATGATGCCGGCGACCAGCATCGGCCGGTGAGTGATTACCTGTGCTATCTTCTCGAACAGCCCTTTTATCATGGATGAGTCCCCTTGCCTAGCGAACCATGCCGTTTTCGACCGGACCGATGATATCGATCGTGATCGTACCCTTAGTATTCTTCGGACCGGGTTTTTTGGATAACCGAAGTCCTGGTATCCTGTCGGATATCCGGACGGGAAAGATGGAATAGCAGGGAGTATGTCGTCAATCATTTCCTGACCGGCTATTTCCCGATACGGGGAAGAGATCAGAACCAGGAAATAACCCCCGATCGATCGCTCCGGTCCAGGTTATCCAATTATTATGGGTAATTTTTGTTCCGATGGTTAATAAATCATTTGTTGTGATTAAGACAACATAATAATCCCGGGGATTTACCGGTATGTTGCCCGGCGCACGCGGATGAATAATCAGGACGTTTCAAGCGAAGTTTTCATGCATTTCCTTATTATGTCCTCGTCCTGCCTGAAATAAAGGTCATCGTGCCCCGACCAGGGATGACAGTTCCTGAACACCACGGCAGGGACACCGTTGTTGCTCTCTCCCATGACAAAATTTCCAAACCCTGCAATTTCATCGACGACCGCCTCTTCCGTGATCTTCAGCACATGGCCGAACAGGTCGGTATCGCCCCGGAAATCCCTGATTGCCGTCATGCCGCTCCATCCGATTGCATTCCCGGTCTGTCCTCTCCGGAACGACCTCCCGCAGGTGTCGGTAATGATTACCCCGACCGGTACTCCTGTTTTTTCCAGGATCTCCTTCCTGACGTCGGATGCCGCCTCCATGGGGTCTGGTGGGAGATAAATGATCATCCCGTCCTCGATATTGCTCTGGTCGACTCCTGCCCTGACACCGATATGGCCGAACGGCAGTTCCGACAAGACAAAGGGATATTCAAGGAGGATATCCGACGACGCATCGAGTACGGCCTGGATAAACCTCGGGTCCTCGCCCGTCCGGGTGGCGATCCCCGTTGCCCTGGCTCCCGGGGTGATACCGGAAAGACTGGCCGAATAACCCTTCGCCTTCGAGTAGACCGAGGAGGCGATGACGAGGATGTCTCCCTCCGCGAACGCGAACCGCTCGCATAGCATTCCCGTTAAATCGTCACCTTTCTGGATCAGGGGGAGTCCTCTGATGCCCATGACCTGTATTGCCGGCTCCATGATATCGCATTCAGATTATCTGCCGGCTACCGGGATTAATGTGTGGCATCGGGTCACCTGGCATTATCAGTGGGGAATATCTTTTTATAAACGGGTTCCGACCGTTAAAAATGACGATAAATACCGGGGATTGGTTATCGTCCTGAAAATAAATCCTGATAAACATGCAATCCAGGAGATTCTAACCACAATACGGGTTGGACTCAATTCACCGATACGTGTTTTACATGATTTGATCAGGTGTAAAATTGTGGGTGCAATATAGATGTTTTAATTGATCACCGATCCGAACCGATTGTATGATTATTGTAAAAAGGACCGGGGATCGGAGATATGCCCCTAAATATCTAAGGGGCGACCTCGGGGTAGCTGATTTGGGCTGTTGTTAACACGTTTGAAGATCCTCCCCTACCGACGTCGATCTCCATAAGGTCGTAGCCGATTATCATCGTGCCGCTGAAGTTCTGGTGGGCGAGGAGCAGACGGTCACGGGGTGTATTGCCGGGAACGATATGATTGAGTACCAGAGTCTTCACATGGCAGGCCGTTGCAACCCTGCCGACATCCAGGATAGATGTGTGGGACTGTTGCATGTGGATTTTGAGGGCGTACTGCTGACTCCCGTTTGAAACGTTCCCGAACTTCTGGTCGATCCATGCCGGGTCGATGACTTCGTGGACGAGGATATCGGAGCCGTTTGCAAGCCGTTCAAGGTTACCGTTCGTATTGCTTCCCGTGTCCCCCGAGAAGACCACCGACCCATCCGCAGTGTCGAAACGGTAGGCGAGTGCCGGGAAGACCTGGTGGTGGTCGACGAGAGTAGCTGTTACACGGACATTGGCATCCCTGTACACCTCGAACGGATTCATTGCAGGGCAGGTGCCGTTGTTCGGGTCGGGCACCGATAGCGGTAGCGGGATATCGCCGGGAGCGGTACCGCCGATCTCATGGATGTCGACAAGCGTGGTATAATCACGGTAACCGTCGTCAAGGGTCATGTCATTGATTGTGTTTGCGAATGCATAGAGGATATTGTTTGTCATCTGGCGGATCCCCGGCGTAGTGGTCCGGAGGGAAGGATTAGCGCTGTCGACGGTGATAACCGTTCCGCTCCTATTGGTATAATTTGTCTTGTCGGCATCAGTCTCTCCTCTTGTTGCAGGCCCGTAGACTTTCAGGGGAGAGACCACTGTCTTCCCCGAAGACGGGTCGACTGCGGTCCCGAGGCCGGCCCCGGGACCGATCAGTAGCAGTTCAGGGTAATCGGCGGTATGGTCCATGTGGAGATGGGTAAAAAAGAGGGCCCGGGCATTATCAAGGAATACAGAGGAGCCGTTCTCGATCCTGCTCCCGTTCACGGTCACGAAGTTCCCTGTATTGAAGGCCTCGGCAAGTCGGGATGCCGATCCCTGTCCCATATCGATAATATAGATCGAATTCCCGACAACGAGTGCCGATGAGGAACTTGCCCGGTCGGTATCCGGCCAGAAGGAAACACCACCCGTGGTGCCGAGTAGCACGAGTTTCGTATGGGCCGTGCCCGTTTTATTGCCGAATCCCACACCATTCGGCGCAGTGACCCTGTTCCGGATATCCGTTAAACTTGCGGTACCGGTACCCTTCGTCACCATTATGCTATTCGAATCCGCGGATACAAGGACGCTGAAGAGCATAAGGACAATGAGAATACCGATTAATCTGGGCCATCGCAGTATCATTCCATGACACATCCCTGTGATGGTACTTACTATGGCACCAAGGAGTTAAGGAGGTTCTGATTTTTTACGGTTTAACGGTAGTTCAGGAAGGCGGTCTCATATCGGCCAATTTTCCTGCACTATAGTGAGACAGAGTGTCTGATATCAGACAAGGGAAACATCTGACAATATGAGATCTCTTTCGGTCAATATCAAGTCCCGGAATGAGGTCGTGTATCCAAACTCGAACCCTGGTGGTCAGGTACTCCTCGCAATACCTGGGATTTTTAGGGAATTGACCTGGATCGTTCCTGCGGCGATCATGATGGGGGTACGCTGGTGTCTTCACGGGTAACGTTGAGATAAGGTTAATACATAAGAGGATAAAAGGAACGCTGTATAGGCATTATTTCAGTGATTAGGAGAAAACTAAAAAAGATATGTATCGAGTGAACAATTGTGTATCTTGTGATACGTTGCGGCAGCTGCAAAAGCTTCACCTATGTTGATAAATTCCAGCAGTGGAAACTGTGTCCTATCTGCGGCGCTACCATCGAAGTGATGCGTGCACCCCGGTACCTCGAAGTGGAAGATTTCCGGGTTGCAGAGTCCATTGTCAACAAGCTGGAAGAACACCTCCAGCGCACACGGAAACGGGACCTGACTGCCGAGGAACGGGAACAGCTCAGGGCCACCTATGCGGAATGGATCAGGAACCAGACCTGACCCAGTGTTGAATGGTAATTCGTCGTATTACCATCGTTTACCGCATCCGGGACAGACAATCGTCACTTCCCTCCCGCAGGTCGGGCAGATCAGGCCGGTCCGTTCCTTATAGATAAGAGGTTTCTCGCATTTTTTGCAGTAAATTTCAACCTCGTATCCGCAGGAATGGATTAACATGGGGATGTCCTTTATTTATGAGTTTTTATACCAATAACCCTATTAAACTTATGGGCGATGTTCCTCAATATTCCCGGATCCGGTTGTGAATGGCCTGAAACCCCCGGGTGAGACTCAGGTCCGGACAAAAAAAACAGTTTCGAACCGATCCCCGGGGCGCTTTGCCGCAGACACTAATGCCCAACTGCAAAAAAATACGAGCCGCTTCCTTGGATTTCCCTCTTCGGGCCGATTCAACCCTAAACTAGATTTAGGATGATATTCGAACATAATGACAGACAGGTCCGGGAATTTCCGGGAGAGCACGGTGAAAAACAGGATGAATTACCACTTTGCCTCAAGAATCGAACATACACCCCGGTCTTTTATCAGGGAAATCCTCAAACTCACCGAAGAGCCGGGTATGATCTCGTTCGCAGGAGGTCTGCCAAACCCGGGTTTGTTCCCTGTTGAAGGCCTGCAGAACGCCGCACGCGATGTCTTAAAAGAAGATGGTCCACAGGTTCTCCAGTACGCAACGACAGAGGGTTACCGCCCGCTCCGGGAATATATCGCCCGGTTCTACTACGAAAAGCATAATATCAGCCTCTCTCCCGATAACATCCTCATCACCAACGGTTCGCAGCAGTGTCTCGACCTTGTCGGAAAAGTACTGATCAACCCAGGGGATCCGGTCGCGATCGAGCGGCCCGGTTACCTGGGTGCCATCCAGGCGTTCTCGCTTTATGAACCATCGTTCCGGGGCGTTACCCTGGCCGGTGACGGCCCGGACCCGTTAGCCCTTGAACGGGTAATCAGGGATTTTTCGCCCGTGATGTTCTACGGTGTCCCGAATTTCCAGAACCCCTCGGGTATCACGTATTCCGAACCTGCGAGAAGGAAACTTGCCGGGATCATGGAAGGAACTGGTACGCTCTACATAGAGGACGATGCGTACGGGGAGCTCAGGTTTATAGGGGAACCGGTCCCGCCCGTATATTCGTATATGCCCGATCAGGTCATCTTAACGGGATCGTTTTCTAAAATTATCGCCCCAGGTCTCAGAATGGGATGGATGGCAGCTCCCGGACCGGTCTATACCGCCCTCGTGACGGCAAAACAGGCCACCGACCTTCATTCGAATTATCTGGCACAGAGGATTATCCACCGGTTCCTTACTGATAACGATGTTTCCCGTCACATTGACACGATTAAGGACGCTTACCGGCGGCAGCGGGATGTCATGGTGAAGACGATAGAGGAGGCCTTCCCAAAAGAAGTAACATTTACCCGGCCGGAAGGGGGTATGTTCCTCTGGGTCACCCTGCCGGAACGGATGTCTGCAATGGACCTTTTCCACCGTGCCATCCGTGAACAGGTGGCATTCGTGCCTGGCGATCCCTTTTATACCGATGGCGCGGGCTCGAATTCGATGAGGCTGAACTTTTCAAATTCCGACGAAGAGACGATTGTCGAAGGGATTACAAGGTTGTCTCAGTTGATCGTATCGATGGTGGAGGAGCGATAACCTGCCGTCTCCGGATATAGAACTTGTGAAATCGCATGGAATGTATATCCGGACGACCTGGTCCCCTATTTTTAATCAGCCATCCTGTGTGATGCTATCTTTTTTCTGTCTCTCGTTGATCAGGAGAGCATTTTGGGCAAGGCAAACGGGACATCTCAACATATTAGGCTCCCGGACTCCATCCCTTCGTTGTGGCAATCCCAACCGGGATAAAGACGATACGAGGGACCGAATTATTCTCAATTCAGACCGAATTCATTCGTCGAAGCGTTCGGATAACGATGACTCCCGGACCGGTCCTGAAATCAGCTTGCGGTATCTGCGGTATCACGTATCACTGTCCCGGATTGTGATCCCTGCAAGGTAACCTGTTGAAAATGCTGCCTGAAGGTTATATCCCCCTGTATCTCCATCGATATCGAGCACTTCCCCGATAAAGAACATTCCCGGGACCAGGCGCGACTCCATTGTTTTTGGATTGATCTCCGGCAGATGGACCCCGCCCCTCGTGACCATTGCTTCGCGAGGACCGCCCAGCGATTGTACCGTGAATGGGAAAGCCATAAGGGCCCCGATGATATCCTTTCTCTGTTGTCTGCTTATATGGGAACAGGTAACAGCGGCAGGTATACCGGTAACTGCGAGGAGCGAGGAGACGAACCGTTCGGGAAGACCGAGCGATGTGATAATCCCGGCAATCCGGGAAACGGGATTCTCGTTCATCATCTTCATCAGATCGGTCTCCAGACGGGCCCTGTCAGAAACCGGGACAAAGGAGACGTTCAACACGTCTCCGGCCCTGATGTACCGGGAGCAGTCGAGGACTCCCGGGCCCGATAGCCCGCGGTGGGTGAAGAGCAGGTCGCCCGTGCCCGACCCTGCTACTGCTCCGCCCCGGCGCACGGTAATACTTGCCTGCCGGAATGAAATGCCAGGAAGGTCCGCGAACGGAAACTCTTCGATAATCACCGGGGTGAGTGCAGGGGCAGTCTCCGTAACGGTATGGCCGCAGGACCGTGCAAACCGGTAGCCGTCCCCTGTCGACCCGGTTTCAGGGTAGGTTATTCCTCCCGTGGCAATGACGACGTTCCTCCCATAGTATCTGCCCGACCCGGTCTCCACCCTGAACACGTCATCTTCCCGGCAAATGCATGTGACCGGTTCGTTGAAAATAAGCCAGGTGCCCTTGGATTGGCATTCCTTCACAAGGACCGAGAGGACATCCTGGGATTTCCAGGAGACCGGGAAAATTTTCCCTCCTTCTGTTTCGAGCGTTTCAAGACCTCGTTCCTTAAAAAACAGGGTTAACGAAGAATTAGGGAAATTCAGGAGAGCCGGGGTGATGAATCTTCCATGTTCGCCATAGTGGGATAGAAAATCGCGGATCGCTCCCCCGTGAGTGATATTGCACTGGCCCGACCCGGTGATCAGCAGTTTTCTCCCAGGACCGGGATTCTTTTCGATGAGGAGTATATCCCCGTAACCGGAAGATGCGTGGATGGCACAGAATAGTCCTGCAGGTCCCCCCCCGACAATGATCGCACGGAACACCGTTTTCGGCGTCATCAGATCCCGAACCTGAGGATCGCTGCAATCCCGCCAAGGGATTCCAGCTTCTTTCCCGGCTCGAAATTGGTGGAAAACACGACTACGTCCGCATTGCACCGTTCGGCTTCTTCGAGAAGGGTTGTAATGCCAGGGTCGTGGATGAGCGTATCTGCCACGAGTACCTGCCCGACCGCCCCGCAATCAATAGATTTCGCGACTTCAGCCCTTCCATAAGCCACTGGTTCCCCCTTTGAAATTCTTTTTAAGAATTCGTCCATCAGGGTCACTTCACGGGCGAGCTGCAGGTCTCCCACCAGTTTTTCGAGGGCCCCGAGGCCGATCACTTCCTGGACTGCCCCGGCCCCCCCTCTCCTTGTCTCGACGACAACGGTTTTCACCGCCTTTTCGCTGTCCCGGGCCCTGAAAAACTTCATGAAATCGTCCTTGATAAACCCGGGCCCGGCTACGATAAGCGGACCGGTAATAAGTTCCACCTGCTCGAAGACCGTATCGAAAAATGCGGCCCGGTTATTGGTCTCCGCCCCCTTGCCGCTTCCCATCGTAATTGTCATGACCGGTTCCGGACCGTACTGGCGCACCCTGAAGAGTTCGGCCTCGCCTTCTTCCACGCTGAGTATATGGAGTACGTCGTAAACCGAGGCCCTCACTGCCCGGTCGATGCGTTCGAGGTCCCTGCGGCTCCAGTTCCTGATTACCGAGATCTCGTAGCCGGGCTCGATATTGAACGTGTGGTGCGAGCCGGTATCAGGGCCCTGTTCTATGACCCCGGTAACCCTGAGGCGGTTGGCATAATGGTGGAACTCCACCTTCCCGACACGGATACCGAGCCTGACCGGTTTTTTCTCCGCTTTTTCGGGTCGGATTTTATCTGAAGATAAATCGACGGTCCTGAATGTCGTGGCAAATACCAGGTCTCCCGGGCAGATCAAGTGGTCCAGGTGCCAGATATCGTCGATCGTTTCAGGGAACAACCTGATCTCCCCATAGGATTTTATGAGGTCCCCGTATTCGGCTTTCATCGGATCATTGCACCCCTGATGTTTCCACGGTATCCGTTATGTCGGACCCGCCCGGTGGCACGAACCCTGCAATTTTTTCCGTGTTAAGGACGGATTTCAGGGACTTCCACTCGGGTTCCGGAATTCTTTCGCGCAGAATCCTGAGCACCTTCTTCGCTGTGTCGTTCGGCTCGTACTGGCCGGGTTTTAGTACCACCATATATCGGGCCCGGCGTTTGACTGCCGATACCGCCCCACCGATCACGGCGATTTCCGGCTCGGTCTGAAGGCCTATTGCGATACCGAGGGGGATGTCCCGGAAGTAGGTACGCTCGCCCCTGACGATAAAAGAGCCCCTGCTTACGTACTCCCCTGACTCGGGCGTCTTACTTACCTGGTCAGGGCGGACGGCGTACACATCAGCGCTGAAGTGGCCGCTTCTCCAGGCACCCGAAAAGGATGCGGCGAATGCTGTGACTTCGTCCATGCACTGTGTGGTGCCCTTGACGATGACGACGCTTGCACCATGCACGTCGGCGTGGACAAACAAATCCCTGCCTTCCATGTACTTTTTCACGAGTTCTTCATTCTGCGATGCATCGCGGCCGCCCAGCACGAGGACCCCGTCGCTCGTGAAAAACCATCGGAACCGGTGGTACCACTTTTTTTTCAGGACCGGCATGTGAATTTTCGTCGCCGCCCGTTTTGGAAGGGGCTTTTCCATGGCAATTTTTGCGCCGGCGATCTTCTTTTTGTATTTCTTGATTTCCGAGTAGTAACGACCAAGATTTGCTTCCACATTCTCGTGCACATGGATCGTGACCCTGGTGTCGAGGTCAAGTTCGACCGATGCATCAGCTGGGTTCACGGAAACGATCGAAGCGGCAGGCCCTTCCCTGTTCTTTCTGATGATCTCGTCGATCTCCTGCCATGACCGGGTCCTGCTCGCCTGGTCGAGCGTGCTGATGATCTCAGCGACAAGCTGATAATTCTCATATATCTTTTCTGTGATCCGTTCGAGGTCGGCTATCTTCCTGTTAAATTTTAACAATGCCTTTTCCTGGTAATCCCGTATCACGTCTTCCCTGGAACGCTTCGGCACGGTCTTTTTTACACCTGGAGTCCTCGGGATTTTTGGGATATAAAATGCGTCGAGCGCCTCGTTAAATGTCGGGAACCGTTTCAGTTCCCCTGCCTCTGTCGTGACGAAGGGGACACAGCTATCTTTTGTAATTACCGGGTCCCTTCCAGATTCCGCCCGGTGTACGAGGTCGAAAATCGCATTCCTGATAACCGAGGCATCAACAGCAGATGAGGTAGTATTTTTATCGATACCGGTTTCCAGGCATATGAACTCGGCATAGTTGCCTCCAAGAAGCGCACCGACGGCAAGGGCCTTTACTATCTCGCGGTTTTCACTCGCAAGAAAACGGGCAAACCCCTCTTCGTCGAGGAGCAGGGGGTCGTTCTCAGGCATTCGATAGATAGCTCCCGGTACAATGTCCCTCTCCCGGAAACGCTGGAAGGAAAACGGCCTGATGATCTCGTAACCCTCGTTGCAGAGGATAACGTTTCCGGCGTCGTACAGCTCGATCACGAGGTGCAGGGTCGTCCCTCCCTTCCCGATATCGAAAATTATCGTTCGGGAAAGCCCGTGCTGCCTGATGCCAAGGATTTTCCCCCCTGCAAGGTATTTTCTGAGGAACATCGCAAAAGGCGGGGGAATTTTCGGCGGAACGGGCAATTCACGGACAAGGTGTGCCCGTTTACCAGGTTCGATGATCAGCAGGTGCCTGGCATGTTCCTCTCCGTTCAACCTGACACCCATCGTTGCGCCCCCGAACTGGAATACTTTGTTGATCCAGAGCGGCAGGAGTCCCGATAGCTCCGAAACGACTGCCCTGACATCGATCCCGCTCAATCCCGCCTGTGTTGCCATGCGTGTTGACAATTATTTTGTCGATACTTGGTTAATCATATTCCTATAGTCCGGATGTTCCCGTGGTGAAAATCCCAAAGACCTCCCTGACATGACCGAAGACTCCGGCTCCCCGACCCGTCCACTGCCTGGATAAGACACTATTATAAATACTCCCTTCTAATAATTATGAGAAATTGCAGGAAAAAGGCCACGTTTTACCTGCAAGGATCCCAGGGGACCCGGTGTAACTGCCGGTATATCTATACCGGTTTGAATAGGTGCAAATACCGCAAGTCCTCGATAAAACGTTGTCAGATCGGTGTCGTGATGCCTGAGGAAACAGCCAGGGAACAGCCTGAAATAAAACAGCCTGAAATAAAAAGGAAGAAGCTTACGCCGCTTGAGAAGCAGGAACAGCACATCCAGAGAATAAAAAGGACGGCGACAGCCTGCTTCATGGGAATAATAACCGGGGTTATCTCGTTTCTTATCGTGCCTCCTGATCAGGTCAGGGGATTATCGAATTACCTGCTGCTCGCAATATTCATCATGCTTGCGGGTGTGGTAGTCCAGCGACACCTGTTCGTGTTCCTGAAACTGAATACACCGAAACTTGGCAAAAAAGACTGGTTCTACCAGGGGTTCATGACGTTTGCATTCTGGTTCATCACCTGGAGTCTCCTCTTGTCGAACCTGCCACGGTGATCCCGAGATGCGGATAGCTGTTGTCCATCGCGACCGTTGCCATTCCCGTAAGTGCGGGACCGAGTGCATCATCTATTGCCCGCGTGTGAGGACCGGGGACGAGACGGTCGTCATCGGTGAGGATGCGAAGGCCTGCATATCAGAAGAGCTCTGCGTCGGTTGTGGCATCTGCATTAAAAAATGCCCGTTCGATGCCATCGATATCGTGAGCCTTCCCGAGGAGCTGGAACATGCAACCCACCGATACGGCCCGAACGGGTTTGCCCTGTATGGCCTCCCGATACCCGTAGGAGGTAAAGTAACGGGACTCCTCGGGGCAAACGGGATCGGGAAGAGCACCGCGATAAAAATCCTGTCAGGCCAGCTCAGGCCCAACCTCGGCGAGCCCGGGCACGAGTCTGTCTGGGACGAGATCCTGAAAAAATATGCCGGGACCGAGCTTTACGACTACCTCCAGATGATCTCGAGGGGGTCGGTGAAGGTCGCTGTCAAGCCCCAGTACATCGACTATATCCCGAAGGTGTTCAAGGGCAGCGTGGGTGACCTCCTTAAAAAGACTGACGAGAGAGGTATCCTTGCCGATTACATCGAGTCCCTGTCCCTTGCTGCGATCATCGACCACGATATCGCCACACTCTCGGGGGGAGAGCTCCAGCGCGTAGCCGCCGTTGCATGCCTTGCGAGGGATGCGGATTTCTATTTCCTTGACGAGATCACGCCGTTTCTGGACATTCACCAGAGGATGGCCGTTGCCCGGTTGATCAGGGAACTGGCAGAGCACCGTCCGATCATGATTGTCGAACACGACCTTGCGATCCTCGACATGCTGGCCGACACTGTCCATATCGCGTACGGAAAGCCGGCGGTGTTCGGGGTCATCACCCAGCCGAAAGGGGTGCGGATCGGCATCAACCAGTACCTCGAGGGATATCTTCACGAAGAAAATGTCAGGTTCCGCGATACCCAGGTAGTATTTGAGAAAAGGGCTCATGTAAAGGAGTCCGAGCGGGTCGTCCTCTTCGAGTTCCCGAAAATGACGAAGCGCTACGAACGGTTCTCGCTCGTTGTCGCCGAGGGAGAGATCAGGGCAGGCGAAGTACTCGGGGTTGTGGGTGCGAACGGTATCGGGAAAAGTACGTTTGCCCAGCTCCTTGCAGGTGCCGAAAAGCCGGACACCGGGACCATCGATACGAAGATCCGGATCTCCTACAAGCCGCAGTACATCAAGGCAGACAGTTCTGACACTGTGGAATTTTATCTCCGCAGTTGCACGACAAAATTCGATTCGGCACTGTACCAGCACGAGGTCCTGGAACAACTTGCGCTCGGCCCGATCCTCCAGTCACCCGTGGACACCCTCTCGGGGGGGGAACTCCAGAGGGTCGCCATTGCTGCATGCCTTTCAAAAGATGCCGATCTCTATATCCTCGACGAACCCAGTGCCCACCTGGACGTCGAACAACGGGTCAAGATCACCCGGATGTTCAAGCGGCACGTCGACGGGAAGGATGCGGCAATCCTCGTCATCGATCACGATATCTACTTAATCGATATGATCAGCGAACGGATCCTCGTGTTCGAGGGTGTCCCAGGGCAGGAGGGCAGGGCGCTGGGCCCCTTCGACATGCGAAAAGGGATGAACCTCTTCCTCGCAGAGCTGGGCGTCACCTTCAGACGCGACCAGAGCGGTCGCCCGAGGATCAACAAGCCAGATTCGTACCTCGACCGGGAACAGCGGGCGAGCGGGGAATATTACTATTACACGGAAGAATGATGCGTTCAGTATCAGGATCTCTTGTTTGGCAATCTGGTTGAAAATATCTGTTCCCTGTTGGTTCGGATAAATTCAGGCAATTTACAGGGCCTGTTATGGCCGGAATGGCGCCCCTGGTTCTTAAGGGGATATTTGTCATGGACAAGGAGAATATCGACTCATAAATCAACAATAATGGCATCGTTTTTCGATTAAATTGCTTGATGAGTCCTATATTATTGATGATCCTTCATTGGTCAGGTTTTTCTATCTCCTGTAATTTTATCCAAACAAATAATCGGATGCCCACGGGGCTCCACCACCTTGCCGCGGGCGATGGAAATACCGAATTTACTGTAATACGGGAATAAATTAAAAAGATTCGCCTGCTAAAATGAAAAACAGGATAATTTTTTTAGATCTTGCCTTTCTTCTTTAGCACAAATGCAGCGGCAATCACAACGATAACAACCACTACCAGGATGCCAATGATAGCGGTTGACGGAACGGTCCCGGTGGATCCCGTAGTTGTGGGTGCGTTATTCGAAGCGGGAGGATTATTTGGTCCTGCAGGGTTCTTCTGCCCGGGCTGAGAATTCGGACTGGTCCCAGGGGTTCCGACGTTTGTTCCTGCCGGATTTCCCGTTTTCGACGTTACCTGCGTTCCGGGAGCCGTTGCAGGGACCGATAATACAGGGAACCCGCCTGCTGATGGCTGTGATGAACCGGAAACCGCCCCCGAAAGGCTGGAAGGAGCAAGGGTCGGGGGTGATGCGGGAGCGGTTTTACTATCGGCTGAGATATCGAGTTTCGTAAGATTCCCGGGTACATACGGGACTGCCTGGGCAGCCTGGACCCCGTTGATGAGGAAAGTGACGGTGGGCGTCCCTTTTGCAAACGCCTGATCGTCGATCTCTGCATAGAGCTTGTTCTGACCCGATTGAGAGCCATACAACCCCTCCTCGGTCGTTGTCAGATGCCCTGCGGGATTGCCGTTGACCTGCACGACGATGACTGTTCCCACGGGAGCCGGTTTGCCGTCAAGAACTACGGAACCATACCATTCTTCGGGAATAACGGGGATTGCTGCCACGGTACCGATGTAAAGGCCCGTAATCAGCAGTATTAAGAATACCATCTTCTTCATCATGAACATCACGCCGATAACCTTGTTAATCAGTCGGTTAGTCTTTCAGATAATAATCTGATGATAAAATATAAAAATTAATCTAAAAAGGGGTTATTTAAGATCCAGCCAGTCAGGTGGGATATCCTCGTTAACCGGGACCGTTTCCGGGGCCTTTCCACCCTCTGCCGGAGGCTTGCGTCTTCTCAGGAAGTAGATCACGACGATGATCGCCGCAACGATGATGATTATCACAATGACAATCCTTAACAAGGTCCCAAAGTCGAACGGCAGGAATGGGAGGACCGGTGGGGCCTTGGTCGGTGTGGGGATGGTCGTGATGATCGCGGTGGTTGGGACTGTTGTCGGCGGGATTATGGTGAACAACCCGTAGATGCCCCCGTGCGTTATCTGTGCACTGACTGTCCTCGTGGCCGGATCGACCGTTGTCGGTACGTCGACCCATGACGAAGTCGCGGGGTTAAACCACTTGATCGAGAGGTTTTTGCTGCTCATCGATGCCCAGTCCTGCTCGGGGATCGTAAACTGGAGTGTTACGAAGGGATCGAAGGTCGCTCCTGCCGGCTCGATGTCATAGGCATATCCGGTGAACGCGTACATCGCGCCTGCCGGTACCGGCGGAACATTGCCTGCCGGGATCCTCGTGAGGTTGACGATGTCGAGCGATCCTCCGGTAATATTTGTGCTTATCGGGATCTGGACCGCTGCGATCGTGTCGTTCGAGACGATCGTGATCGGAACGACTGGCGGAATGGTGACGACCGGGGTTGCGGTTACATTAGGCGTCGGCGCACCGTTGGTGGAAACACCACCGCCACCACTGCTGCCGCCACCTCCCCCGCCACCGCCGCCGCCTCCCCCGCCACCGCCATTGAGGTAGACGTAGACGTAGTTCGTTTTGACAAGCGTGTTATTGCCGTACGTGTTCGTGACCGTAAGTCTGATGGTGTACTGACTGACTGCACGGTAGGTATGCGAGGGGTTCTGCAATGTCGACGTGAAGGTATCACCAAAGTCCCACAGCCACTGGTTGGGTGCTCCGAGAGACTGGTCGGTGAACTGGACCGAGAGCGGCGGTGTGCCTGCCAGCGGGGCGGCAATGAACGCAGCGGTCGGGAAGTACGCAGTCTTCAGGTTAAGGCTTACCGTATCGCGTCCATGGAATGGGTAACTTGTCTGCCATGCATTGTTGTAGTAACACTGGGCAAGGCTTCCGTTGATGTAGAACTGGATCGGCGTTCCGTCAGCAATGGTTCCCTGTACTACAAGCTTATCTGCCTGGTTATCGCCGTACTGTCCGGGGACAGTTGTATATATCGGGTTCCCATCTGACAGGACAACGCCCTGGGCCTGTGCGAGGATTTGGGTATTGACCGGGGCCGGGAGGAGCGAAGTGCCAACATAGACGTTGCCATTGAATTCCATCGGCAGACTTGGTACGCCATTTGTCTGTCCACCCGGGGTTGTTGTAGTCGTGACCGGGGCCGTAGTCTGCGTTGTTACGGGTTGTGCCGTAGCAACGACGGTGTTTTGGGTATTGCTCGAACCTTTGCTGTTGCTTACCGTCAGGCTTACTGTGTAGATGCCGACACTCGTGTAGGTATGAACAGGGTTCTGGACGTTCGAGGTAGTCCCGTCACCGAAATTCCACTGCCAGGAAGACGGATAGCCTGTAGAGGTATCGGTAAATGAAACGGTAAGCGGTGCATGGCCGTTTTGTGGATTTTCAGTGAAATGGGCCACAGGCGCTACGACGTTTACTGTTCCGAAATTGAGGTTGAGGTTACTGACCCCTCCCGATGTAAATGGGGGAGTCTGGTCGGCCCTGACACCGTTTATCCAGAATGTGACCGTAGCCGGTCCCTGCAGGTCGCTTTCGAGGGCTGATACAGCGATATCGTACGAGCCTCCCTGACCTGTATAGGCATTGCCACGGACAATCCCATTGACTTCTGCCACCATGTACATGCCTGAAGAAGCCGGGTTTCCTGAAATCGTAGCAATACCGGTGAACTCGTCAGGCAATGGAGGCACTGCCGCGACCGTACCTACAGCGAGCAGGAGAACGAGAAAGGCACAAAAAAGGGTTTTTGGAGTAACCAGGTCTTTTAACTCCATATTAGCCCCCGATTGCTGAGAGCGTACCAGGACTGGTCATATACAACCAGTAACCGTCCGTCGGGAACAATAATCTCAAATCACTGAACTGGCCTGATCCGCCATGCACGATCTGGGTATCGTAGGCCTGTGCATTGGCATTGAATCCCATCGCCTGGGTCCAGCTCGCATTGACCGATATCAGGGTGTCACGGGCGGTAGCCGGATCGACTCCGGTGAACCCGATACTGTTCCATCCCGTGGCCAGCTGCTTGGTCGGCGGCACCTGGGTCGGGTCGGTTGAGAAGCTCAAAGGCACTACGTTCGGGGATGTCGAGTATATCCAGTAGCCGAAGAGGGGCTGCACGAGGGTGGTCGGTAAGACCCTGTTCCAGGTCTGGTTGAAAGCATCGTACGACCATATCGAGTGGCCTCCGGTATCGACGTTATTGAAGATCGCACCTGTGTTCGAACCGGCTGCGAGTACTTTCGGTACCGATACGAAGTTCCATCCTGTTTCGAGGTTGATGTTGTTTGCGTCGGGGCTGTTCGTCGAGATGGTCTTTATCTTACTGCTGGTCCCTCCCCCATTGTTCACGGTGAGGTTTACGTTGAAGATCCCGGACGTCGTGAAGGTATGGGTCGGGTTCTGCAGGACCGAGGTCTGTCCGTCACCGAACTGCCAGAGGTAACTCAGGCCGGACCCGGTCGACTGGTCGGTGAACTGGACGTTGAGCGGGACCGGTCCGCTACTCGGAACGGCCGAGAAATCAGCGGACGGTGCAAAGTTACTGACATTCACGTATGCCTGTTTCGACTTGGTACTCGAACCGCCGTCGTTTGAGGCGACCAGTGTTACGGTGTAAAGACCCAGGGACTGATAGACATGAATCGGGTTATTATTTGCTCCTACCGATGTTGACCCATCTCCAAAGTCCCAATTCCACTGGGTAATTGCGTTGCCGGTGGACAGGTCGGTGAACTGGACCGAGAGTGGTGCCGGTCCTGACAGCGGGGATCCGCTGAAGTCGGCAGTGGGCGGAGTGTTCCGAACATAAACGAGGTCGCTCATCATCATCGTGTTGCTACCCTGTGCGTTGCTTACGGTCAGGGCCACGGTGTATTTGCCCGGGTTGGCATACATGTGACTCGGGCTCTGGAGGCTGGAGGTAGCTCCGTCTCCGAAACTCCACTGCCACGAGGTCGGGTTTCCGGTTGAAGTATCGAGGAACTGGACCGTGAGAGGCATGATACCGGTTACCGGTGCAGCATTGAAGTTTGCAACGAGGCTCGACGGCGGGTTAACAAGGACTGTGTGGGTCCTCGGGCCGCTCGCTCCACCTGCACCTGATACAACCAGAGATACTGGGTAAGTGCTCGGGGTGGTGTACACATGGACCGGGTTCTTTTGGAACCGCTCCGGTCCTGTACTGCCGTCACCGAAGTCCCAGAGCCACTGGGTCGGGGATTCGGTGGACTGATCGACGAAGTTCACGGTCAAAGGTGCTGACCCGGACCATGGGACTGCCGTAAATTCGGCTGTCGGCGCAGGCGGGAGGTTCACACCGATATAGTTCGGGTACATCTTTACACCCTGTCCGCCCGGATTGGTTGCGGTGAGAGTGACATTATACGTCCCGGTGGCTGTATAGGTGTGAACCGGGTTCTTATCGAACCTCTCGGGTGGCACGGTACCATCACCGAAGTCCCAAACGTATTGCAGAGGCAGGGATCCGACGGTCTGATCGGTGAACACGACGATCAGCGGGTTGGTCCCTGAATGGGGTGATGCCGAGAAGTCAACAACCGGCGGCGGTGTGTACGAAGAGGTGATATAATTCACCTTCGTCGTGGTATTGCTGCCGGCCGGGTTGGTAACCGTCAGGCTGACCGTGTAATTATTGGACAGCATGTAATTGTGGACCGGGTTTCTCTCGGTCGAGGTTTTCCCGTCACCGAAGTCCCAGAGGTAGGTCCTCGGTTCCGAACCTGTCGAGAGGTCTTTGAAGGTCACGGTCAGGGGGAATGTTCCATACCTTGGACCGCATGGTGCACAGGTCGTGAAATCGGCGACCGGTGGCTGGATCCCGACGATGATGGGGAAACCGGGCGTGCAGTTGCATGCGGGCTGGGTGGTAGAGCTCCCTCCATTGTTCGTGACGACCAATGTGACGTAGAAGGTACCTTCTGTCACGTAGGTGTGCGATGGGTTCTGCAATGTGGATGTGTTGCCGTCACCAAACGTCCAGAACCAGGAGATCGGGGATCCGCTCGACGTGTCGGTGAATTGCACGGTCAATGGTTTGTTCCCTGTCGCCGGGGTTGCGGTGAAGCTTGCATTAAGCTGGTTATACAGCGGGAAGTCATCGATGTTATCGGGTCCGATCTGGAATTCATTTATACAGAACCCTGGTGTGTTACCTTCAGGTGTGATCTGCGAGAAACCATGCCCGTCGGGTTTTGCCCAGTAGTTACCGCCCTTCCAGGGTCCGCTGATGATGTTCGGGCCTGGTTCCTTTAACACGCTCCAGGTGTTCGGGCTTGCGCTCTGCTGCCCGAACCCGGCGTTCATGGTGTTGTTGAAGACGTTGTTATACAGCACGTTGTATGATGACGCATTCAGTTTCACGCCGAGGATCCCGTTGTTCAGGATCAGGTTGTCGTAGAACTTGTTGAGGTTCGAGTGCTGGATATGGATACCCCAGTCGGCGTTATCATGCACGTTATTTCCGTAGACACGGTTGTTGATCATCGGTTCGAAGTTGTCCGGACCGTTCAGGTAAATACCGGATTCGAGGTTGTTGAAGACCGTGTTGTTCCACAGATCGTTGTCGTCGCTTGATACCAGGTTGAAATCTTCATCCATCTTGTTGCTTAACTCAATACCGTACTTATTATTGAATGCGATATTGGAACCCAGTGAATTGTGGCTGCTTCCTTCAAGGGAAATACCTGCGACGCCGTTACCATCGGCCACGTTATTATTGATCAGGTCGCTGTAGTCGACGAAGTTCAGGTGTATCCCGTTATTGACATTGTCAAATGCGTGGTTCCAGTTGGCATGCGTGCTGCCGCTTCCGGTATCGATGTAGATCCCGTCTCCTACTGCACCGTGACCATTATCGGATGCGATATTCCCGTCAACCCAGTTGCCTGAGTTGAATGGCAACACCGCCACCCCGTGGAGATGGTTGGATGATACGGTATTGTTTGTTATGTGGTTGAATGAACTCTGGTCGTCGATGGCAATTCCGTTACCCTGGATTGCAATATCGTCGGTGTCTGACGAAGACGAATTCACATTGTTATTTGCCGTATTATAGGTGACCCAGTTACATGATGAACCTGTGGTAACGTAAATACCGTTATCCACGTTATTGTTGGCGTTATTTCCTGTAACGGTGTTTCCACCGGAAGTATAAAGCTCTATACCATTGTGCCGGTTATTGGTGGCGTTATTATTGGAGACAGTGACATTGTGGGCGGTATCGAGGACAATTCCCACATCGGTCAGGGTGACGCTGTTGTGGTCGATACGTCCGCCTGCATCTGCATTTGCAAATGAGTTGACGCCGTAGTAATATATCCCGTAGTTAAATCCGTTCAATGTCGTGTTCAGGACAGACACCCGCTCGAGACCGCTGTCAACGTAAATACCGATCTGATCGTCCTGGTCTCTGCTGGCATTGAAAGCCCCATTGATCGTGTGTCCGTTTCCATCGAAAATTACATCGGATGCAAGGATTGCGATGCAGGGGACGTAGTAATCTGTCCCGTTCTGCCATCGCACCCCGTCATAGTTGTTGATATCCTTTACGAGGATATAATCGCCCGGCTGTTCGATTACCATCGGGGAATCGACATAGGTCACGGCTAGAGCTGCCGCCGGAAGAAGTGCCAGGGCGATAATTATCGCTATCCCAATCCATTTTGGGAAATGAATGAAGGAAATCTGATTCTTAGCCATTTTTAGTCACCCCCCGTGCCACGGACAACAACCAGTCTGGGTTTTGTCACCGTGTAGGTATCGCGGGAATCGGTAACGTTCAAAACGACTGTGTAAATATCCTCAGTACGGAACGTCTGGTCGATAAAGTAATTGGTGGTAACGACAGGCCCGATGTGAGTCAGGGTATTTGCTCCGTAGAAATCCCAGCGATACGTGGTTCCTATCGTAGTCGGAGTCGTTATCAGTCTCGTATTCAGAACCGAGCGTGTCGGGTATGCTGCAAATCTTATAGATCCACCAGAGGGGATCCCATACTTATTCGCAAGGAAGTAATAGGTGTTCCCGTTGATCCCGGATCTCAAGAGGTAAAGGTTCGGCGAATCGGTGGTTATTATCTTTGAAGTCGTGTCTGAAAGACCGTTTTTTGTCACCGTTAAGGTAACTGTGAATTTCCCCGGGGCGAAGATATGTGTCGGGTTTTGATCAGTTGATGATGCCCCGTCGCCAAAGTTCCATGACCAGGACATTGGTCCTGAATTGACATTTGCAATATCACCGAGGGATGTGTCAGTAAACTGGACCACTCTTCCAGCAACGGTGTTCGACGGAGCACTGAACTGTGCAACAGGGAAGACCGGCAAGGTTTTTGTTACTGTTGTACTCTGCGTTCCGCCTTGTCCAAGCACCGTCAGATTGGGATAATAGGTGTTGGCAACAGTGTAGGAGTACGTGGTATTGCTCTGGTTTCCTGTAGCAAACTGGATGAATGCCGGTGTCCCGTCTCCGAAGAACCATGTATACTTAACCACCGGGGAACCGGTTGCAGTACCGTTAAACTGGAATGTGTTGCTGACATTCCCTGGAGACGGGTTAATAGTGAAATCGGCAGATGGATTAACAGTAACGTTTGTGTTGACTGATTTGTTTAACAGCAGGTTCCTCTCTACCGTGAGATTAACCACATACACCCCGCTGTGGGTATACAGGTTTTCAGGGTTCTGAATGGTCGATGTGTTTCCGTCCCCGAATGCCCATGCCCAGATATTTGGTTGCCCGTAGGACATATCGGTAAACTGGACATTAAAGGGGGCATTGCCTACCGGGTTTACTGGAGTAAACTGGGCCAGCGGGTTTACGGTTACGTTGTGTGAAACCGTGCTGAAATCTGTCAGATTCCAGACGATCAGGTTGACCGGGAATACACCTGCAATGACAAATGAGTGGCTTGGATTGATTGAGTGATCCAAAGGTGATCCATCCCCGAAGTTCCAGGTCCAGTTGACCATCGGTCCGTTCTGTGATGTATCCGTGAACTGTACGGGTAACCCGGTGCTCGTCGTAATCTGACCGCTTGTTGGGCTGGCAGTAAAATTTGCGATTGGCTGAGCGGTAGCACAGCCAACCATAGCGAGCATCACTACCAAAAAGATGAGGATTGAACTCTTAATTTTCCTCACACTCCTGATTTTCTCAAATGTCTTCATAACATCGCCACCTTGATCAAGTTGGATATCGGATTCAATTAGACAGGTTTATATGTAAGGGAAATCAGCATCTCTGCATCTCCTTAACTAAACCATACCTTCTCTCATCCTGAATTCCGATTTGAATATAATTGACCTTGCACTTTTTTAACTTATAAATCTATTGGTGCTTTTTCGGCTTTTGACTTCTCACATTGCCTGAATGGGTAAACCGGGGATGATCTGTAAACTCGCAGGTTGATTATAAAATTTGTGATTGTGATCATTAAATCTCCAAAATTTCCGTTATTTTCGAAAACCAATAAAATTCCGGAGGATTAATTTTTTCCGATCACCTGTCATATGGGTGTTCAATGCGGGAAACAGACCGGATTTGAGTGTTTTGAAATACAAAAAATTTTTAGGGAAAATAACAGGATATCGGTTTGCTATTGGATTTTCCGCCAATACAATTCGTTAACCGGATATGATAAATTCATAATTCGCGCGCTAATCAGCTCGTTAGTCCTTATTTTTCCCTGCTTACCGGATAAATCAGCGAACTTTTTTCCATAAACCAGAGTGACTCCCCATAACATAAGCCTTTAAAGCCATCTCGACCATCTGATCATTAACCGCCATGATCCTGGACCAGGAAAAAATTGCACGGATAAAAAACCTGCTGAAATTCAAGCCGAAGGGGATGAGCATATCCGATATTTCCCACCATCTCAAGATGAACCGGAATTCGGTTGCAAAATACCTGGATCTCCTGCTTGTTTCAGGACAGGTGGAAGTGCAGAGCTACGGTACGGCAAAGGTCTTCACCCTCTCCCACCGTGTCCCACTGTCAGCCATGCTTTCATTCTCTTCGGAGTTGGTACTCATCCTGGATAATGACCTCCGTATCATCCAGGTGAACGACAACTTCCTTAATGCCTTCAATCTTAAAAGAGAGTCCCTGGTCGGCTATACCCTGCCCGATATCCCGCTTACGTTCTTCTCTTTATTGCCGGTGAAAGAAGTGGTCGGGGACGTCGAGGAGAAAAAGGAGATTTTAAAAGAGATCCAATACGATCGCGGCGGAGTGACCTCGTTTTACCAGGCAAGGCTGGTCCCTACCGTCTTCGAAGAAGGATCGAACGGCCTGACGATTATTCTTGAAGACATAACCGCCGCGAAGGACTATGAACACCAGTTGGAGCAAAGCGAGGAGCGTTACCGGAACATTGTAGAAGACCAGACAGAATATATCTCCCGTTTTCTCCCGGACGGGACACACCTGTTTGTAAACGAGGCATACCTGCGATATTTCCAAAAGGCAAAAGAAGAAGTGATCGGACATGTATTTATCCCGGAAATTCCTCCACAGGACCAGGAGCTTGTCGAATCTCACTTCAGGTCCCTCACGCCTTCAAATCCGGCGGCCAGCATCGATCACCGTATTGTCATGTCCGATGGCAGCATCCGGTGGCAGCGGCGGATCGACCGGGCAATTTTCGACGATTCGGGGGCCGTCGTCGAATACCAGTCTGTGGGCCGGGATATTACGGAAAGAAAAACTGCCGAACTTCAGGCGGCCGAGTATACCCATGCGATGGAAGTCCTGTCATCCTATGCAATTGATTTCATCGAACTTGGGGAAAACAGCGATATCTATTCCCTGATCGGGGCCGGGGTCCTCGACCTGGTGCCAGGAGCCGTTGTTGTGGTCCACTCGTACAACGGCAGGACCGGTCAGTTTTTCACGCACACGGTAAAGAGTGAAAATGACAGGAACAGGATTGCTTCGATAATCGGCAGGGATCCGGTAGGAATTGTATACACCATATCGGACCGTCCCCGTCACAATCTTATGAGCCGGAAACTGGTCAGGATCGAGACATCGCTTTACGATTCGATGAACCGGGCGCTTCAGAGGGATGTTTGCGAAACCCTTGAACGGGATTTTAATATCTCCGGGATTTATATTGTGGGCCTTGCCTGGGGCGAGCAACTGTTCGGCCGGGTGTCGATACTCCTGAAAGACAGGGCAGTCCTCCCTGGAAAGGAGATCCTTGAGACATTCATCAGGCTTTCATCGATCGCCCTTCAGAGAAGATTCGCAGAAGAGGCTAACCGCGAAAATGAAGAACGTTTCAAAAATATTGCAGAATTTTCTCCCTTTCCCATAAGTATCATAGACCCGTCCGGCACCATCGTATACTTAAACAAACGATTTTCCGAAGTCTTCGGTTATACGAAAAACGATCTCGCCACTATCGGCGACTGGCAGAGAAGGGCATATCCTGATGCGGAAGTCAGGGACCTGATGGAAGCCACCCGCACCAGGTGGCTCGGAACGGCATCGGTCGGGCAGGTCATGCAGATCCAGGCAACGGCGATTAGCAGGGACGGCGTGCCGAAAGAGTTGATGATACGGGCCGTTTCCATGTCGGGCGGAGGCCAGTTCATCGTATACGAGGATATCACGGACCGGGTCAGCAATGAAAAAATGCGGGCCCTTCATACTTCGATCATCGATTCCTCAGACGATGCGATCGTTGGGAAAACCCTTGAGGGTATCGTTATTTCCTGGAACAGGGGGGCAGAAAAGATGTACGGATACGGGGCAGATGAAATAATCGGCAACCCGATTGCCTGCATTATCCCTGAGAACCTTAGGGAAAGCATCTCCCGAATCCTGACCGGTATCAGGAGAGGCGAAAAATTTGAACGTATCGACACGGTCAGGATACGAAAGGACGGGTCGCTGATCGATGTATCCCTGACGATATCCCCGATACGGGACGACAAAGGTGTAATCATTGGTGCATCCACCATTGCAAGGGATATCACAGCAAAAAAACTGGCCGAAAAGGAGCTCCTCATAAAGGAATATGCGATAGCGTCATCGGTCAACGGGATCGCGATTGCAGACCTTGCCGGTAACCTGACCTACTCGAATAAGACGTTCTTAAGAATGTTCGGCTATAATTCACCCGGCGAGATCATGAACAAACCGATCGAAAACTTTGCCCACAACGACTCGATCGAAGAGGGCATAATTGCAATGGTGAGACAGTCGCTGGAACAAAAGGGATGGTGGACGGGAGGGATAAGCCCGAAAAAGAAAGACGGGAGCTCCTTCGATGCGCATCTGACGGCGAGTCTTGTCAGGGACATGGGTGGGAATCCCGTGTGCATGATGGCGACGTTTATGGATATTACCGGCCGGAAGAATATCGAACGGGAACTATTCCTTAAAGAGACCGCAGCATCGGCTTCGGTTAACGGGATCGCGATCCTGGACCTGGCAGGCAATGTCATCTATGTAAACCGGAAATTTGCCGGCATGTTCGGGGACAATTCCCTGGAGGACATAATCTACCAGCCCATAGAATATTTTTTACCCGGCGACACACCCGGTTTCGAAGAGATACATCGGATCCTGGCTGTAGTACGGAAAGACCGCGAGTGGCAGGGAGATCTTCCGTTCAAAAGGAAAGACGGGACTTCGAACTATTATTCAGTCTCGGTCAGTACAGTGTCCGATTACGCGGATGAAATTCTCTATTTCATTGTATCGTTCGTCGATAGCACCGGTCACGGGCCACCCGATGCCGGATCCGGTGCAGCAGACCGGGAAGTCGGGGACCTTGTCGAATTCCTTCCCGATCCAGCCTTCGCGATAAACAATGAAAGGCGGGTTATTGCCTGGAACAAGGCTATGGAAGAATTTTCCGGGATCATCCGCTGCAACGTGATAGGGACCGACGGGTACCTTCGGCTTTCTTCATTGTTCAGCAACGGGGGCCCACTGCTCATCGATATGCTCGATATGCCTGAAACCGAGATCAGGACCCGTTATCCTGGCATAGTCAGGGAAGGGTCATCCCTGATAGCCGGAGCAGGAGGTCACGATCCCGGCAGCGGGTCCCGGGATGCATACCTGGTCAGGGCTTCCCCTCTGTCTTATCCGGGCGGGGCCCGGAAAGGGGCGATTATGATGATAAGGGGCACCGGAAGCACCGGTAAGGCCCTGGAATCTTCAAATCGTGCCATCGAACGTTCCCAGGAAGAAACCCGCCAACATATGGAGGACCTGTCATCCGATTACGGGAGGCTGGAACAGGAGTATCACCGGGTCATCACTGCCCTCAACGAGGGAGCACCCCTCGCAGACGCGATGAACCAGACAGCCGATCTGGTCGCGATCCTCGATCGGTCAGGGAAGATTAGTTGCAGTAACCGGACCATGGATACGACGGTCAACGGGCCTTCGGGCGGGACTGTCAGGGGAAAACATATCAGCCTCCTCATTGCCCCCGAGTACCGCAGGGTGGTGCTCGATTCCCTTGAGGATGCACAGAAAAACGGCCACACGGTTATCAGGTATTTTTTAATCACCCACGAAGGTCGCCTGATGGTCGAAACTTCCTTCTCGGTCCTGCGAGATGAAGCAAAAGATCTTTCCGGGTATATCGCAGTCCAGAGGCCCAGGGACAATAATGAAAGAGCCAGGTTCCGGAAATAGCTTCCTGCTCATAGCGGTACAGTGACAGTCCAGTTTTTATCGGTTTCCTGCGAATAGTGGGGTATGGACGTCGAAGAATTCGTACGCCGTGGGGTTAGGAGAGGCGAGAGTCGGGACGATATCATTGGAAACCTCGCAGACCATATCATGAGAATGAAGCCGGTCACCAGGGACTATGCCGAATCATTCGCCAATGCAGTATTTTCAGAGGTGAAAAATACAACCGGGTTATCCGGGGATTTTTTTTCGTACGAACCTTCCGGAGTCCGTATGGGAGAATTCGGGGTTGGATCGAGGGGGACCGGAGATTTTTTTGCCCACCGCCAGATTGCACGGGTAATAGGAAAGACTTCGGCCTCGGTTGGTGTCGACGAGATGGACGATGCCGGAGCGGTCAGGGTACCGGGCGGGCAATTCCAGAAGGGATATGATGGGAGCAGGCAGAAAGAGGGCAATCTTAACGAAGTGAGGGCCGGCGACACCGATCACTATGTCGTCTGCACCGTTGACGGGATGCATTCGAGGTTGTCGGATTTTCCGTTCCTGGCCGGGTTTCATGTTACCCGGGCGACGCTGCGTGACGTCTATGTCATGGGAGCTTATCCGCTCATGCTTTTTTCCGATATCCATGTGGCTGACGATGGGGACGTGGCAAAAATTTTTGATTATACTGCCGGGATAACTGCGGTCGGCGAAGTAATGGAGGTCCCTCTCGTCACCGGCTCGACCCTCAGGATCGGAGGGGATATGGTCCTCGGAAGCCGGATGACCGGCTGTGTCGGTGCCGTTGGCATCGCCAGTCACCTGACGGCCAGGAAAGAGACAAAGCCCGGGGACGTCATCCTGATGACCGAAGGTGCGGGAGGCGGAACGATTGCAACGGCAGCATTGTATTCAGGTTATCCTGAGGTCGTCGAAGCCACCATTAACCTCAATTTTCTTATATCGGCAGAAGCATTGCTCAGGAGCGATGCACTTGCATCAATCCATTCGATGACCGATGTGACGAACGGCGGGCTCCGTGGTGACGTGTATGAAATGGCCGAAACGGCAGGATGCAGGATAGTCATTGAAGAAGAGGCAGTACGTTCGCTGGTGAGGATTGAGGTATCGGATATGCTCGAAACACTATCCATTGATTACCTTGGAGTCTCGCTCGATGCACTGCTTATCGCTGCTCCCCGGCCTGCAGTCGATACAATCACTCGGATCATCAGGGATTCGGGTGTCATGATCCATGAAATAGGTCATGTCGAAGCCGGACAGGCATCCGCAGTTCTCGAAAAGGACGGAAAAGCCTGTGATTTCACGCCGAAGTTTCGGGAATCGGCATATACGCCCTTAAAAAAGGTGGTCGATGCGATGCCCGGAAATTTTGACGAGATGAAATCAAAGGTCAAGGCTTCCGCTGATGCAGCAATTGCGAAAAAGAACCGGGTGATCGATCGGATTAGACCGTGTACAAAGTCGGATTAATTGATAGTGGCCCCGGACACAGGGTCAATCTGACTTGGGAATTAATCAATCACACGAGCAGTCCCTATCCCGGCCAGGGCGCCGCAGCGGCGGAGTGGGTCCCGGTTGCGTCTGATAACCGAGTTTCCCCGGAAAATAACCAAGAGGTGGAAAATCGGCAATACAAACCCGTCTTTTATTTTATCGGATCAGGACTCATCAGCCGGCTTCTTACCTTTCGCACAGAGGTTATAGGCCAGATAGGGGAGGTTCTCCTCGACAAATGGTTCAATCTTCTGTGCCAGCCCGAAAATCGGGTCGGCGAGATCGTAATGTGCGAACGAGCACCGGCGTACCGATATGTCGATAAACCCCGCGTCGGCGAGCAATGTCTCCATCTCTTCCACTGAATAGTAACGTTCGCCAAATGCTCCGTGACATGCCTTCCTGATATTCATCGCCTCAGTGATCTGGTACAGTGCCGGGAGCCCCCTGGTGAAAATATTCCTCCCGAGCGTGCACACGGCGACAGAGCCGCCGGGGGCCAGGACGCGGTATATCTCGGAGAGGGTCGCTTCAGGCCGTTTAAAATATGAAAACGAAAGAATACTGGAGACGGCATCGAAAGAACAGTCCTGGAATGGAAGCACCTCTGCCGTTCCGATGATGAAGCTGCTTTTCGGACACCTGGCAGAGGCCTTTTCAATCATTCCCCTGCTGATATCGAGACCGGTGGCATTGCCCCCGTGTTCGAGGTAGCGACCGACGAACAGGCCGGTCCCGCACCCGAGGTCGAGCAGGCGCCCTCCCCTGACAAACCCGTCCATGATATGACGGGTGATATGAGAGTAGTAGAACTTCCCCCGGTTTTCATTGTAGCGTTTATCGTAAACTTCGGCCATTTCATCGTAATGGATCTGTATTTTACCAGAAACCGGGGTCATATCAGAATACCTCATCGATGAGCTTCGCAGCAAGGGCATTGAGCTGGATAAATTCGTTATTGCTATGACCGATGAGATAGTCTGCCTTCCCAATCTCTTCGGCAATCCTCGGATCATTGTATTCACGTTTCATAACTTTGCGGAGCTCCCGGAGTACCTCATTTGCCGAAAGGCCGTATTCGATGACAAGGGATTCGATACGCCTGTTTGCTGCCTGCGCATCCCCGTCAATGATGGCCGTGCAGACGGCCTGCGCCACCATCTCCGTCTCGCTTTCGCGAAACCGTGACAGGTCGAAGGCTTCGCCAGATTCGGACGCTACTTGGAGGAGCATGATGGCTCTCCTCATATCACCCCCCGATTCCTGGACGACCAGGTCGATCTCGTCGTCGCTGCAACACCGGACCGGGTTTTCCCTGGAGAGAATGGACCGGAGTCGGGCAACGGCAAGATCGACAGGGACCGGGCCGAAGAAAAACGGCAGGCACCTTGACGATATCGCCGGGATCAGCGCCGACGACTGGGTAGTGCAGAACACAAACCTGCAGGTACGGCTGTACCGTTCCATCGTCCTCCGGAGCGACGACTGCGCCTCCCGGGTCAGGGCCGACGCGTCATCGATGACCATCATACGGAATGGTGTTCCTAAGGGCTGGAGAGATGCCGACCAGCGCACAATATTTTTAAAATTCGTGATTAGCGACTGGTCCTTTCGGTAGAGGTGCACGTACCGCTCGTCCTCCTCGAGGTATCGTTTACCGAGCATGAACAGGTCTGCAGCATTGAGGACGGTACAGTTTTCCCGGTAATGGTCCCCGTATATCGCCCGTGCGATGCACTCGACTGCGGCGCTCTTGCCTGTGCCATGGGGGCCGCTGAAAAGGAGATGCGGAAGGGTTCCCGCACAGGAAAATGATTTAAGATGCCTGACTACATTTTCCTGCCCGATGATTTCGTCAAACAGCACGGGGCGGTATTTCTCTATCCAGAGCACGCCGAGAGCCTCCTGTTGATCTCAAGCATTGCATCCCTGACAAAATAAGAATTATCGATCGACCGGACGATCTCGCGTGCTTCCTCCACCCTGAGGGTCCTGCAGAAGGAGGCGATATTAGGCAGGGCCCGGGTGAGTTCATCGACGACCGTCAGCGTTGCCATGCGGGAAGTCCGGGATAATGGGTTTAAATCGACTGCGATGACCTTCTTACCCATTGCCACCAGTGCCTCGCACCGGTCGCCATCTTCGAGCGGGACGAGTACGAGGTCGGCAATTCCTGTCCCTTCACGGTAACTGAGTCCCCTGTCGTGGCTGAGCGGAACGATATGTTCCGGAGTGCCGTCGAGGACATCTACGCCGGCTGATTCGAGATACCTCCGGATCTTCAGGACCCGTTCTTCAGTCCTGTGAAACAGGTTGATCTCGACAATTGCATGGGATGCGTGCTGGAGCGACGCTATCTCTCCCGGTGCAAGGGCCGCGGTGTTCCCGTTGACGGAAATAACAGGGTGGCTTGCTGTGAGGAGGAGAGCCGCTGCAGTCTTCTCTGCAAGCATCGCACTTGCCGTCGTCCTTTCGCCGATCAGGTAATCAAATGCTTCGCCCCGCCCATGGGCGGTCAGACCTTCGAGGGAGACGATGCCCTCCCGTGCGAGGTGGGCAAGCCGTTCCCTGACGACAAGGGAATGGTACCGGGGATGGTCTTTTGGAATGCCCGTGCTCCGTCCCGCGGCCTCGTTGTCACCGTGCTCGCCGGTTATTTCATTCATCCATACCTCCAGAAATCCGGGGAGATTCCGTGCACCATCTGCCGTCAATGGGGACGACTTTTAATTCGAATACCTCCCCAAAACCGGATAAAACCGTTTCAGCTCTCCTTCCGTAGGCGAAGATCCCATTGCCGATCATCGTCATGCTCGCAGCAATACCCTCCCTGTCGCACCGGGCGAGGGCATGGCGGACATCAGAGGTGATGAGTCCGCTCTCGTCTGCGAATTTTCGCGAGAGGGTAAAAAATTCTTCGATCGACGTGGGGCACCTGGCAGGAAATGCCTTGACGACCTGGTCCATGGCAGTACCGGATCCAAGAATTCCTGGCGACGGGAGCGGACCGAAAGTGACGGCGTACACCGGAAGGGGAGGCGGTGGCAGCCTTGTTATTCTACCCGAGATCCCGACACTCTCCCTGCAGTCGATTCCCCCGCCCTGGCAGGCAGCAACGTCCCCAAGTCCCGTCATACCTGCGACCTCGGTCTCATGGGCCAGCTCGAAGCACTCCCCCGGGGACATCCCAAGCGAAAAACACCGGTTTAATGCCGATACCGTTGCAATAAGGGCTGCGGCAGAGAGGCCAAAACCCGCGCTAATCGGGAGCCTGCATCGTGTCCCGACACTGGCGGCGATCCCCAGACGGTCCATTGCATATTCGATCGGGGGGGATCTCAGGATCCGTTCGATGACCTCTCCGCGGGCCCCGGTCCTTTCGATCTCGACATTGGGACGTATATCCGGCGCAACCGTGACGGTCACGCCTTCATTGATGACAAGGCCTGCCCCGATACTTCCCGCCAATTTGAGGTCAGGTCCGCGCACCGGGCAGAAATAGCCTGAAATATGCCCGGGGCAGAACCCTAGAGCAGTTTTTTCCATAACGCCACCGCAAAGGCTTCCTTTGAAGTTTCAAGCTCTTCACGCTCAATTCCTGTGACGATGACGAACTTCCCGTTTTCCGATCCCATCACGTCAGGTGTGTTGAGGACCACCATTGTGACCCCGTTGCCGATCATCTGCCGGGCCCGCTCTTCTTCATCGTTTCCAAGCTTGAACGCCACAATTACGGGATTCCCCTCGCAGGCGCCGGCGACCTCTGGCAGAAGTTTCGGGAGAGGGTTCAGGTGCACGGTTACCTCGTTTCCGCTCGGGATCTTTCCAGGTTTCCGCTGCGGCGAAAAATCCGAGATAGCGGCAGCGCTGATATAAAAATCGATCCGGTGGTCCCTGCAAAAATCGAGTACTGCCTTCCTCATCTCTTCTGCAGATGTTGCAGCGATATTCCTGACGCATGGGAATGTATCCCGATGGACAACGGTGACATCGGCCCCGAGGCGGAATGCTTCGAGTGCTACTGCCCTTCCCATCATTCCTGTTGCACGAGTCGTCAGGACCCGTACATCATCTACAGGTTCCCGACATGCGCCGCTGGTGACCAGTACGCTTTTTCCCCGGAGCATTCCCCCCCCGGCCCCCCTCGCCGTGTGGAGCACGATATCCCCTACATCGGCCACCTTTGCACGCTGCTCTTCGATCTTTGGCGGGATAACGGTAATCCCAAACGACTCCAGCCGCCGGAGATTTTCCCTGACGGCCGGATGACGGTACATGGATTCGTGCATCGCCGGGGCGATAATAACGGGCATCCCGCGACCTATTGCCGTTGTTGCAAAGGTGGTGACTGCGGTGTCGTCGATCCCTGCCGCTATTTTCCCTATCGTATTTGCCGTGCAGGGAGCGATCAGGAGCAGGTCGCCCTCTCCACCCTCCCCACAGTATCTGACGTGTTCCACGAGGCCGGTGCAGGCGGTGATTACCGGTCTCCCGGTCGCGTATACGAGTGCTTCGGGATTAATGATGCCCCGGGCCGCTTCGCTCATTACCGCCTGGACCGTCGCCCCCTGACGGCGCAACTCGTGACAGAGCTTCACGGTCTCCACGGCAGCGATGCTCCCGGTAACACCGAGTACGATGAGTTTTCCCGATAAGCTCCCCTGGGTCGTCATCTGAGCACCACATCCTGCACGAAATGCCAGTTCCCAGGTCCGGTTTTCTTAACCGTCCTTACCACGATGATCGGGTCGTAGCCTGCCTCTTCGATAGTTTTGGCGATTTCCGGCGGGACTTTTCCCGACGAATGGATGTGCATTTTGCTCCCGCGATGGACGTGTTCCAGGGCATCGGAAACCATGTCCCTGGAACTGAAATGACCCATCACTATCCGGTCGTAATATCCATCAAGGAGCAACCTGCAATCCCCGCACTCGGGTTCCAGAACGGCTTCCAGGTGGTTCAGCCTGGTATTGATCTCGAGATATCGGAACGCCACCGGGTTGATCTCCATCGCGTGGACGACGGCTCCTGCATGGGCCATCGGGATGCTGAAATAGCCGATACCGGCAAACATATCGGCCACCGCCTCCCCGGGTCTTACCAGGGCAGCCATCCTGACCTTTTCGGGACGGTTCCCCTGCGAAAACATCACTTTCGATGGGTCGAGGACATACGAGAGACCTTGTTCCCGGTGGATGACTTCCCCGGCCGTTCCGTAAACGAGCTCTGATTCCGGGATCCTCTCGTCTCCCTGCACCGATCGTATCCATAGCACTCCTCTCGGTTTTCTCCATGATACGAGATTTTCCAGTTCTTCAGCAGAGGGTTTCCTTCCCCTGACCAGTGCCACATCGCCGATCATATGGTACCCTCTCCCCTGGTACGGTTTCCGTCGGTCGAGGACACCCTCCGAATGATAATGCTCTTTGACCGGGATAAACGCAGTGTCTCCCTTTACGAACGGCTTTTTTGTCGCATCCACCCAGTCTTCCTGCAGACTGTCGCAGAGGACCGAAACCGGCACCTGTCGTACCCGTAAGACCATGATCACCACACCGGTATCAGGGTATCCCTGTCCCGGATTACCCGGATATGTTCACCTGGGCCGACCTTTTGCCATGGCCCCCTCAGGCATTCGCAGGCCGAACCCGTGCCCGAATCGACGAGACCAATGATATCTCCATCGACGTACGCGACGAGGGCATCTGCAGCGTCCCTGATATTGCCGACGAGCTCGTCTATTTCGTCTTCGCGTGTGGTCCTGACAGAACCATTGGTAAGGTCGCCGTATTTTATCGAATGCCCGTCGACCTGGATAACCTGGCCATATGTCCTCCCGATCCGCAGGACATCACCCCTGATGTACCGGGGAAGGCGGACCGAATAGGTCACCCTGAATAATTTCTTTCCCGCTTTTTCCCCGACAAGTTTCGGGTGGGTCGAATATCTGCCGCCCAGGCGCTGTACCAGGGCCTGGGAGATTGCGAGCCCAATCTGCTGCGAACCGATGGTGATGTCGAGCCCTTCCCGCGTCTCTTCCATCTCGGAGATATAGGATAGCCTGTCCCCTCCTGCCTGCATCTGGTCCTCGGTTTCGCAGGCAATTTCCCTAGCGGCAAGCACTTCGCCGGGGAGAATTTTCCTCCCATTTGCCCTCACCTGGACAATCCCTTCATAATAACTGCCGCTGATACGGTTGCACCGGTTGCACTGTTCTTTGTTCCAGATGATTTCGACGGTGGCACGCTGGTCGACCCGGATTCCGTACAATATACCGCTTACATCGACATCGGCATAGGAACGGTTTTCGGAACGGTCCCTGATGGCAATATCGATTTTAGGTGATTTTACGTCCTTATGGAGATGAACGGCATTTCGCACCAGTTCAGGACCGATCTCCTCACGTGACCGTTCGCTGTCAGTCCACGTGCTGACCGTTTTCTGGGCATTACAGGAAGGACAGTAGGTACTTGTCACCCTCGGATCGATGGTGACCCAGCGGGTCTGGGAAACCCGGCAGGTATTACAGAGCCCCTCCCCTTCGGATTTTCCTCCACATTGCGGACAGATCAGTTCCTGAATCTTCATGTCCTACCTCAAAGAGCGCATGAGATGCCCTTCAAAATGACTATGGTTATGATATGAAGGCACCCTATGCAATAAATCATATCCTGAAAATCTGTGCATGCGGTATGCCGTCGATCAGGAGGCAACCCGATGGGTCGATCAGCCCGAGGCCGGCTGCCACGGCTACAGCCCGGACGCCAATGATATTGATATTATCCGCCTCCCGTATCGCATTTGCAACTTCTGACTCACTGGCCGGAGTGGTACCGTAAAAGGACTCGCTGACATGGATCTCGATCTCCCCATGCCTGATCCGTCTGTTGAGGAGTTCCCTGTCGCATACCGCAACGACCGACGAGCCGTCGTAGGCGCGATGAATTTTTAAATACATCCCATCAGTTATGGATCGGGCGAGCGTAATAAAAATATGATCTGTGGCAAATCAGAGAAAAATATCGACGCCATAGACCTTCGACGGGGTGTCGGTATGAATCCGGCATACATCATCGGCCGTAAGCAGTCCTTTATCGAGGAGGCGCCGTGTAAACCTGGGGACGGATTTAGGTCCGATAACAGCTCCCGGGCTGCTGTTTTCATCCATGTAGTCGCTTTCCATAGTCAACATCCTCCCTTCGCGGCAGAGGGAGGGAATTGCTTCGTGAGTGGCGAGGAGCGAAGGCATCAACGGGGTATCGGGTGTGGCATAATGTTTAACGATCCGCCGTGGGTCGAGACCTGCAGATTGCGCCATTGCGATCATGTCGCTGCACGGCCCGGTCTCGGCATGGACCTGTACCGCGCAGTCCAACTCGGCAGCGAGGGCGAATGCATGCGTGAGCACGTCATTCGATACCGCCATTATTTCAGCAGTTGTCTCATAGTGGGGTCTGCCGCTCTTCAACCCGACGGCGAGGCCTTCCTCAACGTACCGGCCAGCGCAATCGAGTCCCCCTTTCATGATCTCTCCCGCTTCCCAGGGTGAATACCGCCCGGCAAGCCGGGAAACTTCGGCCGGATGAACGCCAAGCACCGGGTAAACAACAAGCCCTGTCTCGCGGATCAGGCCGCCAATCCTGATAGTCTCGTCGAAAACGGGACGATAATCGATACCCTGGTCAGGCTCGATCCCAAGGCAGGAGGACGGCTTCGAGACGAGGAACATATGGGTGCCTCCGGCACGGAGGAAATCCTTTGCCGCCTCGATACCCCGGCCGTTTCTCGGGTCGATATGGATATGGTCATCGGTCAGCGGAACCCGTTCGTAATTCATGGATCTCCGCGATCTCCATCATGGGGTAATCCCCGTGTGGTTTTAATCGTGCCCGGCAGTACGAAAATCCCACACGTGTTATGATCTCAACATCGAACATCAGCCCGCAAAGTTCACTGTAACCGAACGCATTCGGAGACATTCGGCCCCGGTCGAGTTTCACGGTGATCTCCTCGACGAACGGCTGCAATATTACGCTTTTTTCGATCGCCTGCTCGAGTGTCCGGGCTGAACCGGCCGATACCGGAGTCCCTACCCACTGGTGATAGAGTGCCCCAAGTTTTATGGCCGCTTCGAATACCGCCCGTTCGCGATCGGATACCATGTAGTTCATCTCTTCAATCTCCGCAATTTTGTCCGGCAATCAGATTAGTTTGATAAAACCTGATTTCGGCTCCATTGCCTCACCCTGGCGCAGGAACATCTCGATCTGCTTCTGGGCCTCCTCCCGGGAGATCCCTTTTTGGGTAAGCACCTCGATGACCTGCTCCTTTGGGGCTCTCCCTGTCTCGTCGGCGAGACCCTTGATCGTCTCCTTGATCATCCTGATGAGGTCGCGTTTGACTTTCGAAAACCCGGTCATCATCTTGTCGATATCGAAGCTGCCGGTCTTCGCATCGTAAGCGACCTGCCGAAGACAGGTGTCGACGATATGGACTACCCGTTCGGCATCGGGTTTCTCGATCTTCCTGGAGAGCCTGATCCGTGCGCTCGCTTCAGCAAGCCTGACAAGGGCCTCGAGCTGCCGGGCAGTTACCGGGACGGGCTTGCTTGAATCTGCGATGTCCCTTAAGTTCATGTAATAGGCAATCAGGGTATCCTTCGCTTCCTGGGACAGGATTGGGAAACACGTGCGCTTGGCATAGGCGACGTACTTCCGGAACAGTGCAGGATCGATCTCCGGCGTTACCGGCTTTAACTGGTCTGCGATAAAGTCGTCGTTTACCCCGTCGATCGGGCTTTTCCTGTGTTGCTCGATCAACTCCCCGATGCCGTGCGCCTTGAGGATATGGTCAGCGATGGCATTGTCCCTCGTTTTATCGGGCTTATCGGTCATCACGAAGATCAGGTCGAACCTGGAGAGGAGTGAGGCAGGCATATTGATCTGGTCGGATATCGGGGCGAAATCATCGAACCTGCCGTACTTCGGGTTTGCTGCACCGAGGAGTGCACACCTGGACTTGAGAGTCGCCGTGATCCCGGCCTTGGCGACACTGATTGACTGCTGCTCCATTGCTTCGTGAAGCGCACTCCGGTCTTCTTTCTGCATCTTGTCCATCTCGTCGACTGCCGCCACACCCATATCGGCAAGGACCAGGGCTCCCGCTTCGAGAGTCCAGCGACCGTCCCCGAATTCATCTTTTACCGCCGTGGCAGTGAGCCCTGCGGAAGTCGACGACTGCCCGCTGGTATAGATCCCGCGTGGGGAGAGTTTGATGACGTAACGGAGGAGCTGACTTTTCGCAATTCCCGGGTCTCCAATCAGGAGGACGTGGATATCTCCCCTCAGGTGGCTCCCGTCAGGCATCTCTTTCATAATCCCCCCGAACAACTGGAGCGCAATTGCTTCTTTGACGTCTTCATTCCCGTAAATTGTCGGGGCGATAGAACGGATGATCTTCCGGTAGACCTGGGGGTCACTGCTTAACGCGATGATCTCTTCCTCTGATTTCTCGTCTATCTCGACCTCCTCGAATTCCTTTTCTGCCACCTCGATCGAGTTGCATTCGAGGTAGATATCGAAGATCGTGCTCTTGGTCCCATGGGTGATCCGCTGCATCGAGCGGAGGATCCCATTCATCACCACCCGGTCCCCGGGAGCGACTATGCCCGTGAGGTCGTCGGTGACGTCCACATCAAGCGTCTGTGGCTGCTCCCCGCCCCTGAGCCCCTCGGGTTGCTCCTGGATCCTGATCTTCTGGGAGTCGACGAACCTCGACCTTTTCGGGATCAGCTCAAGTTTCTTGAAGGTGCAGCCGTCGGTCGCACAGCCGTCGGGCTCGATAAACTGGCCATAACCCTGCCTCTTTTCCGTTATGTGGCCCCCGGGACACCGAAAAACGGCATTGACAATACGCGGACGGACTTCGGTTGTTTTTCTGAGGATCCCTTCGACCGTGATGAACGTGTTTATGTCATCGCTCCGGATGTGACGGATCCCGGTCTTTTTCGGGAGGTTTATAAACCTGATATTGATGTGTTCGGCCGGCTGCCCGCCTTTTGTTTTGACGAGCTGATGGTTCTTAATCGCATCGCGGACATCGTCAAGGACCGTGCCGGGGTTCGCGAGCAACTGGTCTGCAAGCCTGATACCTGTCTTGCCAAAACTCTCCACTTCACGGTAATCGATTACGAGAGACCTTCTGTACGGATATTCACGGGTGAGCTCGGAAAGCTGCTTTTTATACCGTGTTTTTAAAAACCTCGACCACTCCGCATCCCTGCTCGTGATCTCTGCCTCAATCTCGTCCATTCCGCCCGTCTCACCGTCCACGGGATCCCGTTCCCGTTGCCGTCATGACAAACCGGGCGATAAGCGCCTCCATCTGGATATCGCTGTCTGCACCCTCGGAAAGGCGGAAATCAGTCTCGCCGATATGGTCGATCATCGCTACCCTGACATCAGGGCTCATATCGCGGCGGAGCAGGGCCCGGTAACACTGGTTCAACAGTTCGTTCGGTGCAATTCCCCGGTCATGAAGAAGACGGGCAAGAGTGGTCTCGGCGCCATCAAAGTCACCTGAAAGCGACAGGTCGAGCAGCTCGTTTATCTCGTCAGGGCGAGCCGTAGCGGTGATCGCATACACCATCTGCCCGGTGATCGACGGGTTGACGATCGCTGCACCCTGGAGAGCGTTGATGGCCTTCCGCATATCTCCCTGTGAGATATACACTATCGCATCTACTGCGTCGTCAGATACCGTGATCCCTTCATGTGCGGCGATCCGCATGATCTCTTCGACAACTGCATCCCTGCCGAGCGGTCTGAACCGATATATCGCACACCTGCTCTGGATCGGGTCGATGATCTTCGACGAATAGTTACAGGAAAGAATGAACCGGCAGGTCATCGCATAGCTTTCCATCGTCCTCCTGAGTGCCGCCTGTGCGTCCGGAGTCAGGGCGTCCGCTTCGTCGAGAAAAAGGATCTTGAAACTGGCGCCGCCAAGCGGGGACGTCCTGGCAAACTGTTTTATCTGGTTCCTGACCACTTCGATGCCACGCTCATCCGAGGCATTGAGCTCACGGAAGTTCATGTGCCACGATTCGCCGAAAAATTCCCTGGCCAGCGCCACGGCCGCGGTCGTCTTCCCGACCCCCGCATTACCGGTGAACAGGAGGTGCGGGAGGCTCCCGGCTTTTACGTACGATGACAGCCGTTCGATAATTTCATCCTGTCCGACGATATCGGACAATTTAACCGGCCGGTATTTTTCAATCCATATCGTATTCGAATCATCCATCTGCACATCCCCGGTTTTATCACTTAAGATGTCGCGGTTGGACTATATTTTATATTCCTTATCGTCATGGGGTCGGACCCATTTGAAAAAAATCAGATGACAACTTCGATATTAAAACCCATATAAGGTGCCACGATGGCAGGAGGGGTTTCATCCACTCCGTGTCCCTCCCCCATTAGGATTGCCAGTGGACAGGGTTGAAAGAGTTATGAATTAATCACTCACTCGTGCATTCCCTATCCCAACCGGGGTCGCCGCAGCGGCGGGGTAGAGCCCCGGGAGCATCAGATTATTAAAAATCGATTCTGTTGAATTTTTCAATACCTCGTAACACGTCACCGATTGATATGATGAAATTTTACTCACCCCCGGTCCGGTCTTGAGATGACCGCATTGTTCCCGTGAAGCCGTGCCATCAACCTAATGGCTATTTCCTGTCAGGGAGATAGTACGTACTTTATCTGGTGTATTGTGGCAGTGACTTCAGCTCAGGCAGGCGGAACGAAAAGCAACCCATTTTTAGCCCTGCTTAGGGATATCCGGGTGATTCCTTCATGAATGCCCAGACACGGGTCTTTGCCGGTGAGCTTGCGAAGTCCACCCTGCAGGTAACGGGCAAAACCTATCTGTCTCCCGTCGTCATCACGCCCGGTGGTGCCTGCTGCACCGGTATCTTTCTGGTCGGCGTCCTGACACGCATCGATACCAGGCCGGGAGATTTCATGGAGGTCTGGGTGGCGGATCCCACAGGCATGTTTCACCTGGTGCCCGGCCGACAGGACACGGCAATACGCGAGGCCCTGCAGAGGATGGAACCGCCCCTGTTTATAGCCGTGACCGGGGAGGTCCAGCCCCTGAGGCAAAAGACCGGGGCACCGGTCATAGTCAGGCCGATCGATATCAGAGTGACAGACAGGTCCGTGCGTGACACCTGGATCATCAGGACGGCTGAAATTACTCTTGACCGGCTCGCGAGGATGAAATCTGCTATGGAATGCAGGTCCGGAGACAATACGATCTCCAATGAGCTCAGGGAGGCTATACGTCATTACCACCCCGATTACGCACAACTCCATGAAATTGAGGTAATGGTTCGGGATGCCCTTGCAAAGGCCGGGCCGGTGAAAGGCGGCGAGATCAAAGCCCCCGACCCACGTGAGGCGATCGTCGAACTGATCCGTACCGGGAGCGGGCCGAAGGGAATTGTCCTTGCAGAACTGGTCAGGTCAGCGGTGAATAGGGGGATCAGGGAAGACCAGGTCCTCGCCACTGTGCGTCAGCTGGTCGCTGAAGACGAATGCTACCAGCCGGCTGCAGGCATGGTAAAACTGCTATGAACCTCGAATTCATCGGGGGCGGCCCTGCTCTCCTTGTCAGCAACGAACTGCGTGTCCTGGTCATCGCCGACCTGCACCTCGGTATTGAATCCGACCTGGCACGGCACGGCATATATTTCCAAAGCAGAAGCCGCCAGCGGCAGGAGAAGGCTCTCCGCTGTATCAGGGAGGCGGGGCCCGATATCATTCTCCTCCTCGGTGATGTCAAGCACAGCATCCCTACGACGACAATGCAGGAATATCGTGAACTTCCCGGGATGCTCTCGGCATTCCGGAAGCATGGGCTCCTCAGGGTAACACCAGGGAACCACGATACCGGGATCGAACGGTTCCTCTCACCTGAAGAAATGTTACCCAGAAACGGGACATTGGTGGATGGATGCGGATACCTTCACGGCCACATGTATCCGGACCCGTCGCTTGCGGGGCACCTCCTCATTGCCGGACACCATCACCCCTTCGTCTGCCTGCAGGACGAAGTAGGGTGTTCTCTTCGTTCCCCTGCATACCTTTTTGCGATGCTGCGGGACGAATGTTTTGTTGCCGGGAAGCATGAGAATATCCAGCCGGTCGGACCAGCTCCGGACCTTTTCGGGAGCGACGGTTCCGGAACTGGAATCGCGTCTCATGGCAGGAATATCCGGCCGTCTATGAGACGGGGTCAGCCGAAACCGTCCGGCTGCACGGATCCCTGTCCCCTGACCGGGGGGGACCTTACCGAATCTGACCCTGTGGGGAAGAGCAGGGTCCTGTTCGTACCGGCTTTTAACGAACTGTCGGGGTTCGATATCCAGAAGATCGTTGCATCGCCGATCTCCCCGCTGTCGAGGTGTATGGATAAGGCCTCCTGCGAGATATTTCTGCCTGACGGGACATACATCGGCCCGCTTTCTTCTGTGGAGGAGCATGATTCCACGGGAGCTTGACCCGAGGATACAGGAATGTATCCGGAAAAGGGGTTTTTCCGTCCTTTCGGAGGTGCAGAAGCAGGCAATCCCCCGGGGACTCTCAGGAGACCATATCCTGCTGATCGCACCGACCGGGACCGGAAAGACAGAAAGTGCCATGCTTCCGGTCTTCCACCGGATGCTTTCGATCCAGGGCACCGGGTTTAAAACCCTCTATATCACTCCCCTCCGTTCCCTGAACCGCGATATGCTCGAACGCTTGAAATGGTGGTGCAGGGAACTCGGTTTCACCGTTGGCGTCAGGCATGGGGACACCACGGCAACTGACCGAAGGAAACAGGCCCTGTCCCCACCAGATCTCCTCATCACTACGCCTGAAACGATCCAGGCGATGTTCATGGGGAAAATCCTCCGCAAACACCTGGCAGGCGTGAAATATGTCATCGTGGATGAAATACACGAACTCGCCGGGAGCAAGCGCGGTGTCCAGCTTGCGGTGGCTCTCGAGCGGCTCGTCGAGCATGCAGGGGAATTCCAAAGAATAGGGCTCTCGGCAACTGTCGGGAACCCAGGCGATGTCGGTAAGTTCCTCTGCGGAGACCGGCCATTCTCGCTCGTATCGGTCCCGGTTGCCAAACATCTCGATATCAAAGTGAGATACATCGGAGACTCCTTCGAAAGACAGGCGGATTGTGTCGCAAAATCTATCGACCGCCACGGGTCCACACTCGTTTTCACGAATACCAGGGTCACGGCCGAAGCGCTTGGCCATGCATTGTACCAGAGGGGAGATGTCGAAGTCCACCATGGCTCGCTCTCGAAAGAGGTGCGGGTCGAGGCCGAAGACCGGTTCAGGTCGGGTGCCATCAAGGCCCTGATATGCACCTCCTCGATGGAACTCGGCATCGATATCGGCCATGTCGGTCATGTCATCCAGTTCGGGTCGCCCCGTGAAGTATCGAGGCTGATCCAGCGGGTGGGACGTGCCGGCCACAGGCTCGACGTCGTTTCGAAAGGGACCATTTTCGCAACCGGGTTCGACGATCTCCTGGAATCGCTGGTAATCGCCCGTAAGGCAAGAGCAAATGAGATAGAGCCGGTCAGGATCCCACATGACGCCGCTGACGTGCTTGCAAACCAGATCGCCGCGATGGCTGTAGAGTATGGGCAGTTGCCCCTGGCAAAAATAGTTACTGTCGTCGGGAGGACTTCGGTTTTTTCAAAGGACCAGGCATTGATCCCGAAGGTATGTTCCCAGATGGAAGACCACCGGCTCATCAGGAGAGACGGCGATAATATCGTCACAACAGCGAGGGCCCGCCGTTATCTGGCCGGAAATCTTTCGATGATCCATGACGAACAGAAAATGCCGGTCTTCGACATGGTGTCGAGAAAGACCGTCGCCATGCTCGACGAATCGTTTGTCGTCGGCTGGGTCTATACCGGGGCCGTATTTATCACGAAGGGCCAGCTCTGGCGCGTCCTTGATATCGAGGACGGGAGGATCACGGTCGAGCCCGCAAAAAGGGTCAAGGGCGAGCTGCCTTCCTGGGAAGGCGAGCAGATCCCCGTTCCTTTCGAAATTGCGCGGGAGGTCGGGGCCCTCCGGAGGAGCCGGGAGATCGACCGCTATTCCGATAACGCCAAGGCAATCAGGTTTGTCGAAGGGTTTCTTTCGGAAATGGATAAAAACCGCTCGGTTATTCCAACCGACGCAGTTATCACCCTCGAAAATGCCCAGGAAGGGGTAGTCTGTAATATCTGTGCGGGACATAAGGCGAATGAAGCGCTGGCCCGGGTCGTCTCCATCCTGATCTCGGCCCGCTACGGGACCACGGTAGGTATCGAGGTGGATGCCTACCGGGCCCTGATCAGGCTCCCGAACACCATCAGGGCTGCCGATGTCAGGGATGTCCTTGCCGGACTTGACCCTGACTACATCAGGGGAGTCCTATGGCTTGCACTCAAGCGCACCGCCCTGTTCAAATGGAAGCTCGTCCAGATTGCAAAGAAGTTCGGTGCGATTGACCCTGACGCCGACTACGAGAGGCTCTCGATCCATCGCCTTACCGACATGTTTGAGGACACCGTGGTGCAGGACGAGGTATACCGCGAACTGTTCTCGGTGTATATGGATGTGGAGAGTGCGTCGCAGATCGTGTCCGGGCTTCAATCCGGGACGATCAAAATCCACATCGGGCCCGTAAGTCTCCTCGGTGCCGAGGCGCTGTTCACTTCGTCCCGGGACCAGATCCCACCCCCTACTGCAGATCAGGCCGTGATCTCCACCCTGAAGCGCCGGCTGTCACAGCAGGAAGTGATCCTGGCCTGCATGAACTGCCGGAAGTGGAAGAGCAGGACAACCGTCGAAAGAGTCCCTGAACATCCGGAGTGCCCCAATTGTCATGCGAGGCTGATTGCCGTGCTCAAACCGTGGGACGAGGAACACTATGTGCTCGTGAACAAACAGCGAAAGACCGAAGACGAGCAGGCCATCGTAGCCAGGCTTATGAAGAGCGCAAATATTGTCCTTTCGAGCGGAAAAAAAGCGGTGATCGCCCTTGCAGGGAAAGGTGTCGGCCCTGAACAGACTTCCCGGATATTATCCACGTTGACAGAGGGCGATGCCTTCTACCGGGAGATCCTGAAGTCGGAAAGGAACTTTATCAGGACGCACCGGTTCTGGTAGAGAGATTCACGGTTCCATGGTGAAAATTTTTGTTTTCCGTTAAAATTTTCGGCCATATTAAGATGCTACATCGACAGAAGGGGGTTCCAACCCCACCCTGCCCTACCCCCAAGTTGGATCGTCAGTGGACAGGGGGTCTGGATTGAGACGTATCTGGTTCCCGGTACAGTCCCTATCCCGCCCGGGGTCGCCGCAGCGGCGGGGCGGAGCCCCTGGAGCGTCAGGTTAACTTAAATTCATTGTTTTGGTAGCATTCTGATCCATCATTGGATCAGGGAGGGAATATGACTCCCCCACAAATCCGCTATCTTGTCATCGTCCATTTATCGTCAGACGAGTTCCCCTTCCGCGATCATGACCACGTTTCCGCCGACGAACACCTCGATCGTGTCCCCACGCAACACTGCCCGGCTGCGCAGCAGGGAGGGGCGGTTGATCTCATACCCCTGATCCACCCTGATATCGATCGCGTCGCTGCCCAGATAGCGATGACTGACTAAATATCCTGCAAGGCAGCCGTTGGCACTGCCTGTTGCCGGGTCTTCGGGGACCCCATAGTAGTCGGCGAACATTCGTGCACTGAAGGTGCTACCTGGCTGATATGGCTCCGGGCAGAAGATAAATATCGCCTTTGCATCGTTGGATCTGACGAGGCGGTTGTATTCATCTCTGTCGATCTTTGCCTCTGACAACGCTTTCCTGGTTTTCAGGGGGACGATGATGACCGGAAGCCCGGTCGAAACCTCCTCTACCGGGAAACGGGTATCGATCGTCTCCTCGGAAAGGGAAAGGACTCGGGCGATAGCTGCCGGAGGGAAGGTCCCCGTAAATACCGGGGTGTTCTGTCGCATCCAGAGAGTATCGGGAATGCCGTTTTGGTATGTCAGGGATACCGGAATCCTGCCGGCTGCAAGGTCTATTACGATGTCACCTACAGGTCGTCGGATTTTCTTTGTCTGGAGGATATACGCAGTGCCGAGAACGGGATGTCCGGCAAAAGGAACTTCGTGTTCGGGGGTAAAGATGCGCACGCAAAACGAGTTATCTGCCGTCCCCTCCGAACGGATGAACGTAGTTTCAGAAAAGTGCATTTCGCGGGCGATTTCCTGCATTGACGCATCGGACAGGTCCCAGGCATCGCAAACCACGGCCAACTGGTTGCCGGTGTATTTTGTTCCGGTGAAAACGTCGACGATGTAAAAAGGGAGGCCCATAATGACCATCAGAATTATTGAAAGGCCAGACTACATGATGCTGCCAAGTTTCTGCTCGAGGAAATCGAGGCCCCTTTTGATGTCCTCGAGGTTTTTCCCGCCTGTTAAGATAATCTTCCCTGAAGAGAACAATAATGCGACAATTTTCGGGTCTTTGATCCGGTAGACAAGTCCTGGGAACTGTTCAGGTTCATATTCGATATTTTCGAGGTTTAAGGTAATGACTACCTTGTTCAGGTTGATGTATTTCCCGATGTCGTACGAGCAGACGATATTGGTGATCGCGACCCTCGGTTCTTCGTAGGTCTGCACACCGGCCTCTTTCATGGATTTTATTATCAGTTTGAGACCTTCGTTCAGTGCATCCCGGTCCCTGATGCCGGTCAGGACCACTTTCCCGGACGAGAAGATCAGCGAGGCAATTTTCGGTTTTTCTATCCTGAATACCGCTCCAGGAAACCGCTTTGTATTGAGTTCGCAATTCTCTATCTTTTTTGAAATCTCCAAAAGATCTATGGAATCGGCAATTGCCCCCGAAGCAACGATATTTTCAATTTTTAAGGAATCGTACTGCTTATCGTCCATTGTTTAGTATATGCTTGCTTTTGTATCATAATACTAATGGAATACCTTTATGTCTCCGGAAATGACGGCTCTCCGGGAGAAAAAAAGAAGATTAAAGGTAGTATCAGGCCAATTTTATCAGGATTCCATGGGCGACGCAAACAGCAACATTTCTGGCATTCCGGAAGAATATGCACGATTTTCAATCCCCGTGCCAGACCCGTGGAAGAGAAAAAAATAAGGTATGGAAAAATTCGTTACAGGTCTCCGCCATGGTGCGAATGCGACCCTGACGAAGGTTCGTGTTCAGAAAGCGTCTCTTCCTTATGTCCTCCTGCATGAGGCTTTGGTCTTCTTCCCCGCCCACGAAGGATCATGATAATGACAACCAGAAGCACGATGACGACTACGACGATAAGCACCATCTGGAGAGGGATCTCACCGGAAGGACTTGTTACCAGGATATAACTCTCCTTTACCTTTGTGTATGCCGGCCCGCCGGCGGTCGCTTTCAGGATGATCGTATAATTACCTGATTTGTTGAACCAGTGGAGGGGGTTCTGGACGGTGGAATTCGACCCGTCGCCAAAGTCCCAGAACCAGGTGACCGGCGTTGCACCGCCCGAGACGTCGCTGAACTGTACCAGGAGCGGGGCAGGTCCCGAGGTCACATTTGCCGCGAAATCAGGATAGATCACGGGCACCGGTGCCGGTGTCGGGGTGGGTGTCGGGTATGTCGTGGCTGGCGGCGGCGGCAGGACGTGAATG
>DATJQJ010000029.1:0-15081 GCA_035505975.1 Methanoregulaceae archaeon
CAAGGGATTTCTCCCTTCCCGGGAACGAAGCAAGGAAATTACCCTGTCCTGATAGCATGTTCACGAGGTCATCAGACACCGCATCGAGCAGTTCGACCTTTTCTATTATAGGCGCCAGCGACTCTCCGGCCGCTGTTACAATCCCTACCATCGGGTCGGCGACAAGTCCGTATTCCGGAAGTACCTGGATGTACATTTCAGTGTCCCTCCAGCTCAGGAATCGGTTTCATATCGAGCCATGCTGCTGCATCCCGCTTGGAGAGGCAGATGTACTTCGAATAGGTGTAAATCCAGCCGATTAGTCCGATAATGAATGAGAGCAGTGCCGCACCGACGCTTACCAGGGCAACCGACATAATCGCTGCAAGCATCATCGTCAGGAACCCGCATTCTGCGGTAAGCATGAGCATACGGTCCTGCTTCCAGCCTGGTCCGAGACATGCATTGAACGGGTGCTGGATTGCAATGGCACTAAGCAGGAATAGCGTTGCGATAAGTGCTCCGCCAATGAACGAATACTGGTAGGATGGCACGGCCATACCGAGAACTTTTACCGATCCGGTCGTCAGCGAAAATAGCACCGGCGAACTTGGTGTAAACGAGAACGACCCGGTCATCATGGCCGAATATCCCATCAGGGTCAGTGCGCCGACAACAGCGAGCTCGGTAAGAGATTTGATCATTACCGGGATATGCATCGATACAACGTTGTTCGCAAGATACCCGAGGATCAGCCCGACAATCGCAGCAATTATTATTGCAACGATTGGCGCAGCGATGCCAAACTTTGAAGCGAACAGGTAGGCAATAACGCCGGAACCGAAGGCGATCATCCCGAGGGATGGGACACCCGTACCGATACCGTAACTTGCTAGGACCTTTATGGTGTGGCTGCCCCATATCAGGGCTGCGATTGCGGCCAGACCGCCGAAGAATGCAAACATCTGGGTCCCGGCTATTACGTCCAGGTATGAGAGATAAAGCCCGATCAGTGCGAGCAGGAGTCCGGCGATGAGGATCTTCTGGTGGGGAACGCCACCTTCGATAACTTCAACTTTTACCGTCATATTCACACCTCATACCGCCACGAGCATAATTGCAAGAATTCCGCAGACGGCTGCAGCCACTGCGGAGGCAATTATGTCCCGTGGGAACCTCTTGAATTTCGGGTCGTGCGGGCCTTCGATCGTACCGGTGATGTTGTATGCTGCAAGTACTGCAATGACGAGGAACATCCCGACTGCGAATATACCTGCGAGAGATACGGCTACCCCGGTGATCTGCGTGGCTGTTGTCTTCAGTACACCGGGCAGGGTTGCCGTATAAACGTCGAGGAGCATGATGTAGATCAATGTCCCGCCGGCACCACCAAGGATCCCCCCGATAACGCCTCCGATAAAGGAGACAAACGGAAGCCCGTGACCCTCGGTACCCTGGGATTTGAATTCAGGCTGTGAATCTCCCGTTAGCGGGTCTTTTTTGACCTTTCCGGAAGCAGCGGGAATACCCATGCCGTAGATGTAGATGAAGTTCACCATGAAACACGTGATGGCAAGCATCATGCCGCCGCCGATTGCACCGGTGACAACGGCAACAACCAGACCCTGCGGTGCTGCCCAGGCCCCTCCGAACAGACCTGCGAGTCCGCCTCCGGCTGCAAGCATTGCCACTCCGGTTGCGATACCGGGTGCCTGGCCCATGGCTGCTGGTGCACCGCCGACCGGCACGAAGTGGACTCCGAAACCGATGAGGAGACCTCCGATCACTATGCCGACCAATGCGATCATCCCTCCGGGAATCGATGCCCCGAAGAAGTACATCAGTCCGAAAATAACCACGAAGATGATCAGTGAGACCAGTGCCGGAATTGGCTCAATTTTTATCGAACCCGATGCTGGTTTTGCCTCGATCGCGGTCATGAGGATGCCTCCTCCGGCTTGGTGTACGGTCCGTAATTCTTCCGTGCCCAGACCTCCATGTAGCGGTCGATCACGATGAAGATCAGGATAATAATGATACCGACAATGATTGCACCCCAGCCTGCTCCGACCTGGTCAAACAGGACGGTACGCCAGAGTTCAAGGAATACGATCAGTCCGAAACACACACCCGATGCCGGGCCGCCGAGTTTCGCGGTGAAGAACCCGTTGTCGAGCGAGTTCCTTTCGCCTGCTTCAGCATAACGGACGATGTTACCCGATGCGGCGATAGGAACGCCTGCACCAAACTTCTGGTTCTGGTACTGGCGTTCTTTGCCGTAATACGGGTTTCCTGTTGCTGAACCTGCTGCACCGAGCGCTATCCCCCATACCAGGCCGAGAAGCGGCAGTGGGAACGGGTGGCCGAGTGCCGTGTTCATCAGGTGACACATCGTAACGGTCGCGAATATCGCGACGAATGCATGTGCCATGCTCACGGTGGTCATCGACTTTAAGATGTCGACATACACCGGCTGTCCAAACTTGGAAAGACTTGCCGTCCTTCCCAGATAAGCAGTGGTTGAGTAAATGCCCTGGACGAATGTGGCCAACGCACACCCGAGGACGATCGCGAGTATCGGGTTTACCTGCAAGGCCATAAAGGCCCATGCAATCCCGGCACCCAAAGCGATCCAGAGACCCCAGGCGGGTGGTTCACCAGCAATTGCCTTGTTAAAAATCCGATGAATGTAACCCATCTGCGGAGCGAGCTGAACCTGTGAGTTCGGATCTCCCTGGGACCCGATATCTGATTCAACATCTTCCGCAGCACCGGCTACAGTGGCAAGTGCTCCTGCCAGTGCAGTAATTCCAATGCTAAATACAATGTTGTCCATTTAGCCTCCTCCCTGCGTGCTGAATAGTGCACGAGAGTGTTCATGCTGCATTGCGACTCACATCGAGTACAAACCCTTTGTGGTTCAATTATCAGCTTGATTAGAACTTAATTAAAGGTTTCGAAACGATTTGGCTTATTTCTGCCTCTATTTCGCCAGATCGCGAAAATAATGGCGTTACGGCTTATTTTATGAAGGTAATTTTTCCTTAATTAAACTTTATTTGAGTAAGGAGATCGGGTTATAAATCTTATGCAGCGCTCTTGACGGGTAGATCACGACGATAATAGGAGGAACTGAATAATAAAAACTTCATTGAAGCACAATTTTTTTCACTAATGCCATGATTGGTGGCCTTGCTTGGGTATCTTCACGAACCCCCGATCCTGTCCGGTCAAGAGATGGGGGCCCAAACATTTCTTTCTCGAGACGCTCGCTGATCTCATCGAAAATCCTTTTGTACGCCGTGCAATGAGGATCGACTCCGGTAATCTTTCCTTCAGTTGGAGCAATTGCATTATAGGGACAGCCTCCCCTGCAATACCTGATATGGCTGCAATTTCTGCATTCCCGGTCTACAAACTCCTTGTATTCCTGCATCAGTTTTCCTGCAGGTGATTGTGCAAGTTCATCAGCAGTAGGACGGGCAGATACGTGTCCCATCACGTATTCGTCCATGCCCACGAACCGGTAACATGGGTAGATATTCCCATCAGGGCCTATTGCAAACGTATTTCCCATGCAATCTGCGAAAGTGCAGACATTTCCCCTCCTTGTGAAAACACACCTGACGAGGTCGTTGATGTTCATGATATCCATGTCTTGGATGTGATCGAGGGATTTGTCGAGCAGGAACACGAGAAGTTCACCATAATCCCGGGGTTCGAGTGCCCATCGTTCCGGTTCCCTGTTCCGAAGCGAAGGCAATGCCGGATGCAACTTCATGACAAAGCCGTTCCGGTAAAAAAAGTCAAAAATTTCTTCTTTGGAGACGACCGAACTCCGGGTGAAAGTGCAGATGAACCGTACATCTACGCCGTGTTCCCTTGCGATCCGATAGCCATTCATCGTTTTGTCAAAATATCCCTGACCTCTCTGCGAGTCGTTGATCCCTTTTGGTCCATCGATCGACGATCCCAGGGGAATATTATAAGAGGCCAGGATATCTGCCGTTTCAGGTGTCATCAGCCACAGGTTGGTCTGCATGGCGAACGACGGTTTCATGTGGCTCAGTCCTTCGGAGATAAGCGGCAATGCCTGGCGATAAAATTCCGCCCCTGCGAGAAGAGGTTCTCCCCCATGGAACGTAATCGTCACAGGGTCGCTCCGGAAATGTTTCAGCCACTCTACGGTCTCCTTCACCGTCTCGAGCGACATGACGGGAGACCCCTCTTCCGAACTCCAGCAGTAACTGCACCGGGACGGGCAGCCGAGTGTCGGCACGAGCATAATATGGAAAGGGGTTTTCATTGAACGAATTTGGAGATCCTTACGAGATAATTGTTTTCTTTCGGATCATAAGCAGGAAATGAAAGGAAAAGAGGTTTTTTCATGGAGGCTGTTATTCAACCTTTGCTTCCTCCAGAAGCACGTCTTTTGCAGGCCCGATAGTTACGATTTTTCCGCCTCTTACGAGCGCCACCCTGTCGCATATGTCCCTGACGAATTCGAGGTCATGGGAAACGACGATGAAGGTCTCGTCCATCTCATCGCGTGCATGGAGAATCGAGTGCTTTACATCCATTTTAGTGATGGGGTCCATGGTTCCCGTGGGTTCATCAAGGACGACGATCCTCGGTTCCTTTATAAGTACCTGGGCAAGGGCAACCCTGTGTCGTTCACCATCCGACAACTCGCCGGGATACCTCGAAAGTATTTCTCTTGCTTTCTCTTCAGGAAACCCTGCCATGCCAAGGGTAATCACTGCCTTGCGTACAGCCAGTTCTTTTGGGAATTCGAGCCCTATTGAATCAGAAAGATTATCGAGGACGGTCCGATGAGGATACAGGTCGTATTCCTGGTGGAGAAGCCCGATATATTCTTTTGCGCGTCCCCTTTGATCGATACCCGGTTTTGTCATATCGATCCAGGAATCTCCAATCCTGATATTCATTTCACCACTGGTAGGTTCGATGATTCCGGAAATAATCCTCGAAATGGTGGTTTTTCCTGCACCGCTCTTACCAATGATCCCAAATATTTCCTTCTTCGAGACATCGAAGGTCATCGTATTCACGGCCCTGACAACGCCCCTGTCTACCGACATGTAACGTTTACACACGTCCCTTGCCGATAGAATCGTCTCTCCTGGTTCCGGGATTTCAATTTCATCGCTGTTTTCGTAATCCTTTGTAAACGACTTAATGACAACCGAGGGCCTGCCGATTTCAGCAATTTTACCGTTCACAAGGAGCATGGCACGGCCTGCCATATCCTCAATCACGTGGGGAAAATGCGACGTAACGACGATTCCCATATTATTTATTTTCGCCGACTCCGTAAGCATCCTGTGGACAATTTTCGCCGTTTCGGGATCGAGGGTTCCCGTCGGTTCGTCGGCAAACAACATTGCGGGGTTCTTTGCAAGTTGCCGGGCCAGTACGACACGCTGCTTTTCCCCACCCGAAAGGTCGCGGGCGATATGCATCATCCGGTGCGAAAGACGCACCTGATCGATCAAATCCGCAGCCCTGCTGATCGCTTTTTCTGAAGGGTAATCGATATCATCCAGTGCGTGAAGGACATTGTCGATAACGCGATCGTCGCCGTACAGGGCAAAGGTCCGCTGGAACATGATGGCCGTACGGTGCATTACCCGGGATTTCAGACCATCGCTTTCCCCGGCCCAGAGATCGACGTCGGTGGCGACAAGTTTTTTACCGCAGACCGGACATGGCTCTCCAGAGCGGCTCTGGACGTCGATAAAATCGCATCCCGGGCAGGCTCCCACGTGGTAAATAACCGAACCCCCCGTCGGCGGGTCTTCGACGCCGCGCAACAGATGCATCAACACACTTTTCCCTGCACCGCTTCTTCCTATAATTCCGATGATCTCTCCCTCGGGGATCATAAACGAGATGTCGTCAAGGACCCTGTGACCATCGTATTCCATGCAAAGATCTTTCACAGTGACAAACGGGGATGTCATGATTTCTCACCGGTCAGGTTATTTTCCTCGGAAATGTCAGGAAGGGGTTCATCAGATGTCGCTCTTTCTACGGAGTCGTAACGGGATTTTTTATTACAGGGGCCCAATCCCCTTCCAATAACTCTTCCCCGGTGAAGAGGGCCTGTACCGTCAAAATCTGGTATGGGATCACATCCCTGGTATAATATTTACACATATGAGCATAAATAATTTTTATTGCTAATAACAAAGAGATCGGGATTGAAACTTCTGATTTCCTGAAAAATTTATTTTTTGGATCCCGGAGCTGCGGTAATCACCTGGAGCGCGGCACAGATTTCAGATAGGCGTTCTGCCGGCATCCCCATCACCATCTCATCGTCTGCTATGCCTGAATATTTTCTCGAACCATCGCATCCGAGAGAGAAATTCGGCTTTCCGGTCAGGTAAGTCTGAGTCGTGGCATCGGAACATACCGACTGGATACCCGAAAATCCCGCCTGAATTCTTCCTCCGACCATGAATAACGAGGATTGGGCCAGTTTCAGCATACTCCACGGGTTTGCGACGATAAAAATAACATGGGGGGTAAATGGGGCCTTTTCGAGCGGTGCATACACCGTTGCATAGGTCTCTCCTGTCTTGAGGTGTGGTATCGCCTCCATAGTCCTTTTACAGGCCGCGGCGCTGTTAAACTTCCCAAGCCTGAAATAAAATTCCCCTGTGACGAGAGTGTGGGTTTTTTCCCTTAGTCCCAGTGCCCAGGCACCGCCGTTACATTCATGTTTCGGAGACGTGGCAAAAAATATCCTCCCTTCCTTCCGCGCCAGGTTAACCATCGAGCAGTGCCTGACGGTTTTTTCAATTTCTTCAATGCTTTCAGGAATATCCTCCCTGGTCGCCGCAAATTTCAGGGCAACCGGGGACCCTGTCATTTTAAGGGCGATTTTCAGTATTTCTGAGGATTCCACATAATTTACGGGGATTTTCATCGGTTCGTCAGTCATGCCCATCAGCTTCCGACCCACGCGTGGGCCTAAGCACTCATATGCGCATAATTATAAAAAATAGTAGGATATGTCCGATCCAGGCAGCGACGAAGTGTTACTCTTTCACTGCCGCCGTCCGCATGTTTTTATTGCATTTGCAGGGGCACTGACCTTCAGCAGCTCTCTGGCACCCACTGATCTCAATTCCTTTCCCATTAACGAGGGCATCGGCGATCTTTGCCCTGGCATCCTGGAGGTCCCGCCAGGCCGTTTTACGTGATACACCCATCCGGACTGCAGCCTCCTCCTGTTCCAGCCCTTCGATATCGATCAGGCGGATGAGTTCGATCTCCTCGGGATGAAGCAGTACAGCTCCTTCATTACCATCGGGGCAGCACCGCGGCTGGTAGCACCGTAATTCGGGGCTGCCGGTTATCACCCTGCGGATCCGGGGCCTCCCCCTTCGGGGACACAGGTCTTCTGGGGTTTCAGGATTATCAGCCATTTGCGATCCCAATCAGATTTGTCTGTTCCTGTTGTTCGATCTGTAAGTATGAATAACCAACCCTTGTATCATCGATCGGGATGGGTTAGTCGATGACCCGGATCGGTCAGACCTCCGGGCCAGGAATCAGAGCGATTCCTTAATTTTCTCTATGACCCGCTCGATTGCATGTGCAGTCTTCGAATCTCCCTGACCGATTACAGAGGGCCGCCCTTCGTCTCCGGCCCGCACGAGCGATGGGTCGAGAGGGATCGAACCGAGGAATGGCACATCCATTAATTCTGCCAGCATCCCGCCACCGCCCGTTCCGAAGAGATCGATCTTTTCCCCGCATTTCGGACATAAGAGCGCGCTCATGTTCTCAATAACACCAAGGACACGTACATCCATTTTCTGAACGAACCGTATAGATTTCCCCGCATCGAGCGTTGCAACGTGTTGTGGCGTGGTCACGACGACTGCTCCCGAAATATTCGGTGCGAGCTGTATGATTGACAAAGCCTCATCGCCTGTTCCGGGGGGTAGGTCGACCACGAGATAATCGAGACTGCCCCACTCAACTTCTTCCAGGAACTGCTGGATCGCAGCCATCTTCATCGGTCCACGCCATACGATGGGAGTTGTAGAATTTTCGATCAGAAACGCCATCGACAAAACGCTAAGATTGCCGGTGACCTGGACAGGCTGGATTTTATTTTGCACAGTCTGCAGTTTACGATCCTGGACACCAAGCATCATAGCAAGGTCCGGGCCGTGGATATCGAGGTCGAGAATGCCCGTCCTGGTTCCGTTTTTAGCAAGCGCTGATGCTAAATTGACTGAAATGGTACTCTTCCCAACGCCTCCCTTTCCTGACAAAACCAGAATCACATGTTTGACATCGACATCTGATTTTTTGGGGAGGCCCTTACTTCCACATTTTGATGGTTCGTTTGGTACTGCCCTTTCCCCGGTGGTTGTTGTTTTGATACTATTTGTCTGGCTGTCTACCATGATTTCACCTCTCAAAATTTTGCATTACTTCCTGCTTCAGTCGGAATATCGATAAAATCACTATCCCGCGTTAAACAACGAATAAAAATGCCGCTATCATTACAAAATCAATTGCAGCGACAGTGGCCGTCGCCGTAGGTGTTCGTATTGCCGCAATTGCACTGTTCATCCGCATTCCTGCATGAATCCGATGATCTGGTTTTACCAGTACAATTTCCGGCATGATGACCCGCTTTGCGGCAGCATCCCTGATGATTCCCGGTCCCGTTACATTCTGTCATTCTTTTGGTTCCTTTTCGCACTTTTTTTTGTGCTATTATTACTCATATGAGCAAAAGTAATTAACCTTGGCATAGTACCTATACTTATCCCGGAAGAGATTGCCGGCAGGCACCAGATACATCCCATAGAGCTGATCACGCACGGTTAGTTATGAAAACCCCTCTCAATGGATCTGCCGGCTCCGCAGTAATCCACACGCATGATTGAGTATTGCCCTTCCGGGTACCCGAATTTTCCTAAAATCCCTGACCGAGGTGTTGCCAGACCAAATTCAGTCGAAACGGAATTTTCCCCCGGGCACCGATATCTCGAACTTTGCACCCGCACCTTCGATGCCGGTTTCGCATATGGTCAATCCCTTAATCGCCAGGATTTCACGACTGAGGAAAAGACCGAAACCAGTGTTTTTACGAATCCTTTTTCAAAAATCCGTTCTTTAAGGGATGCGGGTATACCGACCCCGTTGTCCTCGTACACGATTAAGACTGTAGAATCACCCGGTTTCGAAAAAGAGAACCTGATATGTGATACGTGTCCGCCATGCCGGAGAGAATTATCGATCAAATTGACAAAGACTTTTTCAATCATCGGATCAGCATAGATCTCCAGGGAATCCAGATTAACTTCCAGAGAGACCCCTTTTACCATGCGCACGGATACGATCGTTTTGATGCAGGTAGCTAAATTACGCCATTGTGGCGCCTGTACACCAATATCCTGATAATCGTTAGTAAATGCGATCTGGCGCTGGATTGTATTTGCTGCATGCACGCTGCTTTCAATATAGCTGCTCACATCGGGATCAGAAATTTTCTCCTTCGACAATTCCAGGTAACCGAGCAGTACCGTGAGCTGGTTGAATATATCATGCCGGGTAATGCTCGAAAGGAGGTTCAGTTTCCTATTCGCAATTTCGTATGCCTGTTGGGAAGCTAAAAGTTCTGCATTTCTGTCAACAATTTCGCAATGACAGATATCCATCTTCTCAGCAAGACTACCCACCACCGCCGCCACGATGATAAGCATCGCTCCCGCACTATCGATTCAAAAGGAAACAACACATTTATGGAGAAAGCAACGATTATTTGCAGACCTCCGAAAAACAAGGCAACCCATATCGCCTTCTTCCCGTACCACAGTCCGGCAACAACGATTATCAGATAGAAAAACTGGGAATAGACGACCGAAATATGGAGATAATAGTGAATGACAAATTCCAGAAATATACCGGTCGCTAAGCAGAGCAAAAACATAGGGCTGGGCGCTGCTAGTTTCGGTCCACCAGGATATCCGTTTTGCATTCACTGGCAACGATCCCTCGAAGTAGTTAAATTTGGAATATATGAGCATTTAATCCTCACTTTCGTTCATAGAGGATTCAGATAACCTGGCTTTGTGGGCGAGGGTTCCTGTCTTGTGGCGTCCTGGATGCGATGGGGACTGTATGGGAACCTGTTAATTCATTGCTTACCGGTTGACTACTGTTCCCTGACCATCCTGGTTCGTGAGAGCATGAAGGGCATCGTCCAATTATTGGCAGATTCAGGGCGGGAACGGTCCCTGCAAAAAAAAGGACATACATCAAATCTTTTCAGTTCTCAATTTCTTAAGGGATTTTTTGGCCATTTTTCCGCTTGAGGAGAATATACACGCTGACTCCGGTTCCGAGTCCGGCAAAACCGATAATCCATGCATTCGGGCCAAGAAATGCCATCAGCCCGATGCAGGTAAAGGCGCCGATTACTGGAATAACGGCGGGATAACGCCTCTTAGTAGCGGGGATTTTCATAGCGGCAGCATTGGCAATCAGGTAATAGACGAGCATTGCGAATGTGCTCACAGTCACGACAAGCGAAAGATCGGCCAACAGAATCGCTGCAATCATAAATGAACCGGTAAGCCAGATGGCATAATGCGGAGTGGAAAAACGGGGGTGGAGCCTGCTTACCGATGAGGGGAGGTCATTACTCCTGCCCATGGCAAATACGATTCTCGATACCCCCATGATCGTTGTCAAAAGCACGCTTGCCGTGGCGATCATGGCACCGATCGACACGATAAATGTCGCGCCTTGGTTTCCGGCGGCACTTATAGCTGCTGCAAGCGGCGACATGGAACGGGAGAGGGTGTCCGTTCCGACCAGCCCCGTCGCAGTCAGACTGACGAGGACATAGAGGAGCGTGGAAATCCCGAGTGCGAGATAAATCGAGCGGGGAATGGTATGCTCCGGGTCTTTTACCTCTTCTGCCATGATTGTGACGCGGGCAAACCCCGTATAGGCAAAAAAAATGAGAGATGCACCCATGAAAATTCCGGTAGGGCCGGCTGGGGCAAACGGAGTAAAATTATTGATTTTGAAATAGCCAAATGCAAAAGCAATAAAAAACAGGAGGATAAGGACTTTCAGCGATACGAGGATATTGTTGATCAGTGTGGATTCTCTGACACCGATATAATTGATCATGAGAAATATAAAACAAATTAGCACTGCAATCATTTTGACTGGTATACCGGGAAATAACGTGACAAAATACTCTGCAAACCCAAGCGACACAGCAGCACCGACAAATATGTTGGAAAATATCCAGATCCATCCGGCGATATAACCGATAAAGGGCGAGATAAGAATCCTTGCAAACGAGTATGTCCCGCCTTCCCTGGGAAGACAGGCAGAAAGTTCAGCGACGCTCATAGCCGAGAAGACTGCAATAGCCCCGGCGATTAAGACGGACAGGACCATTGCCGGCCCGGCAAGACCTGCAACGATCCCGGTGACGATGAAGATCCCTGATCCGACGATCGCCCCTACACCAAGGGCAGAAGCACCAAATAATCCAATTTCGCGTTTTAAGCGGACCTTTTCAGGCATTTTCTACCCAGTTTCTGGAACCCGGAAGGAATTGAACATCCCTGATGCATGAGATAGTCCAACAAGTTCCACGTCACCTGACTTGTCGGCACTCTTAATTAACATGGTGGTAATCTCCACTCCGTGGAAAAAATGCCAACTTCATATGCAGAGATATCGGGTTGGCTTGCAGGTTTCGGGCTTTTACACCGATAGAAGCCGAATTAATGGCCAAAATGGCAGAACATGTAAAAACTGTGCATAAAATAGAAAAAATCCCTCCTGATGTAATGGATAAAATTAAATCAGCAGTCAAACCCTGATTATTTTGTATTTCCGGTGCAATGAACCCAAACCAGATAGTTCATGGAGGTTTGCATACATTCCTCTTTATGCCCTTTGATATTATCCTGATAGGAATCGTACATTCTCCTTATCAGACGCGAACTGAAGCGCCCCACCAGGGGCGCTTTTCAGAAACGGTTTCAGAAATCGAGATTTTTGACGCATATGCAGAGGGATTAAAGGACATCGAAAAACATTCTCATCTCATCATCCTGTCCTGGTTCGACCGGTCAGACCGGACTGTACTCCTTGCTACGCCACCTCACAGCGGTATAGAACATGGGGTATTTGCCACCCGCTCACCTGAACGACCGAATCCTGTCGGGTTATGCGTTGTGGAGTTGATCGGGCGAAAGGGGACGATACTGAAGGTCAGGGGCCTGGATTCTCTTGATGGAACCCCGGTAATCGATATTAAACCCTATTTCCGGGACCTCGACTGCATGACCGGAAAAGGGACGACCGGTGGATGAATACCATGGAAACAACCTGCCGGTATAGATTTTACCTACGCTAATTCTTTTTTTTTCAACCGAATTTCACAGTAAACACTCTATCAATGAGTCTGAAAATTTTTCTGCTCAATTAGGACAAAAAGAAAAAAAATGGGGGGTTTACCCGTGCCATTACCTGGCCGGGATAATGAGTGCACGCTCTCCGGCGGGCATGAAGTCGCGGATTGCACCACGTGCAAACTCGCGGCGTGGCTCGGCGAAGTCGAACTTCAGCGAGGGGTCGGCGAACGTGATCTTGAACAGCGGGGAGAGTGACCATGCGTCGCCGCGGCCGTAGTGGGCTGCACCGGCGATTGCTGCGTATCCTCCCTGGTGACCAACGTTCATGGCGTAGTTCGGGTAGTTTGCCCCACGGAGTTCGTGGACACAGCCCTCGTCTGCTCGGATTGAGAGCGAGTTTGCCGAACCGCACTGGTCCTGGAGGTCGTAACCGTAGAAGCCGAGACGTGACCATCCCTCTTTGTGGAGGAGCATGGACATGTACCAGGCGTTCACACCGGCGTTTGCATTGAAGGTTCCGATACCTGCGGTAACCCCTGCTGCTGCAGCGAGAACGGTTGCACGCTGCGAACCGCCGAAGTGGCTCTCGAGTGCAGTCGGGAACTGCTCGTACTGCTCCATACCGTACATGGTGACTTCCGAGGCGACATCGCTGACTGCGTCCTGCTTCAGCGGGACCTTTCCTGCTCCGCCGTACTTGGACTTTACATAGTCCATACCGTAGTAGCAGTAGTCGTCGAGGATGTTGTCGGTGTATGCAGCGGTTGCATACTGGGTAAACCCGACACCGCCTGACATGTAGGATCCGAGCCAGATCTGGTCGTAGAGCATACAACCGGCTGCGACGACTTCAAGGGATGCCTTGACCGGGTCGTTCGGGTATTTCCGGTCTGCCTGGATGATATCGGCCATGTGACCGAACTTCAGGCCACCGGGCTCGTTGGGTCCACGGGCACGCCGTGCCGGCAGGATCTCGGCCATCTGGATGGCGGCTGCGTGCTTTGCTGCGAATGCAAGGTCGGCGACTGCGGCTTCTCCGGCGCACATGTGGTAGGCACCGATGAAGGTCATACCGAGCTGCATGGCTGACCATCTCGAGGTGGTCCCACCATCGCAGGTCCTTGAGACGGTTGTCGGGATGTGAACGGCCTGCCACATCGACTTGCCGACCGCTGCCTTGAGTGCCTCGGCACTCTTCTTCGGGAAGAGCTTGTCGAGGTTTAAGACGAACTGTGGCTCGAGGTCGTCGGCCATCTCGTCGTCACCGGTAAAGACCTTGACGTAACAGTCGTCGACAAGGGCCGGGTGAGTCTCGACCATGTGTTCCTGGACGACGGCTGCGCCGGGCATTGCGTGGTTCAGCACGTGGAGGTATTCGTTGATGGTCTCAGGGGTGACTTCCTTGCCGAGACGCTTCTGGAGGGTCTGGTGGGCGAGGTCGAGACCCACAATGATGGTCCTCCTTATGTCGTCCCACATCTGCTGCATTGCAGCGTTGTTGACGAAGTGGAGGTCATCGCCTTCTACGAAGACGCCTGTTCCGCTGACCTCGTAGGACATCAGCTGGCGCTGACCGAGCGGGATACCGCCAAGGTGGCAGCGGATCGGGTCGTATGCAGAGATACCGCGTTCCATTGCGACTTTCTGGCCGGCCTTGACGAACTCCATCTTCCTTGGAGACTGCTTAAGTCCCTCGCGGGCGAAAACGGTTTCCTTTGCCTGGGGGTCTTCTGCGAATTTTGTCTTGAGTGCCTTCAGGAAGAGCTTCTGGGTTCTCTCGATTTTCTTTGTTGCCATGTTTGATCACTCCATTGGCATGAAGCCATATTTTACCCTCAGCGCGTGGATGCGCTGGATGTATTCAACAGCCTCTGCGTCGTCACGGAAGGCAACGCTGCCGTTCGAGTTGTAGATCGTGGTGTGTGCCTTGAGCCACTTCTCGTCCATCGGCTTCCCGACTTTCACGGGCTTGTCCAGGGGTTCTCCGATCTGGTTCTTGACGTAGTTGACATTGCCGGATTTCTTGTCGAGAACACAGCGCTGGAGCATATCGAACATCATACCGTCTTCTGCGAGCCTGAGCGAGTGTCCGTGCACGGTTGCGCCACGGATACCGGTGCGGGCCGGGTCGAAGAGGTTGGAAGCAACGAGTTCCTTTGCGTATTTCTCAAGGTCTCTCTCACGGCATTCGATGATCTGACGGCCTGAAAGGGTACCCGGGTCCATGCCGCGGTAGCGGTAGCTCTCGAGATACGAGCGCTGGTACGGGTGGCAGGGTGCATTCCACATCGAGTCGGTGAACTGGATATACCTGACACGGTCTCCTGCCTTGGCTCCGTCGGTCGGAGTTACAATCTTCCTGATCGGGCAGGCTGGTTCCTGCTGCTCGGCGAGCGGCGGGTGGGCGTTCGGATATGCTGCACCTGGTGCACGGTGGCCCATGAGCAGGACGATATCCTCGTCGCTGATGTCACGCATCTTCTCGAGCTTCTGGGCTGGGTCCATCTGCTTGCGCCTGTTTTCGGCGGGAAGGGTGGATCCTGGCCCATATTGTGGTTTATAAGCCATCTTTTAATCACTCCTTGAATTAGATGATTTCATCACTTTCATAACCTCATGAATGACTTCTGCCATCTTTTCGCGGTTGGGTGTCTGGCCCCTG
>DATJQJ010000030.1:0-28036 GCA_035505975.1 Methanoregulaceae archaeon
GATGATCAGCATGTCGTCGACCCTGCCCTGGATCCGCTTCACCCGGGGGTGCGTCCTGCCACAGGCACATGGTGCCTCATCGACTACTGAAATATCGCCGATCCGGTAACGGATCATGGGCAGTGCTTCTTTCTGGAGCATGGTGACGACGAGTTCCCCTTTCTCACCGGGACCTGCCGCCTCGCCGGATGACGGATCGAGCACTTCCACGAGGGCCAGGTCTGACCATACATGGAACCCGTCCTGCTCGGCGCATTCGAGAAACATCGGCCCTGACAGTTCGCTCGTACCGTAAATATCATAGGCGCGTATCCCGAGCCATTCCTGTATCCGGGTCCTCATCCGGTCAGTCCAGGGCTCTGCGCCCAGGATGCCGGCCTTCAGGTCAGTGTCGTTTTTGATGCTGACCCCCATTTTCTCGGCGACCTCTCCCATGTGCAGCAGGTAGGAGGGTGTGCAGCAGATCGCGGTCGCGCGGAGGTCCTGCATAAGTTCGATCTGGCGTTCGGTGTTCCCTACACTGGTTGGCAGCACCGTTGCCCCGATCCTTTCTGCTCCGTAATGCAGGCCAAGCCCACCGGTGAATAAACCGTACCCGTAACTGACCTGGATCACATCGCCCCTTCCGAGGCCGCAGGAGGTCAGTCCGCGGGCAAGGGATTCGGTCCACTTGTCCAGGTCCTTTTCGGTATATCCAACTACGGTGGGCTTTCCCGTCGTCCCTGATGAGACATGGTACCTGACCAGGTCCTCGCCCGGTGCCGTAAAGATCCGGTCAGGGTAGTTATCCCGCAGGTCTCGCTTTACCATAAACGGCAGCTTTTTCACATCGTCAAGGGACGTGATATCGTCGGGATGCACTTTCGCTTCTTTCATCCGGTCATGATAAAATGGGGAAAAACTGTACAGGCGGTAAACGAGAGTTTTCAGGAGGCGGTACTGGAGTTTTTTCAACTCTGCCACCGGCATTTCTTCAATGCGGGGGTTCCACATGACCATCTATACCGGCCCCCTGCGGTCGAACACTCGTTTTGCCTTTCCTTCGAATCGCGGCAATGTCCCCGGCTCGACAAGTTTTACTGTCGTCCGGAGTTCCAGGACATCGCGTAACGCTTTTACCACCCGCTGCCTGACATTCGCGAGGTCCTGCAGCTCCCCACTGAAATGTTCACGGTTCATCTCTACCTCGATTGTCATTTCATCCAGATGATTTATTCTGTCGATATACACCATAAACTGGTTTCCTACCTCGGGAAGACCGAGGAGGACATGCTCGATCTGCGAAGGGAATACGTTGATCCCCCTGATCACCAGCATGTCGTCGCTCCTTCCCGTAATTCTCCCGATTTTCTGCATGCGGCCGCACAGGCACCCGTCCTCCATTTTCATGGTCACGTCGCCGGTCCGGTACCTGATGAGGGGCATGGCTTCTTTTACGAGCGGCGTTACGACGAGTTCGCCGCGTTCGCCGTCCTGGAGTACCTCGCCGGACGCAGGGTCAATGATCTCAACCAGGTAATAGTCATGCCATATGTGGAGGCCGTCCCGTTCGGGACATTCGAATGCAACTCCAGGGCCGTAAAGTTCAGACAGGCCGTATGAATCGTATGCAGTCACACCGAGTTTATCCTCGAGTTCCTTTCTCATCGCTTCCGACCAGGGTTCGGCACCGAATATCCCTGTCGTAAGCGAGCTGATATCTATCCCCGTTTCATCGGCGACTTCGGCGAGATGCATCGCATAGCTCGGGGTGCAATGGATAGCTGTTACCCCGAAATCGTGGATCATCTCGATCTGGCGTTTCGTATTTCCGGTCGCACCCGGTATAACGGTCATCCCAATTTTCTCTGCCCCATAATGGAAACCGAGCCCGCCGGTAAACATACCATAATTGACCATGTTCTGGAATATGTCGTTCTGCGTCAGTCCGATCATGGTCATGTTCCGTGCAATGAGTTCTGCCCAGTTATCGAGATCGTTTTTCGTATAACCCACGACGGTAGGTTTTCCGGTAGTGCCCGACGTCGTATGGATCCTGACGATATCCCGGAGCGGAACGGCAAAAAATCCGAACGGGTATCCTTCACGTAAGTCCTGTTTGATGGTAAAAGGAAGTTTTTTCACGTCGTCAGGGGACCCGATGTCCCGGAGGGAAATCCCCCTATCAGAAAAGCGTTTTTTATAGAACGGGACATTCTCTGCATTCCGGAATGTTTCCCTTAACCTTTTTTTCTGTAACTCTTCCAGTTCCTTTCGTGGCAACGTCTCCATCTGCTTATTCCAGAACATGCTGTTCCACCTGTGTCGGGTAGATTAACCGGGAAGTCTCAAACCGTTTCATTCTTAACCTGCTGTCGGATTGAAAAAAATTCTCGTATTTTACTCGTACATAGAGAATAGTACCCGTCGGTTTATTATTATGATGTCATGAGGTTCCCCTGGACTAATAACGCTCTGTTCTCTGAAATATCGTCTCATATATTAGAGAAATATCCTACATAATTTGCCAGATTCTTAAATCGGCTATCATGAGGGGTGTTTTCAGACGCGGTTGGGAAAAAACGATGCCTTAATTTAGAGGAGTCACACTTTTACTACATAGAGAGGCAAGGTTTTGTCTTTTTAGGGATGGGATTTTGTGGATGTACCCTGGCTTGTAGTGGCCGGTTTTGGGGCTCATATAAAATCTACCCGGAACACCCTGTTCGTCCAGAGAAACGGAGTGACCGAAGAGTACCCTCTCGACTCCGTACGTCACCTGCTCATCATAGGAGGGCATACCGTTCATACGACAGTGGTGACGCACCTGACAAAAGCAGGAGCCTCGATATCGTTTTTCGAAGCCGATGGACGTCCTTCCGGTACTATACGGCCTTTTAACGACCAGGAACAGGCGGAACTTTCCCTCATCCAGAAAAGTGTCCCGGGCCACCGTTATGCTGTTACCATTGCGAGAGCATCGATGCAGTCGAAAACGCTCCTGATAGGACAGATCAGCGAAGAATCGAAGACCGATCTCTTTTATGCAGGAGAGGCTGACCTGTTTACCAACTCTCAGGCCGAACTTGAATACCTTGTAAGGATGAGCGAGATCAGGCGGATACATCGGCTTACGAGTGACATGTACTATGAAGTCCTGTCGAGGACCGTGCCGAGGGAACTCAGTTACCGCAGGCGAACCGAACGCCCGTACCGCGACCCGGTGAATGCAATCCTTGCGTTCGGCTATGCGATGTTGTTCGGCAACGTAATGTTCTCGGTTACCGGGGCGCATCTCGACCCCGAATCGGGCACCCTCAACCGGGGCCCCAATGCCCTTATCTACGATATCATGGAGCCGTTCAAGGCCTCGATGATCGATCGGGAAGCAGTCAGGTTCATCAGGGACAGGGTAACTGAGGAGGACTATGACTGCGGCCCCACGCGGTGTATCCTCTCCGACCCCTGCATGAAAGAGTTGATCGCCTTGTTTCACGGATCGATCAGCCAGGATAAAATCGATCACCAGGTAGCTGCGTACCGCGAATCGCTCCTGAATAAGACCGAATACCGGGTCCAACCTGTTTAATCTGACTGACCTCTTTTGTGTGCGTGTTGTGGGATAGAAGAGGCAGGTCCCCTTCAACATCTCCTGCAAAATTAACCGACATCCCCCTGAACATTTCTGTCTTTTTCCTGAACCTTTATGTATAGCATCATACGGTTTATATAAGGATTGTACTACTGAACCTTTAACCAAATTTCAACCGATTTTTGGGTCGTTCCGTCAAAAATATTAGTGATTTCTTAAAAAATCATTTATAAGATTTTTCCTATGATATTTGGATGGACTCGGCTCTCGCGTCAGGGATTGGGGACCATTCGTTCCAACGTAACTGCCTGGAAGGTGAAGAATAGAAGATCTTTCCGGGGGAGATTTCCTTCTGTTGTTTTTTGTAAATTTTGTATTTGTTGACATCCTGTATTTTCACCGTTTTTCATTTGCACTGGTTCTGATGACTCGAAATTGAAGACAACCCGACGCTCCCGGGGCTCTGCTCCGCCGCTGTAGCGACCCCGGTTGGGATAGTGACTGCACAGGAACCGATTAATTCTCAATTCAGATCGACCCTCTCCACTGACTATCCTGCTGGGGAGGGACGTGGAGGGGTTGAAACTCCCTCCCGTCGGAGTGACAACTAATTAATAAATGAGGATGTCAACAAAGCCTAAATTATTTATTTTAAGACCCTTCCGGACCCTTTAATTAACTCTGGAACCCGTCACTATCAGCCGCTTGTGGGGGAACACAGATTACCAGTAAAAAAGGCGATTACCATTGATGCCTTGTATTAGGCGGAAGATCAATTCCAGGAGATACCGTTGGTTGTAAAAGGTTCATATATTCTGCTTTTTGACGATAAATTCATCGAATTCCAAGAGGTCCCTGTCAATGGTCTTCATATCCCTGATGACCGCCCTCGGGCACCCGTAAATCATGGAAATAAATTTATCAAGGATGATCTTTTCGGATGTCGCGACCACCCTGACCGAACCGTCGGGCAGGTTCATGACTTCCCCCTTGATATTCAGTTTCTGGGCAATCCTCCTGATGCAACTCCGGAATCCGACTTTCTGGACCCTGCCCGATATTTGGATCTCAATCGTCTGCATGGCGGTTCAATGCCCCTCGGCGATCGGGATCTCACGGATTTTCCAGGACAACGGAAATATCCCCGGAAGACCGGTATTCTTCTGCATGGAAAATAATGCAGACCTGGACTGAGAAAAAAAAGGACTGTTAAGGGTCATGAAAAAATTTTGTTGTGCGGGAGAATTCAGAAGGGGCTGACTGTCAGCGACGGAAGAGGGATGGACAGGATGAATCGCTCCTCCGTGATGTGGTCCCGTGATCACTCTATACAGTCCTTATGTGTGTTACTTGCATGTTACGATAAAAGGAATATTAGGTTTTCGCTTTGGATCACCTGCCCCAGGGAACTGGAAACGGTAAAAACGACCAGAATACGATTAGCGAATTAATTCCGCAAAGGATCTCAAAGAAAATTGCTGTTGGTTGGCCACTTTTAAGAGACCGCTTTTATTTTACTCATCAGTTCGTCGAAAAAGGCAATTGCCTTCATTTTTTCCGGGGATTCCACCATGACTCTCACAAGCGGCTCGGTACCTGAAGGCCTGATCAGTGCCCAGGTGGTGCCGTTCACCAGTTTCAGCCCGTCGGTCCGATCGACCTCCCACCCGGTATAGGACCTCTCGATCTGTGCCATCATTTCCCCGGCTTTCGAGGTCTTTATTTTCTCTTTGATGGTATGGAATTTCGGCAAATTGTCGACCATTTCAGAGAGTTTCTTGTCTGACCCGGCGAGGATAGCGACCATCATCGCGGCGGTCATTCCCCCGTCGCGGCAGAACTGGTGGTCAGGATAAATCAATCCGCCGTTTCCTTCCCCGCCGAAAATCACCGGTTCTCCCTTCCTGATCAGTTCCCGCATGGTCCTTGCGACATAGATGCTCCCGACCGGGGTGTAAACGACCCTTGACCCGTGGTCCCTGGCAACCGTTTCGACGATCAGGGAGGAGCTGACCGGGGTGACGATGACTCCCGTTTTATCCCTGCAGATATAATCGGTCACGAGCGCGAACTCCTGGTCTTCGGTAACGAACCTCCCGTTTTCATCAACGAAAACTGCCCTGTCCGCGTCCCCGTCATGGGCAATGCCCACAGACGCTCCCGTCGAAACGACGAGGTCTGAAAGCCCCTTCAACCCCTCAATTGAAGGCTCTGGCAGGCGCCCCGGAAAATGGCCGTCGATCTGGGCATTGATTGAAAATACCCGGCAGCCGATATTCGAGAGGATCTCAGGCGTCGTAATAGAGGCCGCCCCGCATCCCGGGTCGACGACGACGGACATACCCTTCCCGATATCATCAGGGAATGCCTTGGAGACCGCCCGGACATAATGGTCTTTCATAGTCAGGGAAGACGACTCCGATCCCACCTTGTCCCAGGGCTCTATCTCGAATTTTTTTGAGAAAAGTCGTTCTTCGAGGAGCACCGTCTCCTCGTCCCCCATCTCGGTGCCGTCAGGTTCGATGATCTTTACCCCGTTGTATTCAGGAGGGTTATGGGAGGCCGTGATCATGGCGCCGCCGTCGAAATGTCTCGTGACGAGATATTGCAGGGCGGGCGTTGGAAGGATCCCGAGGTCGACCACATCGCACCCGGTCGCCATAAGTCCGGCCCTGACCGCGCTCGACAGGCATTCCCCCGAGGTCCTCGTATCCCTGCCGACTGCGATGCGTCCTTTCCGCATGGAACCAAGCGCGTAGCCGATGGAGAGCGCAAGTTCCGGGGTCATATCTTTACCGACGATTCCCCGAACGCCGTTTGTACCGAACAGTTTTTTCTGCAACTTTTCTGATGCCATACAGGTAGACCCCGGCTCTTCTGATCCTGCATGTCCGTGCAGGAGAATTCCTGATCTATATATTGAGAATAGTCAGGGAAATAATTTAGGCCCGGGATCCGGGTTCCTGCAGTCAAACAAGAAATCGACACAGAACGGGAAATAGAAGGATTATGAGATTTCAACCCTGCGGATGACCGTTTATTGCGATATCAGTTCGTCATTTTCTGCCTTTTCAGCAGCAGCACGTTTCTCGAGCATATCGCGGGCGGCCTCGCCGACACTTCTCATCACTTTGGTGATCCGGTCCTCGATATCGATCTCTTCGTCGATGTCGAGCGACGTCCCCTCGATCTCAAGGAGGAACCGGGCCACTTCGCTTGCCTCGAAGAGCATGTCGTCCAGCTCGTCGGTGGTGAAGAACCCGCACATGGCACCATAGAAGAATGTTGCTCCGGCCTTGTTCACCTTTTTCTTAAAGGAATTGCGTGCCTGGTTGACTGCCTGCGGCGTGTAGGCCTCCTGCATGAAGGGACAGAGTTCGGGGAGATGCATGCCGATGAACGTCATCTCGGCCCCGCTCCGGGTCCTGAAATCGGTGCAGAGCCTGGCGAGCGCCCATTCACGGGCTGTGATATACGTCCTTTTACGCAGGAACTCGTTCACCCTGCGGTAGGTCGCCCCGTCTACCTTCTTAAACTTGGCATATTTGTTGATCTCGGACTTTTGCACGGGTTCTTCCATTAATAATCAGGTGGCACCACCGGGTTATTATAAGGTTTGCCTGTTTTGGGGGGGATTTTTGGTAAAAATCACACCCTTTACGGTATAGCGACATATGGTTTATATACAAAATCGGATAAGAAAGGATAAAATTGATAAATTTTTAAAAATTTCGATTATTTTTAAAATCCGCGCTGTTTTTGAATAATAAAATAAGACCAATTCTTTGAGATTTGAGGATCGGGCGACCATTTTTTTGGAAATATTGAAGAGAATAATGCTGAAAGAACCAGGAGCATAGTATACTATTTCCTCATTGATCTGAAGATCGGACCTGCCGTCATCTTCAGGAACTGGCCGATTACGTTGATTTATCACTGACCTTGACGCAAGGATGATGTAACGGGGGGATATTTTGTGACAGAAAGAAAACACACCTCTACTACGATATTTATTATCCTGATTTTCCTCGGATTTTCGATAATTCCCGCTGCTTCGGCGAGTCCGGTTATCACAAACGGCATTTCAGCGGAGTTACCGACTGGAAAAATGCTCATAACGCCGACCAATCTGATACCATTTCAGGTTCCCACTTGGTATTCATCGAATGCCTTAACAGCTAAAAGTAACCCACTCCCATACAGCGATAATACCCGTGCATGCGGGTTTGGGAATTGCAATTCGGATTCGTTCTTAAGGGACAATTCCGAAAATGATGTAATAACGCTTAATGTCACACCCTATTACCCACCAAAATTCTGGAATTACCCGCCACCTGGATATATGCCCTTGGTCCCTCACACGGATCCCGCCATTTATTACTCGGAGACGTCCTCGGCCGCCGGGATGACGAGTGGATTTGACAAGGGACTGGGATTTTTATTTAGGTAAAAAAGGGAAGCCGATGAATGGAAATAAATATTCATATCTAACCGCCCTTGCCGCACTTGCGCTAATTGTAATACTAATTTATTCGGCTTATTCCGCAGAAATCATCGAAAATTCCTTAAAAATCAACAAGATCGAATTTGCTTCCGGCAATAACGATCTCACCTTAATTCAGGGCCCTGGTATTAGCCCGATTAAATTACCGGTTATCCATGCACCAAAATTGCAGCAACCTCAAATAATCCCTTTTAGCACATCTTTTCCAAACAAGATTCCGGTTAATCTACCCATTTCCTATCGCAATAATTCTTCCCTGAAAGTTATCTCCTATCCGGTTAATAAGGCGATTTTTGCTTATCAGAACAATTTTGGAACGGTAGAACCCTCGTGGTTCTTTCCTGACCAGCCGAAGACGAACTGGATGTTGCTTGCTATTTTCGATGGTAACGTTTCAGATTCCGAAGCAAATGAAATCATATTAAGCCATAATATTCCTGCAGGGGCAAATATCGGGGAGGCACTCACCGGCGAGCGATATTACTTATTGATCACGAGGAAGGACTATAACCCGATAATAAACAAGATAAAGACTGAAAAAAATGCGACAATCGATAATGCGTACCAGCGAACTATTGGAGATAAAATTTTGGTCCTTGTTGATTTTAACATGGATTATCCAGGGAGCGGTGCAGCTCAGAGATTGATTTCCGAAGGAGTGCCATTGAGGAGGACTACCGAAATCGAAATTTTCTACAACCCGGATACCCCTGATACAATAGCCAGTGGAATACAATCCCAGTTAAGCAATGATAACCAGGTCCTCTGCACCAAAATCTGGTATGGATGGTGGGCGTGTGGAGTGAACGGATGCGGGTCATTATCCCCGGTAAATGGAGGATATTACTGAACTATATCATTCCGGAAGGGGACAGGCCGTGCCCAGTCAAAATGATTTTGCTATTAAAATTTTCGTTGTAGTGATTTTAACTGGAATAGTGCTCATTTCATCAGTTTCAGCGGGAGCACTAATTCATCACAATATCGACATGTGGCAATCCTCGACCAACAAGGAGATATTGTTGCCAAAAGACGGATCGACTTCATTTAAGATATCATCAGACAATTTGATCTTGCTGATCACACATCAGGGGAATATATCACCGTATTATACCGTTAATCCGATTCTCCTCGATAAACCGGATTGGGAAAAACAAAATTTCTCATTGGCAATCGCTTTTCCATCAAAGATTGAAAGCATTTCGTTCGGATTATATGATAAAAATATGGCAGCATCCTATTGCGGAGGAAAACCCTTCATGGGCCGGACAGATTTTATTTATTGAGTCGAGTATAAACGTTCGGATGAATAAAATCGTAACGACAGGGTGCGGCAACGTGGGAATGATCCAATTTCTCATTAAGAGGCAAGGTATTAATCTGAACAATTTATCAGTGCGGTATCATTAAGTAATAACAAAACGAATAAGAACTAATCCTACATTTGGAAGAGGGCGGGATCTCAATCCCACTCATCCTGTAGAATCTCTTCTCGGTTTGATTATTAATTGGAATACTATAATATATTCTTTTAAATTGCAACCTGACATGGAGATTTCTTTTAAACAAACCGAAAATTGTTTTAAAAATGGATATCTTCTATGGTTCCACGCAATCAGGTAAATTTAGAAAAGACATTTAAAATCAATATTCCAATGAGCTGCAACACGGTTTTCCTCAATAACTAGAAAATTCGGGTGTCCGCATCCATTTCTTAAGTCTAGGCAGTTTTTAATTCATATTTTACACTCTTTCCGAGCACGGAATCTGCAACAAACAGGTCTAAAAAAAATCACGTTCCTTCGTTATAGAAATATCATCAGTGGTACGAGCTGACTTCCATTTCGGATTCTGCTTTTATGCCTGCGTATTGAATTCAACTAGTTTATTGGCAACAATAAAACCCTGTAAAATAGGATCCCACCCATGAAAGAAGACTGCTGATCGGAATAATTTATTTTCATATGAAATATCTCAACAATTTTTTGTATTATTATTCTTAATTTTGGCAAGGTTAGTTCGAAAATTCGGAAAAGTAACTTTGAATTCGATCCTTTTGAATACTATCCGTTTTACACAAATATTCTCTACAACACAATAGTAATTCCTATCCATCTGTAGTCCTGATTACCCTCCCTTTGCCACGATAAGGTCATACCGAAATGATCAACAATAAGTTATATCCGGATCTGTGAAAGGCCTCGTTACAATACTTATATTCTACAATAGAAAAGAACCCAGACAAGGAGTCACGGAGTTTATGCTTGATTTACGCAGCCAAAATTTTCCTAAGTATGGAAATACAATATTAGAAGGCCATAGTTACCCATGTCCAAGATCCACACAGAATTTCCCAAGTCGATGTGTTGCAATGTATCGTTGAACCGATACAGATGTCCTGTACACTTTTGCGCAGAATAGGTATTCTACGCAAAAACTTTATATGTAGTCCGAATAAAGAATAGACCATGCAGGGTGGCTATTTTTCCGAGTGGCTGAACAGCTACCGCCAATACCTGAGAATGCGCAATTATTCGGCCCGGACCATACAGAGCTACGACCAGGTGGTCCGCATGTTCGCCTATTATGTCTGGTTGAAAAGAAACAGCGAACCCGGGACATTCGATACCCTCTGGAAGGATTTTTCAAATGCCCGGCTCGATACCGACGTCCAGGTCGAACCGGTGATGATGAACGATTTCCTTACGTACATGAATTCGGTCCGGGCATACAAGCCGAAGACCCTGCACCGGATGATGTCCACGATCAGCTCGTTCTACCGGTTCCTGTCCACCCAGGGAGAAATCTCGGCGAACCCGATCATCGGGATCCAGAGGCCGAGGATCAAGGAGCAGGAACTCCGGTACCTGAAACACAGTCAGGTGCTCCGCCTGATCGACTCGATTCCCGATGAACGGGACAAGCTGATCGTCCGGACCATTTATGCGACAGGCGTCCGGGTCTCCGAGCTCTCGAATATCAATATCGAAGATATCGATTTCGAGGAACAGACCATCAAAGTTAAGGGAAAAGGCGGGAAGATCAGGACGGTGTTCATCGATCCTGAAACCCTCCGGGAGATGGACCCGTTTATCGGAAAGAGAATCGAAGGTCCCTTGTTCGTCGGTCAGCTGGGCCACCACATCTCGCCGAGGGCGGTCCAGCAGATCTTTCGGAAATACGCTCCCCCGGGAATCACCCCGCACAAGATCCGGCACAGCTATGCCAGCGAATTATACCGCCGGTCGAAAAACCTCAGGGTCGTCCAGGAGAACCTGGGGCACTCCTCTATCAAGACGACCGAAATTTACCTGCATACCGACCTGGACGAACGAAAACGGGTCTACCAGGAATACTTCCCCCTGTCGGATGAAACCCCGCATCAGCAGCAGGCTCCCGGTGCAAAAAAACCGGAAGGGTCGACACCAGAGGGTCAAACCTGAATCTTCCGCAGAGTGGGTCCCGGATCAGGATTCGGGAAGCCTGAAAAACGTGATTACTGTAATACGGCAAGATAGAGAGTACATTTCGGTTTGAACAGGGAATACGTCATAAATTCAATAATCCCTGGATATTGTGCTGATAAAAGCCTCGTAAATCGGGCGATTTCCATGAGCCCTGTTTAGGGCCCTAATGTTGAATGTTCACTGCTGATGTACGATAAAATGTATACCATGAAGTGGCAGTGGGTATGCAGTCCATATCTACCTGAAGGACTTCACGATTATATTCTCATGATATCGGCTGATCATTGTAGACTTACCCTGTATGTGAGGACGTTTATTCGTGAATCCTTTGCCTGAACGTGAAGGGAAATGAACCACCCAACGCAGAGTTTTAAAATATTACATCGACAGGAGTGGTTTCACCCCCGCCCTGTCCCACTCCTGAGTGGGAGAGCCCGTGGACAGGGCCAATCTGGATTGAAAATTAATCGTTTTGAAATTAATGCCCAATTTTCAATCGGAAAAATGAACCAGGTATACCAAGAAGGTTGGCGTTTACGAGGTTTTTGAACCCGGCCTTTTTATCTGCAGTGTTCTTCATTTCTCGTGAAATTAGATGCTATTGAGATAATCTGACGCTCCCGGGGCTCCGCCCCGCCGCTATGGCGACCCCATTCGGGATAGGGACTGCACAGGGACGAACCCTATCCAAAGGCTTTCCTGATAGGGGTGGAACCTCTCCCGTCAATGGTGACAACGGAGAATAATTGTTGTAAGTCAACCAAAGCCTGGTTTCACGACTATGCTATATGTACTCAAAATGCCCGGGCATCTCTTCGCTGCTATAAAAAAAAAAATCGCCAAAAAATATCCCAATTTTTTCTGAAGTGATAAGAGCCTGGTATCAAGCCCCTGATATGCATAACAAAATTGCATGTCAGGGTCGATCCGGTTCGATCACAGAACTCCATTGGAAACAGTGCTTCGACAATTGCAACCAAGGTTCTTGGAACCGGTTTGTTCTAAATTAAGCCCTAAATAGGCTCATTTTTCAGACGAGAACATCGCTATAAACCATATGTTGCTATATGCTATAAGTATGATCATTTTCACTTTCAGCCCCTGTTTTTGGGCTCCCAACCATACCTCCTCTTGCTGAGATCCGGATTGTTTGCAGGGACATCCACAATACATTGATGACCGACCGGGTGGAGTACCTGATATTTAAACATGATCACTTGTTCAGAAAAACCCTAAATCAAACCTAAAATTAAAAAATACGACTAAAAATCACTCAAAAATTTAGGTTCTGGCGGTGAAAATTGTCCGCATGTCGGGGCAACTCGGACCCAAAGCCCGGGTATCCCGGCGTGAGTCTATTCCCAGGAAATCAATTCATCTTCGTAATGCGAAAAAAACAATTCCATCAAAGGAGGGTAGAACATTCGGAAATTCCCAAATCCCGCTTATTTTGATTCTCTCTGGAGGGCCTTCCCATAAAAAAAGATCGTTACCTGATCGCCGCGACGAACCGGTCTCTGATCTGGTGCGGGAAGAGCGGGATGTTTTTCACATCCGCATTGCCCGGCTTCAGGACGACGTGCACGAAGTTTGGCCCCCTGCCAAGAGTTCCAAGGATGGATTCGAGCCCCTCCGGGGTCCCGGTCTTAACGGTAAACGGAAAACCCGATGCAATGGCGAGCATCTCGATATCGGTGGAGAGATACGCGGGCGTGGGCTGGTTGCCGGTGCTGCCGAACGACCCATTGTCCAGGCCGAAGACAGTGAGGTTCTCCGGCCTTTCCGCGCCGATGACCGGTAAAATACCGGTGCCAAGAATGCTCCCGTCGCCGTCGATTACCCAGACATCCCGTCTTGTGGTTGTGGCAAGGCCAAGGCCGATGGGTGATGCCTGCGTGTAGCTACCGAGCATGTAGAAATTCAGCGGTCGGTCGTTTGCTGCATAGAGTTCCTTGCTCGGTACGCCGATGTTTGCAACAACGGCCTGCCTGTCAAGGTGGCGGGCGATAACCTGGATCGCGTCGTTGCGGCTCATCATGGGTTCCGGGAAATTCCGGTTGTACTTCAGGGAAATATCTCTCCTGCGGGCCGGCGGCGGAACCGGGGTGTAACAGGACTCCTGGCCAACCCATGATCCCGGCATGACAAGGGCTACATGGGGCCGCGAGTTGGCGAAAGCATCGGTAATCACATCGCCGATTTTACTGAATTCGCTGCTGGTACGGATGACCGTGTAAGGGATCCCGGTCGCATCAAGAATACCTGGCACTGCGGCGTTGAACGGCACCTGTGCCGGGATCGTCTCGTTCTCTATACCCCTCCAGCTCGCAAGGATGGGGAGGGGGAGATCATACGTCCGTGTAAGAGACATGAGGGCGTTGAGCATGTTCCCAAGCCCTGAGCTCTGGATGGCCATCAGGGGCCTCCTGCCGCCGAGGCAGGCACCTGCACAGACCCCTACGCCGTCCTCCTCCCTGGTGAGGCCGATATGCCTGAAATGCTCTGGCAGGAGAAAGTGGAGGTCCCGGGTCTTATCGCATGGAAGGGAAGCAACGAGGTCGATCTGCTGTTCCTTCAAAATTCTTATTACCTGGTCCTCAAACACTTGTCCTCACCATTTTCACTAACTCTTTCCTGATGTTTTCTATGCCCGTTCCAGCGGGGACCGTAAAGGACGCCTGCACCGGGATTCTTGCAAGGTCTTCCTGCAACCGCCGGTATCCGCCACCGGTGATGTTCAAAAGAACGGTCTTCTTCCGGTCGATCTTCCAAGTTTCGCATGCCTGCAGGAGCGATGCGGTGCAGACCGCTGCTGCAGGATCGAGATCTATCCCTTCCAGGTCCTCGAAGAGCGTTCCTGCGTTCCGGGCCTCCTCGTTTGTCACCGCAGACATCACTCCCCCTGTGTCGGTCAGGGCGTCGAAGACCCCGCCGGCAATGCTGTAGGGGGGTTCGCGGTTAGTGAGGACATCGGCCGCTACATGGGAGATTGCATCCTCTGCGTCAGGCATATCAGCCTCGGGGACGAGGTTTCTCCTTCCTGCATGCCATGCATGGACCATCGGGGCAAACGGCAGGTTCTGGCATAGGTGCAGCACGGGGAGCCTGGAGCCGAAGCGCCCGTCAGCCCGGAGCCGGAGGGATGCTTCCCATGCTGCGATGCCGCCGGTGCCGCTGCCGATTGCCTGGAAGTAGTAGTCCGGCATGTGCCCTATGGTTACGGCCGCATCAAGCATCACTGTTCCCATGCCGTCCCGGCGGGCAATGTTCCTTGCCCCGCCCTCTTCAAGGAACTCCGGAAGGGCCGAGACCTCGCGGCCAAACCTGATGGCGTCAGTATAATCGCCCTTCACCGCGATGACGCACGAGTTTTCAGCCGGGACCGTCGTCCAGAGCCGGTTGACTGCCCGTTCGGGGACAACAACGACCACCGGGATGCCTGTCATGGCCGAGACCTGCAGGAAGGCGCGTCCGGTATTTCCTGCCGAGGCGATGACAAGGGTTGCCGGTTTCTGCTCCCGCATACGGACAACTGTCGGCAGGGCCTCGAGTTCCTTGAACGAGCAGGTCGTGATCCTGCCGCCGCGTTCGGGCCAGTAACCATTGAATCCGATATACAGGTTATCAAGCCCGAGCTCACGGGCGAGGGCCAGGCTACGGAAACAGACCGGGCCGGCTTCGGTTGCAAGGGTGCCGTGGACCGGGAGCCAGTCGGAGAACCGGAACATGCCGGGCAGTTCACGGACGGTCAGCTGCTTTGCCGTATACTCTGCCCTGAGGAGTGAGGCATGGCCGTTCGTGCACGCCGTAGTATAGTGCTCCGCCACCGCCTCGCCACCGAGAACACAGCGGAGGGTGTACTTGTTGTTCACGGAAGGTCCTCCGTCTTACTGGTGAGCGTGAAGTGTCCGCCGAGTATTCTTTGCTTCAGCTCTTCGCAGAGCCGCAGGGCCCGGGCCCGGTCAGACTGACGGAGAATGATCGGCACCCGGTGTCCATCGACGGGAATTTCTCCGAGACTGCCGGTGAACGCATCCCCGGGGCATTCATGTATGCAGGTGCCGCAGTTGACACAACGGGCCGCATCTATCCCCTTATCCGGGTCGAATGCTCCTGCGGGGCAAACCGCCGCAACTATGCAGGTCTCGCATTTTAAACAGGATTCCTTCGCATGCGAGATGACTGCACCGGGGCCGTCCCATACATCGGCATAGGTTGCCGTTGCGAACGGGACCCGGTCCCGCACATCTGCTATGGGTAAGGGGATCTCAGCGTTCGTGACGAGCAGGTTCCTGATAACAGAGTCGTCAAGGACCGGAACGGGGATGGCAACCGATGTGTTGCACTCGGGCCCTGCTGAAGTGATAAAGCCGCCCATCATATCAGGCATCATACCCTTCATGTCGGCAAAGGCCGCGATATTAGGCTTTTCGCGGGTGCTACGGGTCCCGGTACCCATAATGGACCCGGTTCCGCCGTTCAAGAGGATCCTCGTCCCGGTCCCAATCACCCTGAAGTGCGGATCGTTCTCCAGAGGATTGATGTCCCCGCACCCGCTCACCGTTGCGCCAGCGAAGGGCCCGGCAAGGTCGGTGACAGCAAAGATGGTCTTTACCGGATCGGCACCGGTATTGACCACGGCGAGGTAGTTTTTAAAAGCGCTCCGCGTTGTTATGAGCCGGGCATGGCCCATCTCGGCAAGTGTCATGGTCCGGGAGAACTGTTTTCCTGCGGATTCCACATCGATGGTCACCTCCTTTCCTTCCACGAGGTCCCGGAAGAGATGTCCTCCGCCGTACGTATCGCTGGCGTGAGCCGTACCGTACACGACAAGATCCACTGAGCCGAGCCCCTCGTTCGGGCAGGGGCCGGGGATGGCGGGAACACCGTTGAGCCTGACCCTCTCCGCCTGGCTGAACGAACGCGGCGGGGCGACCGGGATGTGCAGGACCGCCAGCGTACCGGACATGACACCGAAGGTCCCTGTCGTGACGACATCGACGTCTTCTGCCGTAAGTTTTTCCCCGTCTGCGATGCGTTTCTTGAACTCCGCAGCAGTCAGTACCTCAGCATCGCCCGTGGCGATCTTCCGGTTGATGGAATCGATAGTCTTCATGTTGGTTTTCCTATAGGATCCTGATATCCTCGACGCGGACGTGCAGGCCGGAAGACTTGTTCAAAACCATGTTCACGACCCCTGTGTGGGCCCGGTCCATCATGCAGAACGAGGGAAGGAAACTCATCCTGAGCCCGAACTCCGGTGGGCGCGAGACAGGTGTTGCCATACCCTCGAAACCGATGACGTGGTAGGCCTGGACGTCTTTTACCGTCCCTTCCCGGGCAGCCCTGGGGCCGATCGTATGGCAGGTGAGGACGCCTGTCACCGGGTTGGCATCGATCACGCGGAGCACATGCTGCACCGGGCAACCCTGACCCATCGGTCGTCCGAGGACGATATCGCCCCGCGCGATCTTCCACTGTTCGACAAGGTCGGCGCGGAACGGGAGGACGATCTTCCTGGCCGAAGGCTCGTTGCCAAGAGGGCCGAGGACAAAATCATAGGGCTTTTTGCAGACATCGGTCCCCGTATATTCCGCTTCCCGTGCCATAACGGGTCCGCACGAGAGAGAAGAGAAAGGGCAGTCTCCTTCTGATTTTTCCCCCCGTTCCAGAAGCACAAGGAACTCCCGGCATGACGGGGCGCCGCATGCCCCGCAGTCTTTCCCGGGAGGCTGCCAGCGTCTGTTCACCTAATCCCCCCGGTAGAGATCGTCGGCGCCGTCCAGTTTCCTGATAATGCCGAAATGGTTCTGCCAGCCGGTCTCCCGCTTCCCTACGCAGATGGTGCAGACGCCAAGTGGCGGGATTCCTCTGAGGGTAATGGTCTTTTTGTCCATGATATCTGCCAGAGCCTCGATCGATCGCATAAGGTACCGCAGGCCGGTACCCTGCACCGCGTTGGTCTCGACAATGTCGATCTGCGGGGCAACTTCCCTGGTCTTCTCCCGGAAGACCTCCTTCTCGGACTGGGACACGAGGTCGGTCTTCGTGACGACAGCGACATCGGCAAGGGCGATCATCGGCCCCATTTTCAGGGGCGAGTTCATACCGCTCACGGCAGAGAGGACGACAACCCCGAGAGACTGGGTGACATAGGGAGAGCAGCGGAGGCAGAGCCCGGCACTCTCCACGATGAAAATGTCGGCTCTCTCTGATTCTGCCCAGGATATGGCATCCTGCAGGACCATAATACCGGTGTGGTCAGGGCAGAGGTCGCCCGAGTAGATCTTCCTCGCCGGTATGCCGAACTCTTCCCTGAGCTCCTCGTCTTCGAAGGCGCGGACGACGTCGATCTTCAAGAATGTAATTTTCTTCGTGCCATAGAATGTGCGTATGATCTGCCGTGTCACGGCCGTCTTCCCGGCACTCGGGGGGCCTGCAATGATAATAAGTTTCATACCGGGAATCCCTGCTCGGTCAGAAGTTCCCCGGCGCGGATCCGCTCGCGGAAACGGCAGAGCGTCGCGTCCATCCGGGCCACCATTTCACGGATGTGGAGTTCCCTGCCTTCAGGCTGGAGGATCTTCTCGACCCCGCCATGCCGCATCACGATCCTCCGGTCTGACATGAGGGATACGAGGGGATCGTGGGTGACAAAAATGACCGACTTGTAGTGTTCTTTTAATACCTCGATGACCTTCTCGCGGAAGATCCCTGCATTCTCAACCTCGTCGAGGAGGATGAGAGGCGCATTGCTGATAAGGATCGCATCCGCAACCATGAGCGCCCTCGTCTGGCCGCCCGAGAGGGCGGAGATCCGGCAGCCGGCCTGGATCTGCTCGCCGGTGAACTGGTTTGCAAGGGCGATCGTCTCGAAAACGAGGTCAGGTGTGGCAATCCTCCGGGCCTTTACGTGCATTGCGAGGAAGGCCTCGACCGTCATGTCGGCAAGACACTTGGTGTTCTGGGTGATCAGGGCGATGGGCTTTTTCGACGGGTCGCGGATGATCTCTTCCGGGGGAGTCTTCCCGTTGACAAGGACGGTCCTCCCCGTCGAGGTGTCGTTCTGGGCAAAGACCTCGATATCGTTGATGAAGGCCGTCTTGCCAGAACCGGTGGGCCCGACTATCGAGATCGTGTCTCCCGGGCGGAGCACGATAGGCTCGAACTGCTCCGGGTTCCCGCTTTTGTCATGGCCGGGAAGAATGGTGATCTCCGTGATAGTGCAGGAATTCATGATCTATGAAGGGTTGCCTGGTTGGAAATAGATTTCCCTATTTCATACTAAAAATTACCTTATAAGATAAAATTTTTGAACTAATTATACTATTATAGTATAATGTTATCTAAAAGGATGTTTGAAACCGATTTCCGCATTGCACTGGAGGAAGAGCTGCACCGCCGGGACATGACAAAAAAGGAGCTGGCTGAACAGTCCGGGATCCCGCTGGCTACTCTCTATAAAATCAGTTCCGGAGAGGTCGACGTTCGGTTGTCGACCATTAAAAAGATCGTAGCCGTGTTCGAGCCGGAACACACGGCCTTTGTGGCGGTAATCGCCGCCAAGTTCCTGCTGGACGAACTCGAGGGCAGCGTGATTACGGTCCGGGACACGGTCTACCACTTACGGGGGTACACCGCTAACTCAATCGAAGAATGCATCATCGCCTCGGTCATGGCCGAGAAGGACGGGGCAGCCGGCATCGTCTGCGCCCCGATCCTTGCTTCGATGGTCGAGAAGATCGTCGATATCCCGGTCGCAATTATGAAACCCAAGGCTTCCACCGTCCTCGATGCCCTGGACGTGATCGGCAGGCGGATCGGGAGATAATATACAAAGGAAAATTCCCCTGCCATATGTTCCAGCCCGTAGCGGCGGTGCGAGAACCGTTCCCCACAAATACCAAGGTCTTCAATCTCTGCCTGATGAAACGTATTGGTGTCGATGCGTGGGCAAAAGATGAATCGGGACAGAACAGGAACGCGTATTATCGCGGAAAATCGGAACAGGGCCGGTCACGGAATAATTTTTCTTTCGGCTAAACGGGCGCACGTATTTGAGGTATGGTATGATGAGAGGGTGTCAAGGTTAAGAAGTTCAGAAGCCAGTCCTCGTCCTTACGTCTGCCGGCACTGTTCTTTTAGAAGGTCCCCCGACCGCTGCATACTGTCCCGGATTATGGCATTCCGGCACGGTATGTTTTCGTTTCCCGACACAATCGAACAAATTATGTTCCGCCGGATTCAGATCAATACTAATGAAAGAGAATACCCGCTGGAAGATCCTCACCGGTATCGGCCTCGTTACACTCTCCCTATTCCTGTACACGATCCACTACCTCATTTTTGCGGATTCCTATCACCTTTTCATCTTCCTCGTCGGGGACCTTGCCTTTTTGCCAATCGAAATTCTCATCGTCACCCTTATTATCGACCAGATGCTTGAGTCCAGGGAAAAACAGCGTCGGATGGAAAAGTTGAATATGGTCATCGGGACGTTTTTTTCCACGGTCGGAACCCCGCTGATTGCCCGGCTGGCAGGGTCCGACACTTCCCTCTCACAGATACACGAGCGCCTTGTGATCGGAGACGGGTGGAGCAGCGCAATGTTTGCGGAAATCAAAGCGTTCATGAGGAACTATAGTTGTTCAATTGACAGTTCCAGGACCGACCTGGAGGGACTGAGAACATTTCTCATTGGTCGCGAGGAGTTTATGATCAGGCTCGTTGAAAACCCGATGGTCTTTGAACACGAGTCGTTCACGGACCTGATTCTTGCGATCAACCATCTGACCGAAGAGCTGAAGGCGCGGGGCGATCTTTCCGGGTTGCCCCGGGCCGATGCAGCCCATCTTTCTCATGATATCCGGCGCGTCTATTCCCACCTGATCCTCGAATGGATTAGCTACATGGAATACCTGAAGGTCCATTATCCGTACCTTTTCAGCCTCGCCATGCGGCAAAATCCTTTCGATGCTTCGGCTTCCGTGACAATAAGGGAGGGCCGGTAATCCTGCCGCCCTCTGATTCAGCCTTCTTTCACCAGCCCACTTCGCTACCCGGCCAGTACCTGGCAGATGGCATTCATCCGGTCCCACCATCCTCTTCTGCTATACACCCTCCTGTTCCTCTTGAGGATGGTTCAGTGCAGTTCCAGCCACAAGTGACCCGATATAACGATCAGCATTCCGATCAAGTCCTTTATTGCGGGGGTCAATGGCTGGAACGGGTCCTGGGCTACGCGGACCGGGGCTTGGTCGTAAATCCATAATTTTTTGACCTGATGTTGAATTTAATATCTCATGCGAGAAATGGAATAAGACAAATTTTCTTCATGAAATTTGCCGTGTGTTACGAACCCCTGTAGTGTAGTGGTCAATCATGCAGGACTTTGGATCCGGCGACGGCAGTTCGAATCTGCCCAGGGGTATCTTCAATCGTAATATCAGAGCCGCTTTTACATATTTTCCGGGATAATATTCATAAAAATCGGTAAAAAGCACTCAAAAAAAAAATCCTCAAAAAATTGCGGAAAAATTTTAGATTGGTGTAATAATGATCGTTGGAACCGGGACAGCCGATGCCTGGGATGAATAACTCATGGATTTGCTGAACTGGCTGATCAGACCGCTTGCCGATGAGGTCTCCGAATATACCAGGTCTTCTGATTTTATCGGGTCCACAGGATCCATCAGTATAAAGGACGTATCGTCATCCGGCAGGCCCTCAAGGACGCTTTCATTGCGAGCTTCCTGGACATGCACTTTTAAGTATGCCGAAACAGACCCGATCATCGGCGAGGACTGGTTTCCAAGAGAAATTCCGTGCGAGTTGATATTGTAATTCAGTACTGTTGGAATTGTTGCATCCGTCCCGACAAACCTGGTATCTGCTGACGTCACCGTTGAAGTGAGGGTTGTATCAAAAGCGCTTCCTGCCTGTTCGATGTTACAGAATGCCGGAATAATTCCTGGGTTTGCATTTGCAAACGGACAGAGGATTAAATCCGACGAATGTTGTGCCTGGGAAGCCCCGTCAAGGAGCAGGTCTTCGGTCCGGGTTGCCCGGCCGGTGTCCACTGCTATAAACTGGATATTGGTGTTCGCCTTGATATTGCTCTGGTCGGCTATGGTATTTGCCGTTGATACAGCCATCGACTTAGCAAAGGTCTGTTGCCCGGAAACACCTGTGTACTGGTCGTTGTACCCTGTCGTATACTGCACTTGCTCCGGATCGAGGGGAGGATCGTGGATCCCGGTTCCAATCGGCAGCAATTCATCATCGGCGCCAAATGCGTCCACTACCCTAACAAAAATTAAAATTCCACCGACAGGATCATTCGTAAGAGTCCACGCACCGGAATCTGCTTCGGTGACCGTACCGATAACATCTGACGAAGTACCGGTGGTAAGTCCCTGAATTTCCGGAACTGCCGGTACCCCGGTATCTGCATAGGCAATACCCATACTTGCGATCAATAATATGACCGCAAAAAGCAAAACAACTCCTATCCGCCCGTTCATCATTCAATACCCCAATGTTTAATGAATTATCTGGTAATGTTACCTGATATATGGTGATTAGAGGAAGCTAATATAAAAATTTCGGTAAAAATTAAAAAAGAGAAGGATTACAGGTGCTGGTTTTTTCAGACCGGGTTCCAGCCCTGAATGGTGATGAATACTCTTGCCACAGCCGCTGATCGATCCGCTTGCCGATAAGGTCTCGAAATAAACGGGATCTTCGATCTTCATTACGAAACCGTTTACGTACCCCGTCAGATCAGGAGCTGTGCATCGAGAAGCAGTGTTTCATGAACATGGACTTTCAGATATACCGATACCGATCCTATCATCGAGGATGACAGGTCCCAGACAGCGATTCCCTGCGTATTGAGGGAAAGAATCGTGATAGAGTTAATCGCGCGACTCTGACAAGCGCGATACGGGCCCGGATTGAAAAAGATTCTAACTTGTTGCCATGAATCTTGTCGGGGGTATTGTTTTCGAACTGGAGACCGGTTTTTTCAACGTATTGACGAATCCAAATTATAGATCATTAATCGCCCGTTACCCGAATTGATCAATGTTACAATGTATGAAAGAGGAATCGGACGGTAATTCACCACTTCAGCGCTGACGTTGATCCTTTTTTCCTGGGGATTAAAAAACGGGTATTTCCATAAATTGTTATTATGGACATGACCGTGGATAACCCAGCCGTCATAACCCGGGGCTACATCCTTTGGATCGTGTATGAATAAGAATTTAACATCCTGATATATCATCTCGAACGTATCCAGCATCCCATGTACAAGCTTTGGATCATCATGTTCTCCCCTGATTAGGTGTTTCTTCCCATTCAGTCTGTTCAGGTAAAATAGTGGATGTTTTGAAAACCGGCCATATCGTACATCTCCAAGGAATATTACACGATCCTGAGGTGATACGGTAAAGTTCCAGTTATTTGTTAAAACAGAATCCATTTCGGAAACATTGGATGTAATGAACGGTCTCGCGCAATAGTCAATGATATTCCTGTGGCCGAAATGAGTATCGCCGATGACAAATATTTCTCCGGGCCTGGATATCGCTTCCGTAAGTTCCAGCCCGTTTTGTAACCTGTATGATCTGACTGAATGTCCCCAAATTGATTTTGACAAGGAGGAAGAGCGGGATAACCATTTCTTCTCTGCCAGGTCATACTCGGCTAATAGTTCAGATCTGCGCAGAATGCTAATCCTGATAATTTCTTCGTTAATACGTAACGGGTGGATTTGATGGAAAGAACTCTTATGCAAAAATAACCCGCGCATTTTTAGCAGGATATTCTGAAAAAAAGAAGCATCATGTTCTGATGATAATTCATCACTACCTCCCGCTGAAGCAAGATTTTTCCATATTTTTTGCACATCCTGTCCGGTCAGCTTTTTTGCAATCGTACTATGGAACCACATATCCGCAATATCGCTGTCCCCCATTCCCTCTGTTTTCGTGAATCTGGTTAATTCCGCGATAAATGATTTTTTCATTTCCAGGAGTTCTGCACCTGGGTTGACCTTATGGGCGATTACATGTCCCTTCTTTCCTTCACGTTTATCGAATCCGTCAATCAGCAAAGGGATTGAATTAAATTTCCTGACCTGCCTTGCGATTTGTGTCAGCAGGTCAATTTCGCTAAACCCGGTTTTCAAAATAAACGGGCCAAAAAGAGTAATGTGCGGTATCTTTGCTGTCGGGACACTGAATCTTTCAGAAAAATGTTTGTTAATTTCTCTGATTCTGTATTTTGAGAACTTTATCTGGAGTTCTAACAGGTAAACAGGTGGTATTGGCATTTTTTTATCCCATTTTTGAAATATTGATTTTTTGAGAATTTATTGTTGGGCCCGCAATGAAAGCACTATCTCTGGCACACTCCCACTGGATGATATATCTGGCGGCTTCTTCATATTCCCGAACCCCGCGAATCCTATTAAATCTGAAGATCTCACGTACTCCGAGACATCCACAGCAAGCGGGCTCATCAGTCACTTCAGCAAATCCTTGGTTTATTCATCCCAGGCTTCAACGGTTCGACCACCATTTGCCATATTACCTTTGGCAGTCTGAAAAAACAAATATTTTTCAGCCCGGTTCCGGGGTTAAATTGCGATTATTCAAGGAACAGGCAGTACGGATTCCGGCTGTATGGTATGCGTCAGCCGATGGAAATGTCAAGTTCACTGTACATATAGTAGACTTTATTTAACAAGAGGCTGAATACACCACAATCTGGGACCGGGGGAAGAATCCCGTGGCCCGGAGAAGGAGGAAATAAAACATGGTAGCGTTTAACAGTGCCAGGATAATCGGGTTAGTCTGTGTATGTTTCGCTCTGCTCGTTTGTGCGGTATACGCGGACGCTCCTTCATACATCGATTCGAGCGGCATCCCGCTCTCGAACGAATTCAATGTGCCGTCGATATCGGCACTTGCAGGAAACGGTACGACCGGGACCGCACTATCTGCGTATGTAGATTCGAACGGGAAACCATTGTCCAGTGATTTTGTCACGGCAGCACTCTCGTCATATGTGGACTCGAGCGGCATCCCGCTCTCGAACGAATTTAACGTGCCGTCGGTATCGACCCTTACCGGAAACGGTACGACCGGGACCGCACTATCTGCGTATGTAGATTCAAACGGGAAACCGTTGTCCGGTGATTTCGTCACGGCAGCACTCTCGTCGTATATCAGCTCGAGCGGCAACCCGCTTTCGAATGAATTTGTCGTCCCGTCCATCTCATCCCAGGCGGGCTCAAGCCTGACCGGGACCTCGTTTTCGTCATATGTAGATTCGAATGGCGTAACCATCTCGAACGAATTCGCCCTTCCGTTCACGGTCTGAAAAACATTTTTTTCCGTGGACAAATTACTTGAAACGGCAGGAATTATTTCTTATCCCGGGCCCGTTTGTCGGGCTGGCAGAATGAGCTACCCCGGCGGAAGCGATCATAATGCTGCGCCAACGGGTCTTTCAGGGAAATCTGTTGCCAGATATCACGAAGAAAATTACCGCGATACCTACTATAACTATGATATAACCGATCAGGTTGAGAAGCCTGGTCTCCCGGTAGGGAATATTACCTATGTTCATGCTCTTTGATATCCGGTACGCGTCTGCCATCCCGATAACGATCGCGAGGACCGAGACCAGGATGACCGGCCTGTAGGCAAATCCTGCCAGTTCGACAATGGCGATAACCGCCGCCTTGATATACTCCCCGTTGTAGGCCTGCCCGAGTCCTGGCCAGGCGATCGAAAAAACTGCCGCTAAAAGCGGATTTTTCTTTTCGGATCGTAAACTCCCTTTCCGGGACCCCCAGCGACTCGATCCCTTAATACTGAACCCGCAGGCAGGACAGATCTTCAGGATATCCCTTGGCCAATCCTTCTGGCTATATGGCAGAATCGCTCCACAATTCTTACATATATCTGATATATCGTCCTGATGATCAACCATAATGCACAGACACGTCGCTGTCGATCAACGAAAAACATTGGTATTGTGCGTAATGAGATGAGCAGGAAGACCCGCTCCCCTATGGAATTTGTCAAATCACCGGTATCACGGTTTTACAATAACCGGCCGGACCGACCCCGCGATAAACAACCTGAACCCTGCTACTCGCCAACCCGGGTTCGTTCCGGGTCAAATTTGAGCATAAGCCGCTTTAACGGTGCGAAAAGCGATTTATGGTCGATAAACAACCTGAAAAACTCGCCGCTATTAGTAGTGATCGATAGCGATCCTGACAGCAGCACCGGGCTCTTCAGCTCGATCCGGAGGATATCTTCTTTTTGGATTTCCATTTCCTTGTAGATCTCGAGTTCCTCGATGGACTTAATACTCTCGTCCACGGTCCCGCCGAACAATTCCTCCCTCACAAATCCTCCGAGAGCCGGACCTTTCGGGTGCCCGAATACGTGCTTCTGGTTCTTGAGGATGAAAAGCCGCTTGTCAGTTGCGTAAATGCCGTATCCTCCCACATTCGAACCGATCGCCCCGGCCAGGTCGGCTCCCTTTCCGGTCCCCAGTTTAAGTGACGGGCTCGACAAGCCCCCGATATAGCGTTCTCCTGTTGCCTTTCTCTCCTGGATTACCGGGCTTACGCCCCCCCTGAGCCTGATGATATTCTCGTTGCAGATCCGCGCCTCCATAATCCGTCCGAGGCGCACCAGGAGTTCTGCCTTCTTATTCCATGCATCGTAATTCGATGGGTCGAGCCCTATCGCAGTGGTGTAGCAACGGACTGCATCCTCGTCATTTCCGCCGGCGTTATACAGGTCTCCCTTCTTGATCCATGCTACGGCCTCTCCCCGGGTGTCAGAACCGTTTCCCGTCTCCGGTCGATCGGTTCCGTTTATTTTATTGTCCTGGGTATTCTCCTGGAGGAAACGTTTCACCCGGTCAAGTTTTGCCCCGCAGAAGAGACAAAAATTGCTGCCCGCTGGAATTTCTTTCCCACAATCCGGACAAAACATGCCAAGACCCCCTCTTCCCCATCAATTTTTGATAATAATCTTATTACAATAATTTAGAAAAGGTTTGGCTTTTGAATTTCGTTGAGCACCATAAAAAAAATTAAATAATGAAGTCTGACCATGCACCAATTGCACGACAGAACAAAAAAGATAGTACCGGTGGCCGGTTATTCTTCCGCTTCGATGATGGCGAGCTGGTACATCCAGTCCATCAGTCTGTGGCATTCGACTACGATACATTCTTCTTCGCAACCGATGCAGGGGATGAGTTCTTCTCCGGCCAGGATCTGGTTCGGATCCAGAGGGCGTTTCTTGGCTTTCAGGATGTAGGTCTTGATGCCGTCCTTTTTGAACTCCGTCCGTTCAATCAGTCCCGTATCCAGGAGTTTTTTAACAATCCTCGAACATTTCCGGCTGTCAACGTCAAGAATTTTCCATAATTCGCTCTGGAGCACGCCCTCTGGTTTTGACTGGATGACCCGGAGGCCTTCCTCGATAGGATTGCTCATTACCCCTCCTTCAGATCGTTGGGGAGATCGACAGGATATTGTTACCCCTGATAACGACGGTTCCGAGGCTTCTTCCCCGCTGGTTTACATCATTGAGCTCGATCGTCTCTTCCATATGGATATTGAGATACTCATCCACCGCGACCAGCCGACCCTGCAGTTTTCTCCCATCATCTTTTATTTCAACGGTAATTTTCGAATCAACAAGAGAAAATACCTTTTTTATGGGAAGTACGATTCCGTTAACCATCTGCCTTAATTTAGGGTGGCAGGTAATTAAAGTTTCTCATCCTGCAACGGGCAGGGGAACAGGAAAATCGTAGATTTATTCAGGAAATAGTAATCAGGCCGGGAATAGGGACGATGAGGATCGTGCCCGGCGATCCTCCCAATACCCTTTCGATTACGTTGGGATGGGTTCCCACCGGCTCTTGAGCATTTTCTCGACACCGGGAAGGGTGGTGTATTCCATCTCGTCGAGCGAAAGCCGGTGCGGTTCGAATGGGCCGTGAGCTCTGAACGTATCTGCAAGTTCGTTACAGCGGTCCCTCACCCGGTCGAATGCCGGGTCATCAAACATATCGGCAGGCCCTATGAGTTTACCGTTGCAGACCTGGAAACCGAGACATATCACCCTCGGGGGGCCGTCGAACCGTGTGCAGTTCGCATCGCAGACGCCCACCGGCATGAAGGGCCCGTGGTGGGACCCCCGCATCCACCCGGCTACGATCACCGGCGTGCAGAACGGTTCGATGATCTCTCCGACTGCGGGAAGGCCGCTCTGACCGCGGATAATCATCACGGGGTCGTCCTTTCCAACGTAGCGGCCGGCCATGAGGTTCAGCCTCTGCGTGCTCGTCGAGGCAGCGGGGACACCATCGTTCCGGGCCACCCCTTTGATCACATATCTCGACGGTGCCCCGATGTAGGCTAACAGGTTGTAAGACTCCTCGGGTGTC
>DATJQJ010000031.1:0-113125 GCA_035505975.1 Methanoregulaceae archaeon
GATTTGGTTCATGTTCCTGTTCCTGTACACTGGCAATCCCCCCTGCAGAACCGGCCACAACCCCCCTTATGACCGGCACGTGGCTATTCTCCAGCCGGTATTATCAATATTTGCGAGTCAGCTGTGCCGTGCAGATGGATGCTTCCCCATTCGGACCCAAAAACCGGAATTGCGACCTGGGGGCTATGATGAGAACTGATAGCAATGAAAGAAAAAAATGGAGTGTTCTAACTATCGCCTTGCACAGGTCAGGCAGAATTTGATGCCCTGATGAAGATAACGTATCGGCATCCTTCCTGAAGTAAAAAAAATGATATTTGAAAAAGCGGTCTGATGACTGACTGGTATCACATCTTCGACTGGTCGAACACTTTATTGGCCCCTTTGGAATGTTGCTTTCCCGCCGCGGCTCCTTCCCATTGTTTCAGGCGGCTGACTTGAGATTTCCTGGTTTTCCCGGTATCCGGATCCCGTTGCAGCCCGAGAAAACATTCTACCGGGTCTTTGCCACCCTGGCAGATGTTTGATTTGTAATCCCCGCAGTCCCTGCATTCGGGCACACGGGAATCGAGGAGGGAGGGGAAATGGGCTTTCCAGAGATCGGGGTCTATTCTTCCCTGCTCGAGAAATCTCCTGATGTGACGGGCGGTATATTTCATAGGTATTATGTACGGATATATCCCTTAATTTTCTGCTGATGGCGGCAGAAGGATCTGCACATAGTTATGGTGCGACCTTTCTGTCATACCTCTTTCCGGTTTCATGGATCGAGTTTTCTTGTCCTTTGTATCGCCACGCCCCGTCCGGCACCCTGATCTCGAAGCGGGCACCGTGACCGGGGACGCCATTTTCACCGATAGTAATGGAGGTGATGCCAAGGATCTCGCGGCTCAGGAAAAGGCCAAACCCTGTATTCTTGAAATGTTCGCGCCGGAAAATTTTCTCTTTTACTTCCCCGGCCACTCCGACACCATCGTCTTCGTAGATGATCGAGAGTCCCCCGGGATATCCCACCGAAGAGAACCTGATCCGGGTGAGCTTTTCACCATGGCGGATCGAATTTTCCACGAGGTTATAAAAGACCTTTTGCAGGAGCGGATCGGCAAAGATCTCGACATCCGCAAGATCAATAACAACCTGAATTCCAAGGCAGTTCAACGGCCTGATAGCCGATTCTATCGCTTGCCTGACGTCCTGCCAGATGGCGTTGTTGACGCCGATATCCTGATAAAATTTTGTGAACTGGATCTGGTCCTTTATTGCTTCGGCAGCCTGGAGCTCGGTATGCAGGTATTTTACCAGTTCCGGGTCGGCGAGATCCTTTTCCCTTGTGAGTTCGAGGTACCCGATCAGGATGGTAAGTTTGTTCATGATGTCGTGCCTTGTTATGCTGTTCAGCAGGTTCAATTTCTTGTTTGCCGTAAAAATAGCATCCTGCGCTATCTTAAGTTCATTCAACTGTTTCTCGACGATTTTCTTCATATCCCGGTAGGCCTTTACCTGGGTCGTCAGATCGGACACGTCTTCGATCAGGACCAGTGCATATGCCTTGTCATCCCTTACAAGCGGTATGAAAGAAATTTTGTGGACCATGAGGCTCCCGTTCGGGAGCGTACAGGGAATGAGGTGTGGGTGAAACGTGGGCGAGAAGAGAACAGCGGGTCCGCCATGGAAAAGCTGGTCGATCCTTGCCATTATCGAAGGGTTTCTTAGTGTCGGATAGCGATCGAGGAGGTTAGTGCCTTCGATCTGCTCAGGGGGTATTCCGGTCCATTCTTCCATGCACGAATTCCAGAAGAATACAGAAAAGTCCTTGTCAACGATGATGACCCCGCTCGGGATGAGGTCGTAAGGACCGAAAGCCGTATTGGCATGGCTCGCCTCATTCATTACCGGTTCACCTGTTTCTCGTTTTATGGATGCTCTCGACGAGCCGGTCGAGAGAGCCGACCTCGAGGAGCAGCAGGATATCTCCCTGAATATTAATCGACTCGATCAGGAAATTTGTCCTTGCGATCAGCACCCAGTCATCGCCGGTTCTTTTCCTTTTTATCGCCGTGGTTTCAAGGATCGACCCCTCGTAATAGGTGGGTATGGAATATTCAAGGTGCTCTGAAAGGACGTTTGCGATCGATCCCATCATCGCATTGATGATGATGTTCCCTACCTCCTTGAGGGCCTCTATCCGCATGGGGTCGAGATCCTGGCTGTCCTCTTTCTCGCCGGTGAGCAGCATGACGAGGGCTGATGCACTCTCCGGAGGAAACACGACGGCCGATATGCCTGAAAATGACCCCCTGAAATTCAAAAGTACCGCAGATAGTTTATCTCCCGAAAAAATCGCTGTCTCCGATGAGCTGATTTTTGCAAAGGGTACGATACTTAAAGAAGGGATCTGCAGTCTGATGTGCGACCCTGTCATCTGGTTGAGCTGCCCGGCCGCCTTGCCAACGCCGATATTCACGATCTCGGTTACGGCATCGACAGTTTCGGCATCGACTGCAGTCATCGGTTCACACCTGCAAGGCCTTGCGGATTGCAGACTGGAGTTCCTCGGCTTTAACAGGTTTGTTGAGGAAACCGACAACTCCCATCTCCAGGCAGCGGGTCATTGTCGTTGTCTGGACGTCGGATGTGACGATTATGACCGGAATTGCAATACCCTGGGATGCCCTTTGTTCAAGTAACCAGTAGCCGTCGTACTCGGGCATGAGGAGATCGGTAAGGATGACATCCGGTTTTTGAAGAAGAGCCTGGCTGAGCCCGTCCTCGCCATTATCTGCGGTAACGACATCATAACCTAATCCATTGATTAAATGGGTGAGAATTTTCCGCTGGAAAGCAGAATCATCGATAACAAGGATTTTGACCATAGCCGGAACTCCAGTTAATTCGCAGTGATTAGGTAAATGTTCGGGAATATTAAGTGTATACATTCATAAGTTGCCGGTATCGGCATAATAATAGCCACATGGCCATGTTCCCGGAGTAACGATGTTTTTACCTTCCTCCCGGCATATCCTTTGATGCACCGGCAGTCCCGGGCAGGCTTTGGTATCCGGGATCCTGATCATGGAACGGTCCCAAATGCCTTTATGCCATAAAATTGTGAGTAAGGGGGCGTCATTGGTCATTATAAACAGGTTATGGAGGAATTGTCCTCCATAGTGATCCCTGTTCCTGAACTTATACCAGGCTTACGCCGCCCTGGTACGAGAATGACTTGCTGAAACTGTTGATGAAGCCGCTTGCCGAAGAATATTCTGAGTAGTACACATCCGTACTCTTTGTTCCGGTACCGGCATCTCCTCCCTGTAAGTGTGCGGTAAAGAAGGCTGTCGCAGTCCCGGTCATCGGTGCGTACGTCCCATCGGCAAGGGTGATCCCCTTCGCCGAAATGCCATAGTTTAAGGATACTGGTACGTCCGGGTCGGTTCCTACGAACCCGGCACTGACGTGAGTAGTCACCGATGTCACTTGGGTATCGGTCGAACTTCCTGCACTTGCGGCGGTGTCAGCCAGGACGGTACCGGTCAGCGCCATCATCATTGCAATGGCAATAAAGGCAGCGTTGAGAGGTCTGGTTGAATTCAAGTAAATTCCTCCTGTCGTTCTTGTGACCCGGTGAGCCGGGACACATTATATCCTGAAACTGTATAGTATTTAATGAGATTTTTTCAAATACTCCGCGGTATGGTGATAAAACTGCCAGGTTCTGGCCTGATGGTGAGATTTATATCGGTCCCGGACCCGTCTGGTCCTGGACGGTATCGACCAATCCGAAGTTTTTTTCACCGGAAAAAATGTCGGGAATATTGGTGATATCAGCGGTATACCTGAGAATTTACCGGCAGTACCAAGGTTATTTCCGTGATCTGGTGACCTGTCACGGAGATGTTTCTTGTCGTCCCGAGATATCCCGGCTTCGAAATCTTCAGCTGGTGAAGTCCGGGCGTCACCCCGGCGATTGTCTCCGGGGTTACTCCGGTGAGCCGGTTGTCGAGCCAGACGCTCGCAAAGGAGGGGGTCGAAACAATATGTATAGAACCCGACACAGGGACAGCGGCCTGGTCCCGGATGAGGACCGCATACACACGGGCCACGGCACCTGCACTGACCGTCACCTGCTGGGAATACGGGAGGTATCCCGGGGATGCCAGGAGAACCGTATGAGTACCCGTAGAGATCCCATTGAGCACCGCCGGGGTTACCCCGGCCTGCCTGTTGTCGATGGAAATAGTGGTCTGGTACGGCACCGATGCTACGCCAATCGATCCGGTCTGCTGCATTCCAATACCGAAAACCTGCCCCGAAACCAGGTTTCCGGGGATCATTGCTATTGCGATACCTGCGAGAAGAACGATTGCGATCCGTTTTATCCCGACAATCCGGAATTCTTCAGCCCTGTTCAACGTTATCACCGCCGGGCGGCCCACGCTGCCATGGGAAAGGACCGTCCCTCTTTCGATATGAACGGATTATTACCGGCCACGATAAATCTATCTCACGGCACTCTGTACGTGAGAGGGATATGCGAAGCCAGGATCCCAGGACAAATGACACCGACAGAAAGCAGGGTCTCATACCCGGGTGTAGTCCAGATGCGACAGAGGAGCAGGAGAGATCGTCATGGTTTATCAAGGAAAAACTGGTTTTTCGGGAGAAAATCTTTTAAGGACAGAGGGAGGTCGTAAGGGTGAAGCGTTTTTGTTCTGACGACCCCGAGAGGCGGCAATGGCAGGATCCCGACCTGATCCTTGACAGGATCGGACTTAAACCCGGGATGGTGTTCGTGGATATGGGCTGTAACGAGGGATATTTTGCTCTCCCTGCGGCAGCGCTGGTCGGCCCGGAAGGAAAAGTTTACGCTGTGGACATAAGCCCTGACGCAATAGGACACCTCGCCAGCCAGGCCAGGGAAAAGGGCCTCACCAACATGGTCGTTTCGCTGGGAACAGCCGAAGATACGGTTGTCTGCCAGGGGTGCGCGGACATTGTGTTTTTCGGGATCGATCTCCATGATTTTTCCGACCCGGCGAGGGCGATCATGCATGCCCGGGAGATGTTGAAACCCTCCGGACGTCTCGTCGATCTCGACTGGAAAGCCGAGCCTACACCTTTCGGCCCGCCCCAGGAGATCAGGTTTTCCCAGAGCAAGGCAAGCTTGCTGATTGCATCGCTTGGGTTCCGCATCATGAGGGTTGAAGAAGCGGGTCCTTATCATTACCTGATCGTTGCGGGAACTTGAGGGATCCCGGTGATCTTTCCGCAAAGGAAAATCACCTCTTTTTTGGCGGTATCGAAGAGCGACCGGCACGAGCGGCGGCCGGGTTGGAATAATATTAAAGGAGCCTGATTAGCAATAATCGGGCAGATTCGACCGGTTAAAAGCCTGCGAGCACCCGGTTCATCCCAACCACTCCGGCAAACCAGACCGCGTACGCGCCTGCCAGTCCCTGCAGCAACGAGACCCTGCTCATCAGGAAGAAAAGACATGCAAGGAACAAAAGCGTTGGGACGGCAAAATAGAACGCGGCGAGCACCAGCTGCTGCGTAGTTGCATGACCGCTTTCATAATTCGTGAACAGGAACGCGATGGTCGTCGTGATCGGTGCCGCTGCCAGGATTCCACCGTATTTAGGATCCGCATACCTGGCAAGCCAGGTGACCCCGGCGATAATTCCTCCCCCGGCCACGAATTTAATTGCTATTGAAAGAGTGTCAGATTGCATACGTACTCATGGGACAAGTGGGGAGATACCAGTTCGGGACACCGGGTCGGGGCAGGGTCATACCGGTCCTGAAGAAGACGCTTCCGGATCCGATCGAGACCTTCGCTGACGGCCTGTTTCACCAGCAGGCGGCCCGCTGCCGGCCCCGCGATGTTCGGCACCGAAGTTGAAAGGGGATTATTGAATAATCCGGTCCCGGCACTATACGATCCATTCATGTCCGGATGAGTAACTATTGGTATGTATGGGACTACCCGAAGACCTTGAAGGTCATCTTCCCGAAACCCTGCGACGGCTGGTCCCCCGTCGGTACGATGTCATAGGCGACATCGCCGTCCTCTCGCTCCCCGGGGAACTACGTGGATACGGACCCGGAATTGCCGAGATCATCAGGACAAAGCGGAAACATATCAGGACCGTCATGAACAAGGTGACGATGATCAGCGGAGAGAACCGACTGGCTGCGTTCGAAATCTTCGCAGGATGTACCACTGTCACGACGCACCGGGAGTTCGGGATACCGTACCGGCTTGACCTTGCCCGGGTCTTTTTCAACCCGTGCCTTGCATACGAAAGGAACCGTGTAGCGATGCAGGGAATCACCGGAGAGACGGTCCTGGTCCCCTTCGCAGGCATAGGGCCGTTCGTCCTGCCCCTTGCGAAGAAAGGGGTCTTCGTCGTGGCTGTCGAGAAGAACCCTGAAGCGGTCCGCTGGTTACGGGAAAACCTCCGGATCAATAATGCGGAAGAAATGGTCGATGTCATAGAAGGTGACGCCAGGGACACCACCCTCTATGGAAATCGGACGTACGACAGGGTGGTTATCCCGGCGCCTTACGGGATGGACACCTTCCTCGATATCGTGACACCACTGGTACGGTACCAGGGGAAGGTCCATTATTATACCTTCAGGAGAGATGGGGAAATCCCGGGTCTTATCGGTTCGTTCAGGAAAAAGGGGCTTGAAACTGTTTTATGGCGCAGGTGCGGCAATGTGGCCCCGGGCGTCTGCAGGCTTGTCTTCGACCTGGTAAAACTACGCTAGCGACTGAGAATGGCCCCTGGTCAGACGGTTTTTGTCAGAACGCCTGCAACCCCTGGAGATCTGATCGGCCTGGTACAGGGGTTCCGGAAACCGGTGTACCGTTGCCATCGCAAGCACGATTTCCACTGCCTGGCCGAGGTCCACATAATGACCGGCCGATACGTAAACGGGCTTTGAATTCCATTTCGTCCTGACCGCCATACCGACGACTTCCCCGGCATCAAGGACAGGTTCCGAGGAAAACCTGATATGGGCCGGTTCTTCCGAAGCCCCGGTAAGAAGATTTCCCGCAACACCGATAACAGGAATGCCAAGGACGATGCCGAGATGGCATGCGAGACCAGCCCTCAGCGGATGGGCATACCCATGGCCGTGGACGATGAGGATATCGGGTAAAAATGACAGGGATTTGACTGATTCCACGATTACCGGGCCTTCTCTGAAAGCAAACAGGCCTGGGATATAGGGAAATCCGGCGGGCTGGACAGAGCACGCGGCTTCGATGAACCTGGCATCGGTAAACGACATGACAACAGTTGCACCATATGCCATATCGTCGGCGGCGTAGGCCACATCGGCCCCGGCTACAGATTCAATGGAACCCGTGTCGATGGTCCTCTGGAAGATACAGCGTTTCCGGACCGATTCCTGGACTTTACGTGCCGAACCAAGGTCTGGAGCTGCTGCGGCACTAAATGGTTCATAACGATCATTCTCCGAGGATAACCCGGTAACCCTTCTCACAAGCAGGTCTCCCGGCTCTCAGTTGAATAATACCGCAGGTCGGTACCGATGTGATTCTGGAAACAGGCATTATACCAGATCTCTCTTATTCCCGTTTTACCACCCCCGCAGCCAGTAGGACCGCAAGGCCTGCGATATGGATGGCGTCTACCGGAAAAAATGCCGCCTCCATTGCCTGGCGATTGCGATAGGCCGGGTAAGATCCTCCGTATTCGGGGATGCTCACATCCGTCCTCGCCGTTTCACCCGACACCTCGGTCGCTACGAGAGCGCAGGTACCTGCCGGAAGAACGGACCCGGGAATTGTCGCCCCGGACCGGCGGATTATTTCCTCGTTATTTTCTCCTGTCTGCGGGGTCGTATACGTCCCGGCCGGGGAACCCCCGGGAACGGTGAACAATGAAATTTCAACAACCTCCGGGGATGGAATTCGGTGCTGCGTTCCGCATCCATACGACCGGAATGTCGATTCCCGATCCGGGGCTTACCGTCCGGTAGCCGACTCTGACGGAGATCACGGGTTGGCGCGGGGGCGTCGATGCAGGGACCCCTGACGACAGTGCCGAAAGTACTATGGTGACAAGAAACAGGGCCGACACGGTCCGGTCGTCACAGCGTTTCCTGACGGAGCCCGGTGTTACCATAAAAGAGCCGTTGCGACCGCATTGCCGATAAATATTATTCCGACCCGCAGCATGGCAGATATGCCGTAGCCCTATAATTAAAAAAGAAACCGATTATGGATAGATACTGGGAAGCAGGGTACATTACCAGGAAATTATTACTTCCTGCGCCGTATGCGCACGGATTCGGCATGGGCGGAAAGTCCCTCGGCTTCTGCGATCGTTTCGACAATGTCTCCGAAGGTCTCGAGCCCCTGCCTGTCGATCATCTCGACCGATGCGGTCTTGCAGAAATGGTTGACATCGAGTCCCGAGTACAGTTTTGCAAAGCCTGCGGTCGGCAGTACGTGATTTGTGCCGACTGCGTAATCCCCTCCCGCCACTGCGGAGAACCTGCCGACAAAGATCGCACCGGCATTTTCCACCCTCGTGACCAGCGAGAGAGAATCGGCTGTCTGTATCGAGAGGTGTTCGGGAGCGACCCGGTCTGATACGTCAATTGCCTCATCGATGTCCCGGACCACGACATAGCCTGAATTATTGAGAGACTTTTCAATAATCTCCCGCCGTGGTGCCTTCAAAGTCATCGAAGCGACTTCGCGGCCGACACGTCCTGCAAGGCCCCTGTCAGTCGTTATAAGGAGACAGGCCGCGTCAGGGTCGTGTTCGGCCTGGGCAAGAATATCGGAGGCGACGATCTCTGCATCGGCAGTCCCATCGGCGATGATCGCTACCTCGCTCGGTCCTGCCGGGAAATCAATTTCCACCTGTTCCCGGAGCGCCATCTTGGCCATGGTGACATATACGTTGCCTGGTCCGACAATTTTCTGTACAGGACGGACCGTTTCGGTTCCGAGAGCCATTGCCGCGACTGCCTGTGCCCCTCCGGCATTGTATATCTCGGTAATACCGGCGATATCGAGCGCGACGAGAGTCAGTGGTTTTATCGGAGGCGGGGAACACGCGCAGATCTCCCTGACACCGGCGACCCGTGCCGGAATGGCGCACATGAGGGCAGTTGACGGGTAAGCAGCCCTTCCTCCGGGAACATAGATGCCGACCCTGCGCAGGGGGGTAGTCTTTACGCCGAGGAGGACCCCGGGCCCCATAGTCTCGAGCCAGAGGTCCCGCGGACGCTGGAGTTTATGGAATCGTTCGATCCGTTCCGATGCTTCCTCAAGCCTCCTGATGATAACCGGGTCCACCGCATCGTACGCCGATTGAATCTCGCGTTCACCGACGGTCACCTCCTCCAGGACGACATGCCGGGACATCGCCTTCAGGGCTGCATCTCCTTCGTTCCGCACCCGTTCGATGATCGCGACGACCTCTGCCCTGACGTCTAAAAGACTCGATCTCCTGCCGGTAATCCAGGCATCGACAGTGACTTCCTTCCACATAGTGGGAAAAGCTTCAGCGGAATGCCCATTTAATGCTTTGGGAGCAGGAACCAATCTCGTGCGTTACCTTTTTCTGGTCCGGAACGATACCAGAACTCTGAACTCCGGAGAGAAGGAAACATGGATATTCTGACATCGTTTGGCATTATTCTCGCCATCGTGATCATCATTGTGCTGCTCGCGATGAGTATCAGGATCGTAAAACAATGGGAACGGATCGTGGTATTATTCCTGGGAAGATTCACGGGAATCAGGGGGCCGGGGCTCGTGCTGCTCGTACCGATCCTTAACACGGTGCCGTACATCATCGACCTGCGCGTGATTACCTCGCCGTTCAATGCAGAGCAGACCCTTACGAAGGATACCGTGCCGGTGAATGTCGATGCCGTGCTCTTCTGGCAGGTGAACGACGTTAAAAAAGCGGCACTCGAAGTGAGAGACTACCGTGAATCGGTCCTGCTCGCCTCGCAGACCGCACTTCGGGACGTCATCGGGAAAACCATGCTTGCCGATATGTTGGCGGGACGGGAGATTATCGACGCAGAGCTCCAGAAAATCATCCAGAACCGGATAAACGGGTGGGGGATCACGGTACTCTCAGTGGAGATCAGGGATGTCGTCATCCCCACCGAACTCGAGAATGCCATGTCAATGCAGGCCCAGGCAGAACGGGAAAGGCAGGCGAGGGTCATCCTCGGTGACTCGGAGCGCCAGATTGCAAAGAGTTTCGAGGATGCAGCCGTGACATACCGGGACAATCCGACCGCTCTGCATCTCAGGGGCATGAACATGCTCTACGAAGGACTAAAAACAAATAATTCAGTCCTGATCCTTGTGCCGTCGTCTGCCCTGAATTCGATGAACCTGGGAGATACCACAGGCATCATCGCGCTCTCCCAAAACCTTAAAAAAGAGAAGGAACAAGTCGATAAATCTCATTGACACCTTTTTTATTTCAGGTTCGCATGGCCTGATCTCCAGGACAGTGAGCCCGCACTCGCCTGCAGAACAGATACGGGCCCTGGAATCGTGATGATCTCCTGTTCAGGATGCTGTTCACGAAACGACGCGGACGTCCGGTGACCGGCCGGCTGGACAGGTCAGGTCAGAAAAGCCAATGAAACCGGGTAAATCTGTCGTCTATTCATGGTCCTTCTGCTCGAGGACCGTCATTCTCGGGAAAAAATTGAACTTCCGATAGAACGCAAAAGCTTCCTCGTTTCCGTCGGCAATCGACACCCGGTATTTTTGAGAGCCTGATCCCTCGAGCCATGCCAGGGCCATGGCAACGAGGTTCCCTCCCACACCCATGCCACGGTACCCCTTTGTTACGAAAACAGATTCGATCACCCCGATATGTTCCGAAGAGAGCGAACTCACGAGATCCCCGACAATCCGGCCTTCTCCACTGTCGGATGCGAGGATCAGCCTGACGAGCCCCCCTGTTGCAAGCTTTTCAAAATACTCCTTCCTTGTATTGAACGTCGTGTGATCGTAATATTCACTGAATACCCCGACCCTGTCGCGGTGATAGGTATTCAGTTCGGTCCATAGATCACAGATCAGGCCAATCTCACCGATGCCGGTGACACGGCATTCTATCTGGGCCATTCGTACGGTACTGGTACGTTATGTTAAGAAAAAAAGCTGCGACCGGCGACATCTTACCGGATAGTCGGACAACCCGTGGCGAGGGAACGGGGTGAGTGGGTGAGATCCCTCCCGGCGACGTGTCGCCTTGAGATGAATGATGAATTCAACAGAATTTAAAAAATTGAAGAATCAGACACAACTGTAAAAAAAACCGGCCGCGCCTTATCATCCTGCCTTTTCCTGTCTGTTGGTAATGGTGAATACACAGTGCTCGTCGCCTTTCGAACGGCATTTTATCTCTTTCCCCTGCACCTTAATCCCGAACGACCCCTCGATAATGCCTGCGAGCAGGCCTGCGGTGCAGAAGCAGACGAGCTTCCCGGTCTTCCCGAAGGCCTCTGATTCTGCCGTGTAATCAAGGGTAATGGTCTTGGTTTTTGTCGGCTCGTCCCATTCGCTCTTGATGATCTTGAACCATCCCATTTGTGAATAAAAGGCGAATGCCATGTCTGACAACGTCGATGGGTTCGTAATGCCCATGGTCTTATAATGCCCGACGTTCTCCTTGCCGATCTCCATGTATGCCCGGTAATTGATACCGCTCGCGGGCATTTCCCCCATGGTTTTCGTAAGCGAGGCCATCATCGAGGTGAAGAGAAACCGCGGCATGATAACCACGGGGTCGTCGATCAGCTTCATCTGCCCTTTCAGGGGTTTGTGATCGATATATTCGGTAATGGCAGAGTCGCCCTTCGCAATCGCCTCCGCCTTCCATTTCCAGCTGGCTTCCCGCTTGTCGGCGATGAATTCACAGTATTCGTCGCCGTTTGCATGGCATTTTGTCTCGAGGCAGAACCAGTTCTTTCCGGTGGCTGCGGTAAGGACACCCTCGATCCACCCGCGGTGTATCCCGCAAACGGGGATCTTCCAGTCCTTCATGACGAGCGATTCGAAGGTGTGGGGCGTCCGGAGAATGATCCTCGAATCACTTGATTCGACGAGCTCCATCGGGGCACCCCACCCCTGCTGATGCTGGAGCCGGAACACCAGCATGAGGAATTCGGCCGGTTTCAGTTCCATGCCCAGACTTTTTAAGAGCTTGTTGAGGCCGATGGACCCGAGACCTACGGAATGGAAGAGGTTTTTTACCGCCATCACCGCGAGCTTGCGGTCGAGGTTCGTCTCGTACATCTCGTAGATTGCCTTTACGAGATAGTTCGGGTTGCTCGCTGTTTTGACCCCGAACACCGAGTATGAACCGGCGGCAGGGTCAAGTTCGATATAAGACGAGATATTTTTTTCACCCTTGATCAATGCCTCGAAATCTTCACGCCCGATCTTTTTTTGTTCCATTGTACTCACATCACAATATAGGTATATAAAATAGGTTGTATATAAGTCTCAACCGACAGTATTAGTTATTATATTCACGGGAATAAGAGGAAAATAGCGATATATCAGAGTTATTTTTTGCCTTCATTTTAAACACAATTAACTGCATTAGTTACCGTTATCTCTGTCATAACCCTAAATAGGGCAGGAAGATGGTGCGCGGGTAATTGGGAGCCGGACCGAGTCCTGTTGAGACTATGGCCCTACTGTACCGATATCCATGACACCGGCTAACCGCGCTCTCGATTACAAAACCGGCCCTGTCGATGACTATCAGTGATTATTTCTTTTTCCTGTAAGAATTCTTCAAAAATCTGTCTCAACCATCCGCACTTCTTTTGATGAGATTTTAATATATACGTATATATAATTATTAATCTAATAAATATTTGTCCAGCAAAATTTTTGGTCTCCTGAATCGATGTAAACTACCCGGGAAATGCTGGCATGAGCCTTAATCCAAGGAAATAACGGAAAAAACCGATAGCGGGTACATCACAAGAAACTTTAATATCGATCCAACGTAGTAGAAACTATGAAAAATCTGGGTTTTAGTCTGCTATTGATTGTATTTCTCGTTATCCTACTCGTGGGATGCGTAAATCAGCCCTCGACATCTGTACCGGCACGTACTACAACCGCAACAGCCATCCCAACAACAATTCCGATATCCCAACCGGCCTGCCTGGCCTGTAATGAGACACTCATGGCACCATCGATGGCACCCGGCGTAATACAGGCAACTGGAACAGCAGCTCACCCTGATCAGGAACCGATTGCTGATTTCACCGCCAATCAAACGTCCGGAAGAGTTCCATTTCCGGTAAAATTTTTTGATATTTCCTCCCTGGGCCCCACAAACTGGTCCTGGGATTTCGGTGACGGGAATTTTTCAAATGAAACGAACCCGGTCCATGTATACCTCACTCCCGGAACATATCAGGTGAAGTTAATCGCATCGAACGGAGCTGGAAGTAATATGGTCAGGAAGAGCTATTATATTACGGCCATGCCGGAATTCCAAGCCCCGTTTGCAGGATTTGGTATAAAACCGCAGGAAATGCTTTCCGATACGATCCAGTTCACAGACCAGTCGGGCGGCCCTGCAAAGAACTGGTCATGGAATTTCGGCGATGGTGGGACTTCAAACATCCAGAATCCAATCCATTCCTTCTCAGGCCCCGGGAATTATATGGTGACCTTAACTGTCTCAAACCCGGTAGGCAGCAGTACGATCACGCATGAGTTCCTGTTAGGTGGAGCACCTGGGACACAACCCTCGTCTGCCAATACTCCAGGTAGTACGTACCCGAACGGAGACATATCCTACCAGCAGAACTGGTGATTCCCTCTTTTTTACTTTTCCTAAAACCCCAGTCTGGATTCATTTTTTCTATTTTCATTGTGGATAATCCCGTTAACTGGGATATCGTTCGATCTACCTTTACTACACACTCCCGCCGGATAGTTTATGATCTCTTTCGTACATCGAGTATTCCCTGGCGCTTCCCGTGATCCGTTGCTACACAACCATCTGCAGTGATGAGCAAATCAAGGAGCAGTGATAAAACAAGAAAATACTATTTTTAAGGTTTTTTAGTTGAAATTCCTCTGCTTCAGGCCGTTTTACTTTTATGCAGGCGAAGTGACAAGATTACCTTTGGATCCGATTAATATCATTTCATTATCCTTAATTCTTCAAAAGCAACCAATATAATTATATTTGAAAACGTTGAATTCTGTTTGTTTAACAAGGTACTGATCATGGCACAAAACGCTGGTCATTCATTGTACAGGGTCGTAATCATCGGCATCTGTACCGTACTGCTCCTTGCAGCTGCAGTATCTGCCGCCGGGACTTCAGGTCTGATAATTGTCAAACCTATCAAAACTTCGCCGTTGCTCGGTAATATCCAGGTAAATTCCGTCCCTACCGGGTCGACAGCAATCCTCGACGGCGGGAAGAAGGGGGCTACCCCGGTGTTGTTCTCGAATGTTCTTGCCGGTTCCCATACCGTCCAGGTCAGCCAGACCGGATACAAGGATTTCCAGACCGGAGTCCAGGTGATCGGCGGTAAGACATCGGTAGTGAATGCCACCCTGAAATCGAAACCCGATATATACGATACCCTGCTCACCGATGGTCGTTTCAACACGCTGGTCAGGGCACTGCAACTTACGAAACTCAATACAACGCTCCAGTCGGGAGGTCCGTACACTGTCTTTGCACCCACCGATGCCGCATTCAATAAACTCCCGTCATCAAAGCTCAACGCGCTCATGAACAATCCTGCAACACTGAAGAAAGTCCTGCAATACAACATCGTTTCGGGAAATTCTGCCGCCACTGCTGATATCAGGTGCAGTAATGGAATAATTCACATTACGAGCACAGTCCAGATACCCCCCGGAACGTCCTTATAAATCCCATACCAGGATGAAAGCCGGACCGGCAAGCCCCGGACCGGCCCCGGACTTTTTTTACCGTTTCACAGGACCCGATGCAAAAAGCGTTATTCTGATCGAGGGATACTATTCCGGGCCCACCGATCGGGCCCCGGAGTCAGGGAATAGTTGCGGGATCCTGAAGCGATCTGCCGGTCCCCTGATGACCAGGCCATCCGTAACATTTCCGTAACTTCTCGTCGGTTCAAATCAGCCATCATGCCGGCAGCCTGACATCAGTGCTATTGTCAGAGTATGCCAGGGGAAAATTATCGTATCGATGCCGGAAATTATGGGAACCGGGCTTTCAAAAGATTTTCTTGACCCGGGGCCCGGGGCGGTCCGGACATGCAGGGTCATGCAAGGTTTTGGACCGCTTCGTCGCAGGAGCCGAATATCCGGAATATCTGGGTAAACCCGGCGATTTCGAAGACATTTCTTACCTGGGGCTTTAGCGAGCAGATGGCTAATTTTCCCCCTGACCTGGTCATCATTTTCGCATTGGAAAGGAGGATGCGGAGACCAGTGCTGTTGATATAATCCACCGATGAGAAGTCGCACACGATCTTCTTCCCGCCTTTTTCCATGATACCTTTCAGGGCGGTATCGACCTCAGATGCAGCGTCAGAATCGAATTTCCTCATAAGAGTTACCACCGTCACGCCATTCACCGCCTTCGTATCCATTGGATAATACCCATTTACGATGTAGAGCATCCTATCCCATGAATCTATCTTCATTTTACAATCCGTCATGAAACGGATTTGGTTCAGATGAATTTTTCCCTGATCCCGCCTCCAGTTGTAGTATCCAAGTGTTGGTGAGTCGGGAATGGCATTTCAGTGGGACCCGGTCATATTCGTAAACCTCGTGCTGTGCATCGTGATCGTCCTGTTAGGGCTTATAATTTACCGGAAAAGCAGGGAGAGACTGCCGCTTTATATTGCAATGGCCTTCGGCCTTTTCGGCATATCGCATGCCGCAACCCTGGCCGGGTTTGCGCCGCTGCTCACCGTTCCGCTTATCATCATCAGGGCTCTTGCATACCTGCTCGTAATATACGCCCTGTTCTCCCACCTCAGATCTTCCGTGATGCAGAAGGAGGCGAGAAGGGCATGGGTAGAATTTTTTAAAGAAGATTCAGGCGCAGAAGAGCCGTATCAGGAAAATTAACGTTCTCAAAAAGCAATGAGGGAGCCACAAACAAAAGCATTTCGGCCACCGGTTAATCCTCTGCGATAAAGGTCTGGAAGAACACTCGTAGGAACCCGGGGGACCCGGACATTACCGGGACGCAGGCAACAGTTGCCTTCGCGCGACTGCTTTCGCGCCTGAAAGGCCGGTTAAACAGCAATCGCATACCGGTAAACCGTAAAGGTTCAATGTTAGTCCTGCCGCTCCGCTCATATTATCAATAAACAGTATCTATTCCTGATTGAACGATGGATTTCAAAAAAGAACTCTCCCTTTTTGACCTCACGAACATCGTAGTCGGATCAGTCGTAGGGGCGGACATTTATATTGCCTCTGCCATCACTGCCGGGATGGTAGGACCCTTTTCCCTTGTTCTCTGGGTAATTGCCGGAGTATTTGCCACAATTATTGCTCTCGTGTTTGCGTATTGCAGTTACTATGTCCCGAAAGTCGGAGGGCCTTTCGCATTCGTATCCGAAGCTTTCGACGATTTTTATGGTTTTCTCACCGGATGGAGCATGTGGATCGCCGAGCTGATCTCACTGCCCGTATTTGCCATCGCCTTTGTCAAGTATCTTGAATATCTCGTGCCTTTGGATCCCTATCTGGAAATTGCGGTCAAAGGCATGTTCCTGTTCACCCTGACCCTCGTCAATATTATCGGTGTGAAGTTTGCAGGAAAAGTCAACGACGTCCTTACCCTGGTAAAGATCGTGCCTCTCCTCCTGCTCGTCGGTGCGGGAACTGCCTTCCTGGTTTCCGGGCCGGCAGTATTCTCCCAAAACTATCAGCCTTTCATACCCCTCGGCCTCTCGGCCACAGGAACCGCCCTGGTGCTGATTTTCTGGGCATATGCCGGGTTTGAACTTGGCACATTGCCTGCAGGTGAAGTAGAAAATCCGAGGACAACGATTCCTAAGGCAATAATTTCCGGTATGGCAATCGTGGCGGTCTTTTACCTGGCCACGAATTTTATCGTGTACGGTTCAGTGAACTGGACCGTCCTTGCCGCATCGTCCACGCCGCTAATCCTCGTAGGCGGGATCCTCCTCGGCGGGGTCGGGGCTCTGATTATGACCGTGGGAGCGTTGTTCTCGGTTTCCGGGTCTGACGAATCGGGGATGCTTGGGACAGGCCGGCTCTCCTATGCAATGTCGATCGATGGACTGTTCCCACAGGTGTTCTCCCGGATACACCCGCGGTACGGCACCCCGTACGTGGGCCTTGCCCTTCAGGGATTAATTGCATTTGTCCTATCGGTATATTCACCCATCACGGGGCTGATCTCGTTTGCCGTATTTAACCTTGCATTTGCATTCCTGCTCACATGCTTCGCGCTGATGGTCCTGGCCCGCGACAGCGAGACGCAGTTGATCGGGCAGAATATTCTCCCCTGGCTTGGCGTGGTGATATGCCTGTACCTCCTCTATTCGACATCATTTTTTGACAAGATAATCGGGACCAGCATCATCGTCGCCGGAATATTCATCTATATCTTCTTCTCGCCGAAACAGGACATCCACCATTTAAAGGCAATGTTTCTCTCAGAAGAGGCAATATTTTTCCGGAATATGGCCAGGAGAGAGAGGTATCTCGGAAACTTCATCCTTCTGCTGTACCGCGGGTATCAGTACGTCAGGAAACGATTTGTTCAGGCTCGATCGGGAGCGGTCCGGTAATACTCGTTCGGGATCCCGATCTCGAACTGTACCCCTTTGCCAGGCATGCCTGTCTCCTCAATGGTAATTCCCGTGATGGAGAGGATCTCGCGGGACAGGAACAGGCCGAGGCCGGTGTTGTTACCGAATCCCTTCGCGAAGATCTTCTTTTTGTATTCCGAGGCGACTCCGATGCCGTCGTCCGCATAGATTATGGTCCCCCCGTTGTGGTTCTCATTGAACATGATCCGTATCCGGCTGACATGTATCCCGTGCCTGATCGAGTTGTCCATGAGGTTATAGAATACCTTTCCGATGAGGGGATCAGCATAGACCTCGAGACCCGGTATGGTGATGTCGACGGTTATCCCCGTCAAATTCAGCTGGGCGACAGACATCCGGACAATTCCTGAAATATCCTGCCATGACGGTGTATGCACCCCCATCTCCTCGTAGAAACGGGTAAATTCGATCTGTTCGGCAATAACTTTTGCAATGCTGTCTTCCTTTGCAATATAATTCAGCATTTCCTGGTCCGATATGTTGTATTTCGACAATTCAAGGTACGAACGCAGGGCCGTGACCTTATTGAGGATGTCATGCCTGGTAATCGAGGAGAGCATGCTGATCTTGGCATTGGCCTGCAGGAGTGCCTCTTCGGCGCGTTTCCGTTCCGTTATATCGTGGAGCATGCCGATTGACAGGACTGTCCTGCCGGCGTCGTCCCTGATATGCTCGCATTTTTCATGCACGTACCTGATCTCACCGGTGCCGGGACGGATGATCCGGTGCTCGATCTCGACGCCAATCTTACCTTCCTCGATCGAGCCCATGTAGGTCTTTGCCACGAAGGTCCGGTCCTCGGGGTGGACCACACCGAGAAATGCTTCGAACGTCCTGCCGAATTCCTTCGGATCGAGGCCCAATATCCTGTATACCTCATCGGACCACGAAAGCCTGTCATTGACCAGGTCGAGGTCCCAGCTTCCGAGATGCGCAATCTCCTGCGCACGTTTGAGGCGCTGGCCGCTTTCTCTCAGTTCGTTCTCCATTTTCGTTAGGACGGTTACCGTGTGTCGCAATTCATCTTCCGCAGCCATTAGTTCCATATTGCTGGCATTCAGTTCTTTATTGAGGAGATTTAAATCGTCGTTTCTCCGGACAAGCAGACTCTCTGCCTGGTCGAGGGCCCATCCGAGCCCGGAGGAAACCCTGCCGACCGCGTAGGACGTGATGATGATGAACAGGACAAGGCTTGCGGCCACCCTGATCGCATCCTGCACCGGGTAGAATATGGTCAGGGCAACGAAAAGGAGGTTCTCTGCCAGGATGATGATTATCGTCAGCGGAACAAAGGTCCTCAAAAGGCGTGCCTTTGTCGAGGCCCCGACAAAATGAACGAGGGGAAATGCCCTCGTACCTGCAATTGCGACGAATGCAATCCCGGTAAAAAAAGCTGCTGCTACTGCTCCGATGGTGATCGGAATATACCTCGTCCCGTACAGGATCGGGGCCCCATAAAGGTACCCGAGGATGAAGGTAAAACTTATGAATCCGATGACGACCCCGAGGGCCCCAATGGCATCCGAACTCGTCCTCCTCTCGGAAAAGGCTGCTGTCCGGACGATAAGTATGAGACCGAGAGCTGCCGGGATGATGAGAAGCGGAGCGACCGGTGAGAGGAGCGTCCCGGGAAGAAATCTAACGCCATAGAATGAGAAAGTGCCGACGATGACCTGCGTGCCCCTGATGCTCAGCGGGATCTCGACCGCTTCAACGACGGCGATCAGGAAGAGGGCCGCCTGAACCAGGGTTGCACGGTATCCCCTGATCTTCCCAAACCTGTGCGCTACGATGACCAGTCCGAAGAAAACCCAGATAAGGGCCGTGCTGATTGCGCCCGGGCCCGACCCTGTCATAACGTAGCTGTATGGGGAAATTCCCATGTACAGACCGATAATTTCCAGCAAACCAATGACCGCGATAATAACGCCGGAAAATACCGAGAGTTTTTCAAAAAAGATAGCATTATAAATGTTTTTATCGGCTTGCTCACGTAGGTTTAAGGATTTTTCGGGTTCCGGATTCACGGTATTATTCCTTTGACATTTTTTTTCGGGACAGTAAGATGGTAAAATTCTCCTTCCCCATGCATATAATCAATGCGATTCGTTTCCGGTCGATGAAACTGCCGGCAGCGTCTCCTGTCTTTCATTCTCTCCGTTCACCAGGGGAAATACCGGTGCTGTCAATAGATACCGGTTAATTATTTACTATCGACAGCTTAATTACCGGACAACGGCCCCTGCACCACCAACCCTGCAACCGGATCGGGGGCTGCTCTCTTCAAAGGGCATACAGAACAGAGCCGGATCAACAGTACGAACAAGTCGGGCGATCCCGTATCCTCGCAGTCACCGGCCGTGAGCAGCCTGATCACCACGTTCACAAAACCACGGACCGCCGACATCACCGCCCTGAAATAGATGAATTACCAGAGCGGTCAGGCCTTCTCTCCCATAAAGGAGAGACAATTTTATTTTCTTTTTGTTGTCCGGGGTATATCTGTCAACTATGATGCCCGGGAATTTTTTCTGGTGCAGGCATCCCGGGTTATCGGCGGACCGGCATTACCGGCCAATGGAGATCGTTTACGTGATCCTCGACAGCCGGTAGATCTTTGCCAGTTCCCGAAGGTCGTTCAGGATATATCCGAAAGCGAACCAGCTCCATTTCCCGAACCGCCTTGTCAAAGCGGCGGCCACCCGATCGATCGCCTCCCTTGGCTTCTCCGGTGTCTCGTTGAAATAGAGCTCCGAAAGTATGGTCACGCTCCAGCTATCGACCGGTAGCGTTGCCTCCCATAAGATGATACCGGCGGAGTAGATCCCAACCCCTGGAATGGACATAAGATTCTTGAGAGCCGCCTTACCGGGCAGCTTCCCGAGTTCGCGTATCGACATGGGGTGCTCGGTGATGTATCGAGCTGCAGCAATCAGCCGCCCTGACCGGTACCCGAGTTTCGCCCTGTTCCTGAGATCTGATTCCGGGGTGGCCGCAATTTTCTTTGGAGTCGGCCAGAGGTTGATCGATTTTTCGTCGAAATCAATGGGAGTCCCGTAGAGCCTGAGGACTGCATCCATCATCTCCTCACTCCGTTTCATGGGGGCCATCTGGAGGAGGATCGCGAGGATGGTGCTGCCAAAGAGGTCGTCGACATGCCCCAGCCGCATTCCCGGGAGGTCCTCAACGGTCTTTAAGAGGATCGGGTCATTTTTCGCAAATTCGTAGAACCCACCCAGGTCCTCGTCTGCACCGAGCCCTTCTGCCACGATCGATTCCAGGTCTCCCTGGTATCCAGCAGGAAGCCGGGACTCTGAATATGCCGTGACCTGGACGAGATTTTTTATGGCCGACATTTTCAGCCCGACGGGTATGTCCCGCACGTACAACCCCGTCCAGAACTTTCCGTGCTCGAAGATTTCATTCCTGATCGACCAGTGCCAGCCTGCAGGTTTTGCGACAGTGAGGGAAAAATCGAAAGGTTCCGGGATTTCGAGCGTGAACCGGGTTGTCTTCTGCAGTTTCATTGCTATTCCGTCCTGTGGTGTCCCGGGTATAAAATAATATCCTGATGGCATGCCGGGATATCATATCCCTAAAAATCACCAGGGTTTTCTAAAAAAGGTTTCAGGGGTTGATATAGGGGGGTGACTCGTTCATACCGAGGAAATCGAGAGCATTCTCTCCATATTCAACAGGGGCTGTCCGGGACCCGATATGGGGGCAGTCCTTGAACCGCACGAGCCAGGACCCGTTGATCTGGCCTGCCATCTGGACCGTTACCGTCTGGGGGGTAAGGACGTCGGCAGTCCCTACAACGAGCATGGTATTTTGCTGGATCCCGGGGAGGCTGTTCCAGGACCCGTTCCATGCGAGGTTCGCATATGCTTCTTTCTCGATACCCAGGGGTTCGGGCGTGGTATTGTTTGCAACCGACTGGATCAGGTTGAACAGGTTCTGGGTCTCGGGTAACCTGATACTATAGGTGACTGAGTCGAGGACCAGTTTCCTGACGCGTTCGGGGTGATCGATGACGAGCTCCTGGGAGACTGTCGACCCCATGGACTCACCGTATACATTCATGCTGCTGTATCCGAGTGCGGACATCAGCGCGGCTGCATCGTCGGCATACTCCGCGATAGTATGATTCCCGGGTGTATCGTTGCTGTAACCCACTCCGCGGTAATCATAGGTATACACGTGGTATTTCGTTGCAAGGATCCCGAGGAACGTCTCGTTCCATGCGAGGTCCTGGGTAGAGCCGAAGCCTTCCTGCAAGAGGAGCGGTTCGCCTCCAGACCCATATTCACGATACGCCAGGTCAACCCCGTTGACGCGGACGTATTTGATGGGGGTATTGTTGATCGATACCGCCGGGTACTGGCCGGCTGGCATGGTCGTTGTCGGGACCGCCGTCGGGTTCGAGGGCGGTGTAGTTGTGGTAACGCTGGTGCAACCGGCAGCGATGATGAAACAGAAGACGGCGAAAATGGCCAGGATAATGATCGGTGTCTTGTTCACGAAAAATCCTCCAGATAATCTGCATATTTCCAGTTTATCATACTTTTGGAGTAAATACGGATAAAATTTGCAGATTTATATCCAAGAATACGCTCGACAGCCGGAGAGGCATAGATAATCGCCCCGTCCCGGTTGGCGAGCGTGATCATATCATCGGAATACCTGGTGATTGACTGGAGCCAGGACTCGCTCTGCTGCACGAGTCCTTCGGCGCTCGATCTCCTCACCACCTGCCGGATCTTGTGACCAAGCTCGGCGAACTGTGCCTTCGGGTCCCCACCTTTCTGGATATAGAAATCAGCACCATAATTGATCGCATCAATCACCACTTCCTCCCTTCCGGGCCGGTGAAGAGGATGAACGGAATATCCCCATAACGGTCACGGATCCGTTTCAGGAATTCGATCCCGTCCATGTCAGGCATCAGGTAATCTGACACGATGACGCTGTATAGCCCGAGGTCCAGCGTTTCAAGGCCCCTGACCGGCGAGTCAAGGGTATCGATGACAATTTCGTTGGACCGTTCCAGGAACAGTTTGGCAACCTTCAGAAGTTCGGGTTCATCATCCACGTAGAGGACACGAATCATGGACAATGATAATAATGGGCTGGGAGGATACCAGGAGCAGGAAACGAAACCCAGGCGATCGCACCTGTTTGCCGTGGTTGTGCTCATTGTCTGGTAGTCGGTACCATCGTGTACATCGGTTATTATCCGCACCTGATTTACGATGCATGGGACAATGCGATCGTCAAAAACGGCGAGGGTGTAACACCTGATTCCTCCGGCATTCCAGTCAATACACTTTATACCGCTACAACTCTTGCTTCCCCAGCCACCCATAACAATGTGGCTGGTGCAAACCATGACACACTCTATACCCTGGGCGTGCTTGACCTCGGTAAAGGGCCGCAGGTTTTACATGTGCCTGATATGGATGGACGGTACTACAGCATCGAGCTCATCGACCCGTGGGGTGACGCTTCTCATATAGGCCAACGGGCTACTGGAACAAAGGCCGGCGATTATCTTATCAGCGGACCCGGCTGGAAGGGGAACCTGCCAGCGGGAATGAAACAGATGGCTTTTTCTGACAATGCAATACTCGTTGTCGGAAGGGTACTCATGTATAATGACAGCGACCTTGCTGCGGCCTATAACCTTTCGAGGCAAATACAACTCACGCCCCTTACGTAAGAGTCACCGGGTATTCATCAGGGTGAATTCAATTTTTCGAGGACTATCCGATTCCTACAACATTCAATGCCATTTTAATTACCCCCCCGAGATAAATCACAGCAAAAACAAGTGAGACACGCTCAATCTGTCTTCAAAAAGTGCCGCACCGCTCTGAGTAATATTAGTCGCAGCGATGAATATTACTCAGAGCGATTAACATTGGTCACGATTTTTCTCCGGTTTTTAGTGCATAAAAACATAGATACCATAAATAACCTATAAATCCGTGGTGAATCACAGTGAACAGAATTCCATACATAACGTTAAGAATAATTGACCCTTTATAAGCTGACGAACCAAAAATCAGAAGGTTTAACCCATGCCTGTTCCTTCCCTTTTAGGTCATTGCCGGGACCGGGATGGCTCCTGGAGGTAAATGACAGGATTTTTAAAAATGGAAGCAGAAACATCCAAAACCGGGATACACTCCCCCGGGTCTCGTTCGGGTACAAGTCGAATCGTAGAACAGCCAGAGGAGTACGAGATATTTTTCTATTCGCCCTTTATAATAATGCCGGATATGGCAGAGGGATGCGATTCGGCGTTTATAGGCGGGACACTCATCAACGGGGACCCGCGGTGGTATCGCGCCGGAAACGATCGGGAATCCGATTCGCCTACCGAAAAATACACCCTTTCGAACGTGAGATCATCAGATGATGGGGGATTCCGGCCTTTTCCTCCCGTACCTGGCCTTCTTATCTCCTGTTGCCTGTTCTCCATGGCTTTGGGCGGAGGGAGCGTGCTATGAAACATGTCTCGGGGAATCTTGGGCGGAAAATCGATGCAGTCCCTCCCCTGGCCCCTTCGGTCCCCATAACGCGGAGCAGGAAAACGGTCTTTTTCGCCCGTGATATCCTTGCAGGACAAGGCTATACCGTGGTCAGGAATGGTGCCGTACTTCCGCCGGTCGATCTCGTGGCCTGGCGTAACGGCGGCGATCCGGTCCTCATCCAGGTCAGGAGGACCCGGAGACCGTTCGAGAATGCCCGGATGGTCGCAGGAAAATTTCATACCGACTTAAAACAACTCGGCCGGATGCCGATACCACGACATGCAAAGGTCCAGGTCTGGCTGTATTCGTTTCGCCAGGGCTGGAAGATGTACGACGTCCATCCCGGCGGTCTCATGGAAGCTGACAGGGATTACCGGAATTGACTGGGGAGATACCTGCCATTTCCAGTTCCTTTTTTTTGGAAAAAGTCCGATATATAATGAGGATTTATCAACAATCAATTTCCGGGAAAAAAGAACAGTTTTTGAGAGGGTTATGCCGGGTGTACTCTCTTCCTGAATAACCCGGCCTCTCCACCCTTATAAGGCTGGATGACCATCGGTACATCAGGATTTTTCTGTTGTTCGATAGCATACTGCGATATCGCGAGGGAGAGCCTTGAGAAGACCCCGACCAGGACCCATTCTTTCTCGTCGGGTTGTCCGAGGGTAATTTTTGCATCCGTGTCTTTAAAGCATAGAAATTTCAATTCGTGCACCTGAATGCCCCTTGTTATACTTCTCTATTATTTGCCCTGCGACCTATATAGAGCTTTTTTTCATGCCACCGGAACCAGGAGATGGGATAGGCCGATCAGCCTTGCGATGGCACCGATGCACACCCCGGAACATCCGGGACCTGTATCTTCCGTTGTTGAGCCATGACCTGATACCAGGCCGGTGGTGTATTATCAGCGTGACACCGATCCAAAAATTGAGTATTGTGTTTAATTGACTTGTTTCAACCAATCGGACCGATGTTTTCGGGACAACGAAAAACAATCAAAGATATATACAGGGATGGTAATCCTGTAGCCGGAGGTGCATCATACCAGTAAGCGGACTTAACCTTCTTTCAGGCATCGGCATGATGGTGGTCGGCGCAGGTGCGATGGCGTTCTGGTACCTGAAATACCAGACCGGCATCCAGTACTACCTCATCGGAGGAATTCTCTGGGCAGGCGCGATCGGGATCAAGCTCGCTATGGACGTTTCGGTTACCCAGCCGATCCAGGCTGCGCTCCTTGCCAGTCTTCCCGTCCTGGCCGTGCTTGTCATCATGTCGCTGTATGTCGGCCTGAGGACGGGTTTTCTCGAAAGCGGCATCACCTACCTCGTGGTAAAGCACACCCCTCTCGCCAGGTCGGGGTTTCGCGAGGCCGTTGCGCTGGGGATCGGTTTTGGCGGGACCGAAGCGATCGTCCTTGGTTTCCTCTCGTTCGCCAGCATCCTTTCGTTAGTCCTCGTCCCTGATCTCCAGGCAGCCCTCTCCCCCGATGCCCTGGCACAGCTTTCTGCTGCATTCATCCCCGTCCCGATCGTCGAACGGTTTTTCACGCTGTTTATTCACGTATTCGCCGTTGTTCTCGTAGTATATGCGGTCCGGAGCCGTGAACTTCTGTGGCTGTGGCTCTCGATCTTCTTAAAAACAATCACGGACGGGCCCCTGCCCCTGCTCAACTATTATCTGAAACCGTTCGGGGTCCTTGCCTTCCTCCCGATCGAGGTATATATCGCGGCATTAGGGATCATATCCGTCGCCGGCCTGTTCTGGTTGAAGAAAAGGTTTCTTCGTCTGCCAGTCCTGCCCGAACCTGGCTGAACGGGATTTTCACGCAGCCCGGGAGAAAAAGGACAGGACGGCAGCACCAGTACATGGACCCGTTTTTCCGGTAACTACGAGTCCTGCATAATCCCCGGATACTTATCCCGGGTAAAGGACATGCAAATTCCGGAGCAATGGAGAGTTTAATCAGGGTTCTTTCGGGCGATCAGGTATGTCCTGTTCAATCCGGATATCCCGAACCCGGGACTCGGGTCCGCAATCCGGGTCTCTGTAACGGACGGGTCTGTCCGGGAGAGGATTTCCAAAATCATTGTTCCTTATCTGATTCCGGGGCCGTCCCGGGCACCTGCAAATAGGAAGTATAGTAGTCCCCGAACCAGTCGGCCTTATCGAGCGCTGCGATCTCCGGGATTTTCATCCATCTGAATTCAGAATGCTCATCGCTGATGGCAAGTCCGCCTGACCGGATCCCGGCGAGGACGATCACATGGATCACATGCCAGCCAGGGATGTGCTGGTCTGCGGTGCCGACCGACCGGAAAATATCGATCTCGAAGCCGGTCTCCTCCCTCACCTCGCGCCTCAGGCTCGCTTCGAAAGACTCCCCTTTATCAGGCTTCCCGCCCGGGAGTTCCCATTTCCCGGCGTTCGTTGTCGACGCGGGATGCCTTTTCAGTACAAGCGCGTTGCCGTTCCTGTCGAAGATCAGGGCACGTCCCGAGACCTCTATCGAATCTGTCATCTGGATCAGGAATAGCTGTGCCACCGGATCAGATAAAGTTCCCCCGGGCGGCGGATTCCTTTATGCCTTCCTGACCTAAGCTTTTTTCATCTCCGTTCATACTAAAACACATCATGCTGGTGAATGTTACGACCGGATTACTTTTTGATACGACCTGGTCCCCCTATCTTGTCGGTGCAGGGATCGGCATACTCGTCTGCCTTGCCCTTCTCCTCTCCGATCGCCCTATCGGGTGTTCGTCGGGGTATGTCAAGGTCAGGGGATTGATTGGACGAGCGATCGACAGCCGGCACATCGAAAAAAAGGAATATTACCGTGATGTAGCGCCGGTTGTCGACTGGTCCCTGGCACTTATCCCCGGTATCGTCATCGGGGCATTCATCTCCTCGATGCTCTCCGGGACTTTCCAGGTCATCGTGGTCCCTGCTCTCTGGAGCGCAACGTTCGGCAGCAATGCCGCCGGACGTATTGCCGTGGCCCTGGCAGGAGGGGTCCTGCTTGCACTGGGGGCCCGCTGGGCCGGTGGATGCACTAGTGGTCACGGGATTTCCGGGTCGATCCAGCTCTCGCTCGCAAGTATGATCACGGCAGCCTGTTTCTTTGCCGGAGGAATAGCAACGGCAATGTTCCTCTTTTATGTAATCGGGTGATATCGGTGCCATTGCTCTCCCGTCTGCACGGCAATAGAGGGTTGCAGATCGCCCTCGGCCTGCTCTTTGGTGTAGCATTCGGTTTTCTTCTCCAGAAAGGAGGAGTGACAAATTACAACGTGATCATCGGACAACTCCTCCTGACCGATTTCACGGTTCTGAAAGTGATGCTCTCGGCGGTTATCGTCGGAATGATCGGGTACCACTTCCTGAAACACACCGGATACGTTCAATCCCACGCGGCAGAAGGCACCATCGGATCGAACGTGATCGGCGGACTGATCTTCGGTGTCGGGTTCGCCCTGCTCGGGTACTGCCCGGGAACGGTTGCCGGGGCCGTTGGAACGGGCGCGCTCGATGCCCTGATTGGAGGGTTCGGTGGCCTTATCATCGGCGTCGCTATCTTCGTCGAGGTCTTCCCGAGGATTAAGGGGATCCTCTCAAGGGGGCCGTTTCCGGTCGTAACCGTCCCCGAGCTGCTCGGGCTGAACCAGTGGGTAACCGTCATTATCATGGAGATCGTCATGATCGGATTTCTCTGGTTCCTGACATGGCTGGGTTATTGACGTTTTTTCCGACCTGTTTCCGGATTGAGCAGGCCCGCGATTATAGAGCGGCACAATAACCAATATCATTTCCAAAGACGCAGGTACGGTTATCCGGGTGACCGATCCGGGCGGTCGTGATGACGGGACGAAAAAAACAGGAAAATGACGTATTCCTCAGTGTCCTCGTAGTATTTTGGGTTATTTCCCTTTTCCTGATAGGTATCAGCCTTCTTTTCAGGTCGTACACGCCGGTCCAGGCATCGGTACAGGTTGCCGGATCTGTTCAGACCCTCGCCATGGTCATGCTGATCGTGGCCAGCATCGCCGGGTGCATCTATATCGCACGCCTGATCCACAGGAACGGATAAAGCTCACGGGCACATCCGGTATCGCCCGGAAAAAAGTAGTAATTTAGGGTTTCACTTCGAGATCGGCCTGGATCGGCCCGACAAAGGATGCAGCGACATTATAGACGAATGCCCAGATCGCTCCCCCGATGAACCCGCCGATCAGTCCGAAGATGATCGCAAAGACCAGGATCAGGCCTGCGCCGAGGCCGGCCATGGGAAAAACCGCCTGCGCGAGCACCCCCATGCTCCCTATCATGATTGCGAGAATAATTCCCTCGATCAATCCAAAGATGAGTCCTAATATCGCCCCAACCTTTGCAACACTCAATACGTCCAGTTTTTTAATCAGGTACATCGACATGGTATAGAATCACCTCGTGTGACATGCAAAAGTGCAGCAAATAACTATATAAGGATGTTGAATTTAATTCCTGATTTTTTATATATTTTATAAATTTATACAAAAAACAAAGAGATATTTGTATTCATACCGGTTCCTGACCTCTTCCCGATACCAGTACGTTTTTTTTTTTGCGGATCTTCGGTCGGGACTAAAATATCCCGGCCCGGAAGTGGCATTATTATTAATCGACAATCCCTGACGTTCTCTGCACAAGAGTGACACTGCTACCAAACAGGACACTTCTCATCGATACCGATCCCGCGAAAATCCCCTCGTTGAAGAACTGCATGGGATCGTTTCCCGAAGCTCCAAGGGCATACAGGAGCGGGAGATAATGTTCGCTCGACGGGTGGGCAGACCGTGCATTTGCAAACGACTCGTACCTGACGAGCGATTCGTGATCGCCCGCCAGTATCCGGTCCCTCACAAATGTATCGAACTGGATCGCCCAGGGCCAGGTCTTGTTGTCCGAACGGAGCATCATCAGGTTGTGGACGCAGTTCCCGCTCCCTATGATGAGGACACCCCGGTCCCGGAGTCGTGCGAGCTTTCTGCCCCGCTTGTGATGAAGGGAAGCAGGATGTCCGTAGTTCAGGCTGAGCTGGACCACGGGGACATCTGCATCAGGGTACATATGACGGAGGACCGACCATGTGCCGTGGTCGAGACCCCATTCATTATCAGGATAGACGGCCCCGGGTCCGATGGCAGACCCAACCATTGAGGCCCCTTCGGGAGATCCCGGCGCCGGATACTGGATCCGGTATAGTTCGGGCGGGAACCCGTAGAAATCGTGGATGGTCCCCGGCCTTGCCATCGCCGTCACACCTGTCCCGTTTTCAACGACCCAGTGGGCCGATACTGACAGGATAAGGGCCGGTTTCGGGAGGGTCTCCCCTAGCTTTTTCCAGTTCCTGTTGTACTCGTTTGGACCGAGGGCGTTCTCCGGCGACCCGTGACCGACAAACAGGACGGGCATTCTTGTACCGGTGACAGGGAGCCGCTCCTCCGGGCGATCATGATCGTTCATGGTCTGTTCAGGATCGGACCTGATGCTATTTAACAGATCTGGGGTGCATTCCCTGTTCATCGGGGGTGCGCGAAATCAACCGGATACGCATGTCGTATCTCAGTGAGCCCTGTCCATGATCAAATACCTGATCCATCGGCCTCCCCGCCTCGTCCGGCTGCAAGCGATTTTTTTTATTCTAACGCTTTAAGGTCCATTTAAATGTAGTCCTTGTTTTATCCGGATTTCTTGAAGAGATCCCTTACCGGTATCGTTGCGTGTCCACCAAAATACCCTGTCTTTCGAATGACGGCTCCACAGCCCCCCGTAGGCGACACTGCACGAATATCTATCCCCCCTGTCCCCGTTGTCTTTCTGCCGCCCGGAAGGGTGGCAGGAGTTTGGAGCAAATGGCAGATTTTATCCAGAAATCGAATGTAAAACGGTCGGTCAGGGTCCTTGCGACCCCGATCCCGGACGTAGCGACACTGAACACCCTCGTCCAGGGCATCATCGATACAAACCCGTTCCAGTGCGTGGACTTCGCAAGGGCGGGAGTCAGTGTCCCGGGCGTATCTCGCGGGACCGAGTCCTACACCGCCCGTGTCGTCTACGAAGACGGAAGTGCAAAGGTTGCAGGGACCGTTTCTGCAAAGGCAAAAACCGTGGCAGGTCTTAACGGGGCTGCTGCCGCCTTGCTTGCGGATTCAGCCCTTGCGTCGGCAATCGGCGGAACACCCATCCGGGACATCCCGAACGAAACCTACTCTGCGACCCTGAAGTGCCACGATGCAAACGGGGAGGACTATACGGTCACGATCGCGAGAAAGACGGTGACCGTCTCCTCGTACGAGGACCTCGCAATCGTTACCCGGGTCGATAGCTGGGCCGATACGAAACCGGCACTTGCATAAGGCCTGGTCAACCGTCCGGGAGATGAGACAACTGGCGGAGATCCGATCGGTTGCAGGCCGGAAATTCCGGCAAAGGACCGCATCCTCCGTTCGTCTCATCTCTTTTGGGTATCCGAGGTTTTATGGACTATGAACTATTAGCGGTCATCCTTGGGGCTGTGCTGCCCGTTTATCCCGCACTTTTCGGGATCTACCAGAAAATCGGCAGGTACGATGTCGTGTGCGAAATGTTCAGTGCTCACCTGAAGGAATGTCCGCAGGAACTGGAGTTTTCTCATGGAACAGGAGATCGTCACCTTCACTGAAGGTATTATCACGCTTATTGCAGCCCTCGTCGCATGGCTGCAGCACAGGAGAGCACAGTCTTCGGAATGCACAACTGACCGGGTCGTCCGGTATTTCGATCCGGCTGACGATACGATCACGCAGGCCCCGGACCTGCTGCCCAGCCGGTCGTGGAAGATGGACGACGCTACGAAACGGTGGCTCGTTTTCGACCACTCTCCGGCCGAGCAGGAGTCCCTGCTCCGGCAGGTGGCCGAGAATGAAGAGAAGAGATCCGGTCACTATACGATCACCGTCCCGTCGGGATGGTACGAGATCGAATACGGCCTCATCAAAGGCTCTGGGAAACTGGTGACCTGATGACGAGCCGTCTCGCCCGGAGGAAAAGGTTCGTCATCGCCGGATGTATTTTTGCGGCCGTCATCTCAGGGATCGCATGCACGGGCGTAGCCCACGCATCGGGCTGCACAATTTCTGTATCGGCAACAGGGGACGGCCCTTCGGTATCCTCAGGGGAATGGTCCTGGGAGGCGTCGGATGGTACCCTCCCGGGCATACTGCCGGCAGGGGCAGGTCAGGAAGTGATCAGGGGCGGGTATTCGTCTGCGGGCGTAAGTTCGGGCCCGTTAAGTGTCAGGGCCTCACGATCTCTCGAATCGGGAGATACGCCCAATTTCTCAACCAGCCAGGAGATCCATGCCCCCGGACCCTGCTTTTACGAGGAATCCATTTCCATCGACTCCTGTGGTTTACCAGGGGGAGGGGTTTCATGTGCTGCCTCAGGTAACACATCGGACCTGAACCGGTCTGCCTATTGCGAACATGCAGGGGTCTCCGTAATGCTGATGACCGGAGGCCTTGGTTACATCTCGACGGGAACCGTCGCACAGGGCGCCATTGAACACCCGGATTCCCTTTCCTTCCTGTCTTCTGCCGAAGGCTCGGGATCAGGATCTATTGCAGCAGCGGCAGGTTCTATGAACGGGATCGGGACAGACATGGCGCTTGGCTACCGCGAACGCGTAAGGGAGGAGATCTCCGTGAGCGGGCAGATACACCTGGACAGCATTATTGAATGGTCATCATTGAACAATTCCGGGATTGTATCGTGAAAACCGGGTCCTGAACCCAGGGACCGGGTATTCTTTTTTTTATGGACGGTGATCTGCCCGGTTAAGAGCGCCCGGGTATGTCGAGGCAGGTCAGACCTGCCAAAACCTGTCCCTGTCAAGTTCATCAATTATTCCGGGCAGAATAGGAATATCTTTGCCTTCCTGACCGATGGAACTTCCTGTCCCGGAAGACCCTCACCGTTCTCCCCAGAACCAGTCCCAGAACGAAGGCCTTGGAGGCGGGAGCTGGGGGATAGTCCGATCACCGAGCTTCCTGAATTCGGCCTGGAGGAATTCCTTGTCTTTTCGCAATTCGTCGATGATAAAATTTTTTGCCTTGGAGAGTTCTGCTTCGGTAGATAGCCTGCCGATCTCCTGTTCCAGGTCCCTCCGCTCGACAAGATACCTGTTCCGCTCCAGTTCTGCCTGCTCCTTTACGGTCCCGAGCCTGTTCAGGCTTCCTCTCAGTCCTTCGATCTCGGATGCAAGGATAGTATTCTCCTTCATGACACGGGAGTAGTTATCGTGCTCGATACCGATCCGGCCGGCTAGTACTTCCTTCTCATTCATCACCCCGGCCATGGTGGATTTCATGGCGGAAATCTCGAGATTCAACCTTTCCCTCTCATTATTCAGCGTGATGATAGAATCGGTCGAAGCAACAAGTTCTGATTTAATATGTTCCCGTTCGGCTGATAAGGCATCGCGGTCGCCGACCGCCTTTGCGAGGTCCCGGACTGCATCGTTGTACCTGGTTTCGAGGAGGTCGTATTCCTCCTTCAGTTTTCCCAGCTCTGAAGATACGACGGCACATTCCTTTTCAAGGTTTTCGCACGAGTCTTTCAGTGCCGTATAGCCGGCATTCAGGGACTGGTAATCTGAGTGGAGTGCGATGTTGACTTTGCGCGACTCCTCGAGCTCTGCAGTGAATGTCTCCCGTTCGGTAACGAGCCGTTCCATTTCGTTTTTAATTCGGGAGCAAGCGGCCCTTGCCGTCTCTCTTTCGTCTTCGAGTTCCCGGGCCTGCCGTTTAAGGCGGGATATTTCGTTCTCCAGGGATTCGTGTTCGACGTGGAGACGCTCTTCCCGGTGCCTGACCCCGGCAAGTTCCGCGGCCAGGGAATCGCGTTCGTGAAGCAGGGTGTCGTTCCTGCCCTTCAGCTGGGCGAATTCCGAAGTCAGGGCGATGTGGTCTTTCTGGAGATAGTCGTGGGCGGCCTTCTGGTCTGCCAGGCCGGTTACAAGAGCATCCCGTTCAGACTGCATCAGGGATAGCCGGGTTTCCATGGCCTTCAGGTCCTCTGCCGATCCCTTTTTCGAGGATGACAATGTATCATATTCCTTCCTGGCCCTGGCGAGTTCCCTCTTCAAATCGTTCCGTTCCGCAGCGATATCGCCGTACTCCTGCTTTAACCGGTCGATCTCTCCGGTGTCTGCCTCAGCCGGGTTTAAATAGTTCCTTGCAGCCTCAGCGAGCCATTCTGAAAATTTCATCCCCTTCTGTTTCCTGTCGCTGTCGATCATGTCGAGGAGCACCGGGTCCAGTTTTCCTGAAATTTTAGTCACGGGATCCCCTCCTTCCCACGAGGCCCCGGACGCTGAACCATATCCCGAAAATAAGGAAAAACCCGGCCGCGATATCAGGCCACTGCCTGGCCGGGACGACAATGATCGCAACACCGGAGAGAATGATATAGACACCGGTGAGGAGGAGGAGGACGTCTGCGACTTCCGGCCCTGACGGCGATCCCGGATCCGAAAGTGCGTTTGTCCTGCGAGGCCTGTCCGTGACAAAAACAAGGAACCCGCAGCCAAGGCCGATCAGCAGGCCCGTCCACATGTATCCTGCCAGTATCCCGAGGCCGAAACCGATCAGGGCCCCGGCGGGAACGAGGAAAAAACCGCCGTGCCTCCTTTCTTCAGGAGAGATCATACACCCGATCTCTCTTCACCGGGACTAATAAATCTGCGACATGTGATCGGACCCGGCTTCCGGATCCAGCAACCCCTTTTACGCAACACCCGGGGAACAGTGATACAGGAAGCTCAGGCATTTTTCTCGAGGACCTGCCGTATTGCCTTCAGTTCTGCGAGGATTTGTTCGTCGATGGGTGCACCGGCGGAGGGAGTCCCGGGCCGGCCCGTCCCTGTCCCGTCGCCGAGGGCACTGCAACTCCTGACCTTCGTCCTGATCAATTCCCTGAGCTCGTCGGCAAAGACTATCGCTTCGATACTAATCTCAGGCTGGGCTTTGCCAGAATAGCCTGCAGTCTGGATGGAGAGAGTTGAAATGCCAAGAAGACGCATGACCGGGCCCTGCCTGATATCGATATTGGTGATCCGGTTATAGGGAACGATACCGGTGCCACGGAAGAGGACACCCCTTTTCCACCGCATCTCGTCCTGGTGGAGCTCGTACCACATGCTGGCATAAAAGAACCGCACCCAGGTGAAAAAAACGACCAGCGCTATGGCAAACAGCAGCAGGATCGTCAGGTTGGCATAAGGGGGGATCTCGGTCAGCACCGCGATCGGGCTGTATAAAAAAACAAAAATGCAGACAATGATCAGCATGAAAACCGCGTTATACCAGGTGATAAACGAAGGTGATGGCTTAAAAGGGGTATTCAGAGGGAAATGTTCGCTTTCCATGTTCGGTCACCCATACATTGACAGATCCGGGCATAAGGATGTCGCACGATTTACCCCCTCCCCTGTTACCGCCGGTTTCCCTAAAGAGCCCGACCTTCCGGCCATATCTTTTTTCCATCGCGTGAAGTTCAATGCCTGGAGAACCTGTGCCCTTGAATTTTCCTGGAATTCTCTGGAATTTCCTTTCTGCACTCTCACGGTTACTTCCGGAATGTTGTCGTGCAACCGGTATCGCCGTCCCGTGCCTGACCCCCCTTCCCTGGCACGATCCGCTCTGGAAAAGAACCTATAAGAGAGACCAGACTAAACAAAATCCAGGTGCATGATGGAAGATCCCAGTAACCGTCCAACCGGTGCAGTCCTTCTCTCCTTTTTCGGAGGACTGCTTGTACTCATGTCAGGTATCTCGACCCTGATTATCGGGTCCTTTATGAGCTCGATCAGCCTGATCCCTGGTCTGGGTGTTGGGGCGATCATCGTTGGAGCAGGGATTTGGGGGATCATCTGCGGGCTTGTAATGATGATCGGTTCATATCTCATCCAGACCCGTCCCCGCACCGCCCATACCTTATGGGGTATCCTGATCTTCGTCTTCGCGCTGACCAGCTATTTCGGCGGCGGCGGGTTTTTCATCGGTGGGATCCTCGGAATAGCCGGGGGTCTGATGGCGGTCAGATGGGACCCGGAAGGGGTGCCTGGAAACATTTCAGGCCAGCAGTAACGTATTCGTGAGGATAATATCCCAACTTCCCCAAAACCCGTGCTGGGGACTAACATGACGAGATAGGATTGGACCAGGAATGAGATACCGTCCGTCCTACCCAACGTTTTTTTAGTTATTTTTAATGTTTTTGACCCGGGAATTTAGCCGGATAAAAGAAAAGAAAAATTGAATGCCTGCCATCCGGGGTTTAACGCCGTGTCCCGGTCCGCGTGATCTGTTTTGCTGGCTTAATGGGGGACGGAGGGTTCAGGTGTGGTCCCATCAGGTCATAATCGGGCCTGCTGTGGGGATGATGGAGCGGATTGCCCCGTTTACAGTTGGTGCAGAAAAACACGTGCTGGGGATGGGGTTCGGTATGGTCCTGTGGGTGGTGGCGTTTTGCCTCGATATGGCGTCTCCTGTCCTGTCCCGGTCCGCCCCGCTGGTGCGAAAAGCTGTCCCGTACGCGCGGGTCAAATATCTTTCTCGGCATACCCTACCTATTACGCAGGGATACGTAAGAATCCTTTCCGTTCCAGGCATGCGGTACAGGCTATCCCGGGACTAATGCAGGAGCACCGTAAAACGGCATTACGCCTGGAAACGAAAATTTTGACTGCCATTCGCTGCTTTGCACGGACGACCTGGACCTGGTTTTTGTAGTTATCGCATAGGTTGAACCGGGATGTGCCTGTTCCACTGAATGGTGCGGATTCCTTCATCCCGGCCAATGATCCGAATTCTGCTTTCAGTACATTCCTTGCGGGCGTCTTACGCACGATCAACCCTTCCTGGCCCGGAGCCGGATGGTACCGGTGCAATTTAAATAGATGGCTTCCATCCTATCGTTCTGGTGAACAATGAAAATAGCCATCATCGGGAAGGGAAACGTGGGGACCGCTCTCGGAGGGGGGCTGACAAGAGCAGGGCACGAGATCAGGTACGGGCACCGCGACCCTAAGGAAACGGTTGCCAGTGCAGCCTCATGGGGAGACGCCATCATCCTTGCCGTGCCGTTTGCGGGAGTGCCTGCTGCCGCAAATGAGATCGGGAGGGCTTCCGACGGAAAAACCCTGATCGATGTCACCAACGCCCTTGACAGTTCTCTCGACCTGGCCGTGGGATTTACCACGTCCGGTGCCGAGGAACTCCAGAAACTGCTTCCCGGGGCATATGTGGTAAAAGCATTCAATACGGTTTTCGCGCAGAACCAGGGATCGGGAAGCATAGGAAGGGAACAGCTTACCGCATTTATCGCAGGTGACGACCCTGAAGCGCTCGGCACGGTTACGACACTGGCCCGCGATTTGGGATTCGATCCGGTCGTTGTCGGTGGGCTTCATTGCGCACGGTACCTCGAGCCGATGGCGATCATGATCATTGGCATGGCATTCAAGGAGAATATGGGTACGAAAATGGGGTATAAACTCATAAGAGGCTGAAGCTCAGACCTTTTTGGCAGGACATTCTCATGCAGATGCTGATAGGTGGAAAAGGAGAGGACTCCGGGGAGGGAACGTGGATCGATGTGAACGACCCTGCTACCGGGGAGATAATCGACCGCGTCCCTGACGGCGGGAAGGGGGATGTCGGTGCGGCAGTGGATGCCGCTGAAACGGCATTTCAGGCCTGGTCGGAAAAGACCATGCGTGAACGGGGGCTCCTCCTCGTCAGGGCAGCAGGTATCGTCAGGGAACGCCATGGCAATCTTGGAGCGCTTCTCACGAGGGAACAAGGGAAACCCATTGCGGAAGCCAGGGACGAAGTACGGGGGTTTGCGAATATCCTTGAGTTTTACGGCGGGATTTCCTCCCTGCCTGCCGGAGACGTGATAAGGCTTGGAAAACAGGGGGACTGCATCACGGTCAGGGAACCGCTTGGTGTCTGTGGTGCGATCATCCCCTGGAACATGCCGGTCCTCATCATGGGATGGAAGACAGGCCCGGCCCTGCTCGCAGGCAATACTCTCGTCCTGAAGCCTTCGTCCTCGACGCCGCTGACGTCTCTTACGCTCGCTTCGATCATGGAGGAAGCTGGTGTGCCGCCGGGAGTGCTGAATGTCGTAACCGGAAGCGGCGGAAAAGTGGGGGAGGCATTGGCAGCCCATCCATCGATCGGGAAATTATCGTTTACCGGCAGTTGCGAGACCGGGCGCCGGGTGCAGCAGGTCGCAGGAACAAAAGAGGTTACCCTGGAGCTCGGCGGGTCCGACGCGATGATCGTGATGGAAGACGCCGATATCGGGAAAGCAGTCGAAGGAGCTGTCAGGGGCAGGTTTTACAACGCCGGGCAGACCTGTACGGCCGTCAAGCGTCTTTTCGTGCACGAGGATATTTACGGGCCGTTCATAAAAAAAATGGCTGAACGGGTCCAGGGAGTAAAAGTCGGGAATGGCCTTGATCCAATGGTTACTATGGGACCGCTCCACAACCGCCAGCAGTTCGAAAGGATAGCGGGTCTTGTGCTCGATGTGAAAGAACTGGGGCAGGGGAATATTGTTGCCGGAGGATCGCCCTCTCCAGGTTCGGCCCCGGAAGGAAAAGGGTTTTTCTTCGAACCGACGGTGGTAACCGATGTGTCGCCTGGTTCGGCACTCCTTTCAGAGGAGGTATTCGGTCCCGTGCTCCCGGTAATGACGTGCACGGACATCGGGAGCGCGATCGCCAGTGCAAACAGGACACGGTATGGACTTGGCGCATCAGTCTGGACCCATAATATCGCCTACGTGAGAGAGGTGTTCGACCACGTGAATGCAGGGGTCGTCTGGGTCAACCGCCATCTCACCGTGCCTCCCGAAATCCCGTTCGGCGGGACAAAAGAGAGCGGGACGGGTCGAGAAAACGGTTATCGGGCGGTCGAGGGCTATACGAAAACGAAAACACTTTTCCTCGGATGGTAAACCAGGGGTTTAAAAAAATATCGAACTGATGGAATCAAAAGAGAGGAATAAAAGGATACTATTCTCCAACCCAGGTAGGACGGGTTATTCGCCTTTCTTTTCGAGTGCTGCCAGCCGCTGATAAATGCCCCAGCAAACCTTTGCCTGGTCCTCCCGCTCGATCTTTTTCAGTGCAATCGATTTGTTATACCATGCGTCCTTGAAGAACTGGTCGATCGCGATCGCCTTCTCATAGCAGTCGATAGCGTCGAGATATTTTCCAGCTTTGAAATATTCATTGCCGCGGTCTTTCATCTGGACCGCGGTAAGGAGACCGGCCGCCACCGACTCTTCGGATTCCCCGACCGGTTCCTCTGCTGCCGGTGCCGGTTCCCGGGGGGCAGGTCCGGCCTGGGTAGTTCCATAGTTATTACCGTTCACCGACTCGATCGTCTCGGCAAACCGGGCAATGACAGGGTCTCTCTCAGCCTGCATTTCGAGGATCTTCTGTACTTCATTGAGTTCCAACCCGCATTTCGAACAGCAAATTGCATATCCGGGGTTTTTTTCCCCGCATCTGGGACAGAACATGAGAAACCGCCAGTGAAAAAAATGGAACCCCCCTGATGATATACCTTTTCTAACCGCCATTCTCAAGCCATCGTCCTGTCTGGACCAGTTAACCAGGACTCCATCGCAGTCTTAATTTATTTGGATATATACTCAATAGGGGATACTATAGTTATTATAGGAAATATCTATACCCCTGGGCTGTGAGGATCAGTGGGAGTTCCCGTCAGCCACGTGGATCAACAGCAGGAATGGTTTCATCACCAGAGAACATCCAGCTCTCCCTGCTTCAATAATTCCGGGAACTCTCAACCGATATTTTCCCGTCGTTACCGATGTCCGGCTGTTCCATAGTTCCCAAAGACAAAGGGTTGATATCAGGCCTGTTGATTGTCGTCCATTTCCGGGATAAGGGAATAGGTTCATTTCTTGGTGTTCCTGGTTGAGAAAAGATGACAGACTATCCTGTAATCTGTCGGCGTTATTTCATGAGACTGCACCTGATCCGGAAAGGACGAGGTGATTTTGTGTTTCCAGGGCCAGGTCCGGGGGGTTCGTACAGGACCCGGGAAAGCTACATATCCGGGGACCAGCGATAGAGGAGTGAGCATTCATGACTGTCCGTGATTTCAGAGAGACCGGCCGGCGCCTTGCCGGGGCTTTCAGGCTGGATACCCTGCCCCTCGCAGTGTATGGTGCAGATATCCCGCCGGCCGGCAGCGTCCATCTCGCTTCGGTGAACCGGTGTTTTGCCAATTCCATGTTCCGGATGGCGTCAGGCGTCGGTCCGCGGGTGATCCACGTTGGAAAGGACGACCATGAAGGGTGTTGCCCGGGTGGGATCTCCCATATGGGGTTTACCCCCGAGAGGGAAGAGATAAAATATTTTGTCTCTACCGGAAGGAGCGATATCATGGGAGGTGCTGCAGAATACTTAAAATCTTCTCCAGCCACGGTCGAGAAATGTTTCCAGGCCCTTGGTACGGTCACTCCACCGGGTCCGTATCTAGTCATATCGACATGCGATGCACTGCCGCAGCCCGACCCCGGGGTCAGGTCCATCTGCTGCTTTGGGGATGCCGAACTGATACGGAACATGGCAGCGCTCGTGCATTTTGATCGCGACGATCCCTTCTCCCCAGTCATCGTCCCCTGGGGGCCGTCCTGTGCGACATTTATCACGTACCCTGCAGGTCTCGCAGCGAACGCTCCAAAGGACACCGCGTTCATGGGGCCCCAGGACCCGACGCAGAACCGTAGTCTCCCGAGTGAACTGATGGTCCTGGGGATCCCGGCAGCCGTTGCGGAACGTATGGAAAGCAACCTGGACCAGTCGTTTATCGTGAAAAGGCCGAACATTGCGTTTCCGGGCCACCATGAGTGAAGGGGCCGGCCCCGGACACCATCTCGTCCAGGATCTATCGGTCGCTCTGGTCGGGAACGGTGAACTACATCAGCAGAAATAATCTGCTTTCAAGGCCGGTAGTACAGGACTCGCTGGATATCGCGATGGAGAGCCAGGGTCAATCCGTGGCCAAGCCTTTCCGAAGATATCGCCCTGGGCAGCACAATAGATTCGGGAATTACAAATGTATGGGATTGACGATCCTCCGGGACATGATCGTCATCAGGCCCTGAACTCACCAGGCCGGATGAATAAATTTAGGTAAGACCATTTTTGACAAACGTTTCAGAATATTGCTTGTCGATACTCTTGATATGGTTGACAATCCAGACATTGAGAAATGCAATCAGTGCCATGGGATCGACGTGTTTTTTCTCTTCAAAGGCCTGTTGGAATTCGGTGATTTTTTTGGTGAATTCTTCATGAGCCAGCTTATGGGATAAATAACCCGGGTATTTGAACCTGTTCATGTAGGTTTCTTCAGTCTGGAAATGATGAACCGCATAGGCAGCAAGCTTTTTGAGTGTCAGTTCCGTCTCCTGGCTCGCACGTTCGTGCTCCATCGCGTCATAGAATTTATTGACGAGATCGATGAGGCCCTTATGTTGATTGTCGATTTCACGGACCCCGACACTAAGCTTATCAGACCATTCCAGATACGACATAATCCTAAATTTCCGGGACTCATATTTATACTGTGCGTGCGTCGGTTTTCGAAAGATGGTATCATCGTCTTTTTCAGATACTATCAAAAACGGTGGCCGGGCAGGTCCCGCATAGTCTATATGCCGATTCGCGATAAAATCTGTTTAAAGCAGCGCACATCCATTGCCGTTTTTCCTCCGGAGAAATTTCCCAGCCTTCCAAAGATGTATCATGCTATTGGATCTTACAGAAGGCCCAATATTATCTGAATCACGGGTGGGATTCTTATCATTTGCGCATCTTGACATCGGTTTTGCAAAGATCGGTGTAAAAGACTGTAATACAGAAAGAGACGCCCTGTAGTGGAACCCGGCGATATCAAAGGGAAAAGAGGGGTTACCCTCCATTCCCCAACCTGCCCTGGATCAGATCAGGTTGAAACCGCCCTGATAGCTGGACGACTTCGAGAATGAGTTGATCAGGCCGCTTGCGGTGGAGGTCTCCGAATACGACAGGTCTTCTGATTTGACCGGCGATCCGGTTACGTCACCGGTGGTGGTGTTCCTGGCTTCCTGGACATGAACTTTCAGGTATGACGAGACAGAACCGATCATCGGCGACGATGTCCCGTCTGAAAGGGTGATACCCTTCGAGGCGATGTTATAGTTCAGGGTGACCGGGAACGTCGAATCGGTACCGACGAACCTGTCGTTTGCCTTGGTCACGGTCGAGGTCAGAGTCGTATCGAACGAGCTTCCCGACTGCACGATATTGCAGAACGGCGGAATGATCGAAGAGGTAGAGGACGCGAACGGACAGAGTATGGCATCTCCTGTCGCTGTGGAATTGCCGACACCATCAAGGAGAATATCCTCGGAACGGGTTGCTCTTCCTGAATCGATGGCGATGAACTGGACGTTGGTGCTCGCTGCTACGTTGCTGCCATCGGCGATCTTATTGCCCGTTGAAACAGCCATGGACTTCACGAACGTCGTCTGTCCTGATACGCCCACGTACTGGTCGTTGTACCCGGTCGTATACTGTACCTGCTGGCTTGCCAGCGGGGGTCCGATCGACTGTGCTGCCTGTGAACTGCCATTGGATGTGGTGGTCCATGCGAGCGAGTCGGTCTCGGTCACAGTGCCCTGTGCCTGGATCGACGTCGAAGTGGATATACCCTGGATTTCAGGGGTTGCCGGGATATTACGCTCGGCAGCAACCACTCCGGTCAATGCAACAAGCATTGCCATTGCAAGGACGATTACGCCCGCGGTGTAGTGTTTGTTCATGATTTTTCCTCTAAAGTTTTTCGGTGTGCCTGAATATCCAGAGCACACGATATCATAAAACGGAATAATATTTAATGAGATTTGTTGATTTACTCATTAGTTTAAGCGTATAACCGTAAAGTGCTGGCTCAACGGGGAGATTTATTATACGGGAGAAGAAACATGCAACTATCAACCACCACTGATAATGCTCCTACATTCCCGGTGGTTGTGACAGCAGCTGCAGGGAGGAGAAAACTCCCTGCATGCCATGAATAACCCCTATGCTGTCAGAATGTTTTCTTGCCAGGTTAAAATCCGGCATTGTCCTTACCCAGGTACTCGACGGGATTGCGGAGACACCTTGTGGCCCTGCGGTACTTCCAACCCCTTGAACATGCGTACCTCCGATTCAAACCTTCGCCATGTCCTGCGTGACCTGCCACCCGGTATATGAATTGCCGTTTAAGGATACCGTTCCGTATACAGCCCCGGCTCCCATCTGGTTGAATCCGAAATTCCGGTAGCCGGTAGGGTTACTGGCCCCGTCGTAGGGGGCATCGTTATAGCCGGGGTCGCTGGTAATGCCATCGAGAATATTGTGACGATGTCCCCATGATGACCCGGCGTCGTCCCAGACCCAGGCATAGACGATCGCGGCGGCTACCTGGTCGGGATCGCTGCCACGGAACCCAAACGCGATATTTTCCCCGTAAGAGTACCAGGTTACGCCGTTGTTGTGCAGCCGGTCTCCAATGCCGGGTTCTCCGGACAGGATGTGCCCGCCGGTCCCCGTGATAACCTCAAGCTGCGAATGCGCGAGCGAGGCGGCGGCGATGTTACTGTTCCAGGTGAACGCTGGCAGGTTCCGCTTTGCCCGTTCCTGGTTGGTATATTTCAGGATCGCCTGTGCGAGCAAACCCCCTGGATCCTGGGTCGGCGTCGGCGATGGCGATATGGTAGGCCGGATCGTTGGTATTGTTGTCGGTATTGTCGTTGGTATTGTCGTTGGTATTGTCGTTGGTATTGTCGTTGGTATTGTCGTTGGTATTGTCGTTGGTATTGTCGTTGGTATTGTCGTTGGTATTGTCGTTGGTATTGTCGTTGGTATTGTTGTCGGTATTGTTGTCGGTATTGTTGTAGGTATTGTTGTCGGTATTGTTGTAGGTATTGTTGTCGGTATTGTTGTCGGTATTGTTGTCGGTATTGTTGTCGGTATTGTTGTCGGAACCGGAGTAAGGATTCCATCGTCTGGCAGGGCCCGGAAGAGGTATATCACATCCTTAAACGTAATTGCCCCGTCACCGTCGAAGTCAAAACATTCGCCGGGCTCGTTGGCAGCGATCCATTCCTGCCCCGTGAAAAAATCGATCACGTCCATGAAATTGACCGACCCATCGCCATTTACATCTTCATAGAGCCCGTTTTTGTCCGGGTCTCCGGGAATGTGTGAAGAGGGAGGTACGGGCAACAACGGCCGGAGGACGTTAATTGTCGTTTGTTTCCCGACTGGCTGGACCCCGCTCCCAAATACTGCAAGAAACGTAGCCGTGTAAGTCCCTGGCTGAAAATACCGGTGCACAGGGTCTTTTGCCATCGAACTTGTCCCGTCACCAAAATCCCAGAAAATATATGATGGCACTTCTGCACCTGATGGGGAGGAGAAGGTGACTGTAAGGGGTGCCGGGCCGGAGATCGGAACTGCAATCGGCGCGTCGGCCGCCTGCCCGGCGGATTCGCCGCACGCGATACATGCCGCAGATATGAGCAGCGCCAAGGAGAGGAGAACCGGAAAGGTTTTCAACAGATATCCCTGTCACGGATTTTCGTTCCGGGGTAATATAAAGGTGCGGCAACAGCCAGTATTAAGCCGGTCACCCGTTTTACGCGAAACTGCCGGGATTTTACCCTTTAAACCAGTTATCTTTCATCGGCCTCATAGGGAATAAGGGAAGCAGTGATGAATTCCCGAATATCCAGCGAATCAACTGGCGTAAAGAAGAAAGATATTAATAGGGAATGTCAAAGGTACTTTACAATAATTCCTCCGGTGATGACGCTATGATAAGAAAATTAGCCCTGATTATCCTTGCAATGGCACTTATTATCACCACCGTGTCTGCATACGAGGTAATTCTCAATGCGCCAACTTCTATCCCGGTGGGGAAGCTCCTTCCGGTGAACGGTACAACCGATCTCCCTCCCGGCGTGAGCCTCGATATTGTATTTTCACGGGAATATTTCGGGTCAGAACCTGTCGCGAACCAGAGCGTTGTTATACAGGGGAATGGGGGTGGCAACGACAGTTTCGCCATGAACTTCAGCACCGAAGGACTTCCCCCGGGGCAATATAAAGTGGAGGTTGCCCCGGTTCACGATTATTCATTCCTAGGGGATTCTGTTACGTTGATCTCGGTTACTCTTTTTGATAGGTCTGGTGAAATCGGCTTCGATTCTCCGCTGAAAAAACTCGACGACGGTACACTTTCTGTTTCCGGGACTGACGACCAGCTCAAGAGCGAATCTATCCAGATGACGATCACCGACCCTGACGGTTCCGTGATCTTCGGGCCCGAGTATGTCCCGACCAATACGTTCGGTGCATTTTCGAAGACAATTTCCATTATAAAAACAGGTAATTACAGCGTTAGTTTCGCCGACCGGTCCGGTCCTATCACCAATATCACCTATAGTGTCCTGCCAAAACCGGTCCCTGATCTGATAATTGCGAAGGCCACGGCAACACCGACCCCGAAGCCACCCGCAGTATCTGCCAGTTCATTCTCCAGCAGGGAAGACCCGGCTGTCTTCGTCGTGGTATCCAACCCGGGTACCATCAGACTCACCGCTTCGACGGGCATTGACTGGGTACTCGCATACCAGTCTCCCGACGGTACTATCCAGAGAATCCATAATACCGGAACACTCGATCCTGAGACAGCGAGTCTCGAAAGCAATGGCAATATGACCTGGGTTGAGGTCTACCCATATAAGTTCGGTGAAAACGGTACGGTTACCTTGTCTGCCGAAAATGCAATCGGTGTCCAGGTGGATAAAAGCGGTGCCGGCAGGTTCTCACCGGAAACAACCGCCACAACAGGGACTCCCGGTGGTGCGCAGACTTCTCCCTTGTCACCGCTGGTAATTATCGGCTCGCTCGCAATTGGGATTGGAGCGATTGCCCGTGTTGTAAGACGCTAAAACCAAGGGCCATTTCTTCACGTTATCATTCCAGGCCTTCGGGGATTCTGTCCGGTATTCCCCGGTGCAGGCCTTCTCGCTTCGCATAGCCGACTGCGATGGAGTACTCATCCCTGGTAATCGGCCGGTTCAGGAGCCCGATGACGGGGTCATCTGGTTTTTCCAATACCCTCCAATCCGGCCGGTACTGGTCCATGATGTTGACGTAGCTTTCCAATGATATCCGCGTCGCTATGAAATGCATGATTTTTGCACTCTCAGAAAGATTGGCAGGTAACAACAGGTGTCGTATCAGGAGGCCCCTGACGCCAAGACCGTGATCGCAGACGAGATCTCCGACCTGCCGGTGCATCTCCTGCAGAGCGGCCTTCATGACCGTTGTGTAGTCCGGTACCTGCGAAAGCACCGCTCCGATCTCATTTTTGCCATACTTCGTGTCGGGCAGATAAATATCGACGACCCCTTCCAGGAGACGGAGGGCGGGCAGCGAATCATATGTTCCCGTGTTATAAACAAGCGGGATGTTAAGACCTTTTCGGGCGGCAATCTCGACAGCGGATAGGATCTGAGGTACCACATGAGTCGGGGAGACGAGGTTGATATTATGACATCTCGCCTCCTGCAGTTCGAGCATGATATCTGCGAGGTCTTCGCAACTAATCTCCCTGCCGCAGGTCTGCTGACTGATGGTATGGTTCTGGCAATAGACGCAACGGAGGTTGCAGTGGGTAAAAAAAATCGTCCCTGATCCGTGTTTTCCCGAAAGGGGCCGTTCTTCACCATAATGGGGACAAAAAGCTGCGACCGCGGGAAGAATGCCGGCATGACAGGCCCCCCGTTCTCCAGCCGCCCTGTCGGCTCCACACTTCCGGGGACAGAGGGAACATGGGGACAGCATATCAGAGGCCCGGCTTACCCGTTCCTCCAGTTCTCCTGAGTCTGATAGTGCCCGGTAGGACGGAACCCGCATGGGATATCATCTCCGGACACCGGTAAAATAATTCCGGAACTTAACCACCCCAGGACGGATTGGTATGAAAATAGGAGATGGCCGAAAAATTGGTGACAGGTAATGAGCCGGGCTTCCCCGGACACACCGTCGTTTAATTTTATACTGGGAATTTTTTCTCTTTGAAAACTTCGTTAATGAGCTGGCCGAGCCCGATATAGAGCGCGAGGCCGCCTGCTATGACTCCAACAAGGCCCCCGATTTGGGCGACAAGCGCATTTCCTGTAAGCTCGGCTGCAACGAGGACGACGACCAGCAGTACGACGAACAGGAGCGTCAGGCGCAGGATCTTATGCATTCTCAAGGTGCAGATAAACAGGCCGAAAGCAAAGATACCCCATACTCCAAGGAAAAAGGCAAGATCGACGGGAGTCGGGCCTTTTCCAAGGTTTAAAGCCGGGATCATGAGGATCGCCGCAAAGGAGATCCAGAAAAAGCCGAAACTCCCGAACGTGACGAGACCAAAGGTGTTATTCTTTTTCCATTCCATAATCCCTGCGATCACCTGCGCGACGCCCCCGTAGAAGATCGTCATTGCGAGGATCGGACTCGATAGGGCAGAAAAGCCCATGTTATGAATGCTCAGCACAAGCGTTGTCATACCGAAAGCACAAAGGCCGAGTGGTGCAGGGTTTGCGGTATTGTCGGTAAGAAAAATGTCGTTTCTGTTGTTTTCTTCCATGTCATTCACCAGGTAATTCCGGGCTGGCCGCTCCTGATTCGTCCGGATATAATCTTCCAAAACTCCATAGAGGCATTTATCCCCGGTAGAATGGGAGAAAATATTTGGTTCATCACGATGAGGTTCGGTAGTACCGGTATGGTGCAACCCCATGGGGTGATGCGCCAATCCAGTACTTTGTGGTGCACATCTAATAAATATTGTGAAATTATGGTGCATAAAGCACCGATCATTGCACCAATGAGGATCTGTAGTAAACTGATAGGTTCCGCGGGGCTCCGGGTAGAAGCCAACCTGCGGAAATCGCGGGATCTATTTATATCCTGTATCGCGAATATTCAAACAATACGGTCCATCCAATCCAAATGGTTCATTCTTCATGTCCTTATACCTGAATTCCACCGAAGACCCGGCCCCCGGGGCACTTTCCGAAAGTCCTGCCGGGGAGAAAAACCAGAGAGTCCGTTCCCGGACAGAACTGATTATCAGAGACGAACATTTCACCAATCCGGGACTTGCGATACTGGCAGCACAGCAACTGCTCCCAAGACTCGACGCGGTGTCGAAGGAGATCGAAGGTGTCAGGGAGGGGCAGGACATCGAATACCTGCACAGAATGAGGGTTGCCTCGCGGAGGTTGCGGGCCGCACTCCCGATCTTTGCCCCCTGCTTACCGCGCAAAAAATATGGCAGATGGCTTGCAGATATCCGAAGGATTACCCGCGTGCTCGGCGATGCACGTGACGCCGACGTGCAGATTGCCGCCCTCAGGAAATACCGGAAAAAGGTGATAAAATCTGGAGAAGCCGAAACCGGAATAAAAAAATCCGGGGACGAAGCCATCATCGAGGGGCTTGGTTACCTGCTTTCGAAAACGAGGGAGCGAAGGGGAGAATACCAGAAAGAAATCATTTCTGCCTTGTCAGATATCGAGAAACACCATGTCATCGAAGAGATCCACGAGAGCGTCGTGGACGGTGCGGCCCGGGCAGGCGGCCTGCGGAAAAAATCGCGGATGATCGGCATTCCCCCGACTGCAGTTTTAAACATCGGAAGGGGAATCGATAAACTGCTCGCCTACGATGAATGGGTGAAATATCCCGACGCCGTCGCCGAGCACCACGCAATGAGGATTGCCGCAAAACAACTCAGGTATATGATGGAACTGTATTCCCCTCTCTATCGCAGGGGGTTGAAAAAACCGATTTCCCAGGTGGCCCGGCTCCAGGAGATCCTCGGCGAGCTCCACGACTGCGATGTCTGGATCGACCGGGTCACCTATCTCCTGTTAAAGGAACGGACAAAACCCCGCGTGCTTCGGGATTCTGACCGGCCGGGACCGGTTGTCATTGCCGGCCTCAAACAGTTCCTGAATGACCGGGAGAAAGAGAGGAGATTCATCTACCGCCGGTTTTTCCGCCGCTGGCAATCCCTTTCCCAGGCAGGGATGTGGCAGGCACTTAAAATCTCGCTCCTTAACGAGGTTAAGACCCCCTTCACCGCCCGCGGGAATGTCAATGAAGATGCAGCGCTGCTGTCAGTCCGGGACCTTGCCCGTGCATTTACGCCCGGTATCCCTCATGCCAGCCACGTCAGCATGCTGGCGCTGGCACTTTTCGATTCGTTGTCAGGGGTTCATGGCCTTAACAGGGACGACCGTCTTCTGCTCGAGTCGGCAGCGCTCCTCCATGAGATTGGATGTTGTGGTGGCCGGAAAGGGCATCCCGAAAGGAGTGCCGCCATGATACTTTCCGACGAATATCTTCCGTACGGGATCCCCGAACGCTGCATCATCGCACTGGCGGTGGCAAATCATCGCACGAAGTCAGATACGCGATCGGATGGTCTCCTCAGCGTCCTTTCCGAATCCGACCGGCAGAGGGCTCTTCTGATGGCATCGATCCTTCGCATCGCAGACGGTCTCGACATCCACCGCAATGGGGAGGTTGCCTCGGTCTCCTGCACCATCAAGGGAAAACTGGTCGTCCTCACCATCACATCCGAGGGTATCACTGGCGCGGACCAGCTTAAAGTCCTGGCCAAAGCAGGCCTGTTTACAAGGATTACAGGCTACACGGTTTCCTTTGGTCCGATAACAACAGCCACGGGAGTTCCGGTGATCCGGTCCGGAAACTGACTACCGACTATAGTATCATGAAAGTGCTGCAGCATTCCCCTGTTATTTTATAACCAAACGTTGATACCCATACACGATAACGAAGCACCTATGGACGTGTACATCCTCCGTCACGGCAAGGCAGGCCTGCACACCCCTGGAGATGACGATTCATCGAGGTCGCTTACCGACAAGGGAAGAATCGAAATCGAAGAAATAGCCCAATGGCTGAAATACAGGGAAATTTCATTTGACAGCATCGCCACGAGTCCTCTCGAACGGGCCAGGGAAACAGGTGCAATCATTGCTGCGGGGTTAGGACAGGAACTAACTTGTGAGACTTGGCCTTCTCTCTCTACAGGTGGCGATCCAGAGGCCATTTGCAGGGATATCAGGGATCACTCAGGGATGTTTTCATTATTACTTGTCGGCCATGAACCGACCCTTTCTTCGTTGATTGGCCTCATGATATCGGGAAACAGCAATGCTGGGATCATGATGGCCAAAGGAGGTCTCGCACGGATCAGGAATGTCCAGGAAGAGGCTGATATCGTCCGCGGAGACCTCCAGTGGCTGCTTACGCCGAAACTGATCGCAGGCATGAGGCGCTCCTGAAAAATACAAGAGTTCTTCATTAAGAACAGGGCCCACGCATTGATTGTGTGGCTCACGGTCTAGTCTGCAATAATGATGTCCCAGGGATATCCGTTGGATCGGAGCTATCATCTTCCGGATTGTTCACGCGATCAGATGTTCCTGCTTCCCCTGCCGGGCTCAATGATTCGATGGCATTTTTCGCCACCTGCCTGACATAGTAATTCCGGTCGTCGCACGCAGACATCAATGGCCCGAGAGCACGCAGGTCCCCGAGTTTTCCGAGTGAAACGGCTGCGGCAAATCGCACGTCCTTATCGGAATCGTCCATGAGGGCGACAAGGAACCGGTACGAGCGTGCGTCATGGCTATCGGCAAGAGCGTCTGCAGCCGCGATCCTGACCCATTTGTCCTGATCCCAGAGACTGATGACAAGATATTCGAAAGCTTTCCTGCCAAACAAGGTGATCATCGTATCAAACCTTCACCGGGGGCCTTGTCCTGGTCCAATCCTTGATCGTTGTCCCGACATAATCCAACAAAAAATTGATGTATAATCCGACAATTCCAGGCCCGATCACCGTATCCCCCTTAAAGAACAGGTGAACATCATAGTCGGAACATGATGAATATTTGCCATTCATCAATACGTTTCGAATTTGCATGGCACAGATACATTCTCCTATACCGGAAGGGCACATGAAATTCTCAAGCATACGATATCTGCCATTAAGGCTCTCCAATCAGTTTTTTTTGGTTTATCATCTCATACTGGATCGGATTCAGGTGGAAAAGTTGGGAAGTAAAAAAGAGGGATACCAGTCCCCGGCGCAACCTGAACATGGTTCCCGTTGGGAACATGAATTCAGCCATATCGGGCGGATTTGGGGTGACATCCCCGGGGAACTTGCAAAGATTGCCCTTGATTACATGAGAATACATTTGTTGTGCGTTAACGACAACTTATTGTTAGATCTTGGCTGTGGTTACGGCCGCGATCCCCTCTTTATCGCAGGATTGTGCCCTGTCCGCATTTACGGCATCGATAGTTCCACTACCGCCATAAACGAGGCCCGGAATTCGGCAATTGGCAAAGGTCTCGATCCAGGGATGTTCCATTGCGGTAACTTTCTTGCGGCAGGGGATCTTCCAAGGGCCTCGGTAGTCTACTCATCCAACGTGTACCAGATCCTCACACCTGCCGAACGGTCAGCATTCAGGGAACTGGTCCGCAATGTCCTTAAACAGGCGGGGACGTTCTTTCTCAGCACTCTTTCGATAAACGACCCCGAGCATAAAGGGAAGGGAGATCGTGTCGAAGGCGAACCCGGCTCGTTTATCGAACAGGAGACTGGCAAATATCTCCACCTGAGCACGAGAGAGGAGATTGCCCGGGACTTTGCATTCCTGACCATCATTGCATTGACCGAACTCGAATACCATGAGCCAAGAGTTGGAGGAGACCATCACCATAAGTCATGGATCCTGATCGGACAGCAATAACGCTCTTTAAGGTAAAAGCCGAAACATATCCCTAATAAGAGAATGCGCCAAAACCTTTGCTGTCCATAATTTCGTATTGCCTGATTTCCCAAATTTTTGGTTGTATTGACTTCCTATATTTTCAACGGCATTTTCATTTGCATATGTTTCTGATGACTTGAAATTTGAGCTAATCTGACCCTCCAGGGGCTCCGCCCCGCCGCTGTGGCGACCCCGGGCGGGATTGTGACTGCAATGGAACCGATTAATTCTCATTCAAATCGACCCTGTTCCCTGACTATCCTGCTGGTGGAGGAACAGGGAGAGGGTTAAACCCCCTCCCTGTCAGAGTGCCAACTATTAATAAATGAAGGTGTCAACAGAGCGAAAATGTTCATCCTTGTCCTTCCAGTGCCCGAAATATCTGGTTGACTGCGTCGCCGTGAGAGGGGCCGTATCCCCCTTCGAGGACAAGGGCAAGGCCTTTTTCGGACCGGCGACACAGGAGGGACGTCATTTCTCCAAAATCCTTCGGGACGAGGTTCATACCGCCAAGGGGGTCGTCGGCCAGTGGGTCCTGTCCGGCCGAGACCACGATAATATCGGGCGAGAACCTGGCGATTTCGGGCAGTATCTTCTTTTGAAGTGCATCCCGGTATTCTTTGATGCCTGAACCGGCAGGAAGCGGTACGTTCAAATTCCTGCCTTCCCCTTCCTTAACACCTCTTTCATGGGGCCATCCCGTACCCGGGAAATAAGGCGACTGGTGGATCGAACAGTACAGCACCGTTCCGGAGCCGTAAAAGATCTCCTGGGTCCCGTTGCCATGATGTACATCCCAGTCGACAATAGCGACACGATCGCACCGTAAAAGTGCATGGGATGCGGCGACAGCAACATTGTTGATGAGGCAGAACCCCTTCGCATAGCCCCTTCCGGCATGGTGGCCGGGCGGTCTTACAAGGGCAAAACAGTGCACTCCCGATAAAGCCCTGTCAACAGCCAGCATCGCTGCGCCAGCGGCAAGGAACGCGGTATCGTACGAATTCCGGTTAACATAGGTATCGGGATCGAGATAACAGCAGCGACCCGGCGGGCACGAACGGCTTCTCTCGCTGATAAACTCCAGATACGCCCCATCGTGGACCCGGGCCACATCGCCATTCCCCGCGGGCACCGGTTCCAGGACTTTTATTCCGGGCGGGACTCCCCGGACAGCATTGTCAAGCCTTCCTTGGGTCTCCGGATGGCCACGACAGTCATGCTTTTCGAATAAGTTCCCCGATACCGCTTCCGTGCGGGTCATAGACAGTGGGTCCTTCGTCACGGGAAAAGATTAATATTGCGGAAAAGAGGTCCGGGGATGACATCCAGGTTCTGTGGGTGATGAGCATCGCAGGGTCAGGGGCACTCCTCCGGAGCGGCAATCAGTCGGTTTTTTTCTCTTTTTCGATCTGATCTGAAAAGCATAGGACAATGATAGGTGCACGACTCCAGGACATTTGCGGCAGAATTTTTATTAAAAACGGAGAAAACAGATTATTTCCAGTTCTGGTAGAATTCCCCGACACTTGTCCGTGCACCCGGCATCAGGGGTTCCCCATGACCCGACAGCATCGCTTCGAATTCGAGGGCGAGTACCTTAGCGACCGATTCCCTGGCCATATCCATGTCCATGGTGAACTCTTCAGGAGGACCATGGATCGTTCCGTTGGAGAAACGGACGGTGTCCCCGATGAAAAGGACCTTCCGGTTCGGGTCGTAAAGGGCGATACTTCCCGGCGTGTGCCCGGGGCAGTGCACACATGTCAGGCCTGCAATTTTATCTCCGTCTTTTAGCAGCACGTCGGGAGTCAGGGTCTTGATCTTTATCTTCATCGGCCATTCTTTTTTCCCGGAGAGGTATCCGGCATCGTCGCAATGGATCGCGACCTGGGCACCGGTCAGGTTCTTCAGCTCGTAGACGTTTCCGGTATGGTCGGGGTGGAAATGGGTAAGGATGATGGTCGAGACCTCGTTCGGGTTACGCTTCAAAACGACCCTGATGAAGTTGATGATTTTCCTGCTGTTATCGGGGAGCCCCGTATCGATCAGGACAATTTTTTTCCCATTAATCGCATAGCTGTTCCCTGTGATCCCATCGATCTGATGTATGCCCGGCATGATCTCCATTATATCACCTGATTGTTACAGCACGAGGGTACTAAAAAAAACCTTCGTGTTTTTCGTTTATCCATTATATATTATTCTCATGAGCTTATTATTCTGCGCGTGATTACCGGGACCGACCTGGCAAATCGCGATCCTTCATGATAAGATTTCCGTTACATTTTTACTGTTCCCGAACTCCTGATTACCTCCGCTATCGCTTCATCGAGGACCGTGAGGCTGAAAGGTTTCATGATGTACCTGACAAACAATTGCCCGTAATTTTTTTGTTCTTCCGCTGTCGGACGTTTCCCGGATATAATAATGACAGGAATATGCCTGGTTGTCTGATCGTTTTTGATCTGCACCAAAGTCTGCCAGCCGTCTACCGGCTCCATCATAATGTCGAGGAGAATGATATCCGGGACCTCGTTCCTGATCATATCGAGGCATTCCATCCCACCCGATGCCTCGAGGACAAGGTACCCTTTTCTTTTAAAGAAAATTGAGAGGATCTCACGGATATCAGGGCTGTCATCGACGATGCAGATTGTCTGGAACATGATGCATCTTTAATGGAACGACTCCTTTTATGGTGTGGGTTCAGGGTGTCCGTGCTGGTAATGCTCGATAAGAAATCGCCTCACTTTCTCCGATTCAAGCCATCCTTCATCGAGTCGGCTCACCAGGGAATCGATCAGGGCGACCTGTTCGAGCACTCTTGTGCTGCATGGTCCATCGTAATACTCCATCAGGGACGTGATCACCTGGAGGGGATTCCTGATCTGGTCGTTAAGGATCTGGAACTGTTCGTTGTTCTTCTCAATCTGCCTGATTCCTTCCTGTCTTAGTTGATCTTCGAAACAGACCCTTTCGGTCACGTCCCGCAATACCGCGATCACTGCGTCCACGCTGCCGCTGGGATCTTTTAAGGGTATGAGGAGGGTATCATACCACACTGCACCCCGGGTGCCGTTCACCCGGTCCTGGCGCCGAACCTTTTTCCCATGCCAGAACACGCGGGAGATATAATCGTCAAGGTTTTTGACAAATTCGGCAGATAGTACCTTAAGATAGGGTTTTCCGAGCACCGTATCGGGATTTACGTTGAAATACCTGAGAACCGCACTGTTCGCATATTCGAGCAGGCCGTCCTGGTTTGCAATAAAGATCAGGTCATCGGAGAGTTCGGCAATGGTATGGTACCGGTCTTCAAATTTCCTCATCAGGGTCTCCATGGTATGCTTGTAGAGGGTAACCGAGATCGACGTCCGAATTTTTTCTTCGGTGAGGGGTTTTATGAGATAGCCGAACATACCGCCGTAAATCGCATCATCGAGCGGATCGGTGCATTCAGAGGAAGTTATGAGGACGATCGGTTTGCTAAAGCGGTGTCTCATTTGTTCGGCAGCATGTATCCTTTCCGCATCATCCGGATCCGTCAGGTCGATGATGATAAGGTCGGGTTGTATACGGCGGATAATTTTACTCGCAAGATCGGGGTTCTCCACAACAACCGGGACATCGTAGCCCATCGCACTGAGTAGCGCACGGGTCCCGGTTCCGCAGACAGACTCGTTTTCTACCAGGAGAATTCTAATTTCAGCGATAATGCCACCCCCGCTGCTCAGCCAGTCGTCATCTGGTATCTGACCGGTGATCCGTCTGGCATCCCCGACAATGGAGCCGATGCCTGTCGGGAGGAAGACGAAAACCGCCCCAGGCAACTCCAATGAAGTTTTACCGACCCCGGATGCTACATGTTCTGGTTTTTACCCCTAGCTGTAGTATCCGCTTTCAAATATCGAACGTATCTTATATATTTTGAATTACGGATAAAATTTTGAGGGATTAAAAATTTTAATGTCGTTAAAATTTTTAATGTTGTTAAAAAAAATCCATCGATTGAAATAAGTCGCTCCCACGAAAATTTTCCCGTGTGGCCACCAGACTCAACCCGACACTCGAACTCCTGAATTCCTCGACGGTCGTCGCAATTTCCGGAGGTTTCCGCCTCCATATTGCATTCCTGCTCGCTGGCATCGCAGCGAATATCCCGGTATATTGTGCCGGAGTCCTGATCATTTATGCGACCTATACCCTGGACCGGTCTCTCGACTGCAAAGAGGATGCAATCAACCGTACAGAGTTGTGTGGAGCAGACAGGAGATTCGGATTTGTTGCCTGCATTTCTGCATTTCTTATTGGGATGTCGGTCTGCTTTCTTGAAGGCATTTATCTTGCTCCTTTTTTCCCCTTCATCGTTGGATATTTTTACACTCATGGGATCCGGATCGGCTCATTCCACCTGAAATTGAAAAACGGGACCGGGATAAAAAATCTCGTGACCGGGTTGACCTGGGGCGGAACAATTGCCCTGATCGTGAGCAGGTGGTGCAGTCTTCTTGTCACGGTTTACATTATTTTTCTTTTCTTCGGGCTGAAGACGTTTGTCACGTCGTGTATTAACGACTTCAAGGATGTAGAAGGAGACACTGCTGCAGGTATCCGGACCCTGCCGGCACGCCTCGGAGAAGGATCGACCAAAAAACTCCTGATTATCGTGCTGCTTGGCCTTCACGGCATCATGGTATACTCATTGTATACAGATATTATCAGGAATGAATGGTCTGTGCTTCTGATCGGTCTTATCATCCTTGTACTGTTTATCATGATTTATTCCCCGGCTTTCGAGAAAAGTACATCAATACTACATCGCAAGTTGCGGGAATTAGCCATCAGCTGGGAATCGTTGATATCCCTGGTATCCCGGTCTGTTATTTCCCTAATCGAGATGGGTTATCCTCTCTGATTGTGCTTGATAGTGCGCGAAGATACGTTCGCCCCACTTGAGAGCAGAAGCATCCCGGCTGATAACATCATTTTTCGAATCAAATATGCCATTCGTGTAGAACAACGAGATAGAAAAATAGGATTCGGTGACGATAAAAGAGAATTTGATATCCGTTTTTGCGACATAGAGGCTCGCGGTTTTAATTTTCAGTCCGGCTTCGAGTTCGGCATAGTACTTTTCCTTCATGATTTTGAAAACGCCGGGAGTTAAGATCAGCGATGCGTTGGTGCCTTTCTGGGCCATACTCAGGAAAAAATTGGGGTACTTGGGATGGATCGTGTGGGATATTCCCTTGACGGATTTCGCGCCGGCGATGTTATTGAGGAATGAATTGATGTCAAAGATCTCCTCGTCTGAATTTTCCACGATCCTGTAGTCTCCAAGATCCCGTATGTCAAAAAGGATATCGCCGGGAATTTCACCGATCGCGTGTTCCTGCCAGAATTTCTTATTCTTGTTAAAGATATCGACCGTCCCGGTGAAAGGTTCCATGTGGTCGGCGAGGACTTCCCCCATCGGCGTAAGGCTGAATATTTTATCTTCCCTTTTCAGGAGGTTCTCTTCCTCGAGGATTTTTATCTGCGGAAGCATCCCCGTTGCCGTGACATTCAACAGGGTCTTGATCTCGTCCCACGTCCGCGGCCCTGATCTTAGTAAAAGGAGGAGATTCCTGCGTTTATCAGACGATACGAGCGTAGCGAGGAGGTCCGACATGGGTTAAGAGATTGTAGGATTTTTATCCTTAATTAGGTAATGGGGAGGGGGGTTTAGGTTTATTCTAATAAGGACGATTAGTTTCACTCGTCATCATCACAATTACGTCACTTCAGATTTTATTTTCACAGATATTCAAATTAATCGTTGTGAATAATATTAGCTATTGCGATTAACATTCATCGCAATAACGAATGTGTTACCAAAGGATCTATATTCCTTCATGCAATATTTTTCTGAAAACAAGATCGACATATTTTCACAATTTTATCTTGCTCTAAAAGTCCGAATCTTAGAGAAATTGCATTCGCTGTTCGATATCATTGCATTCAGTTCATTAATCCTTGCAATTACTGGAGGATTTGGAGTGTATGCATCTTGCTCCATCGAAAATATTCCCTGGTGTCCGGCGTCAGCGATAATTATGACTCTTGTATCTTTTTCTGTTTATAATCTAAACAGAAAAACCGATGAGCAGGAAGATAAGATAAATCATCTGAAGCGGTTTTCATTTACAAAAAAATTTGAAAAACCATTGTTATTTGGAGCGCTATTTTCTTATGCTTTGGCATTGACGATTAGCGCTTTTTACGGGATCGATGCTTTAATTGTCGCTTGCATCCCACTAATTAGTGGAATTCTGTACAGTGAATCCATACTTCCACCTTCGTGGCGATTTCGCCGATTAAAAGAAATACCTGTTGTTAAGAATGTCTTTGTAGCCAGTGCATGGGCGCTAACATTGTCTCTTCTTCCTGTGTGCATAGTTTCAAGCGTACCAGGACAAGATGTGTTAATTTCGGGGATATTCTTTTTTACCTATGTTTTTATGGCTTCTGTTCTCCCTGATATCCGAGATCGCGAGGGGGATTCCATAGTTGGTGTAGTAACTCTTCCGGTTTTAATTGGAATTCCCCGAACAAATATTATCTTAATCGTCATAACCTCAATATTAGGCGGTCTGATTTTTCTAACGAGGAGTCCATTCGCTTCGCAAGACATCATTTTCATATTCGGAATATTCTATATATTTTTCTGTATTTTATCTATGGGAAGATTTGTCAGAACTAATTTTGTCTGTGACTATCTTGCCGATGGTGGATTCATCCTTTTAGGTCTGTTGAGTTTAATATTAGATCTTCCCGGATTGATTAACTAAACTTCAAGTGATCTCCCTATCCGTCTGTTGTGGTCAGTTATATCCAACCTCCCCGCCCCCCATAAATTTTTTATCCCCCCACAGGTTACTGACTGATCACATGCCCGACTATGGCCTCGCACTGCTGCTCATTGCGTTTGCTCCGGGCATATTCTGGCTCTGGTACTTTTACCACCGCGACCGCTACGGACCCGAGCCCCTCATCTGGATATTCCGGGTGTTCCTCCTCGGTATGCTGATGACCGTACCTGCAGCCCTTGCAGAAAATGCGCTCAGTGTCGTGTTATCGGCAATTGCGATATCGGTCATTGCAGCACCGGTGGTGGAGGAAACCCTGAAATTCCTCGTCGTCAGGAAGACCGTTTACGAGACACCCGCTTTCAACAAGCCTATCGATGGCATCGTCTACGCGACAACCGCATCACTCGGCTTTGCAACGCTCGAAAACCTGGGATACGTCCTGCTCTCATACCAGACATCGCTGCCGTTTGCACTGGAGACTGGTGCCCTTAGGGCATTGCTGTCGGTCCCTGCCCATGCACTCTTTTCATCCATGTGGGGATACGCCCTTGGGCACGCCAAATACCGCCCTTCCCCGGAACGCGGGTTGATCATTCTTAAAGGAGTCCTGCTCGCGATCGTGTTCCATTCGGTTTTCAACCTGCTCGTCTATTACGATTATATCGGCATGGCAATTCTCATTCTCGTCCTGGTGCCAGTCATGTGGTGGATAGTAAACAGGGAAATCAAGAGCGCCCTCGTTGAAAAATACCCGTGAAACGCGAAACAGAGGACCCGACCCGGTCCGGTCCGGAATCGGATATCAGACCTTAACGGCCGGAACTTTTTCCCTGGTTTTCCACGAGTACGGGAGATAATAAATGATTACACAGGCGGCCAGGATCAGGAAGGGAAGGAGGTACAGCGCTGTTTCAAGGGAATACATATCGGCAAGAATTCCCGTTACTGCCACACCAAGGCCCCCGACGCCCAGGGCGGCCCCGAGCATGATCCCTGAAGTCAGGCCTACCTTACCGGGGACCATCTCGTGGGCCATGGCAAGCATCACGGCAAGGCCGGACCATAGTGCAAATCCGAACACCATCAGTGATATAAGCGAAGCCAGGCCGGTTAAGAAGATAAAACCCAGGAATGAGGGCACCGCAAGGAGCGATCCTGCGATGACAAATTCTTTCCTTCCGTACTGGTCGGAAAGGTATCCGGCAACCACCTGGCCGGCTACCCCGCTCAGGAGCATTCCGGTGACCAGGAGGTCAGCCATAACGAGACTGAGCCCCCGGGCGATCAGGAGTGGCGGAAAAAATGCAATGGCACAGAAAACCACCCAGGCACGGAGTGTCGATGCACTGAACAGTGCCAGCACCGGAAGATAGGGCAGCCGCGGCTGAATCCCTGAAAAGGGCTCCTTGATAACCGGTAAACCAGGTTTTCTTCGCGGAAACGATTTCCAGAGGACCAGCGCCATGACTGCGGCAGGAATGATGAGAAGCGGAAGACCGGGGAGGCCGTACCAGGTGACAATGACGGCGGCAAGGATCGGACCAATTGCGTACCCCAGGTTTCCCCCAACAACAAAAATCGAGATGAGCCTTCCCCGGTTGCCGGCGTTGCAGAACCTGGCCACGAGCGATAATGCATTTGGATGGAATGCAGCATGCCCAAGCGCTGCCAATGCAGCGAAGACAAGGAGAAGATAGAAATTCCCGGAGAGCCCCATCGCAGAGATAAAAAATGCCGAGATCAACAACGATACCGAGACGTGAATGACAACGCCAAACCTGTCAGACATCCATCCGAAAACGGGCTGCATCATCGAGGAAGTCACGTTATAGGCAGTCACCAGAAGGCCGGCCAGGAAATAGGAAAACCCATACGTTGTAATAAACAGGGGAAGGATCGCAGTAATTACCGGAAGGTAGATATCGGCGACGATATGTGCGGCGGAGAGCCGGATTACCGAAGTGCTTGCGCACAATTCGTCGGTCATGGCAACCCGGGGACAGAGAGGTGGAGAATTTCAACCCTGATATCCATCACGTCCTTCCGGTGGAACGAGTAGCTGTGACGGAGCGGCAGGACACCTTCGATTATCTCCTGAATGACCGCCCGTCCTTCGGTGTACGAACCAATGAAATCCACAGATCCGGCATTGGCGATCATATAGATCTCTTCTCCTGAACGGATCGCGCAATCGATGAATGCCCTGTCGGCATGTCGTTTCCTTGCGCCAAATGGAGGGTTCATTACGATTGTCTGAACTTTTTCGGGAAGAACCAGGGACGATGTAACTGTCCGGGTGATAAATTCGATATCGGTCCTTTGAACCCTTGCGTTACTCCGGGCAAGTTTGAGGGCTTTTTCATCGCTGTCGATGCCGATGACCTGTGCAGCCCCGAGAAGGGCAGCGCCAACCGAGAGGATCCCGGTCCCGCACCCCAGATCGCATACTTTTTTCCCCGTGATGTGCCCGTTTACCGATGCGTGGAACAGGAGACGTGCTGCGAGGGGGGCCGGAGTCTGGTACTGCTCCAGTCCGAGGTCCGGGTTTTCGAACCCTTCAATCTTTTCGAGGAGCATTTCCAGCTGGCGGAGTTTCATGTGTTATGAAATTTCATCGATTTGGTAATCTTCGAACTTTGCTAAACCGCACAGGATCTCGAACTCCCCGGGTGTCAGCACGGGGACCGGAAACCGTGACTGGTCATCGTAGGCGAGTCGTGGGCAGGCGGTATTGACATAGGCTCCGAATCCAAGGTTAAGGAGTTGTTCCGGGGTAACTTCGTTCATTACAATGAGGACCGCCTCTCTTTTCAGGCCGGCAAGCCTTTCAGCAAGTTCCTGCCTCCTCTGTCCGCTTTTCAAGGACAAAATGATGCCAAAATTCTTAGCATGCTTTGCCTTTTCTATAAGGGCAAACCTGCGCCTGAGGAACCGTTCTGCTGACACGACCTCCACAGACCTGCTGTAGGGATCGAGTGCAATCACCTTCCTGCCCGTAGCGAGGGCAACGCCGAGCGGATGGAAGGCACCGGTCCCGATGAAGAGGATTTCATTACCAGGACATATTCTCGCTGCTTCATAGGAACAGCCCAGGATCTGCCCTGGAGATGGAGTCCGGTGTGTCCCTGGATATGCCCTGCATTTGATATTCCGTTTCGAAAAAAATGCTTCGATCGCCGGTACCATATGGGTATGCTGGATGGTCGTCACGAATCCGGTTTCCTTCCCGGAAAAATAAGGGATTACCAGTTCCAGCGAGTCGAGATCGAAATCCTGGTGGAACGGTTCGTACAAAATCAGCGGATTTCTTTCGAGCGGCGAATGCCCGAAATGGATGACTACGTCGACGTATCCGAGGAGACCAGTCGCAAGGTCGCAGGCGCCGTAACACGGGTCTCCGCTGACAACGACAAAGAAGCCGGCATCCTTCAATGTCTTCGCAATCCGGAAAGAGTGTCGTTTGAGTCCTTCCGGGAACTGGAGTGCCACGCGTGACACTCCCTTCTCCTTGAGCTGCCGTACCAGTTCAGAAGTATCGGTCAACCACACGCACCTTGTCGGTGACTTCAATCCTGACGAGGGATTTAAAGGGCTTGTCTATCTTGGGCTCCCCCCTCTGTATCGCAAAGCAGATGTCGCTGATTTCGGCCCCGGCAATATCGAGCGCTTTGATCAACGCCCTGATGGTCCCGCCGGTACTCACCACATCATCGAGTATGACCACCCGGTCCCCGGGGACTATCCCGTTCAGGTACAATTCCCCTTTCGAATATCCGGTGGCCTGGTGAACGGCGATCTCCCCGGGGAGCTTATATTCCCGTTTCCTGACAATATTAAGGGGAATATCGGTCAGAAGGGACACAACGGTACCGATATGGATCCCCATCGCTTCGGCGACCACGATCTTGGTCACCTTGTCAAGGTCGACGACTTTGAACATCGCCGCACCGACTTCCCTGAGGAGGTCGGGATCGACGATCGGTACTCCATCGGTAATAGGATGAATGAAATAGTTATATTCTCCCCTTTTTACGATTGGACATGTTTCCAGTGAATTAACCAGACGTTCAAGCATAAGCATCACCAATTTCCGAAATAAAGCGTTCAATAATGTCGCGGTGGACATGTGGCATGCAGACGATCCTCAGGTGTCCCTGCCTCGTCCATGAAACCCTCCAGGGAGGAGCGATGTCGCCCGGCGACCTGAACGTGGCTACATTGACGTCGGGAGTCACGATCCTCCGGATGCCGAATGTTTCAAGCCCCTCTATCAACCGGAACGTATTTTTCATGCATCCATTGACAACGGCCTCCATTCCTTCTCTTCCCAGGTAGTCGATCACCGCGAGAGCGCCCGCGACAGGGCCGCCAGGGCGTGTCCCGGCAAGGGTAAATTCCTGTTTCACCGACAGGTACGGGGTGTCTATCGAGAGTGCGCAGAGCATGTCCTTTTCCCTTACGAGGAGGCATCCGGTGGGGATCGTGCTCATTCCCATCTTGTGGGGATCGACCGCAACACTGCTGACCCCCGGCACGGCAAAATCAAAAGGCTTTGGTTTCTCAAGAAACGGGATTACGAGCCCACCGAAAGCCGCATCCACGTGAAAGAATATATCGTGATCCGAGGCTATTTTCCCGAGTTTTTCAATCGGATCGATCATCCCGTATTCGGTACCTCCCGCCACACCGACGAGACAACAGGTATTGTCATCGATTGCATCGGCGGCAGCTTCGGGGTCCATCCGGTACTGGTCATCGAGGGGGACCCTGCGGGCCTCCATGCACAGCATGTCACAGGCCTTTTTGAAAGAAAAATGGGCTGATTCCGGGAGGACGACGTTCGGTCTCCCTGTATGGCTGCACGTTTTCGCAATCCTTAAGGCCTGGATATTAGATTCGGTCCCGCCCGACGTTGAATAGCCATAGGCGTCCGGCTCGTGGAACAGAGTCCCCAGACGGGAAACAAGGGCTTGTTCCAGGTCCGATGTCCCGGGAAACAACCCTGGATCCCCGAGGTTCGTCTCCATGAAAAGGTTATGTGCCCGTACAGCTACCGGATGAGGAATAGTACACATGGAACTGAGGATAAAGTCATGACTCGTATCCTCCCCCTTTTTCTTTAAAAGGAAAGAGAAGAGATCCTCTTCGGTACAACCCTTCTCATGCATTACGGGCTCTCGCACTGTCGAGGATAATGCGCTGCTCTGTCCGGGCAACGGTCTCCCGGATCTTTGCTATCGCATCGATATTAGCCGATACGCTTGTGATCCCGTGCTCGACGAGCCACTCCACCATTGCCGGCTCCGACCCTGCCTGTCCGCAAATCGAGCACTCCACACCGTGTTTCCTGCAGACCTGGATTGTATCATGGATGAGCCTGAGCACTGCCGGGTGCTTGGGCTGGTACATATCAGCCACATTCTCATTGTTACGATCGATAGCAAGAGTATACTGGATCAGGTCGTTGGTCCCAAACGATGCGAACCTGATCCCGGCTTTGATAAAATCCTCGATGAGAATTGCACTGCTGGGAATTTCGACCATCACACCGAGAGTTGCATGGTCCACATCGACGCCCCAGCCCTGCATCATCTTCTTTGCTGCGACGAACTGGTCCGGGTGAGAGACCATGGGAAACATGACACCAAGGTTGTCGTACCCCTGCTCCCATAGCCTTTTGAATGCTTCAACCTGAAGCCTGAACTGGTCCGGGCTCTGGAGGTCGCGGCGGATCCCACGCCACCCGAGCATCGGGTTGTGTTCGATCGGTTCGTTCTCCCCCCCGGCCATATTCCTGAATTCATCGGTCGGGGCGTCAAGGGTCCTCACCCATACCGTCTTTCCGTAAAAGGCATCGAGGACGATCTTGATGCCGTCGTAAAGTTCCTGGACAAAGTCCTCTTCTTTGTGGTTCGTAATAAACCATCCAGGGGTCTTACTCAGGCCAAGGATTAGATGTTCGATCCTTAACAGCCCCACGCCATCAGCCCCGGTAGCTGCAGCGCGTGCCGCTGCTTCGGGAATGGAGACGTTCACCTTAACCGACGTCGCGGTGATGATCGGGGAAGCCACCACTGCTGCCTGAGACTTTTCAGCCGGTCGGGCGGTTTGCAGTGCACCTTCGTATACAAAGCCCTTCTCGCCATCGACGGTGACAAGCTGGCCGGGTTTCAGTACCGCGGTGGCTTTCTTTGTCCCGACGACGGCAGGGGTGCCGAGTTCACGGCTCACGATCGCTGCATGGCAGGTCATGCCTCCTTCGTCGGTAACAATAGCTGCGACCTTCCGCATCGCCGGGACCATGTCGGGATTGGTCATTTTCGTGACCATGATATCACCTTCCTTAACCTCGCTCGTGTCCTTTGCGTCGCGTACGATCACAACGGCCCCCGTGGCGATCCCCGGTGAAGCCCCCTGCCCCTGGACAAGGATCACTCCGGCCGAACCAGCTTTTGCAGCAGTCTCTGTGCCCTTGGACTTTATCGTCGTTATCGGTCTCGACTGGAGTATGAAAAACGAGCTGCCTACGATGGACCATTCGACGTCCTGGGGGATGCCGTAATGGTTTTCTGCTATCTTCCCAAACATCGCAAGTTTTGCAACTTCTTCATCGGAAAGGACCTGTAAGTCCTGTCTGTCCGAAGGGACCGGGACGAGTTTGGTACCATGAGTCCCTTCCGCTATGATCTCGATCTTTTTATTTGCAATGAGACGGTCGACGACCTTCCCGGTCCTCTGGTCGAAGACATATTTATCGGGAGAGACCGATCCCGAGACGACCGATTCGCCAAGGCCCCACGAACCTTCAATAATAGTAAGGGGTTCGCCGGTCACGGGGTGCGTCGTGAACATTACCCCCGCCTTTTCCGAATTCACCAGCTGCTGTACGACAACGGCGATATTCACGCCACGGTCATCGAACCCCTGCTTTGCACGGTAGTAAATTGCCCGGGCACCGTAAAGGGAAGCCCAGCACATCTGGATTGCTTTGAGAAGGTTATCGGTACCTTTGATATTGAGGTAGGTCTCCTGCTGACCCGCAAAACTGGCATCAGGCAGGTCTTCGGCAGTAGCGCTCGATCTTACCGCGACGATCAAACCGCCCTCGTCCATTCTCTGGTATGCAAGCCTGATATTTTCCTGTAAGGAAGAAGGCATAGAAACCCGCAAAACTGCTTCTTTCGCCTTCTCGGCAGCCTGTTCGAGTGCATGGTTATCTTCAACGTTCAGGTTTTCGAAATTTTCGAAAATCGAATCTTCGAGACCCGTTTCGATGAGAAACCTTCGGAAAGCGTGACTCGTCACAACGAAAGCCCTCGGGACAGGCAGCCCGATTACTGCCATCTCTCCGAGGGATGCTCCCTTCCCCCCTACTGCAGCGATGTCCTCTTTCCTGATCTCCTCAAGCCACAGAATATCTGGCAATTCCTTCATGCAAGCACCACTATAATCTCATCGTTCCTTTGTAAATATTTGTTCATCAGGAATAATCCGGAGAAATCCCCCGGTCGGCGATTGTCGGGCCGCCGAGAAAAACAATTGAATAGGTACAGTGCTGATATGTTATGGGTTTTAGTGTGAAATACCGGATACTTGTGAGCGATCCCCTGTCCGAAGAAGGGCTCTCGCTTTTACGGGAGAAGGCCGTCGTGGATGAGAAAACGGATCTCAGGGAAGACGAGCTTATTGCGATTATCGGGAATTACGATGCCCTGCTTGTCAGGAGCGGCACTGAGGTCACTGCAAAAATTATTGAAGCAGGCACCGGCCTTAAATTTATTGGAAGAGCAGGGGCGGGCGTTGATAACATCGATATGGACGCAGCGACCCGGAAGGGAATAATCGTTGCAAATGCTCCCGAAGGAAACACCCTTGCTGCAACTGAACATACCATGGCCATGATGCTTTCCCTGGCACGAAATATTCCGCAGGCGAACGCCTCTCTCCGTTCGAAGCAATGGAAACGTTCCAAATTCATGGGAGTAGAACTTAATGAAAAAGTCCTCGGTATCGTCGGCCTCGGGCGGATAGGGCGGGAAGTCTCCAAGAGGGCGAGCGCCCTTGGAATGCATATCGTCGGTTACGACCCTTTCATCAGCAAGGAGCGGGCTGCGCAGATGGGTGTGGACTCCCTGTCGGTCGAAGAGCTGTTCAGGGTGGCTGACGTAATCACCGTTCACACGCCGCTCATCAAGGAGACCCGCCACATCATCAACGAGAAGAGCATAGCAACGATGAAAGACGGGGTCAGGATCATTAACTGTGCCCGTGGGGGTATCATTGACGAAAAAGCCCTGTACGATGCCGTGAAATCAGGAAAGGTCTCCGGGGCGGCACTCGACGTCTTCGAGAACGAACCGCCCCTGGAATCACCTCTTCTCGACCTCGAGCAGGTAATTGTAACCCCTCACCTCGGTGCCAGCACGGTCGAGGCACAGACCAATGTCGCAGTCTCCATTGCAAAACAATGTATCTCTGTCCTCGAAGGCGGTTCGGCAAAATATATCGTGAATGCCCCAATCGTCCCCCAGGACCAGCAGGACGTTATAGAACCGTTTGCAAACCTCGCTGAAAAGATGGGAAGGTTCCTCGTCCAGCTGGTGGAAGGCAGGCTTGAAAAAGTGGAGATCGTGTATGGCGGGGAATTGTCCCAATTGAATGCAAATACCCGGTTCATCACGAGACTTGCCCTCAAAGGTCTCCTCGACCCCATTCTCCAGGTGCCGGTCAACCTGGTGAACGCGGAGTTTATCGCAAAAGAGAGGGGGATCGTGTTCTCCGAGACTATCACCGATGATGCCCACGGGTTTAAGAACCTGATCACGCTCAACATCAAAACCGACACGATGGCAGAGACAATGAGCGGGACGGTTTTCTTCAGGGGACGGAGCCGGATCGTTGCATTAGGGGGCTATACCATGGATATGGTCCCTGAAGGTTACGTAATCGTTTCCCGGCACCTTGACAAGCCCGGTGTTATCGGAAGGGCGTCGACAATCCTCGGTCAGGCGAATATCAATATCGCAGGAATGCAGGTAGGAAGGATCAATCCCGGAGAAGAGGCAATCATGGTGTTGAACGTCGATTCCGAGGTGCCTTCCGAAATAATGGACGAGATCAGGGCCAAGGTAGGGATATTTACCGCGAAATTCGCGAAGCTGTGACCGCTGCCCATTCCCGAAAAAATCAATTTATTCACGTGGATCGGTACTGGAGAAATCCACGGCATTTTTTTTGGTTATTCAATGTCTGTTTTAATTCTGTTGAATTCCTCATTCAATCTTAATTTATCAGATACGACCCAAAGGGTTTTCACATCTCCCCTGCCTCACCCTCAGTGGAATGGCCTTTGGGCTGGGTTGATCCCAGTCAAGTCACTATCCCAACCGGGGTCGCCGCAGCGGCGGGGCGGAGCCCCGGGAGCGTCATATATCGCAATTTTCGTTTAATTGCGTCAGAAAGACATTAAGAACTATCAAACATTGCCCGCACTCGGTTTTTAATAGTTATTCCTCATGTCGATTCCCCATGGCTGCGTATTGACGTTTGCGCGTCCATTTGAAAAAGAGAATTTTTTAATAATAAGATGACTCACATTAATGAGCATCCACAATTTATTACGGGCCCGTGGTCTAGCTGGCTATGACGTCGCCTTGACATGGCGGAGGTCAGGAGTTCGAATCTCCTCGAGCCCATTTTTATTATCACTATTCAGGCTCGCATCTGAGGATGCGAGCCCTACCATTTTACATGCGCCAAAGAACGCAGCCTCAAGTGAATTTACACGTTTTTTTAGGTTCTTTGTCAGAAAACACTCTTGTATTGGGCCTTTTGTTGTTCCTTGTTGTGCAACATGTTGCGCATCATTAAAAACTATGGTGATAGCTTTCTTGTCCTTGATACGTCGTGTCATAAAGTGTTACAGAGTGCCCTATTAGAATACTGTAATCGTGTGGGAGCCTTACCAGTGGGTATGTAGTTCCGGTTCTGGATGTTGGTTTTCCTATCTTAGTCGAACCTATAGATCTCATGCTGCTCATGTTCGGGTTTTAATGTCAGGGTTTATTTATCGGTTTATTCAGGTAAGTGGAATGGATTTGATATAAGATGAATTGAGAATCTTTTCCCGCAGACCTTGTGGTAGCCACTTCGGATATAACCCCGATGAAGAAGACCCAAAAACACTCAAATTATAATATTCAAGCTTTTGCACCGTCTCTTCATTGGTAGATAATCCAATTTTTGTTGAAAATATTTTTTGAAGATCACTTGGCTGAAAAGTTTGATAATTTTTTAAGGTTTCAAAATCCTGGGTATTCCATTCAGCCCAGACCACTCCGTGTGCAAATCCAATCTGTACGTTTAGAATAAAGGCCGCTAGCAGAATGGCCACAATAAAACCCAAAAGAGCACAATTAATACATCTCTGTGACTCCCAAGGGTTTGGTATTAACCCTTTTTCTGGCGTTTTTTCGGATTGTGATATTTCCCTTGTATCTCGTGATACTGTGGCTAGTACTAATCCGTATAACCCTACCACAAAAATAAAAATACTCGGGTATTGGCGCACTGCAGGAAGAAAAAATATATTTCCTGCGGGTCCAAATGCAACGTTATCACCGGATCGTGCAAGTACTAACGCAATAGTAACAAGGGTAGCATACATCAGGATGGTCAACCATATACTGGTCTCTTGAGAACGGATTTGATCTCTGTTCAAATAGAGGACATAAATGAGGAGGATTAACAATATAAGGCCGAATCCAAGGGCTCCTCCAATATCGTGAACAATATTAGAGCCGATTACCTCAATAAAAATAATACATTTTTGAATTGGATACTGAAAAAAAGCAGAGAAAAAAGCCATATATTCCCCATATCCATGTTGGCCTTTAGATGGGAAACCAAGGATCAGATAATTGAGGACAATTAATGCTGAATATATGATAGTCCACGATGACATGAGAAGATTTTTTTTATTTTTATTCGAGAGCCACAACTGGAATAACCCGGCAGGCATGAGGAAAAGGCCGGCCGACCATGAGAACATCCCCACTATTGCAGAAAAAAGAGCTGTAAAAAAGAACATATCAAAACCATTGCATTTGTGGATGGAATATACCATACATGCCATTGCAAAAAGACAGAGTGATGATGAGAGAAGAATACCCCATAGATATGCACTAATAAGATAAAAATTGAAAAAAAACAGATTCAAAGGGAATATATAAACGCTGCTTGGACGGAGTCCGGGAATTTCGTATTTAATCATAATCCAGATAATGAGAAATGTCAGTACATAAAATAAATAACCTATATTTGCCTCTAAAATAGTGTTAAATCTGGATAAAGTCATTATTACAAATGAAAGTAAATGGAAGAAAATTGGTCTATGATCATTATTCAAAGCAAAAAAATCGGAAAATGTTAGCGTTCCCTCCTGGAAATGAAGGATTGCTGGCAGTTCAACACGAAATTGGTCCTGGAAGGGGACATTCACAGCAAATAGATTAATAAATATAAATCCCGACACAATTGGTAAAAGATTAATCAGGGTAAGAAGAATCGTAATTTGTCGTTTGGAGAAATAATTATGGATCATTCAATTCATCTTTTCTGGTTATCGGTTAATTTATAGTTTGATATTTGGATCTATTACTTATCGTGGGATGAGACAAGACGTTACCTGTCGTGGGATCATTCCGTGTGATTCCTGATTTTATACCGAAGACTTTATTAAAGATTTATGAGAATCGTAAATTACTGGTTGGAAAATGGTTTTTTCTGTCAGACGAAGGTGGTGTCTTAAATCAAATCCCAAAATGTATAAGCATTTGTTCCATTGATTACAGTGTTATTCATAGCGTTCACGGGTATGATATTCGCAGATCGGAATATCCCTGCGACTCCAGAAATCCAGGATATTTCAACATCGACCTCTGTACTGGCACAGGGGACAGTACCTGAAACCGATTCACTTGCGTGGACCACAGGTGCGAACCTGACCGTGTTGTGTGTCGGTGACCACACTTTCCAAACCATGTCAGGTATTAACCTAGCTCATCCGTTTCAAGTCTCCCTGCCATAACAACTTCGAATGTTTTCGTTCGATCTAACCCTCTTCTCTGTCATTTCTTCTCCATATTCTCGATTATCAGACCGTTCCGGAGCAACACAATATATAGAGTGTCATGAGGAGGATGAATTCCTTTAACACTCTCGATTTTCTGTTCGACCAGCATTGCACCGACTTTATACTCTTTGTACGACTTAAGGATAAGAACAACAACGCATGCCAAAGGTTGTGAGGCCAATACTGAAAGGAAAAGGAAATGAATGCCGAATTGAAGGGCCATATTACCCGGAACCGGCAATAGAGATGTTCAAATATTTTCGGTTTCCGGTTATGCATCTTACAAAATCTGATATGCGCGTGAACTCAGAAGAATATGGTTTTTTTGATATAATGCGATTGACCTGGTTTTGTCATAACCCTAAACATGGGTTGCCGTGCGGAAAATGCCTGCCGTGTCGGATGGCTCCGGCGACCGGCCTTGATTATGTCTTTTACCAGGAAGGCGTCAGAGATAAGATCAATCGAGTGCAGGACAAGTTCTTCTCATGCCTATTGAAATAAACCAAACGATTGTTTTCATGCCCCGGGTGAAGATCCTGCTGGTAATAGGGAAACAGATGTAATCAGAGTACTAATTCAGCATCAGGGAACCTGAAACCCGGTCTAATATGAGATTGACATCCGAAATGTCCTGGCCTCTCATTTCCGCCCACCCGGATTACCGGTAAAATTTCAATGTATTGTGCGGAATTTCTCTGTCTTTTATGCCCTGAGGGTTTATAATATGTGCACCATAAAGAGAGGAAATAATGCATAATACACGGAAGCAAGGGAATTTAATGCACCATCGTGATTTATCCTGATACAGGTCTCGATCACCAATACGCGTCCCTGTTGCGGGATCCCGCTTCCATTCCGGAAAGAAACCTGGTTATTTTTTGTTCAGCCCTGCATAAGGTACCATTGTACAGGATATACCATCCTTCGGAACCAGAGGCAGTAACCCATGTGGGATTATGATGCATCGGATATTTCCGCTTTTTTTCACTTTTTTTTGTCGTTAACCGTTATCCCGATCCAAAAGACAAAATGTACACCAGACCCCTGAATTTTTATGGGTGAACGATTGTATCTGAGAGTATGGCATACCGGTGCGCAAAGCACCTCGGCGGGAAGATTGTTCTTGAAAACGTGTCCGCGGCCGAATCTGACGATTATGTCAAACGACAATGCAGTGAATATTTTGAAATCTCTCCTGATGTTACAGTTTTTCGGGATACCCTTGTATCATTGTCCTGTCCGATGCTGACAGGAGTCAAAACCAACAGGAGGAAGGTCCTCATCCCGTTTTTCAAACGATGTTCGGGATATGTTCTCATCGAAATTACCGTGTCGAAGAAGGATCTTGCGAAGTTTCTGTCTCTCCGCACGAAAGCCCTGCCATAGACTGCCCCCACTTCCTACCCGCAAATTCTCCCGATGCCTGGTATGAAATGACAGATCCCCCGCTAACTCATCCTTCCGGCCGTTTGGAATAACTGCGGGGAGTGCCGCAGGAAAAGGCGTTTTGACAGTCCCAACCCGCGCTCCCGCCCTTCAAATTCCCAAGGTGACGGGTTTTCCGGGCATTGGGAAACACGGGTCCGACATCGGGTCAAACGATAAAAATCCCAAGTATTAAGCTTAATTATTGAATATAAGCCTTTTTTGTTCGATTTTAGATAATGCTTTATGCTTGTTGACTCTTTTCGGAAACAGAAGTGATGACACATACCAAATTGGAATCGGGGTGTGAATTTTACCCCCACGACCATAATAATTTATATACAAGGAGATTAAACAAAAGGAATAAGGTGCACCGGTTCCGCGGGCGACGCCTGCCTGAATACCGCCTTAAGATCAAGGTGGCATCAATAGGGGCGATATTACAGGCAACCTATTGCGGGGGCGGTTGATCGGTACACCTAAATGTGATAATACATTCTTGATAAAAAGCTATCGAATCTAATCTGACACCTGTACGACATGGGTCAGATTAAATCTCTTTAATATGAGACATTTTATAAACAAAGTTCTCCTGATAGGTTTTTTAGTATTTGAGAGAATATTATTCGTTTTCCCTGCGACTGGTCCTTATCATTATAGATAAATATATGCGATTTGATTAAATACCAGGACCTGGGTTGTGTATGAATTGCCGGAAGATACCTCTGTTATATGAATAAAGGAAACCATGTACCCTTCTGAGATGGTCTCATGAGATTTCGGCAATATTCTCTCATCCTGGCGTTGTCCGCGTGGTGCGCTTTGATCGGTGTCGTTTGTGCAGCAGCAGACTGCGGCTGCGGCGGACTTCCCGATTCCAGTCCTCCCTCAGGGTGGTCAGATGCAGGCAATTCGGCAATGAGCAGTTACTCGGGGTTCGGTGGAACGGGCAGTGGTTCGGGGACAGGTAATTCGTATTCAGACCAGGGAAACACCGGGTCCGGCACTTCCGGTGGAGACGGCGCGGGACCTTCCTCATCTTCGGGGACCGATTCAGGATCGGCGAACTCTGGGTCTTCCGGTACGGCTTCGTCAGGAAGTTCTGCGGGGAGTTTTTCGGACCAGGCACTGGCCCTTACTTCTCAGGGGATTGCCCAGTTCAGACAGGGAGATCTCAATAAATCCCTGGATTCCTTAAACCGTTCACTGGCCCTCGACCCCTATTCGGAAAAGACCTGGATAACGACAGGGGATGTCCTGTCTGCCATGGGCCGCCTGAACGAGTCTCTTGAAGCGTATACCCACGGTCTCCATCTCGATAAGACGGACCCGGCACTTTACGTGAAAATAGCCGATGTCCAGGTAAGGACAGGTGCATACAGTACTGCGGTTGCATCGTACGACCGGGCTCTGGCTCTCCAGCCAAATCTCCCGCAGGCAATTGCAAACCGGACGAAAGCTGCCGCATTGGCCTCGGGGCTTGTGGTGATGGCAACAACCCAACCCTCCCCCCCTCCAGCCGGCGAGGATACGTACGAGATAACCGCTCCACCAGCTTCCGTTACCACCGTCCCTGTACCGCAAACGACGCGAAATCAGGCCCCGTTTCCCGTATTACTCGCAGTCTCCGCAGCCGGTTTCGTCATGATGTTCTGCCGGGGTGCAAAAAACAAAGAACGGTAAGCTCGCCGAAAAGCGCTGTTAATCCCCTGTTTGCTCTTTTTTTCCCAGAGCCCGGCAAAAGGCATTGACCGGAGACCAGAGTACCATCTGCAGGCACCGACAACTAAAATAACAATAATTTTCATGAGGGGCACCTCATATCCAGTTGTTCGGGAATAATTTCGGATATCCCGGGGGTCTGCAGTCGTGGTGCCAGGGTTGAAAGAATTCTTAAAAACCAGGCCTTTCTCCACGTACCTGTTGATCACCTTCATTATCGTGATCTCAGGGGTCATCGTAGGGATCACGGCTTTTGACTTTATGAACGAGAAAGCCTCGTTCGAGAAGACCTCAAACCTTCTCCAGGTCCAGACCGAAGAGAACATTGTCGAGGCTCTGCAGCTCACCGACGCGGCACTGAAACTGTATGATAACACGCTTAACCGGCAGTTGAAAAACGACTTCACGTTATTTACCGACGAATATAACAGGTCCGGTGGGGATCCCTCCGAAATGGACATCGAAGGAATCAAGGAATATCTGGGCCCCGATATCGACCTTTACATCATCAATGACTCGGGTGTGATCCAGTATTCCACCTATCAGCCTGAGATCGGTCTCGATTTCAAAACAGTCCCCTATTTTTACGATTACCTCTCGTCGATCAGAAATTCTTCAGGCTTCTTCCCCGACCGTGTCGTCCGCGAGACGGCAACCAATCGATTAAGGAAATTTGCCTACATGCCGACACCCGATCACCGGTATATTCTCGAACTGGGTCTCACAGGGGAGGTACTGACAGAGGAGAGAAGTAGTTTCCAGTATAAGGAGATCATAGACAGGATATCGTCGCACAACCCTTATCTGGCGCGGGTCAGAATTTTTAACACCAAAGGGTTTTTCATCAGTAACGACACGACGATCCGCGATCCGGAAGTCCAGGATATTCTCGGTGAAGTGATCAGGAACAGGACAAGTATGCAGGTGATCGACCCTGCATCGGGAAATATCATAAAATACCTGTTCATCGATCTCAAAGACCCTGATTATGGATCTGACACGAGTCTGATCGCAGAACTCACCTATGACCAGTCCCTTCAGCAGGAATCTATTAACCGGCTGTTGGTTTCCAGGATCCTCATCGCGCTGATCGCTATTTTCTTCTGCATCTGCGCAGCCCTGATCCTTTCCAGATACCTTACAAAACCGATCGGATCAATCGTGGACGATGTGGATCACATCGCGAAAGGAGACCTGGATTATCGCATACGCCCCACGGCAGGAATAGAATTCAACCGGTTGACCGTAAGCATCAATTCAATGGTCGCGACGTTGAAAGAGATGATCCAGAAGCAAAAGGAGACCGAGACCGTCCTGCGGTCCGGTGAGGAACGATACCGGCACATATCGGAGCTGATCTCGGATTATGCGATCGGTGCGACGATTGGGCCGGACGGAAAATATTCCCTGGACTGGGCGAGCGGTGCCATTGAACAGATGACCGGTTATTCTCCCGAGGAATTGTATAACAAAGGGAAATACAAAGACATCGTCCACCCTGATGACAGGGAACTTTTATGGCAGTCGGTTCACGATCTTGCAGCAAATAAAGGGTTCGAACTCGAGTTCCGGATTATCACCAGATCGGGTGAGGTCAGATGGATCAATCATCGCGCAAGGCCTGTATGGGATGAAAAACAGCAGAAACTCGTCGGGTTTTATTCAGCCGGTCAGGACATCACCTCGCGAAAGCGGGCCGAGGAACAATTGAAAGAACTGAATGAACGGCTCGAAGAGCGTGTTGCCGAGAGGACAGTCCAGCTCGAGGCGATCAACCGGGAACTCGAATCGTTCAGTTATATGGTTTCCCACGATCTCCGTGCCCCTCTCAGATCGATAGACAGTTTTTCGCGGATCATCGAATCTGATTATGCGGACAGCATCCCCCCCGAAGGCAGGAAATATATAAACCTGGTCACCGAGAACGTCGCCCAGATGAGAAAACTCATCGCAGACCTGATCAATTTCTCGCATATGAACAGGAAATCGTTAAAATCCGAACTGGTGTACCCCCGCGATGTCATCAGGCAATCACTTGAGGATCTCAGGGAAGAACAGAAAAACAGGGAAGTCGAGATCGTTATTGGAGACCTGCCGCCGTTTTTCGGCGATCCGGCAATGATGAAACTGGTGTTTTTAAACCTGTTGTCCAATGCACTGAAGTTTACGAGACCACGGGATCATGCCCGGATAGAGATCGGCTCATTTACCAGCGATAAAGAAATAGTCTATTTTGTCAGGGATAACGGAGTCGGGTTCGACATGCACTACCAAAAGAAATTATTCGGGGTATTCCAGCGGCTTCATCCGGCCGGGGAGTACGAAGGGACCGGCCTCGGACTTGCAATAGTCCAGAGAATCGTCCATCGTCATGGCGGAAGGGTCTGGGCAGAAAGTACCCTTGGGGAAGGGGCAATATTCTATTTCACTGTGCCGGGAGGTAACCGTTGAACTGCATGGACCACCGCCACCGGGACCTCCGTGATGATGCGGGAGGGACCCCATGACCATTCCTGTCAGGATGCTGATCCTCGAGGACCGGCCTTCGGATGCGGAACTAATCCTGTACGAACTGAAAAAAGGAGGCTACGACCCGATTTTCCGACGAATCGAGACCCGCGAGGATTTTATTGCCAATCTAGCTCCAACCATCGAGATCATCATAGCCGATTATGCGATGCCCCAGTTCGATGCAATCGGGGCTTTGAAGATCCTCCAGGAACAAGGGCTCAATATTCCGTTTATTGTTGTTACCGGAGCAATCGGGGATGAAATTGCTATCGAATGCATGAAGGAAGGTGCATCTGATTATCTTCTCAAAGACCGTATGGCCAGGCTGTCGCTTGCGGTTACCCATGCACTGGAAGAAAAAAAGATGCATGACGAGCAGAGAAGAGTAGAACATTCCTTAAAAGAATCAGAAAAAAAATTCAGGGCCCTGTTCAATAATGCAAGCGACGGGATCATCATTCATGACATGGAGGTAAGGATCCTCGAAGTGAACGATGTATTGTGCGACCGCATCGGATATTCGAGAGATGAACTGCTTCAGATGACCGTGATGGAAATTGAGACACCCGACTACGCTGCAATGGTAAAGAGTAAGATAAAGGAGCTTCTTGCAGAACAGCACGTATTTTTCGAATCGGCTTTAGCTCACCGGGACGGCAGTATTATCCCGATCGAACTTTCGAGCCGGCTGATCGAATTTGAGGGTCACCGGGCCGTGCTCTCGATTATTCGGGATATTACTGTCAGGAAAAGGGCTGAAGAGGCTCTGAAACGGTTGAACGCGGAACTTGAGATCAGGGTGAGGGAAAGGACAAAAGCGCTTCAGGAGGAGATTTCCGAGAGACATAAGACCGAAAAAGAACTCCTTGAAAGCAGGAGGGCGCTCGGGACATTAATATCGAACCTTCCCGGGATAGCATATCGATCGGGAAACTATCCCGGCAGGCCCATGGAATTTGTCAGCGACGGGTGCATGGCAGTAACCGGGTACCGGCCTCTTGATTTCGTGGAACACCGGGTCAACTACAGCGATCTCATTGCATCCGAAGACCGGGATTATGTCTGGAATACCATCCAGAAAGCAATCGATCAGAAACAGCCGTTTACCATAAATTACCGTATCCTCGATGCAGCAGGGGAGGAGAAATGGCTCTGGGAGCAGGGTTGCGGTGTCTTTTCGGAATCAGGAGAACTCGTGGCCGTCGAGGGTTTCATTGTAGACTCAACCGAACGCAAACGCAGGGAACTCGAGATAAAACAGAAGGCGCGTGAACTTGGGGTAATCAACGATATCGTCACGATTATCTCCCCCACCCAGACGTTTCCGGTGATTTACAGAAAGAGTATGGATAAACTCAGGAAAATTCTTGGGTTCGAAATGGTCTCGATCCATCGCTTTAACCCGCACCGGCATACCGTCGAAATGCAATATCTGGCCGGGCCCGATCTCCCCGATTCCGTCATTTCACGGATGCAGGTCATTTCCGCTGGCGACGACACCCTTTCATCTCTATTATCCCACCGTCGATCGCTATATTTTGAAAAACAGGACCTGCCCTGGCATCTTTTTGATGAAGGGATAACGAGCCTTGCTGCAGTCCCGGTCATGACCGAGTCGAAGGTACTCGGCATCATGTTTGCCATGAGAAAACATGAAGAACCGGTGTCTGAACACGAGCGAAGGATACTGAATGAACTCGGACTGCAGATCGGGGAGATTATCGAAGAGGCGACCCTGCATGCTGAACTTAAACGGCTGCACGAGGAATCCAACCTTTATCTCGATATCCTCGCCCACGACATCAACGACGCCAACACCCGGTCACTGGGATATATCGACATCCTTTCAGAGATGCTCGATGGCAAGATGGAAGAATATGCCCAGATTACGAAAAAAGGAATAGAACAGAGTATCGAGATTATCAGGAAAGTTACGCTGATCCGCCGGATCAGGGAGAAGACCACCGATCTGATACCGGTCGATCTCGATGCGGCCATAAGGACAGAAATATTGAGGAACCGAAAAACAGCCATTTTTTACGAGTCAACAGGCGTATCGGTGCTTGCCGACGACCTCATCTCGGAGGTATTCGGGAACCTGATCAACAATGCGGTGACGTTCGGGGGCCCGTTCGTTACCATCTGGATCGCAGTCGTTTGCCATGACGATTCGGCCGTAATTTCTATCCGCGATAACGGCCCTGGGATCCCGGACAACGTAAAGCCCCACCTGTTTGCCAGGTCTTCCCGGGAAAAGGGACAGCGGACCGGGAAAGGCCTCGGCCTGTATATCGTCAGGATGCTTGTCGAACGGTACGGCGGTAAAATCGGGGTCATGGACCGGGTAGAAAACGATCCTTCCCAGGGCCTTGAGGTAGATATCAGCTTAAAAATTGCCATGAGTCCGCAGGGGTAAGGCAAAATGCTGTTTTATCGTTAATCTGACGTTGCCTGACAAGAAAGGGACGCCGGGTCCTGGTGCACCGGTCAGAAAAAACCTGTTTCCCTGACCCTCGAAAGTTGTGTGGCAACCTCGCTGTCACTAAGATCGTGCCAGTATTCATAGGCGCTTGCAACTGCAAATGAGGGCCCCGTCACCAGGTTCTGACATAGCACGATATCTGTCTCGGCAGCGACGAGTGTTACGGCTGAGACGGATCCGGTTGGAACAACAACCACAATCCTGCCAGGACCAAGGCCCCGGAGCGACCGGACCGCTGCGAGCATTGTATAACCGGAAGCAAGACCGTCATCGGTAGCGATCACCGTTTTTCCTGCTATCCGTGTGAGGGATTTCATGTATCCTGCATATAGCCCGGTCCTTTCCCTGATGCTTGCAGCGGTTGTTTCAACCGCACGGGCGATATCGTCCCCGGACAGGGACAGGCGATCGACCAGGGCCTGGTTGAGGTAGACATTCCCGTCCCAGGTCATCGACCCGAATCCGGCCTCAGTATTCCAGGGTATCTGCAGCTTCCTGACGACGAGAACAGTGAACGGAATAGATAAGCCGCGTGCGATTTCTACCCCGACCGGTATGCCCCCTGAAGGTATGGCGCAGACGACTGCATTTTCCGTAATTTTTTCCCGTCTTAGTAACGTTGCAAGTTTCTTTCCTGCGTCGCATCGGTCGTGGAAGACTCCGGATTTATTCAAAAGATCGGGGTCCTGAACAAGTGTTCCCATTTCTCGAATCCCGCTCCCGAGGGTTTTGTATCCTCACTTCTACATATACCTTTGCCACCGGATGGTACCTGGTCATGGGATTACCTGTTACCGTCCTGCTCCGGACGATTGCCAAGGCTTTCGGCATCCCGGGGGACCAAACCGTAACGTGAATGACAGGAACAGATAAAAGAGAATACGGCAAATATCCGGTAGATTATTAATGGCATCACTTAAATCCGTGATCCTCGCCGGAGGGGTAGGTACCCGGTTGTGGCCGCTGTCCCGGACACATTACCCAAAACAGTTCCTGAAACTGGATGGCCATTCATTATTCCAGGAGACCTATCTCCGGTCAAAAAGATTATCAGCACCTGATGAAATTCTCGTCGTCACCAATGAGATCCATCAATATCTTGTAAAAAGCCAGATCGAGGAGCTCGGGGAGAGGCCGGCCGAGAACCAGATCTTAAAAGAGCCCGAGGGTAAGAACACACTCCCGGCGATCACGTGGGCCATGGATAAGATCAGGTCGCGGTTCGGAGAATCGGATGTGGTGATCTTCCCGAGCGATCACAAGCTCGAGGATTCGGCAACCGAAGAAATCGCCGCAGCTTCAGGCATCGCTGCAGACTATCTCGTCACATTCGGCATACCGCCGACCCATCCCAATACCGGGTACGGGTACATTGCATCAGGGCGGGAGGTCCCTCCAGGATATCTTGTCAGGGAATTTAAAGAAAAGCCCGGCATTGATATAGCCAGGCGTTACGTCGAATCAGGGTACCTCTGGAACAGCGGTATGTTCCTCTTCTCGACCGGAAGATTTTTTTCCGAGATGAAGGAGTACCAGCCGGAATTTCTCGAAGCATTCCAGAGCGACACACCCGACTACGGGATATTGCCGGCACTTTCCGTGGATTACGGGCTTCTGGAGAAGTCACAAAACGTCGCCGTCGTCCCTCTTAAGGCCCGGTGGACCGATCTCGGGACGTTTCAGGCCTGGTACGAGTACCGTGACCACGACCAGGATGGCAATTCGGGTCAGGCAGAGTACCTGGATTCACGAAATAATTTTGTTTATGCTCCAGGAAAAGAAGTAGCACTGATCGGCATATCGGACAGCGTGATCGTGGACACGGGGGACGCCCTGCTCGTATCGGATACCGCCGGCAGCGGGCAGGTAAATGAAATTGTCAGGCGGTTCAAGAAAAAAGGCGACCCGATTGTGGATTACCCACGCCTTGTCTACCGCCCGTGGGGTTCGTACGTCGAACTCGAACGGTCCACGTTCTTTCGGATTAAACGCCTGACGGTAAAGCCCGGCGAACAGCTGTCCCTCCAGAAACACCTCCATAGGAGCGAGCATTGGATCGTGGTCAGCGGAATGGCTGACGTCCAGCTCGACGATAAAAGGATCCAGGTCCGTCGCGGAGAGAGCACCTATGTGCCTGAAGGAATGAAACATCGCCTCGGTAACTCGGGAAAGATCCCCCTCGAAGTGATCGAAGTACAGATCGGAGAGTACCTGGAAGAGGACGATATCATCCGCTTTGACGACTGCTATAACCGGAAGATGCAGTAACCGGAGTCAAAATTAAGGAAATTCGGTAAAATAAGCCAATTGGTCGCGGACGATATCCTCGACAGTGCACTCAGGGGAAAATCCGATCTCCTGGATTTTTCGTATGTCGGCGAGGAGGATAGGCACTTCTGAAGGCCGGAACCTGGTTGTATCGAATCTGACCGGGATTGTCCCGCGATCGGTACAGACACGGATCCCTTCGTCTTTGAGGGAATATTCCAATTCTCCTGAAAGAAAGATCTGGTCGAGCTTTGTCTTCACAAACGCAATCCCGAACATCGGGGTATCGTCGGGTTCCTGGGGGCCCCGGACCGGCTTGTCCCCGTGGAATGTTTCGATCGAGCTGATATGATACCCGGCTTTCTCTATCGACATAAGGAGGTACGAAAGCACCGATGTGGTCTTCATGGTGCCCTGGTTGTACACGTCCCCGTATCTTCCCCGTTTTGCAAGGATGGCATAGCCCCTGACGATGTCGTTGACATGAGACCAGTCCCGGAAGGAGTTGACATTGCCGATTTCAATGGATGAGAGCTTGTCTTTCCTGAGGTTCGCCACCTGGCGGGTAATGACTGCGGTCACGAACATGAGGCCCCGTCCTGCGCCTTCGTGATTGAATGCACGTGAAACCACAGTTTTCACGCCGTAGGTATGGAAATAATTCCTTGTCAGGTGGTCGCCAAAAACCTTGCTCACGGCATAAGGAGACATGGGCCTGAGCGGGTTGGTCTCCTTTATCGGGATCTCCGGAATATCAGGTTCAGGAAAAATACTGCCGTATTTTTCTTTTAACTGATTATATTGCGCAGTCGAACTGAAGACAAGGCCGTATTCCTCAGACGATCCGGCAAAGATCACTACGGGATCGCCGGAGCTGTTCCGGACTGCCTCGAGAAGATTGTTGGTCCCGATGCAGTTGGTCCTGGCTGTTTCGAGGGGATCGGAGAAAGACCGCGGCACATACGACTGGGCGGCAAGATGAAACACATAATCGGGTTCAGAATTATTTATCGCCTGCTCGAGGCTCTGGTAGTCCTCGATATCGCCGGTGATGCACATCATGCGACCGGTCTCATCATGGACGTTCCCTGCACCGGGCTTTGTCGTCTCCGGTTGATTCCTGACGAGGCCGAAAACACATGCATTATGGTCGAGCAGGTAGCGGGTGAGATAGGACCCTACGAATCCGCCGGCCCCCGTGATCAGCACATGTTTTCCTTCAAAGTCCGTAATCTCACCTATCCGGGAATGTTTCTAATACGTTGTCATAAACAGTGTTATTGCTTTTGTTATTGCCGGCGACCGATCGCAGGAGCGATCATAAGCGAATGCCACAATGATTAAGAATAAAGAACCTCCGATGCAAGAAATTTAGTCATGTGGTGCGGGAAACCTGTGGTCATGGTCGTCCACGGGCCGGAAATTTTTGATCTGGGATTTGTGCACAGGCTCAAAGACGCGGTCAGGCCGGACAGGATTGTCGTTGCCGGGGTAATGGCGAGGACTGCTGCCGAAGAATCGAAAATTTTGGTCGAATATGCCGAAGTTGTGCCTTCTGTTGCCATCAGGACTGCAGAAGAGGGCGCATTTCTTGCGAATTATGGAAAAACTCCCGAATCCGGGAAAATATTCGGAGAGATTATTGCCGGGCGGCTCGGCAACCGGGGGCTCATCCAGGTCGAATGCTCGGATCGGGTAATTTACCGATGGAACGGCGGAGATGCCAGCCTCGCGGCCCACCTTTCTGAACGGACAGGTTATCGCACCGAACACGTGATAACGAAATGGGAAGAACCGGCCCCCGGTATCAGGGCGATACGTGGTTGCATCCCTGGCGAGCCGGTATTTGTCAACGGGTACGTAATCGGTTATGCGACCGGAATTACTTCAGTAATCTCGATAAAGGAGGGTCGTGTCACACCTGTCTCGGGAATCCGGTTAAAACCCCATGGTATTGAGAAACTGCAGCGCACCGGCCCTCTGGATCCGGGGAATCTATGGTGCAAGAGTGGAATCGTGAGGCACAATCGCCCGGTCCCGGCAATGCGTGCCCGAAAAAAACCAGGGCCGGGAAGGATTGTAACCATCGATCACAGTGGCTTTGAAATATACCGCTATCTCGGGGAGGACGTCTGCGGGATTCTTGCGATAGGAGACGACACTACTGCGATCTGCGGTCATATCTGTGCACACCTGGGTATACCGGTATTCGGGATCACCGATGGAGATGAGGATCATATCGTTTCCGGGACATTCGCACCGGGTTCCGTGGTTATGCTCGTTACCCGGGGTACCGATGATGATATCGGGCGTGAACTCAGTTCCCAGGCAGGACACCTGCCTGTCTGGTGGGAGTCCTGGGTTACTGCACAAATAGAGAGGATCGGCGATCGGGGGCACGTCATCACCAGGGTGCCTCCATAATCCAGAAGGGCGAGGAAAAAAAGGATCAATCCTCATCAAAACGGGGCATCCCGGCAGGAGAGAAAAATAGCATATATTATTCAGGGGCCTCAGCATACCTGACGGTCCGTCACCTGGTATCCGGGTATTTTTTCGTTCTTTCAATGACAGTCAGGTTTTGGACTGTCTCATGTAGCGTTCACGGAGGCTGTCGAGTGTCTCGATCTCGTGAATGTCCTTATCGTCCCGAATCCTTACAAACCTCGGGAACCTGAGTGCAAAGCCTGCCGGATAGTTCGGACTTTTCTGAAGCTCAGAATAACCGACCTCGAATACGAGTCCGGGTTCGAACCTGACCTCTTTTCCCGAGCTGGATATGACGCTGTCTTTGAGGAGAGAATATACCTCGGCAAGTTGCTCGTCAGAGAAACCAGTCGCAACTTTCGAAAGGAGGATTAATTCGCCATTATCCTGGCATGCGAGGAGGAAAGAGCCAAAATAGTGGGCCCTTTTTCCTTCTCCCCATTCGGCACCGACGACACCGAGGTCAAGGGTATCGACCTCAGGCTTGATCTTAATCCAGTTCTTCCCCCTGACCCCGGGTGTATAGGGAGACGTTGCAACCTTGATCATGATGCCTTCGTGACCATTGTCCAGGGCTTCCTGGTAGAATTGTTCCACCTGCCCGATATCCCCGCTGACAATCTCAGGTGCGACGTGACGGGTGACAGCCATTTCCAGATATTTTCTCCGTTCGCTCAGGGGAAGGTCGATCAGTGTTTCCCCATCGAGGTACAGGATATCGAAGACATTTGGTACGAGTTTGATCTCTCCAGCCATCTCGCCGACCCCATGTTTCCTGCGAAACCTCCGGAGAACATTCTGGAACGGGAGCGGCCTTCCATTCTCGATCGCGATTGCTTCCCCGTCGAGGATCACATCATGGACCGTAGCATTATTGAGGGCCTCGATGATATCGGGCAACGCATCGGTCACATCCTCGAGTTTACGGGAATAAAGCCGGGTCTTTGTCCCCGATTTATGGAACTGGAACCTGTTTCCGTCGTACTTGTATTCTGCTGCAATGATCCCGTTTTCTTTGATCGCCTGCGATATCGAACCCTGCTGTGCGAGCATCATGCGGACCGGATGAAAAAGGGAGATGTGCACATCGTGAAGCGCGGGTTCTCCAATCCGTGCCAGTTGTGCGACATATCCGAGGTCGTTAAGCGCCTGCATAGCATGTTCCACGAGGGCCGGCTCCACGGAAAAGGCCTTTGCCACGGCCTCCCTGATATTTCCCTCCCCGATCCCGATCCTGAGGTCTTCGAGCATGATCCGCGTAAGATACCTCCCTTCGATGGGACTTGCATTGGCAAGAAGTTTCCTGACGACGAGGAGTTTTTCACGTTGCGAGTTTTTACCGCTGATCGCGGCGATCTTTTCAAATTCGTGAAATACCTGGACGATCTCAAGGTCCTCTGAAAAAAATGAGGTCTGTTCCTTTCCTGCAAGGAGGATTTCGACCGCGGCTCCGGGATCGCCTGTTTTATTGACCGTCGCAATAACAGCCTCTCTCTTTGTCCCTGCCACGTATGCAATCCCTTCAAACAGGAGGTTCGGCCCGATTCCCAGTTTCAGGGGGCTCCAGTCGGGAAAAATCCGCCCCATGATAAAACGGACGAAAACCGCCAGCTCGTCGTCGGAGAGATCGGGGAGGGCCCTGCTGATCAGATCGATCATCTCGAGGCGACCTGATAGCCCTTCCAGTTGTTCACAGATCCGGGCAAATTCACGAAAGTGCATGGAATGCCTGCCTAATGTGTAGGGCTTTCGAATAATAAGAGTTCGCACGTATCATGGCTGGTTTCATCAGTATCCGGTCTCCGGTCTCCGGTTGGCTGTGCCGTGTTCGAAAAAAATTCGCTCCCCGGGATATGGTGAGAGACCTGAATTCTGGTTGACATGCACGAAAGATTGATCTTCTGACATCACGCAATAATGTGAACGTGGATTTTGCAGGATTTCATCAGACTTGGTATTCGTTTCCGCTATCCTCTGAAGATCAGAAGCTCCCTGAGTTTCTTTAAAGGTCCATCGTTAGAAGGTTCCGGTGCAGGGATTCTCATGATACCCCGGGGATAGTATCAGGGTAGTAAACCTGGATTGGGAGAAATCGGACGATCCATCACCAAAATATTAACTATAAATAGGCTGAAGAGGCATGTACCGTATGGATGAAGAGTGGCAGCCCGATGCAGTTCTCGACATCAGGATTGCCCATGTTAAGAAGGAATTAATGGAATATGTCGAGAATAATTCGGATAAAATAGACAATAATATTCCGATGTTTTACGGGTACGTGCTTTCGGTTATCGAGAGTTCGATCCCTTCCATCAGCGATATTTCCCACGACCGCATGATAGACGAACTGACGGTGAAAGTTCTCGAGGTGAGCAAGAAATCGGGAGATGTCGAATATATCGAACGCCTTTTCAACTACGCGGTCAGGATGAGGCGTCGCCAGACCGGGCACATGATCTTCGATATCATCCTCGGCTTCAAACTGATCGATCTCGCAAAATACAACCCTGCAATCGATATCCTGAAAAAATACCGGACTATCGACTCGATAATCTGCACTGCCATCGCATACTGCTATTATATTCTTTCCGAGGAATATCAGGGGGAAGGCCTGCCGCAGGCGAACAGGCGTCCGAGCGAGATGGCCCTTCATGCAAGAGAGCAACTCATCGAACTGGCCCGGCTTCGCCCGCCGGTGAACAGGCTGAAGTTCCCGCAGGTTGTCCAGGAACTGAAGGTCAACAAAATTTTCTGGTTCATGACGAGGCTTGCAATAGACTGGTTCCCTGCGGAAGTCGAATTCCTTAAAATAGGGCTCGAAAAGGCAAAAAAAGATCAAAACCGCGAGATGAGGGGGGAACTCTTAAAAATTGCATCCGAGCGGTATTTCAATGACATGTTCTTCCTCCGCGATCTTTACCATTTCAGAATTGAAGCCCGGGATGCGAACGGCGCGACAGCGGTCGTCCGCCAGATGATGCAGCAGCACCCTGACCAGCTGGAGCCGATCTATTACGGGCTGCAGCTCTCGATCATTTCATCCCAGAATTCTGCTTATGGAAGTTTTCGGAAAATAGCCGTAGAAAAGAAAATGCCTGAGAACATTCTTCTCCTCCTCGACTTCGCCTTCGAGTTGATCGCAGGAAAACAGTCAGAATCGCTTGCCTGTCTCGAGGAAATTAAAAGGAGGATCATGTCCAAGAGTCATTACCTGATGCTTGTGGAATACATTGCTGGGGATGTCTTTTCAGATGATGAGAAACGATCGAAATCGGCCAAAAAAGCGATTCTCGACTCATTGGACCTCTATTGTATGAAACTCCTGAAAATGAAGTCCGAATGAGGGGCCGGATAAAATCCGGATTTCCTGGCACTGTTCTCCAGCATGGATCAGCGCCTCTAAAACCTGATCGCTTCAGACCAGCAGGGATTAGGCCCGACTTCGGACGCGACCGTAAGCTTCACCCTGTCCCTGAAGAGCCCCAGGCCTGTTCTGCCTGATTTTAAAGCGGTATCGGGGGTGTTGTTGATCTCGCTCAAGTGGGCGAGACGGATATGGAATACATCCTCACCGAGAGCGGTAATGCATTTCGCGGCGTCAGTGTTCGAGAGGTGCCCGTGCCTCGACCGGATCCGTCGTTTCAGCATCTCGGGGTAGGGCCCGTTCTTCAGCATTTCAGGGCAGTGATTACTCTCGAGAACAATGGCATCCGAGCGCGAGAGGTATTCCATCATCTGATCGGTGACGGTGCCGGTATCGGTGCAATACCCGATATGCTCGTGAGAGATGGAGATGTAATAACCGCATGGTTCCCTCGCATCATGAGATATCGGAAAAGCTTCGATGGAAAATTCCCCGACACCAAATGGTTCGCCATAACGGCAGACCGAAAACCGTAAAGGATTTTTTCCGGTGGGGGGAGTCGAGATGAACGAACTGAGCGTACCTCCGGTGCCGAAAACGGGGACCCCGAGGCGCCGTGCTAGAGGGCCGAGCCCTTTTACGTGATCTGAATGTTCATGGGTGACTACGATCCCTGCAACGAGTTCGGGATCGGCTCCCGCCTCGTGCATCCGGCGGAATGTTTCACGAACCGAATGTCCTGCATCGATCAGGATCGCCCCGGCGCTGCCCTCGATATACGTGCAGTTTCCCCGGCTCCCGCTTGCGAGGGTGATACAACGCATAGTAGAGTACCTTGGTCTTTTGAACCTTTATACATGCGGAACTACTAACCGGAGAGGGGACCTCAGGGGAGTCTTGGATTGGGTTTTCTTTGGTTACCCAATTGCGCGTTCAATGCTCACGGGTTCCACTGGCAGAGTCATAGCTATAGGCCGTTGTATAGAGAGCCCCGGGAGCATCAGATTACCGTAATTTCACAGGAAAATCATCAAAATAAAGAATATCAACAAATAGAAAAGGCTGATTGGATATATGATGTTTGCAAAGTCCGAGGTAATCTTTTTTGTAAAAAGAACTCCTGGAACGTGAATAAACAAAACAGGGTCAGATCGTTTATTCTTCTAACAAAGCCCCCCATCAGGGGGATTTTTCCGGCAATTGCGCTGAAGAAAGGATATCGTTTAAAAGAGCCGGTCCAAGCAGTTTCTCTGCATCCTCACGGTAGCGTTCATTCAACATGGCGAGAAATCTGACAGTCCCCTTCCGCGTCGTGGCGATCCCGACACGCTCGACCCTCGTGACCAGGTCTTCCTCTTCCATCACGGCAAAAAAGGGGAGCACGTAATAGTGGGGGACGTCGAGGAACTCCGCAAGTCGCCTGGTGGTGGGGAATTTTATATAAATCCCAAATTCCGTGAACGACAACTGGATATTCCTCTCGTGCATGACCTGTATTTTTACGGCTGCCTCGAAAAGGAGATCGATCGATAATGCAGTCGCCATAGTCAGCTACGTTGTACCGGTCATCTTCTTTATAATCCTGCTCTTTTTCATTTGCCAACCGGTGTCCCGGACAAAGGGGTAGCCGGAAGCATGCACACCGATGAGATTTACCTGGACCCTTCAGTTGATGGTCCGAAAAAAAAAGATTTTCGGGGTTTTCCGCTTCAGTGCCCGATTTTCTTCTTCTCGTCGTCAGGGACCGGCTCGAAATAGACGATTTTCGCGCCGATGTCCTTTGCGATCTGTTCGATCTCCAGTTTTCTGAAATGAGTCGCCTCGATCCTGACTTCAGTCCCGGTTACTGCCACGATCCGATACTTGGGCTGCTTAACCCCTTCACCGACCTTTTGTCGTTCCCGAACATAGATAGTTGTCATAAATTTACCTGCTGATATATCAACTGGTTTATCACTAATCTATTATCATTGCGATATATAAAACTGATCGTCATACTATGCACAAGCGTTTTGAGCTGACCAATAAGATGCAGGGAGAATCCCTTGCCCGTAAAAGTCTTCTCCGGGCGTACAGGGACCGGCCACGACTCCGTCTTCTTCCAGAACTCAATGTCGTGAAAATCGGGGGCCACGGTATCATCGATTACGGTAGGGAGGTATTACTTCCTCTTGTCGAGGAGATCGGAAGGCTGTCGGCCACCAATAAAATGCTCGTCGTCACGGGGGGCGGCGTCCGCGTCCGTCACATCCTCGACATCGGGCTCGACCTCGGCATGCCCACCGGTGTCCTTGCGGAACTAGCCGGGAAAGTCAGCGAACAGAATGCCATAATGCTGTCGATCCTCCTTTCGCGGTGGCATGGGGTGAGGATTCATACCGGTGATCTCCTCGATCTTCCTAATCAGCTCTATTTAGGGACCCTGCCTGTCATGCAGGGAACCCCGCCCTACGGGCTCTACGAACATCCCGGGGAATTTGGCGCTATCCCGCCTCACCGGACTGATACCGGAGCATTTCTCGCGGCTGAGGTGCTCGGGGCAAAATGCTGCATCCTCTTAAAAAATGTTGACGGCCTGTACAAGGAAGACCCGTTCAAAAACCCGGATGCAGAATTCATCAGGGATATCAGTGCACCCGATCTTCTTGCCATGGATCTCGATGACATGGTTGTCGAACCAATGGTGGTGAAACTGCTCCCCGATGCAAGGAACCTTCGTGAAATAAGGATTATCAACGGCCATATACCCGGCAACCTCGAAAAAGCGCTGAACGGGGAAAAGACTGGTACAGTGATTCGTGCCGAATAATAGTGTCAGTCTTTATCGATGAACCTCCGGTCTGCCTTCGCTTCTTTGATGGCATCACTGTTCTTCAGCCAGCCCGAGGACTCCCGGGGGTGGCAGTCGAACTCGGGGATGTAGGGTTTGATATCGATCAGGGGAGTCCCGTCGATGATATCGATATCCTCGATATCGAGAGTGCAGTCATGGACTCCGGTCAGTTTCACGATCGATATGCCCAGGGGATTCGGCCTCCGCGGCGCCCTGGTCGAGAATACACCCCGGGGAATGGTATCGAGAAACGGCGTTACTTCCAGGTTGTAGCCATGGGACCGGTGAAAATGGTAGATGAGGTAAATCCGGGAAAATCCTGCAAGGTCTCTGAGCCCCTCCATATACTCTGAAAAGACCGTTACCGATCCACGTACACCAGTCGCATAACAAGGCTGGATCGGCATCCCCTCCCCGGTTTTCCAGGGCGAATGGATCGTGCCGATCGGGACGAACCTGATATCTCCGGTCATCATCTCACTTCATCCATATTCCATTTCCAGGTATTCAGGTCTGCATGTTCTTTTGCTTTTTTCGACCGCGGACAATAAGGAGGTATGCAATCGCCATTCCCGCAAGGAATGCCGCGATCATGGAAAAGATGGCGAGGACGCCCGTTACGAACGTGGTCACATATGAGTCCGTTTTCAGGCCATGCTTTCCCATTTCCAGTGCGACGAATACCAGGAGGGCCCCGTAAAACCCGGGCGATATGAGTTCCTGAAATGCGGGGCCTGCGAAGAGGAGGGCAATCGCAAGGAAGACCATTCCCGCAAAGATATTGGCCCCTCCGGTCCTTGCCCCGAACCGGTATTGTGCAGCGAACCCGCCCGCCCCATGGCACATGGGAAATCCACCGAAAGGCACCGAGACGAGGTTCATCACCCCGATCGTCCTTGAAAGATTACGGGGAGGGATGTCATGGGAGAACAGGTCCTTTGAGAGAAGTGATGTCGCAAGGATCGCATTGGTCACCGTAATGATGGCCTGAGGTACGACGAGTTCCGGGACGGCCCTGAAAAAATCTCCTGGCGAGGGGATTACCAGGCTTTGCGGGATTTGGAGCAGGTATATCTCGGGGATCCCGTTGATTAAAATCCCGATAAGGACGGCGATCAGGATGAGGACGAGAGCCGATACATCGGGAATTTTTCCGAGATACGAGATGGCGAAAACGACGAGGATCAACGCCACCCCGACGGCAAAAAACATCGGGTCCTTGACCATAAATTCCCCTGCGGATTTGAGCAGCAGGAGGGCAAGGCCCAGCTGGATGCCCCGTATTACCGGGTCGGGAACATAGCGGTTGATATATTCCATCCATCTCCCGAAACCAAGGAAGAAAAACATCAGGCCGAGGAGGATCCCTGCTGCTGCAAGCTCGGGCCCGGCAAGGACGCTTGAAATTGCCACGACCGCAACGACTTTCATCGGCTCTATCGGCACGGGCAGCCGGTAATACAGGCCGGTAATCACAAACCATATACCAAAAAACAGGAGGATCATCCCGAGATTTAAATGGCAGACGAGGGCGGCGGCAAACATAAGAGGGATGATCGTCCCAAAATCCCCGAAAGCTCCAGCGAGCTCGGATACGTTGAATTTTAACGGTACCTTTTCTTCCATGGCCCGGCCCCTGGTATAATGGTTATCGGATAAAAATTACCTTCTCATTGGTATTATAGGGTCTTGACCATCAACAGGCTTCGTCATTACCAATCATTGCTTTTTGCCCTTTCCCCAGATTTACACTCCATGACAGGATCAGCCTGGCATCCGGCCTTCCATTTAGCCAAAAAATGTCCTATTTATTGAGAATAACCCAAAAAATCAGAGCAGGAATTTTAGTCCCCTTTCTTTTTCCAGACGTGGAGGACCCACAGGAACGACATCACGGTCGCTACCACCGTTGATACGACAAGGAGCGGGAGGTACCACCACTGGCTTGCCATCGTCCCCTCCATAATCCCGCTGCCTGCGATAGTGGCGATAGTGTTCGGGACCAGGAATGCCGTGCCAAGCACGGTCAGATATGCCGTTACGAGCGCGAACCGGTTATTCAGGCTCTGGAGCTGGTTGTTGTAAATGCTCTGCATCACTTCGAGGCCGGAGGCGAGGACATTCGACATCTGCTCAGAAAGCTCGATGTGCCGGTCGATATTGTCTGACAGGATCCCGATCCTGCCGAGCAGCCGTTCATCATCGGTGATAAGGTCAGAATCGCCGTATCTTAAGGATTCTATGACGTCTTTCGTTGCCCACAGGACGTTTAAGTAATTGATAAGCACGTGTTTCATGCTGTAGATATCCCGTGCGATCTGTTTCTTGCTGATGTTTTCTTCGATCAGCGATTTACTGATGCTGTCCCCGTGCGCCTCGATCCCCCTCAGATATTCGAAATTCCGGTCATTGTTTTCATCTATGATCCGTTCGAGCACAAGGGTCACCCTGTCCGGCGTGTTGTGCGCGACAATTTTTTTCAGGAACGGCTGGGCATATCTTGAGAACTTGAGGAGCCTGTTCATCCCTTCCCTATGGATCGTTACGATGAAATTTCCCCGGATCAGGATGATAATCGGATGGACCGCAAGGTCGTACTCGGTCAGGGAAGCTGCGGGGAGCATGATTCCGAGTTCGAGATCATAGTCCTCGTATGAAGAATAAAAACCTGAGAGAAGCTTCTGGTATGGGATCCGCTGGAACCCCATGGCCGAACCAATCCCCTCCAATTCGGATTCCAGGTCCTTCACGGTGAAATCAACCCATCCAACCGCAGAATCCCGGACCGCAGCAAGGTAGTCTTTCGCAAGCGTACTGGAAATCCTCTCGGTTTTCCCTCCTTCCTTAAGCGTCACGCAAAAACTGGACTCTTCGTTCAGAAGGCAAAAGGTCGGTTCTTCGGGTCCCGCCGGCGGGACTGCACCAGGTTCCATGACGAATTCTCCCTTACTCATATCTGGGGACTGCAATGAGATAATTGAGTATCCCGTGGTCTCCCCCAATCGTCTTAAAAAAACAGGAAAAATTTGAGATGTTTATACGGGTGTTACATTCCCGCCGCACGTGCAGTTAAACTGCGGCTGACTGCAGGTATCGGGAAGGAGTGGCGTAAACAGGGGCTTTCCATAATCTGCAACACCGAACGTGCCCACCACAATCCTCCCTTCGGGGGAGAGGAGCCAGTTGATGAACCGGTCCGCCTGAACGATATTGACGTTCGGGTTCTTTGCAGGGTTCACGGCGATTGCACTGTACCTGTTCAGGAGCTGGGTATTATTCTGGATAAGGATTGTCAGGTTCAGCTTGCTCTTGTAGGCAAGGAAGGTCCCTTCGTCGCTCAGGGTGTAGGCCCCCTTCTGGTTTGCGAACGTCAGGGTGTCTCCCATTCCCTTCCCAATCGAGAGATACCATGGCCCGGAACCGGAGACGTTATTCGTATAGTTGAGACCAGCTTTATTCCAGAGGTTAATCTCCGCGGTATTGGTACCTGACTGGTCGCCCCTTGATACGAAGAATACTCCCGGCGTCCCGTTCACGCCCAGGGCCCTGATCTGTGCGAGTGCCGCCGTCGGGGTCATATTGGCAATTTTTGCGGGGTCGCTTGCAGGACCGACAATGACGAAGTAATTATAGGCGAAGCAACGCTGATTGATACCATAGCCGTTATTGATGAATGTCTGTTCCTGGGCAGGCGAATGGACCAGGAGCAGGTCGGCATCTCCCCGCTGTGCGAGCTGGATTGCCTGCCCTGTGCCCTGTGACGTGATCTTTAATGTCACACCGGTTTCGTTCTGGTAAATGTCCTGGATCCTGTTGAGAAGCCCCGTGTCGTACAGGCTCGTCGTGGTCGCTATCAGGAGTGTATTCGGGCTGTGGGGTACCGGTGTCGCCGGTGCCGTCGTTGCATTGGCAACAGGCGCCGTCGTCGCCACACCGTTAGCCGGTTGAGTCGCCGTCGCTGTCGGGGAGGCCGGAGGAGTCGTCGGGGATGTGCACCCGGCGCTGAGTATTGCCACCAGGATGACTGCCAAAACCAGCACCAATAAGTAGGAAGTTTTTAAAGCATTCATAAAATCAATTAGAAAATGCGATTATATTTAACCATTGCTAAATATTACCTGTTACGGCACCGGCGGTGAAGGATTGTGGAAAACGAAATTATTGCAGGGTTCGTACAGGCGATCAATCTTATAATAACCCTCGATCCGGAAGTAATAAGGATCACGATCCTCTCCCTCCAGATCTCCCTTACATCGACATTCCTGTCGGCTCTCGTCTCGATCCCCATCGGTGCACTTATCTATTACCACGAATTTTTCGGAAAACGGTTTATTATCAACATGATCCAGACGCTTTATGCGCTTCCGACCGTACTTGCCGGGCTGCTCCTCTTCCTCCTGCTCTCGAATGCCGGACCCCTGGGTTTTTTGGGACTGCTTTTCACCCCCCAGGGGATGATCCTTGCCCAGATGATCCTGGTAATGCCACTCATCATCGGGTTTACCATCAGTGCCCTGAGCGGGGTCGACCGGGACATGAAAACCATCGTAAATTCACTTGGTGCAACGAAATTCCAGTCCATCATGACCCTCATCAGGGAGGTAAAGTTTGCAATCCTGGCTGCCGTGATCCTTGGATTCGGGCGTGCGATCTCGGAAGTCGGGGCTGCAATGATCATAGGAGGCAATATTCGCGGCGGGTTCGGTTATTCCGGAACCAGGGTTCTGACAACTGCGATCTCCCTTGAAACCTCACAGGGTGATTTCCCCCTTGCCATTGCCCTCGGGATCATCCTCCTCGGGGTCGCGGTACTGGTAAATTTCGGCCTGAACCTCGTCCAGGAAGGAAGCGTCTGGAAGAATTATACGACATCCTGAAAAGAGGCCGGACCCGACTATGAGCGATACCGTCATCAGCGCAGAATCTCTTGCAAAAAAGTACGGAGGGACCCCGGTTCTGGATGGAGTATCGTTCTCCGTGAAAAATGGTGAGATCTTCGGGCTCATCGGGCCCAGCGGATCAGGAAAAAGCACCCTTATCAGGCTATTAGACCTCCTCGAGATGCCGTCCGGTGGCACGCTGACCATACTTGGCCAGGAAACCCGCTCTTCCCGTGCCAGGTTTGATTTGAGGCGCAGGATGGGCCTTTTAAACCAGAAACCCGTAATTTTTGCGATGTCGGTCCACGATAACATTGCGCTCGGGATGAAATATCGCGGCAAATCGAGGGAAGAAATAAATTCAGCCGTTCACGACGCACTTCGGGCAATAGACCTTCCAGGATACGGGAAGAGGATGGCCCGGACGCTTTCCGGCGGGGAGGCCCAGCGGGTGGCACTGGCAAGGTCCATCGTAACCGGGCCGGAGATCCTTTTCCTCGACGAACCCACTGCCAACCTTGATCCCCTCTCCGCTGAAAAAATTGAAGAGCTTGTCCTCGGCATTAACAGGGACCTCGGTACGACCATCGTGATTAGTACCCATGATATGCTCCAGGGCCAGAAGCTTGCCGGCCGGATCGGTGTCATCCTTGAGGGAGGCATCCCACAGATCGGGACGACCAGTGAAATATTCCACAGGCCTGCGACGCGGAAAATTGCCCGCTTCGTCGGGGTTGAGAACATAATTCCCGGCACAGTAACTAAAAGCCAGGGTGGCGAAGCGGCAATAGCGCTCGCGGTTCCCGGTATCACAGTTCAGGCGATTTCTGAAATCGAGCCCGGGACTCACGTCACCGTCATCTTCAGGGCCGAAGATGTGACTATTCACCTCCGTGATATTTCCGGAACGAGTGCCAGAAATGTCTTTTTCGGAAGAATCACGAGCATGATATCTTCGGGCCCGTTCGTTAATGTCGTCGTCGACTGCGGTCTCGGGATCACGTGCCTGGTGACCGTCAGCTCTGCCGAAGAACTTGGTCTCAGTTTTGGAAAAGAGGTGTGGATATCGTTCAAAGCGACTGCAGTCCATGTAATCAGGGAAACGCCCGATAAATAACCCCTGGTATCTGGAGTATGAAGGGAAAAAGCCTTGATTTTTTGGGAAACCCGATCTGTTGAAATCCGATATCCATGCTCAAGGTATTATCGACAGCAAGGGGTTCAACCCCACCCTGCCCTCCCTGGCAGGAAGTCAGGGGTCAGGTTAATCTAAATTGACAATTAATTGGTCCTATGCAGTCCCTAACCCAATCGGGGTCGCCATAGCGGCGGGACGGCCCCCCTGGAGCGTCAGATCATCTCAGGTACACAAAACGTCATCAGAAATAAATGATAACTGCAAATGAAAGCAGTGGAAAATAAAGAGTTCAACAGAAACGAAAAACCCGTAACCGTATTCCGAACCTGGTTTTCGGTCCGAATTATATTGGCAATGGTGCTTATAACCAGATTTTTTAACTTCCGGCCTGCAACTCCCGTACGTGGCCCCTCACCGGGCGGTCCTTACAGGATTTACCACCGTCGTGTTCCTGCCCACCTTCCTCTTCACTATCAGGATTGCTCAACCGGACATCGCTCACCGGTTCACTCCTGCAGATGTTTTAAGACGGATAATTGTCGAACAACTCACCACATATGTGGCAGCAGGTTGAGATCGGGGAATGGGTCGAGGGAAGAAAGAGCGGTATTGCAGATGTCAGGGAACGTGTAGCCGATATCATCAAGCAGGTACGAGAATCGGGAGACACCGCCCTGCGTGAATTGTCCAAAAAATTTGACGGGGTTTCCCTGTCTGCACTCGCGGTCACCGAAGAAGAGCGGGAAGATGCATACCAGCAGGTCGATCCAGACCTTGTAGACCGCCTGATCGAGGCAGAGGCAAGAATTGCAGGGTTTCACGCAATGTCGCGCCCCGACGATTTGTGGTTACGGCAGACAGGCCCGGGTATTACCCTTGGTATCAAGACGACGCCGCTCGAACGGATCGGCGCGTATATCCCGGGAGGCCGTGCTGCATACCCCTCAACCGCCCTGATGTGCACCGTTCCTGCACGGATAGCGGGAGTTGCATCTGTCTGCTGTTGTTCACCCCCTCCGGTTCATCCTGCCACCCTCGTGGCACTCGACATTGCAGGTGTCGGCGAAATTTACCAGGTCGGCGGTGCACAGGCAATCGCGGCAATGGCACTTGGAACGGAGACGATCAGCCCCGTCCAGAAGATTGTCGGACCCGGCAACGTGTACGTGACTGCGGCAAAGGCAATGCTTCGGGAAGAAGCCGATATCGATTTCCCTGCGGGGCCGAGCGAAATAGCAATAATCGCCGACGATAGCGCCGATGCAGAATTCATTGCGGCCGACATCATCGCGCAGGCCGAACATGATCCCAATGCTGCCTGCGTGCTGATTACGACGGATGCAGCGATCGCCGAAAAGACCGGAGATTATATCGGGAAGATGGTCCCCTCCCAGCTGAGAAAGGAAATCATCGTGAAGGCACTGGAACATTCAGGGTATTATATTGCTTCATGCATCGAGGATGCGGTCGAAGCTGCAGATTATATTGCCCCTGAACACCTCTCCCTTCAGGTACGGGACCCGATGTATGCACTTTCCAGGGTTCATCACGCAGGATCGGTGTTCATCGGTCCCAATGCAGCAGTGGCCTGCGGGGACTTCGCGACCGGTACAAACCATGTATTACCGACCGCAGGTTATGCGAAGAGATATTCGGGACTGAACGTAGCCCATTTCTTGAAAACAACATCGGTGCAGATCATCGAACGGGAAGGGCTCGAAACAATAGGGAACATCGTCGAGAAGATTGCCGATGCCGAAGGGCTTCACGCTCATGCCGACTCTGTCCGTATCAGGCGGAAAAGGCCCTGATTTTCCAGCTATTCATCACATCCCGGCCGCCCGGATTCATAGGACCCGGATCACCGGTACAATCGGGTCCTGGTTTTGCTCCACGGGATTTCCTGATTGTGCCACTCATCCCGGGTTATCAGTCATTCTGTCCGGATTTCCGCACCGCGATTTCGTGCAGCAGTAACAGTGGTCGACCCCCCTGCCATATCTTTCATAAACGACGATGCTGCATGCTCTATCCCCCGGATTCCGGTATCGGTCACTGCATAAACGGTAGGCCCGAACGAGCTCAGGCCTGCACAGGCAGCCCCCGCCGACCGCATCGTCGCGATCAGTTCGGGGATCTCTTTCGGCTGAAGGCCAATTTCAACTTTTTTAAACCCGTATTTCTGGACTTCATTGACCGAGGACCCGAATAAATCGAGATCGCGTTCAGCAACACCCGGAAGCATCCGCATCAGCACCTCGTGGCAGATTGCCCTGACCTCGTCGAGGGGAATGGGACAATAGGTCCTGAAAATATCCAGTTCGGCCCCCCCATTCACACCGCAGGGTAAATCAGGCGTTGCAAGAAGGATTTTCCAGTCATGCGGAAATGGATGGCGAGCGATCACCGGGGGAGGGCACACCCCTTTTGATGCGCCTGACGGTCTGAAATCTGATTTATCGCGCCCGATCCCGTACCGATGCCCGCCATCGACGATAAATCCTCCTGCATCGAATGCGGCACAACCAATACCGGACGTGCCTCCCCGGCCGACGAGCCTTGCAAGGTCCCAGGAAGACAGGTCCCGGTGATAACACTCGCAGATGGCACGCCCTACTGCTAATGACAACTGCGATCCGCTGCCGAGTCCGATATGAGAGGGATAGTGATCCCGCACGGTGATCGATATGCCTGCGGGAGCATGAATTTCCCTGAGGACCATGCTCGCAATATCGGTTACTTTCTCCCGTAATGGTCCCTCGCAGCCTCCCACTTCGAGTTCCGGACTCTTATGGACTTCGATGAGGATACCGGGCTCGTCCAGGGTGATACCCACACCGCCGTCGACCCTGCCGGAACCGCCGTGCATATCGATCAGGGTTACATGAATGCGTGACGGGGTCCTGACCATTACTCTCCTTTCATCGAGAAAACGGTTGTACGGAAACTGCTCTTCAATGAAAATGAGCGGCTTTCCCTTATGGATGATATGGTACTGCCGGTTAAGGATCGGCTCATGGGGGCAGACCGAAAATAATCTGCTGCTCTCAGTTGTTGCAGGGAATACACCTGCATTGAGGATCTCGCGACGGGCTTCGATGCGGTGCTGCGAAATGATCCGGCCAATGGGAATGTCGGCTCTCATGAGGTCTTCACGAAAGGACGGGGAAAGGCGGGAGATGGGGGTATTGGATATTGCGTGGACCAGTACTTCCCCGGTTTTGGTATTTATCAGGTCTATAACCCGGTAATTTACCTGATCGCCCGCATGGATTCCGAGATTTGTTGCAATGGCCACGTCAGCAGGGACAATTTCCTGAACTTCCGTCCTGACCGCTACTTCATTTCCGGTCACAAGTTCCAGGAGCTGCGTCACCGATCCGTCGGTGCCAAGCAGAATTTTCTGGACATCGGAAAGCCTTCCAACCTGTGATTCGATCTTTTGTATCGTGTCTGAAATATCCATTGTATCAGCAATACCCGGTTCTGTTTAGCTGATTTCGTTATTTGATCCGGATCAGGAAATAGTTTCGGAATACCCTGGAATGAGTATGCGACAAGGCGGATGCTACCAGTATCTTATGGTAACTCCGGATCGATGAAACTCAAAATGAGGAATTTGCTGCCGATCAGAATTCGACAGACATTACAGCCTCTTCTTCCTCTTTCAACTCTCCCCTGAGCCGGGCCGTGTCGAACTCATAGGCATCCCAGGGATTAAAATTCTCGTATAACTCGCATTTGTCGAGGACATCCACAAATTCCTTCAGGAAAATCCTCGGGATGATGTCAACCCTTCCCCCGAACTTCCCGGTCACTTTGCCGATCATCGCCCTGATGAACCGGTGAGATATCCTCTCCCTGTCGACCTCGGAATACGCGAGCGAATAGATATCGCAGACCTTCAGTGCAACCTTTTCGAGTTTGTTCATGTCGAACCGGGCGAGTATGATCTGGGGCTGCCTGGGGTTGCGGTACTTGTCGGTCGAGACGACACTGATCCTGTCGAAAAGGGCGGGCAACGACCGGAACCCCCTGGGTCCTTCAAACAGGGAGGGGGTGCCGGTAACGAGGAAATAGCAATGGGGCATCGCGCCGCCGTCCAGCGAGTCCACGATCTGCCTGATCATGGCATACCCCTTCTCCCGGGTCGCCCTCGGGAGCGACTGGGTAATCTCGGCCTCGTCGATGGCAACGGCAAGGCCCCGGTACCCGCCTCCGACGATCATCTTGACGAGCCCTTCGAGGAATACGAATGCCACGGTCTCGTCGATGTCGCCGCGAATTGCGGCTTTCTGCTTGAAATCCCTTCCGATGTTGGGCTCTGCCGCTATCCAGCCAATGGCCGACTGTGCGAGCTGGAAATCACCGGCATTGTTTGCACGGTAATATGTCCGCAATGCCGCGGCCATTGACGAATTCAATTCGCTGATGCCTGCCAGGGCGGCCTCGATCTCCTTTTCAGTCGCCGCCTCAAGCCCGGGTTCGCCAAGCTGGTCGCCGGCGACCTGCAGGATACGCTCCTCGATTGAAAAGAGCCAGTTGTCTATCACTGGTTTGATCGCGTGTTCATCTTCTTTTGTCTGGAGCGTTGCGCAGATCTGCTGGTATATACCCTTTATTTTATGAAGAGGGGACGAGGATGATATGACTACATGGGCGGTTGCAAACCCTTTCTCACGAGCTATCTCAAGGGATCGGGCGACGAGGAAGGTCTTGCCGCTCCCGTAGTCACCCCTGATGAACTTGAGGTCCCCGCCACCGGATGCAACGTAATCGAGTTGCGTAGCGATTACTTCTTCTTCAACGTCGAGGCCGACAGCGATCCTTTCGAGGCCGCCTGCCGGTACCGTTCCTCTCCGCAGTGCATTGATGATATTGAGGCTTTCACGTTTTTTCTCGTCCATGCCGATCAATCTCCCGTATATTCGTAGACTTCTCCCTGGTCGCCGCATCCCTTTCGCGATATCAGTTTGACTCCCTGCGACGATGACTTTGCCATAAGCCTGTTGACGATCCCCGCGACCCGACGCGTCCCAAGCAGTTTCCTGAGATCTCCTTCGGTAACACACCGGTGCAGTTTTAAGAATTCCAACACTTTCTCCTCCCCGGGATCGAGGCCGGTCAGGACAGGCGCGGGCTCGCGGGGCTCAGGCACGCCAACCCTTGCGTTCCCGCCGTCGATCACGGCCGGATCGACGATTGCCCTCTGTTTGCACCGGTCAAGAACTGCGATGAAATCCTTTGTTCCGATACACGAGGAATAGGCAGGCAGAACATCGAGTCCTTTTAGGCAATACCGCTTGCATTCCCGGTAGTCGCCATCGCCAAGAGCATTCGTTGCGGCGACAAGATAAGAAACTGCGAGGAATTCAAGCCCGTTCGCAGGGAGGTCTTCCCGACGTTCCCCCAGTCTTTCGATCAGGCGCGAAAGCAGCCTCCGGTTCTCGTGGATCATACCAGGGCTCGCCGATGTAACGCCGGCGATGCGGACGATATCCTGGGTTTTCCTGACATTCGAAAGGATATACAGCATGACTTTTTCGCATTCCCTCCATTCCCTGCTCCTTCCAAGAAATTCCGCGTAACCGAGTCCTCCCGAGAGGTAATCACTCCGGTAAGAGCGGTAAAACCACGCCCTGGCCTCTGTGCTGTCACCGACTTGCTCGAAAAGCCGGCCGGCCTCGCGGAGACAGACAGGATTTACGTTCGATGAAATTGCAGAGAGAAAGTGAGTAACTGCTTCTTTCCTCGGGTAATGGACCATCAGGAATTCGCGGAATGAGTCGAGGGACGTTTCGAGGAATTCATCGGTGCCGGTTGTGCCGAGGGCGCATTCAATGACCTTGAAATAGCAGTCCATTGCCTGGTCCCTCTCCCCAAGTGCTGCCAGGATCCTGCATTCTGAAAGCCTGATTTCCGGGCAGTCCCTTATCGAGCCGATCTTCCTGCATACCGTGAGGGCCTCCCTGTACCGTTCATTGGCCACAAGGAGCGAGAGGAAATCAGACAGGACCCCGATTTCCTTCCCATCCCTGCAACAGGTGCCGTATTCCTCCATCGCCCGTGCAGGGTCGGTCCGCGTAAGAAGCCGCAGGTATCGTATAAGAAACAACGGGTCCCCGGATTGTTTGTATTCTTCTAATGCCAGGTCCGCTGCTCTTGTAAACTCTCCGGCAGCCGAGAGGGCATCGATGTACAGGGGATCGGGAGCCGATTTCAGGGAAGGAAATTCCTCGAACAGCCCCAGCGCTTCCCTGCCTTCCCCGAGACCGACCAGGGAGGTAATGAGGTCGCGGCAGTCGTCCTCACGTTTCGACAACTCGAGGAGTCTCCGCTGTGCCGGCAGCGATCGCCTGAGATCCTTTGTCGCGGCAAGGCACCGCACGTAATTCCGGAGCGCGTCCTGGTTATCGGGTTCGAGGCTGACTGCGATTGAAAATTCCTTTCGCGCCGAGTCCTCTCCTTTTTTCGCAAGCACTTTACCAAGGAAACCGTGAACGTGCGACGATTCTGGCATCTTCCGCAAAAGGTCCCTGAAATGCAATTCTGCTTCGTCCAACCGGCCGGTGTAATACAGGCTGGTCGCGGCGAGCACCTCGATCTCAGGGTCGCACAGGTCTTTTGGGAGAGCCGCGCATATTTCGTAGGATTCAGCGTACCGTCCCTCCTTGAACAACAAAATTGCCTGTCGCTTTCTTTCAGGAGCGTCAGATACCATCCGTGGTCCTCCTGAGCCGCAATTTCACCAGGTTATAAAGCATGGAGAAGGCATCCGGGCCCTTTACGCGGGAATCCCCCCTGTTGTTCCATTCGATCGGGTACTCGGAGACCAGGAAGCCCTTTCCCCTGAGGCGCCATAACAGTTCGACATCGAATTCAAACCCTTTGGAAACAATTTCCGGGAGCACCACATCGAGGGCTTCTTTCCGGAATACCTTGGCGCCGCATTGGGTGTCTTTGTAGGGGAGGCGAAAAAGCACTTTTATAGCAAGATTGAATACCCTGCTTTCAAGCCTTCTCAAAATACCCTGCGAACGGGTAATTTTTGCCCCCGCGATCCACCGCGAACCGATAATGCCATCGTTCCCATCGAGTTCGTTAAACAACAGCAGCATCTGATCACAGGATGCGGAACCGTCCGCATCCATGTACCCGGCAAACCTGGTTTTTGCAAGGGTCAGACCTTCACAGACTGCCCTCCCTTTCCCGATACGGCCCGTATGTTCGATGCACCGCAGGCTGATATCGGGATGCGATGCACCCCACTTTTTGATTTCCGATGCCGTGCCGTCGTCCCCGTCGCAGATAAAAATATATTCGAACTGCAGGCAGGAAAGACCGGATAGGAGGGCGCCGATCCGGCTCTCCTCATTGTATGCGGGGATGACCAGCGTACATTCCGACTGCCCCAAAAAATCCCCTTCGACATGAGAACGGTCCCCTCCCCGCGACCTTACTTCATGCTCACGTTTCCCCGGGTTGTCGCCGATCGTACCGGTCTCTGTTCTGGCGCATCCAGACTTAATATCCGCGCTCTCCATTAGTAAATACCAATTCGTTACAGTATAGTTCAGGGATGCGCAGCAATAACACTACTGATGTCCCTTCAGGTGAGCACGAAGCGCAGATCCCGGGCGGTACCGCTCGGCAATGGCCAGCGCCATTTCCCTGAGGGCCTGGTGTTCCAAAAGGCAGGATGCCGGCGGCAAAGCATTCCGGGCAATCTGCGAAGTATTTTCCGTCTGCTGGATAAGTTCGGTCGCAATTACCGCGTTGAGCCAGACGAGGTCCCGTAGCAACTCGATCATTACCCCCCGCTCACCGGGGTTTGGTTCCAATGGTTCCATACGTTAGTATTCTCTCCGGGAGATGAATTATTAACCCAGCCAAAATACCATTATAAGCAATGGTCCATGAAAATGGAAGGGTAATAAGTTACCTCGATCGGATCAGGGCTTCCGGAAGGGATGCAAACCCGTTCTTCGCCCTGATGGATATCGATGTGATCTCGCTTGGACCCGGGCGGGCGTCGATCCGGATGAAGATCCGAGAAGACATGCTAAACGGCGAACAATACCTCCAGGGCGGACTGTTTACTGCTCTCGCCGACGAAGCCATGGTACTGGCCATATATTCGGTTCTTGAACCCGGCCAGACGCTCGCAACCATATCTGAATCGACAAGTTTCATGCGTGGAGCCGGGGCGGGAACGGTCCTGGTAGCCGAAGGACAGGTCATTAAAAAAGGCAGGAGAGTAGCATTTGCAGAAGGCATCGTAACCATCGAGGGAAAGGAGGATATCCTGTCGAGGACGACCGCCGCATTTGCAATATCTGCAAAAAATGCGTGATTATTTTAGATCTTCCATCGGAACGAAGATTAACCGTATTCCCCAGGTCAGGACAATAGCCCCGGGAGGTTCCAATCCGCTGGCATCTGAAAGAAAAGGGTACCGCGATGACGCCGGTCTCCCTCGATGTCCCCGGTTTTTGGGAGAGCCCCGTTCCCTTGCAATAGAATAATCTTTTACCGATACTACATGAATACTGATAAAAAGGGTTCTCGAGGCGATGCTGTGAAGTACATATTTATTACCGGCGGCGTGATGAGCGGGCTTGGAAAGGGGATTACAGCGGCCTCAGTAGGTCGGATTCTGAAGAGCCGGGGTTATAGGGTAACTGCTGTGAAAATTGATCCCTACTTGAATATCGATGCTGGTACAATGAACCCGGCACAGCACGGGGAGGTTTTCGTCCTCTCGGACGGCGGCGAAGTCGATCTCGACCTTGGGAACTACGAGCGTTTTCTCGATATCGAATTGACGGCGGCTCATAACATCACAACCGGAAAGGTCTACCGGACAGTCATAGAGATGGAACGTCGTGGGGATTATCTCGGTGAGACTGTCCAGATCATTCCCCATATCACCGACCAGATCAAGACCTGTATCAGGAATGCCGCAGAAAAACCTCTTAACAATGATGATGTGGCAGAGATATGCCTGGTCGAAGTCGGCGGGACCGTCGGCGATATCGAGAGCATGCCATTCCTTGAAGCCGTCAGGCAGATGAGGGGGGAACTTCCGCCAGACGAAAGCCTCCTGATCCACGTCACCCTGATACCTGCCGATACGATGGGGGATATGAAGACCAAACCCACCCAGCATTCGGTGAAAACGCTTCGGGAGCTCGGGCTCCACGCAGATATCATCGTGGGAAGGAGCGACCGGCCGATCGGCCCCAACACGAAACGAAAAATATCTGCATTCTGCGATCTGCCCCCCGCCGGGGTAATCAGCGCGGCGACAGCCCCCGATATCTACCAGGTTCCGATGGAAATGGAAAAGGAAGGTCTTGCTGAAGTCCTTTCCCGGCATCTCGGACTTGAAAAAAGACCTATCAGCAACGATTGGTACAGCGTGGTAAGCCGTGAATATACGAACCGCATCAATGTGGCCATCGTCAGCAAATACGGGATCGAGGATGTTTATCTGAGCATCAAGGAAGCCCTCAAACACGCGGGCAGGGCCCTTTCAACCGAAGTTAAAATCGGCTGGCTCGATGCAGAACGGTTCGAGCCTTCTCAGCTCGATGAATTTGACGGGGTCCTCATACCGGGAGGGTTCGGACAACGCGGAATTTCGGGGAAAATCGATGCAATACACGTCGCAAGGACAAAAAATTTGCCGTTTCTGGGACTTTGCCTCGGCTTCCAGATGGCGGTCGTCGAATTCTCGCGGAATGTCCTCGGGTGGGCCGATGCGACGAGCGAAGAATTCGGGGAAGGCCGGCATGTCATCGCAATCCTGCCCGAACAGGAACATGTATCCCAGCTCGGGGGGACCATGAGACTCGGCAATTACCCGGTTACCATACGCGATAATACCATGGCAAAAGAATTATTCGGGTGCAACGAGATCCAGGAGCGTCACCGGCACCGTTACGAGGTCGATCCAGGTTCCATCGAGGCGCTGGAAAAAGCCGGGATCGTCTTCTCAGGTACCTGGGACAACAGGATGGAGATCCTCGAGATACCGACCCACCCGTTCTTCTTCGCGACCCAGTTCCACCCCGAATTCAGGTCACGTCCTGCACGCCCGGCCCCGCCGTTCCTTGGTTTCGTAAAGGCCTGCAGCGAGCACCGGAGATCGGGATAGTCCTGGAGGATTCGATGGTTAATACATCACGGTTCATTGACGAAGCGGTGAGCGAGATCAGGTCGGCAGCGCAGGACCGGAAGGTGGTTATGGCCTTGTCGGGCGGCGTTGACAGTTCAGTGGCCGCAGCCCTCGCCTCGAAAGCGATCGGAGACAGACTGGTGCCAATCTATGTCGATACCGGCCTCATGAGAAAGGGAGAGACAGAGAGGATAACATCCATATTCGGGGCGATGAACCTCGATGTCGTGAGAGCTTCGGACGAATTCCTCCAGGCGTTGAAAGGGATCACCGATCCCGAAGAGAAACGCAAGACTATCGGAGAACGGTTCATCCGTGTATTCGAGAGGGAAGCGAAAAGGACCGGGGCCAGGCTCCTGCTGCAGGGAACGATCTACCCGGACCGGATCGAGAGCGAAGGCGGGATCAAGAGTCACCATAACGTCGGGGGAATGCCCATCGACATGGAGTTCGAAGGCGTAATAGAACCTCTCCGGGACCTGTATAAGGATGAGGTGCGCGAAGTGGCCGGTGCACTCGGGCTGCCTCCCGAGATCCAGCACAGGATGCCCTTCCCGGGACCCGGACTTGCCGTTCGGATCGTCGGTGAAGTCACTCCCGGTGCAGTTGAAGTAGTAAGGGAGGCCAACTGGATCGTCGAGGACGAACTCGTGGAAACCTACCACCCCTGGCAATGCTTCGCTGCCATTGTCGGGATGGGGACCGGGGTGAAAGGGGATAACCGCGTACACGGATGGATAATTTCAGTGAGAGCGGTAAATTCAAGAGACGGTATGACTGCGGACCCGGTCCATATCCCGTGGGACGTGCTCAGCCGGATCGAATCCCGCATAACAGGCCAGATCCGGGACGTGGCCCGGGTGGTTTACGACATCACACCCAAACCTCCCGCCACCATCGAATACGAGTGAAATCAGAACCTCATCTGCAAGGCCGGGGTTGGCTGCAGAGAATGGTTACCGGATGAGAAAAGACGATGAAAAACCAGGAACTACGATTATAACATAAAAAGAAGCGGATATCATGAAAATTTCAGCTGATTACAAGGAACTCGATGCACAGTATTTCATGCCGGCATTCAGCCGTAATCTCATGATTACGAAGGGCAGGGGAGCGAAGGTCTGGGATGCGGACGGAAACGTTTACCTCGACTGCGTCGCCGGGATCGCGGTCTGCAGCACGGGACACTGCCACCCCGAGGTAGTGAAGGCGATCTGCGAACAGGCTCACGAACTAATCCACTGTTCAAACCTGTATTATGTCCCGCACCAGGGAGACCTGGCAAGGAAACTCGTTGAAATAACCGGCATGGATAAAGTTTTTTTCTCGAATTCCGGTGCAGAGGCCACCGATGCCGCCCTGAAACTGGCCCGGGTCCGTACAGGAAAGCGGAAATTTGTGGCTTTCACCCACGGTTTCCACGGACGGACCGTCGGATCGCTCGCGGTCACCCACAAACCGGCCATCAGGGAACCGTTCGAACCCCTGGGTCTTGTCTGTTCTTTTGTCCAATATGGCGACCTGAAAGGCCTTCGCGAGGCGGTCGACAACGATACAGCCGGCGTAATAGTGGAGCCTGTGCAGGGCGAAGCGGGAGTCATCATACCTCCGGACGGTTTTTTAGAGGGTGTCAGGGAGATATGCGATCGTATGGGCACCCTCATGATCGCCGATGAAGTTCAGACAGGGATGGGTCGCACCGGGAAGTGGCTGGCTATGCAGCACACGAAAGTGACCCCCGATATCGTTACCCTCGCAAAGGGCATTGCAAGCGGGTTCCCCATGGGGGCCATCGCAGCCCGCGAAGGCCTCGAATTCAAATCAAGCGAGCACGGCAGCACGTTTGCCGGAGGCCCCCTCGCCTGTGCGGCAGCTCTTGCGACGATCGGGGTCATCGAGAAGGTCCTGCCTGACGTGCCTGGCAAAGCAGAACGGTTCAGGAACGGCCTGTCGAAATACAACCCCCGGGTGGCAGGGTTACTGATCGGTATGTCGGTAGGCGATCGCTGCCCGGCTGTCCGCGACGAGTGCATGGCCCGCGGAGTGCTTGTCAATTGTGCAGCAGACGGAAATCTCAGGCTGATGCCCCCGCTCGTCATCACTGATAAAGAGATCGACCATGCCGTAGAAGTCGTCAGGGCTGCCCTCGGATAACGATATTTTTTTTTCGACAGAACCAGGTGTATCCGGCAGAAGGGCGTTTATGAGCGGAAACGGACCGGAACCAGGTCACCTAAATGAATCGAAGGCCGGTCGGAAATGAGATTACGACAAACCGATATGGGTTAATAGTCCCGGAAGAAATTCTCCTAAGGAATATACGGTGACCATGCTATGGAAAATCCAGCATTCAGGTTGACGACTCTTGTTTTCCTGGTCTCGTTATCATATGCAATGGTCTTTGCCACGACCCCCGTTCCCGTCCACGGTATCCCGGTGAACCTGTCCTGGACCATTAAGCCATTCTGCCCGGAATTTTCCAACTGGCTGCAAAATCCCCGTGTGGATGCGGGGAGCAAAGATGGAGGATCTCATGGCCTCGGGCTGATCCCGGCCCCTGTTTCCCTGGTCGAAGGCCCCCAGAAAGCCGCTTCTGGTATCGGCATGCCGGGAACTCCGGTACTTCATGCACCCGTCCCTGCTGTCAGGGGCTATCCTTTCCATTCCGCATTTTTTTAATCCATATACCGGGCAGGGAACGAAAGGGATCATCCCCATCCCTTTTCCCTTCTCGATCCCATCATGATTACTAACATAATTCAGGAATGACAGGATGTCCGTTGCCTTGCACGCAAGGAGTCTGCCGCATGACGGGTTGATCCAATCGCGCTCATTATAAACAATAACCATCAAAAACAGACTGCCATGGATCCGATACAGGAGATCGGCATCGAACGGTGGATAATCCCGGGGAGACAATACCCCTCACCTCTGCCTGATGAACTGGGCAGGTTTTATTGTTATACCCGGGACGGAGGTCATTCCATCATCGTGATACTTGAAAATGAAGTCCTACCCGGGGAAGACGCTACCCGGTTTGCAGTCCCGGCCCCGGTCAGGATGGTAATCCAGTCAGGCTGGGTCATGAGAGGGGGATGGCCCTGGTGCCAGCTTCCCTATGATCGGGACACCGGCCTCATGGTCAGCGAAGCAGACCTGGAATTTTGATGTTTTTGCCAGAAGGGCTGAATCCCGTAGTATCCCTGCCAGAGGGACCGTTTCCTGCAATTATATCCGAGCCCGTCATTTGTCTCCCATCAAAATCATATCAGCGACAACATTATCGACAAGGGAATCAGAATACTTGGGTGGATAGCAGGTCATGACAGGAAATAACAGGTCGGAAAATCTGGTTTCTCCTCCCGTAAGGCATGATCAGGTAAGGAGGTGTTTCCAGTCTGCAGGCTACGTTTTCGCAAAACATGCAACTGAGGTCATGAAGGAACACGGTATAACCCGTGTTGCCCGGCTGGCCAGCAATGAAAATCCCGAACCCCCATCGGTTGATGCGATAAAAGAGGGGACCCGGCTGATTACCCAGGCGAACCGGTACCCTGACGAAAACCAGTTGTCCCTCGTCGAAGCGCTCGTAAACAGATATGGGGACTATCATTTCGTCACCGGCGTCGGCATGGACGGGATCATCGAAACAACGATCCGGACCCTCGCCGAACCTACCGATCTTGTCGTCGTATCGACCCCGACATTTTCATTCTACCGCCTTTCGGCAATTGCACATGGTGCCGGAGTGGAAGAAGTAACGAGAGACCTCGATTATTCAGTTGATCCGGAACCGTTCATCGATGCCTGCGAAGAAGCGAAACTGGCTTTTCTCTGTTCTCCGAACAACCCGACAGGGAATGCCACCCCAGTCCAGACAATAAAAAAGATCCTCAACCGTATTGACTGTGTCCTGTTTCTCGACAATGCATACGTCGAATTTTCGGACAGCGATTACCTGTTACTCATGAAAGACCATGAAAATTTAATCATTGGTAGGACGTTTTCGAAGGCATATTCCCTAGCGGGGTTACGGGTAGGATATGCATTCGTGCCCAGGTGGTTTAAACCGTATTACCTGCGTGCCTCGACTCCCCACGCCCTCAATTCAGTTTCAGCTGCCGCTGCGGCAATCGCGCTCCTGGATCACGACCACGTAAAAAGAGCAAAGGATCGTGCCGTAAGGTGGAGGAAAGAATATATGAACCGCGTGAAGTTGCCGGTCTACTCCTCGGATGCAAACTTCGTCATGGTCGATGTCGGGCCCCATACATCGGAAGAGGCCGTGGAAAAGATGGCATCCATGGGGGTGCTCGTGCGGTCGTGCAGGAGCTTCCGGGGGCTCCCCGATCACTTTGTCAGGGTGAGTATCGGAGACGACTGGGAAAACGAGATGTGTATCGAGGCCTTGAACAGCCTGTGATGCCATGATGTACGGCATAACCGGTACTCCGGGCACAGGAAAATCATCGGTCTCAGAAGAACTCGCCAAAAGAGGTTATCAAATCGTCCATCTTTCCGACACGATGGATCGGTTCGTGCTTGAAAAGGATGAGGAACGGGATACCCTCGTAATCGATGAAGAGGCATGGATATCATCATTTGCTCCCGTTGAGGGGTTTGTCGAAGGGCATCTTGCCCATCTCCTGCCTTGCGACAGGGTGATCGTACTTCGGTGCAGGCCCGACAAACTAAAGAAGAGACTCTCGTCCCGGGGGTATAGCAATACGAAAATCCGCGAGAATGCCGATGCCGAAGCACTGGATATCATTCTTGTCGAGACCCTTGAAACCCAGACACCAGAGCATATTTACGAACTCGATACCACGTCCAGGGACGTTTTAGAATGTGCAGGCCTTATCGAGCGGTTCACAAAAGGGGAGATCCCTCCATCATATGGATCCATCGACTGGTCGGCATACCTTGAGGTTTGTTAGATGACGCTCGACCAATTCAGACCCCACGTAAAAGACTGGTTCAACCCCTTCGTAGCAGTATCCATAAGACTGGGCCTTACACCCAATGCGTTTACTATTGCATCGTTCCTCGCCGCTATCGCTGCCGGAGTCTTTTTTTATCTGAATATGATCGTCGCTGCCCTCGTCATGGTGGGCGCAAATGCCGTCTTCGATGCTATGGACGGAGCTCTTGCAAGGGCAATGAAAATCGAAGGCCCGAAAGGGGATTTCCTCGATCACGTTGTCGACCGCTATGCCGATATTTTCATTATCACCGGGATAATCGGCGGAGGGAATGCGGGCTGGCTCATCGGGATCTTCGCCCTTACCGGAGTGCTGATGTCGTCATATCTCGGCACCCAGGCCCAGGCCGTCGGGGTAGGCAGGTATTACGGCGGCCTGCTCGGGCGTGCCGATCGCCTCCTGCTGATCATGGTTGCCGGGGTCCTGACCCTCGTCTTTCCGGATGGTGCATATGGTCTCCAGGTCCTGGGATGGCTGCTTGTGATATTCGGCATATTAGGGCATTTCACTGCGATTCAGCGGTTCGTGTATACCTGGCGGAAGATGGGATGAGAAAAGATGGAGAATGTGATCAGGCAGCTTCCGGGATCAATACGGTCCTGATTCTCGTAGCAATTTCAAATCAGACCTGTCTTTTGTGAATCCCGGAGAACAGGGTTTTGTTGATATCCTGTATTTTACTGCATTTTCATTTTTCCTATGTTCTTCGTTTCTGATGACGTTTTTAAAGAGTTTTCGATAATCTGACGCTCCCGGGGCTCCGCCCCGCCGCTTTGGCAACCCCAAGTGGGACAGGAGCCGTACAGGGACCGATTAATTCTTAAATCCTGCTGGGGGAGGGTCAGGGAGGGGGTTAAACCCCTCCGGTCGTGGATGGCACCCAAGGCATGAATGAATAATTTGACAAAACAAATTTTTCTGATGGTTTCACTAGTGAAGTCGTCAGAACCAACGGTCGAGTGTCTTTTGTCCGGCCTTACCGGCGACCCCTTCGAGTGCTTTTCTTACCCTGTCGGTCGAAAAACCATATTCCCCGCAGAGCATATCTTCTATTTTTTCCGTGTCCGGAGGGCGCCATTCCATGGTATACGTATCGGTCACCGGGGGAGTCTGGAAGAAATCAATCACTGGCCCGGGATCGAAATCGGGAACCTTTTCTTCAAGGGTTTTATCGAACAACCCGTCACGGACTATTTTCAGGGCGGTTTTTGCACCGACGCCTTTTACGCCGGTATTGAAATCGGTTCCTACCAGAATGGCGATCTCAATCAGGTCTTTACGCGTGATGGTAAGTCCTTTCAGGACTTCAGTGAGTGAGACGCGCTCGGGATTGAGGGTGACGGTCCGTCCGTGCATTTTTCGTTTCCCGCTGACGGTAAGGTTGCGGATAAGGGTCGGGGCACCGAACAGGAGGTTATCGTAGTCCTGTGAGACCACGTAGGCCGCATCGCCGTTAATGACGAGGCGTGTTGCCTGGGCTTCACCTTCACTGGGTGCCTCAATACAGGGTATCCCCATAAGAGCGAGGAGTTGTTTTGAGGTATCGATGATGAACCGGTCGATCTTCGACGACGACCGGGCCTGTTTATATGCCTCCCCGATGTCGCCTGCGGCGAGGGCTTCCTCCCAGCGTGCACCGGCTTCCGCCCTGGCGCTTCGCCGCTCTTCAATCGTCTTCGATTTGAAAGCAGGCGGAGGCCCGTCGAACACGTAGACCGGCTTTATCCCTTTCTCGAGGAAATTCACGTTCCTGAACAGGATGCCGGAAAGGTGCGAAGTGACACGCCCTTCACGGTCCATGAGCGGCGTGCCGTCCGGCTGCCTGATAATGGAGAGGAACTGGTAGAGTGCATTGTGGGCATCGACCGCCGCTGTGCCGCGAAGTGTTTCCCACGCCACGGGGACCTTGTACTCGGCAAGGACGTCCCTCAGTGCAACTCCCATGGTAGTCTCCTGTATCAGCTCCCGGCGATCAACGGTAGATTCGTTTCCCGAATTCCCCGACCACTTCGTTGAGATGGGCCACCGTATCGTCGTGTTTCTGTGCCATTTTCATTGCAATCTCCTCTAAGTTAGCCCGAATTGCCTTATCACGCGCCTGGAGACTCCGTTCCAAAGACCGTACCCTGAAAGACAGTGAAATGAAGAGCCCGCCAAGCGAAAGCATCATCAGCATAGCCCCGATAGCTATCGTGATGTCATACCAGAGGCGCGTGACAAGTGCCAGTGTCGCGAGGACCAGGATGATAACAAGAATAATATCGCGCGCATACTCACGAATATCCATGCTTTTAGATAATGAAGACCAACTAATTAAACAATATGGCTGAAGGAGTTATGTGATGAACGTAAAATCCGCCATCCCGTTGATAGGGATGCCGGTAATGCTTCTG
>DATJQJ010000032.1:0-9057 GCA_035505975.1 Methanoregulaceae archaeon
TTCCCGGGCTCCCCGTTTTCCGAGATCGTCATCCCCGTCAGGGCGAGCACCTCGGTCACGAAATACAGTCCGAGGTCTTTCCTGCCCGGCCATAACCGGGTGAATATCTTTTCCTTGTCGGCGGCGGGAATTCCTTCCCCGTCGTCCTCGAAAACCAGGGTAATCCCGTTTTCAGACTCCTGGGAGGAGATCCGGATAAACGAGGCTTTTTTACCATGGACACGGGTATTTTCGAACATGTTTGAAAATACCCTCCTGAAAAGCGGGTCCGCATAGACCTCAAGGTTCGGATCGACCGCGATCTCGATCTTCATCTTGAGCCCTTCGCAAAGCCCTGCAGCCTGCCCGATGACCATTTTCACGTTCTGCCACTCTGCAGGCCTGATCCCGACGTCTTTCAAGTCCTTCGTATAACTGATCTGCCGCCTGATGGACTCTGCAGCGTCCTCCTCGCGTTTTAAAAATTCAATCAGCGTCGGGTCTTTCTCAATATCTTTCGAAAGCTCGATGTAACCGAGGAGGATCGTCAGCTGGTTCAGGATATCGTGACGCGTATCTGAAAACAGCCGGTTCAGCAACTCGTTTGATCTCTTCAACACCTCTTCGCCGGGCGGCGGACCGGTCATAGAATCCACCGATCTGCCTGAATTGTTGTCCTTGGCTGTTCATGCATTGAAATATGCCCCATCAACCCGTTAATGGTGAATTGCCGCCGCTCATCTATAAACCTGTCTTTTTGTCGTTGGCCACTGGCACCGGATTGATGAGGTAATTGCCGGTTTTCCCCTTCACGGCAGCTTCGATTGCCGACCCGATAAATTCTTTTGCCGATTTGCAGGCCGAAGGGACCGGCTGGCCGAGTGCAAGGTACGCCGTGACCGCAGCCGAGAGGCAGCACCCCGTGCCGTGCGGATCGACGGGATACCGTTTTCCTGACAGGAGAAATTCCTGATCGCGTCCGATCAGCAGGTCAACGGCATCGCACCCCTGGAGATGGCCCCCTTTTACGAGTACGTACTCGGGGCCGGTATCGAGTATGGTCAGACCGGCCTCACGCATCTCGTCTATGGTCGATATTTGTCCCATTTCCGAGAGCACCTCCGCTTCTCCAAGGTTCGGGGTGACAATGGTCGCCCTCGGGACGAGCACCGATTTCAGCTCTTCCAGTGCATCCATGTCCATCAGCGGCCGGCCTGCCGAAGACATGATCACGGGGTCGACGACAAGCACCGCGTCTTCCGGAATACCCCAGGCGGCGGCTGCCACCGAATCGCGATCGGGGAGCATGCCTGTTTTATAGGCATGGATCTCGAAGTCTTCAAATAGGGTCTGGATTTGCATGCGGATCGAATCTTCGGGAACGATCCAGATCCCCTTGACTGTGTTCGAGTTCTGCGAAGTGACCGCCGTCACGACAGTGAGCCCCCAGACGCCAATCGAAGTAAACGTCTTCAGATCCGACTGGATCCCTGCTCCGCCCGACGGATCGGACCCGGCAATCGTGCAGGCACAGGGCATGCGATGCGCTTCCATGCCGAGAACTGGGATTGTACGGGGATGAACTTTTTCATTGGCCATGATCGGGAATCAAACTACAAAACTCCCCCCCTGGGATCATACGTAATCGGAGAGTGAGAGATGGTTTGCAGGTTATCGATAGCTGTAGGTAGATTTGGATCCGGTTAAAAAAACAGGCGCTGCCGGGTTCCTCAACGATTCTTTATTAAGTTCCGCTGACAGGAGGGGGTCCCACCCCACGCAGGACGGTCAATGGTCAGAGCAAATCCGGGTTGAGAATTAATTGGGCCTTGTGCAGTCCTTATCCCAACCGGGGGTCCGTAAGCGCCTTGATCTTATGATTTTCTTAATCAAAGGAGGAAAACGATGGGGAGAACCAAGCGCGTAGAAAAGACGATCCGAGAATTTATCGCCTTCGATTTCTCTCGCCCCAGACAGGTGCAGTCCTTACCCCGACAAATCATGAATGTAATTTCCGCAACTTTCCCAAGCAGCCTTCTCCGCAGCAGCAATATTTTCACGACAACACGTGCATTCACACTGAAAACCGGATGCGATATGAAAACTCTTTTACACCTATATAAGCCTTCGTTTGGTGTTTTTGGCGAAAAGATGGCCACTTCGTATAGATTTAAGTATCTCCATCACTAATAGAACAGACATCACTGAGACGACCTGTTATCACACGTCCGGGATTCTACCATGTCACGCATGCTCGCTCCTCATACCACCTGTCCAGGGTGCAGTGAAGAAGTCTTTCTCGATGAGCTTGTCAGGGGAAAATGCCCCCTCTGCGGCTGCGTACTCGAAGAGTTCGAAGAGCAGAGAAACGAGATGGAGGAATACGTCGAGCGGGGAGATTTCTCCTGGCTCGTCTTCAATTATTTCATATTCAAGCGGTTCGATGAACTGGGTGCGAGCCCGCTCCAGGTGATGCAGCTGATCGCGGGACTCGACGAATGCTGTGCAACGATCGGCGAAGGCGAACTCCCGAGGACAAGGTTCGATTTCGAACTGCCCATGAAGTTACTCGATATGATAAAACCCAAGCGGTGTGCACGGTGCGGGAAGATCTTCTTTATGGGCGGCCGGAAAATCCTGTCCGGAGACCTGAGCCGCCCTGGGTTCGGCATCTCGTACCTGTGCAAATGCAGGCGTTAATCCTGTAAAAATAAAATTTTTTCAAACACTCATTCATTACCGTCAGGATTAAATCAAGGCTGAAGCTTCTTATTTTTGCCCCCTCGTTATTTCATAATGGTATGTTGAATTCGAGCAAACGGCCCCTGAGATAGATCCTCGTTGCGATGTTGTCACGGTCCTGGAATTTTCAAGTGCGTTGAACCGCCGCCGGGGCACCCTTCGGGGGCGGCGGCGTCTATCCTACCCGGGGGCGTGGGGGCGAATTGCCCCCACATCAGTCCACTTATTACCCACTAAAAACAGCAAAACCTTTTTTTCCTTCTTAAGATTGTCAGACTTCATCTGGTCAAGGGTAAGTTTTCCCTATCGTTTTCCAGAAAAATGAGCTTTCATTCGATCCCAAGGTCTTTCATTACCTCGTCCATGGGGATTGTCTTCCCCTTCCTGATATCTTCAAGACCCTTCTCAATCGCAGAAATAGTATCGGCAGAAAGAGGTTCATCGTCTTCCTGGCCTCTCAGACTTGTATCAATCATTTGGTCAGACATGGGAACTCTTCGAGACAGAGCCCGGTGGCTTCCTCGAGATTACTGACTGCGTCTTCTATGGTACTTCCCTGGCTGACCGTGCCTGTTTCAGGGCAATCTGCAACATATAGATCTTCTTCTTAATCAAACCATCTCTGTGAACGTTGGCATTTTCGTCTCCTGAATTTTCAGCGGGATCCGGCCTTCAGTATGCCCTGCCCACCAGCGTGGTCTTCCCTGGTTTTCCGCAGACGACGCAGGGGCCTTCCTGTTCCTTAAGATGGGGCGAACGTGCCCGTGTGCCGAGCACGCTTGCTCCGAGACGCTCCTCGATGATATCGGCACAGCCCTTCTCCTCGCACCAGGGGACGAGTACGATGCCTTTTTCGATCGCCTGCTTCGCCTCATCCATCGTCCCTGAAATGATGAGCCGCGACTTTAAGTGTTCTTCAGCCCGTTCTTTCATCCCTGCAGTCTCTCCCAGAACGACCTCCTTCACTCCCGGCACCAGGTCCGTGAGCGGGATAACGGAACGGGTCCCTGTCCTGGTGACGACCGTGACCTGGGACGCATCGATGTCCCTCGGACCGATCTCCAGGCGCAGGGACACGCCCCTCATCTCCCAGTAGTAATACTTGGCACCCGGACGCAGGTCCCTGTTATCGATTTTTACCCGGTATCCTGCCGATTTCAGTTCCTGTTCGATTGCTGCCGCCGCGGTGGTCACTTCTTCCTTTCTCTTCCCGATGGTGATGGGGACGATGACGACCTGGACAGGAGCGACGTCCGGTGGGAGGACGAGCCCTTTGTCGTCCCCGTGGAGGCTGATAAGCGCGGCGATCGACCGCTCGGATATCCCGTAACAGGTCTGGTATGCATGCCGTTGCAGGCCTTCGGGGTCTTCGAAGGTGATATTGAACGTCTGGGAGAAGTGGTCGCCCAGGTGGTGGACAGTACCGATCTGGAGCGTCTTGCCGTCGGGCATGATCGTGTCCACGGCCATCGTGTAGTCGGCTCCCGGGAACTTGTCCCAGTCAGGCCGGCGCGACACGATGACGGGGATACCCAGGCGTTCGTAGAATTCCCGGTACAGGCGGATTGCTTCCTCTACCTGGAGCTCGGCCTGCTCCCAGGTGGCATGGACCGTATGGGCTTCCTTAAACGACGTGATCTCCCTGAGGCGGATCAGGGGACGGGTGTGTTTCGTCTCGTACCTGAACGTGTTCACGACCTGGTAGAGCCTGATGGGGAGGTCGGCATGCGAACGGACCCAGAGTGCATACATCGGATATATCGCGGTCTCACTCGTAGGACGGAGGGCGAGCGGGACATCGAGAGGGTCTTTCCCTCCATGGGTCACCCAATATACCTCGTCCTCGAACCCCTTGATGTGCTCCGCCTCTTTCATGAACTCCTGTTCGGGAATGAGGAGCGGAAACAGGGTCTCCTGGTGGTCCCGGTCCATCAGCCCGCGGAGGATCGCATAAACGTGTTTCCTGATGGCAAACCCATGGGGATACCATACGTAAAGGCCCTTGACCGGGTAACGGACATCCATGACCTCCGCCTGCCAGAGTAGTTCGTTATACCATGCGGAAAAATCGGTCTTCGTAGGCAATGCGCCGCGTTCGTCTTCCATCAAAGCTCCTTAATGCACCAGATTTATGATTTGTGGCGTAATAAAGGCCTCGACAACCGCTGCCAGGAGGACGAGGGGGAGGATGAAAAGGACGAAGAACCTGCCGTACCGTGCAGCCGTAACTGCCGCATCACCATTGCCCGACCATTCTTCGTGCAATGCCTTTGCAAGGAGAAAACCGATCGCACCCGAGAGGATGAACGACGGTATCTCGAAGATCCCGTGGGGGACTATCGCGGCAAGGATCAGCTCGATACCCTGCTTCTCCCTGACCACCTCGACGATCGAACCGATGATGATCCCGTTCGTTGAGAGGATGAACAGGGTAACGGCCCCGAACGAGGCCCCGCCGAGGAATAGCAAAAGGCAGGCCTGGAGGTTGTTTAAGAATATCTTCGCGCAGAGGAGAAGAGGGGGGTCGCCGGTAATCCCCTCCATAACGGTGTCCTTGAAAAGAGCGAGGAAGCCCTGCCCCAGCGACGGATCCTGAATCGTCAGGACGATCCCGATTGCGAGGGTGGTGAAGAAAAGGACGGATGCGAGGATGATGCTCTCCGTTAAGCCCTTGTCAGACATAGAACATCATCCTGACCATGTCGCGGATGCCCGGAGCCAGGCCGACGGTGATCATCGCAAGGAGGATCAGGTGCCAGAGCTCGCTGCTCCCCTCGTGGCGGAACTTCTCGAGGATCCAGATCCCCGGTATGATCACGATCAGTTTGAGGGGGAAAAATACGAACGCGGTCCCCGTCAGTGCGATGAGATTCGATCCGACGACATGCTGCTCGATGTATTTCATGGGGTGGATATCGATCCCGTAGCTCGTGGCGCTGGCATCGAGCAGTTGCCCGAAGATCAGCACTTTGTACAGCGGATCGGCGACATATCCCCATTTGAAGGCATATTTAAGAACGGCATATACGACAAGGCTCGTGACCGCCGCAAGGCCGATGATCGTCAGGAGCACCTCAGGATGGATTACATTCCTCGACAGCCCGAATGAAACGAGGATCGCGGATACGATCACCGATCCGGCCACCCCTGCCCCGGCATACCAGGGGACATAATCGGCGATCAGGCCCTTTCTGAATAATGCGATCGTGATGACCAGCACCGGGGCTGCAAAGAAGAAGACCACGAAGTAGATCAGGGGTGTGGTGAGGAGGAACTGCCAGTCGGACTGTATCATCCCTGCGTCCTGGATCACCCGCGCAATCCCGCCGAACACTACATAGGGCAGCGTGGCGAGGATGAACCGGTCGTCGACGGAGATTTTCGAGTATTTCAGCCACCGGTACACGGCATAAATCCCGATGATTAAAATAATCGCGTAGGTAATCGTCTCAACGGGATTATAGGGCTGATCGTAACGGACGGGATCGATGTAGTATTTGTAGATGAATTCCCTAATCATTTCTGATCAGAATGAGCCGGGATAGCATAAAAGTACTGAAAAACAAAATTTTCGAGAAATCCAAATGGATGCAGCTTCCCCGCGACGTCGTCATAGGCCACGACGTGATCTCGCAGATCCCTGCCGTCTGCGAGGACCTGCACCTCGGTCATTCCGTGCTCATCGTTTCAGGGAGCCGGACACGGGATGTCGCAGGCGATCAGGTCAGGACTTTGCTTTCTGCCGGTAATAAGGTGAGGATGTTCAGTGCAGACACCATAAGCCCGGAAATAATCAAAGAGACCGAGAAGGCGGCAGCCGGCGTCGACTTCCTGATCGGTGTCGGCGGGGGCCGGGTGATCGACACCGCCAAGATCTCGGCCTTCAACCTCGACATCCCCTTCATCAGCGTGCCCACGGCGGCGTCCCATGACGGCATCGCCTCGTCGAGGGCGTCGATCCCGACCGGTGAGGGAAATGCATCGCTCGAGGCCGAACCGCCGGTCGCCATCGTTGCCGACACCGGGATCATCGCTTCCGCTCCCCACCGCCTGCTCGCCGCAGGGTGTGCCGATATTATCTCCAACTATACGGCAATCCTCGACTGGGAGCTTGCGCACCGCCTGAGAGGGGAACCGGTATCTGAATATGCAGTCGCCCTCTCGAAGATGACCGCCGAGCTCCTCCTTAAGAATGCTCATGTCATCAAACCCCATAACGAACAATCTGCATGGATGGTGACAAGGGCACTCGTTTCGTCGGGGGTCGCGATGAGCATTGCCGGATCTTCCCGGCCTGCCAGCGGCAGCGAGCATAAGTTCGGTCACGCACTCGAACGGCTCGCACCGGGAAAGGCACTTCATGGAGAGGCCTGCGGCATCGGGACGATCATTGCGATGTACCTCCACGGCGGGGACTGGAAATCGATCAGGGATTCGCTCCGCCACGTCGGGGCACCGGTCACCCCGAGGGAGATCGGGATTGACGATGCCGTTGCAGTGCAGGCCCTGATCATGGCAAAAAGTATTCGTCCGGAACGCTTTACCATCTTAGATATGGGACTGACGGAGGAGTCTGCATGGGAGCTCGTAAAAATGCTGTACCGAGAGTGAAACAGGCTTCCGGAGCGAAGCCGAAGATCACCCTGATTGGGACCGATCTCGCGAAAATGGGGCTTGAATTTGTATACGAGGGGGGCCTGGAAGAATGCGAAGCCTGTTCGCTCCGGAAGGCGTGCAACAACTTAAAAGAAGGGAGGAGATACCGTATTACCGGTATCAGGCCTGCCCGCCACGACTGCATGGTCCACAGGAATGGCACATCTGCGGTTGAAGTGATCGAATCGCCCATCGGGACACTGATAAACGCGGAAATGGCAATTAAGAACAGCCGGATTACCTTTGAGTTCAACTGTCCCGTCGAGACCTGTAAAAACTACGAACTCTGCCACCCTGACGGCGTGGTGGCCGGAGAGAAATACACGGTTGTCGATATCACGGGAAGCGCACCTGATCCATGCGAAAAGGGCCGGACCCTTCAGGTCGTAAACCTCGTCCCGGTATGATCCGGCGGAATACCCATATTTTATTTGGATCTGCTCACATCTCATTTTTTCTTACGAATTACGTCGACAGGAGGGGGTTCCCCCCTCCCTGACCCTCCCCCAGTACGATATTCACCGGGCAGAGTTTATCGGGGAAGTTTAGATTTATCGGTAAAGTCCTGAACCGCCGCCGGGGCGCCCTTCGGGGGCGGCGGAGTGTATCCCATTTGGGGGTCTGGGGGCGGTAGCCCCCATTGAGTTCTAATATCCCGCAATTAAATAGCGAAAAATGTTTTTTTAGATCGTTCGCTATTGGTGCGCCATCTCCCAGAGAGTCGCCCCGAGCCCGGCGATCATCGCAGAATCCTGCAGGTCGTAGAGCCAATTTCCCGGGATTTCCGAAATCCCCGACCATGCACCTGCGAGTGCTCCTGCAATGGCACCGACCGTATCGGCATCGCCGCCAAGACTGACCGCGCAGCTGACGATCCCGGCAAATGATCCCCCCTCCATGAACACCTTCAGGGCGGCATGGGTCCCGAGGAGTGCGTCGAGGGAGGGCTCGGGGTCGTGCGCAGCAAAGTCCCCGAGCATATCCCTGACCTCACCTTCGGGGCATTCAGAAAAGGCCTTCTCGAATGCAAGTTCCCGCGGTTCACCACGGCACATCCCTGATACCATGCGGTTGATCCACGCGGAACAGTACCCTGCCACCGGGTCTGCGTGGGTGAGCCGCGAGCAGCAGATACTGACCTCGCGGAGCTCGGGCCCCTGGTAAAAAATACCCAGAGGCGGACCCCGCATCACGCTCCCGTTACTTCTGCTGCCACCGTTCCGGTCGTGAACGATCACTGCGGCACGGTAGGGCGGGACCCCGGTCATGACCAGTTCAAATACCGATCCTGATGTCGGGCCGTAGAACTCGGGAAATTTCTTATAGCCGGTAATAAGGTGTCCGATTAAATCGTCGGGACTGAATCCCCTGCTGAGGATCAGGGACTCCGCGACTGCGATCGCCTGCAATGTGTCATCGGTGTATTGCCCGCGTTTCCGGCATCGGAGCCTGTCACTTTGCATTTCCCGGACCGGTACATGGAGGGGGGGGCCCCCCTCAAAGGGCGCACCCATTGCATCCCCAATTGCAAGCCCTGACAGGGCCCCCATGGCACTCAATACCCCGGATATAAAGGTCACCAATAAGGTATATCTGCTCCCGGAAAAAGTAAATTTTGAGGAAAGGTGATAGTGTGCAAAAGGAAGAATTGCTGCATTTACACATGCTGATGGTTCATGT
>DATJQJ010000033.1:0-23651 GCA_035505975.1 Methanoregulaceae archaeon
GCGGCAAGCCTCCTCTCGGTACTTTCGGTACTCATCGGGATAAAGACCGATACGACCACCCTGGAGGAGAGAGGCGCGGAACTCGAGAAAATGGTCCAGAAGATGATCGAGAGCGAGAAAGGGATCCAGGAAGAAGAGCTAAGATATATCGGGTAATTTTTTTCAGATTATTGTTTTTTTTCGCCGGATTTTTTTATTCTTTTGGAAGACCTTGGTAACGACAATCTTTTCGTATAGTTCACGACAAAAAAAAAAGAAATTTCGTTACCAGATCCTTGTGAAAAAAGAAGAGGGTTGCCTTGTTTCGTATTGCGATTGGCTCCGCCGCCCCCGAAGGGCGCCCCGGCGGCGGTTCGGAGCCCCAGGAGCGTCGGGTTTTCTCAATTTTCATCTGGAGCCACTATAAAACAGATATTTTCAAGAAAAAAAACTAAAAAACAATGCCGGTTTTTAAAAATTCCAAAAAGAACAGGGGAATGTAGGAGGATTCTCTCCTCTCTCCCTATTCAGTAACCTGGGTTTTAGATCAGGTTGAAACCGCTCTGGTACGCGACTGATTTCGCAAAGCTGTTGATCAGGCCGCTTGCCGTAGAGGTCTCCGAGTAGCTGACATCTTCGGACTTGGTGGTCGAGCTGTTGCGTGCTTCCTGGTCGTGGACCTTTACATAGGCCGAGGCCGAACCAATCATCGGTGACGAGGTTCCGTCAGAGAGGGTAATGCCTTCGGATGCTACGTTGTAGTTAAGGACGACCGGGAATGTCGAGTCTGTCCCGACGAACCTGTCGCTTGCCTTGGTCGTGGTCGACGTAAGCGTCGAGTCGAACGAGCTGCCTGCCTCGACGATGTTACAGTACGGCGGGATGACAGCCGATGCCGACGATGCGAACGGACAGAGGATTGCAGATGAAGTTGCTGTCGAATTTGCTACTCCGTCGAGGAGAAGATCCTCAGAGTTGGTTGCCCGGCCGGTGTCGATCGCGATGAACTGGATGTTCGTGTTGGCTGCGACGTTGCTGCCGTCGGCGATCTGGTTGGCTGTGTTGACTGCCATTGACTTGACGAAGGTGGTCTGGCCCGAGACACCCGAGTACTGTGAATTGTAACCGGTGGTGTACTGGACCTGGGAGTCTGCAAGCGGCGCTCCGATGCCCTGTGCTGTCTGGGTGCTGTCATTGCTTGCCGTTGTCCATGCGAGGGAGTCAGTTTCAGTTACCGTTCCCTGTGCCTGAATCGAAGTCGACGTGGCAATGCCCTGGATTTCCGGGGTTGCGGGAATGTTCCTGTCTGCAAGGACCGCTCCGGTCAATGCGACAAGTACGAGTCCTGCAACAATGATTCCGATGATTTTCATTGTACCTCCTTTTTGATACTGATACTCTTGGTATCATGTATAGATATCTTAACAATTTGTATATAATGTTTTACAAAATTGTGCCGGGCCGAACCCATAGATGGAAGGAAATCAGGATAAAAAGTGTTTATTGCCTGAAGAACGATAGTACCGGGTAATGTACCGGCCATCCGGTACCCGGGATTCCCATGTTCGCCAACACCGACCTCCATATCCATTCGCGGTTTTCCATGGCCAGCTCGCCCGATATGGTGCCCGGGGCACTTGTCGGGGCCTGTATAAAGAAAGGGATCCAGGTCCTCGGCAGCGGCGATGCGCTCCATCCAGGGTGGCAGAAACTATGGGAAGAGTACCAGTGGCATGATAAGGGGGTGATCGTGGTCCCATCCACCGAGGTAGAGGACCGTGACAGGGTCCACCAGGTAATCCTGATGGAGAGTTTTTCAGACTTTTCAGAACTTCATTCACGGTTAAAAACGTTCAGCAAAGATATCGCCACCGGAGGAAGGCCCCACGTACGACTTTCCGGTGAAGAGCTGGCCGGCCACGTCCACGAGATCGGCGGACTGATCGGACCCGCCCATGCCTTTACGCCGTGGACCTCGCTCTATGCATATTTTGACCGGCTATCTGAATGCTATGGGACGGAAACGATCGATTTCCTGGAACTCGGGCTGTCGGCCGACAGTTCGTACGGTGCAGCTATCAGCGAGCTGTACGATATCCCCTTTATAACAAATTCGGATGCACACAGTCCGGATCCCGCAAAATGCGGAAGAGAATTTACGACGTTCGATATCAAATCCCTGACTGTCAAAAATGTCCTGTCGGCACTGAAGAATGGTAATATCCAACGTAACGTCGGGCTCTTTCCCGAGGAGGGAAAATACAACAGGACCGCCTGCACGAGATGTTTTCAGAAATACACTCCCGAAGAGGCGGCCGCATACCACTGGCGGTGCCCGCTGGATAACGGCCTGATCAAGCTTGGTGTTTTCGACCGGGCGCAAGGGCTTTCCGATGGGAAGCCGGGGCCGAGGCCTCCCTACCTTCACATGATCCCGCTCGGGGAGATCATCATGGCTTCACTCAATGTCTCTTCTACGAAGACTAAGAAGGCGCTCGGCCTCTACAACGAGTTGATCGGCACATTTGGGAACGAGATCGATGTGCTGACCTCGACCCCGGTCAGTGAAATCCGCGAAGTTCACGAAGGTACTGCCGGTGCGATCGATGCCTTCCGGAACCACCGGGTCTCTCTCCACCCGGGTGGCGGCGGGCAGTACGGTACATTCACCCTTCTTCCCTCATCATAGAGGTAACCTCTCAGCGATAATGTACCGGACTCCCATCCGGTTCCCTGGGGTTGCCCGGGGTTTTCAGAGGGGCGGCCCACAGTCCATCCGGCGATTCACGTTCATTGACCCCAGTTCGATCGGCGTCCAGTAACTATTATCCGGGCTGCCCTACAATCTGATCAGGATGTTGAAGGTTCACCGGGACATCTGCGGCTACTGCGGGTGTTGCGTATCGGTATGTAAGGAGGGTGCGCTCGAACTGATCGACGCATATCTCGAAGTCGGGCAGGATTGTTCGAACTGCGGGGTCTGTGCGAAGGCGTGCCCGGTCGGGGCCCTGGAGGTCGTTCCGGAATGAAGGGCCACTACGATATCCTTATCATAGGCGGGGGCCCGGGCGGGGCGATCGCGGCAAGGACCGCTGCAAAGGCAGGCCTTTCCGCATGCATCGTGGAAAAACGTCCGGCAATAGGTGCACCGGTCAGGTGTGCCGAGGGCATCGGTATGGGCGCCCTCAACGAATTTGTCAGGCCTGACCCCTGTTTCATATCGGCAGAAATGGAACGAGCAGCACTGGTTGCCCCTGACGGGACGACCATGACCCTCGACTCCGAGACCGCCGGGGGCAAAGTAGGGTACGTCCTGGACCGCAAGTTCTTCGACCGCGAACTCGTCTGGCAGGCCGCCGAACAGGGTGCAGACGTTGCCGTCAAGACGAGGGCCAGTGCCCCGCTCATGAAAGACGGAAAAGTATGCGGGGCAAAAGTTGAGTTTCTCGGTTCTTCGCAGGAAGTAACTGCCGATGTGGTCATTGCAGCCGACGGGGTCGAATCGAAATTCTCCAAATGGTGCGGGATCGATACGACCGTGCCGCTTCGCGAGATCATGTCGTCAGCCCAGTACGTCATGACCGATATCGATATCGACCCTCATTGCACGGTATTCTGCCTGGGAAACGAGGTCGCACCCCAGGGATATCTCTGGGTATTCCCTAAGGGCGACAGGACAGCCAATGTCGGGATCGGCATCAGCGGCATAAAAAGCGGCACCGGGCACCGGGCAAAAGACTACCTTGACAAGTACACGGCCGCCCATTTTCCAAACGGAAAAACCATCGAATATATCGTGGGAGGAGTGTCGGTCTGCCGCCCGCTCGACTGCACGGTTGCTGACGGCCTCATGATCGTCGGCGATGCCGCCCGTGTCGTCGACCCTCTCACCGGTGGCGGCATCTATAACGCGATGTTTACCGGGGACCTTGCTGCAAAGGTGGCGATCGGGGCGATCGAGGAAGGGGACACCAGTAAGGCAGCCCTGATGCCCTACGACGCAACCTGGCGTGACGCGAAAGTGGGAAAAACCATAGCCAGGAATTACCATATCAAGGAATACCTCATCAAGCTGACCGACGACAAGCTGAATGCCATCATCCAGTCCGCCAGCTGCGTGAACCTCAAGGAGTTTTCTACCCTCTCCCTTGTCAAGGAACTGATAAAGCGAAATCCGAAACTTATCCTTGAACTTGCTGCACTCAGGGAACTGATAAAGTAGGATTTAATCCGAATCAATAGCTTTTTTAATGCCGTTACTAATTGATCATCCAGCATGCACCTGTTTTATTACGTTTTGCTCGGGGTTGTTATCGTCGCGGGTGTCCTGGTTATCTCCTCGGGGTTGCTTGTTAAGGAACCGGTAATAACCCTGGACCATGTCGCCGTCACTTCTGTTTCAATACCGGAAATAGGGCTTAATGTAACGCTGAATGTGGATAACCCGAACCCGGTGGGTATAAATCTTAAAACCATTGTTTTCGATGTCTATTACCAGAAGGGGAATGACTGGATTTTTATCAGCCACGGATCAGGAAACGGGATCGCAATAACACCCGGTATGAACCAGGTGACGCTCCCGGTGTCGATAAAAACGGCCGAAATACCAGGTGCGGGGTTAGGTGCACTCCTGCAGGGGGAGATTACCATCCAGGTCAGGGGTAACGCGATTCCCGATGTTTTCCTGATCTCTCCCGTAATCCCCTTCAACCAGACAGTTACCATCCCTCTCGGGCGGACCGGGGCATAGCCGATAACCGGCCCCGGTCATTTTTCCCGGCCTTGTTTATGGCATCACGGGATTAATGGTTGTTGTTTCCTGCTCAATGCCCGGTGTCGGATTTGGATTTTCCCGCTATCCTACCCTGGGATCCGGTGCTCCGGTAGAATCCGGCCCATCAGACATTCTGTCAAGGCCTGATCCTGAGCTTTGCCTTGGTTCCGAATCCACTAAACCTGATCCCATCCTACCAGGTACCCATGGTATGGATTAAAAAATGGGGAATAATTTATAAATCGTTGGCAATTGTACTTATCCTGATCGTCGTAAGAGTAATCGTGGATTATCTCGGGTTGGATACGTTACCCATCAATCCCGTTGTCGGCGCTTTCATCACCGGCGCGATTTTTACCATAGCCATTATCTTCTCAGGCACGTTTATCGATTACAAGGAGAGCGAGAAGATCGGCGGTGAGATGTGTTCGAGCCTCAAGGCCCTCTATAATGACACCATCGTTATTCCTCTCGAAAACGAGGCGCCGCTCGCCACCGCCAGGTCCCATATACGGGAACTCCTGCATGAGATTCTTTCCTCGTTTAAGAACAATGCCTGGGACATCAGCGCGATCAACCGGGCGATGGATCTGATTAACGACGATATCAGGACCCTGGCAAGGCTGAATGTCGCACCACCGCAGATCGTCAAACTGCGTGTTGAGATGGGAACGCTCGATAAACTGGTTAACAGGGTCGATGTAATCATAAGGACCGAATTTATTCCAGCCGCCTATGCAATCGCCGAAGTTGCAACGGCCGGCGTGATCCTCGTGCTGCTGTTCGTGAAGATCGACCCGACGATTGACGGGGTCGTCATGTTCGCCGTGATCAGCATCATGCTCATCGCCTTAATATTTCTTATCAAGGACATGGACAACCCATTCGAATTCGGGCAAAATACCTACGCAGATGTCGATATCCAGCTCCTCGTCGATCTCGAGACGTACTTTGCCGGGAGGCCATAACGTTCCGATCCCGGACAGAAACCCGGATCGGCGTAGGATCTTTCCGACCAGGGCCACGATGGGTATCGGAAGGTTATGGACAAGACCAATCCGTAATGCCTGAATCATTACTCAGGGACGAGATTGATCCTCCAATCCGTGGCAAATCCCGTCCCTGTTAATTCCTGATATCCCTTACCTTACCTTTCAAATATTATTGCCCGTGTACCTGAATACCATGTTCTGCGGGGTGGACGAGGCAGGGAAAGGAGCCGTGCTCGGACCGATGGTGGTCGCTGCCGTTGCCTGCCGGAACGACGAGGACCTTGCACCCCTGGGCGTAAAAGATTCGAAAAAACTTACCCCTGCCAAGCGGGAACTGCTGTTTGAAGAGCTGACCGGGAGGTTTCCCTTCGCGGTCAGGATTGTCGCGCCGACCGAGATCGATTCGAGCAGGAGGTTCATCACGATGAATGTCCTCATCGCGAGGCTCCATGCCGAGGTGATCACCGACCTCGCACCCGAATGTGCCTACGTGGATGCATGCGATGTCATTGCATCCCGTTATGGAATAATGGTGACCAATTTTCTCGGAGTAAAATGCAGGGTAATCGCCGAGCACCACGCCGACGAGACAATTCCTGCGGTGTCGGCAGCAAGTATCGTCGCGAAGGTGACGAGGGACCGGGAGGTGGCAAAGCTTTCAGAGGAATTCGGGGAGATCGGGAGCGGTTATCCCTCAGATCCGACAACAGTCAGGTACCTCAGGGACTACATCATGGAGCGTGGAAAATCGCCGGTAATTGCACGGAGGAGCTGGGAGACAGTAGGCACGATCATCGCGGAAAAAGAGCAGCAGCACCTGATCGAGGATTTTTAAATCTTCCGCGCCGGCTCCCGAATCCTCTAAGTATTTTTATATAGCTCACAATGCCATATGTAGCGAATGAACTGGTGGCTTGTCGTAGCGCTTCTTATCGCAGTCTACGCTGTCGTGGCCCTCACCATTTATACAAAAAAACTTTTCAGCGATAATATAATTTTTTACGGGCCGATAATGGCCATTAAAAGCCAAAAAACAGCATTTTTTGACTGGTTTACCCGGATGAGCACCGTACTTCGGATATACGGCTCAATCGGGGTCATAGTCGTCGTCATCGTCTCCGTGATGATCACGTTCCTCCTGTTCTTTGCCCTCCAGTATACCCTGGTCCTCCAACCCCAGCCTACCGGGATTTATGAACCCCAGAACATCCTGCTGCTCCCCGGGATCAACCAGTATGTCCCGTCCACGTTCGCAGTATGGTTCGCATTTGTCCTCACGATCGCCATCCACGAGTTCGGACATGGCATCCTGTGTCGCGTGGAGCAAATAAAAGTCAGGGGGATCGGGGTCCTCGTCGCGGTAATTCCGATAGGCTTTTTCGTTGAGCCCGACGAAGACGAACTCAACAAATCCAGCGGTATGCCGAAAATGAGGATGTTCGGTGCCGGGATCATGAACAACCTCGTCGTCGGTGCGATATGTTTCATTTTACTCATCCTTGTAATGGGGATGGCGGTCCCCACCACCGTCCCGGTCATACACGGAGTCTACCAGAACTATTCGGCCGATATAGCCGGTGTCCCGCAGGACTCGGTGCTCCTTGCCGTGAACGGGATCCATGTCGGGACGAGGCAGGACGTAAGCGACCTGCTCAATGCCACCCGCCCTGGCGAGACAATTACCATAAGCGTAGAAAAAGACCAGGTGGTTTCGGATTACTCCCTCAATCTCACGGCGTGGCCGGCAGATCTGGGAAGCCATAGTTCAGGGTTCATGGGGATTGAATATTACGACGGTACGCTGGTGATCGATGCCGTAAAGAATATGTTCTCACCGATCGGGTTCCTGCGTCTCATCAGTGTCCCGTTCGACATGTCGGGGTCCGGTCAGTACCTCAGGATCCTTGCGTTCGATACCTCCGATATCTCCTTTTATACAGTCCCATTCCCGGCGATATTCTGGGGACTCGTCCACCTGCTCTTCTGGTGCGGATGGATCAATATCAACGTGGGTATTTTCAACGCGATTCCCATGGTCCCCCTGGACGGCGGATATATCGTGAAAGAAGGGGTGGAGCGTTTGTCGAGCGGACGAAAATGGGAAAAATATTCCTTGCACATCACCTCATTTATCAGTACCCTGATGCTGGTCATACTGGTGGCGATCGTGACCCTTCCTTATCTCCTCCACCTCTGAATTCTTTTTGAAGTTTTTTGCCCTGTTGAATTCCCCGATTAACTTAACGGGTCATAGATGATTGGGAGCGGTCCCCGCTTTCTTTTTGTCTCACTCCGTTATGATAGCCACCGGGGTTGTTCCGGCAACAAGAAATTTATCAATCCAGTCGTGCAGGCCCTATCGCAACCGGGGTCACCACAGCGGCGGGGCCGAGCCCCGGGAACGTCAGATATCCCATTTTTCATGAAATACTCAACCATTCGTCGATTGGCATAATGAAAAAGTTCCTCCAAATTGAAATTTCCTGGCCGACCTGATAAAAATAACAGCTAATTCCCTGGCCGGCTACCGGAGCATCGCGACCATGGACCCGCGGGGGACGCCGACTTCCTCGGCAACGGGTTCGCATTTGCACGACATGAAATACGCGATCGGGGGGAGGTCTTCGTAGAGCGACAGGGATTCATAGTTTGCCATCCCTTTCGCAATGATCAGGGTGCAGGCATCGAGTGCCTCGCCAAGGACAGGAGGGACGCATTCGGGCCTGACCCCGATCTCGGACCCGATCCCGGTCGTTGTAATCCTTGTTACGCACCGGGAAAGGTGAAGCTCCTCTGCCTCCACAAGGGTCGCATCGTTGAGGATCGGGCCTTCGCGGAGGACCAGGGTGATTTCAGACCCCCTCTCGTGAAGGAACTGGAGGAGAAGCCGGTCGAATACGATCTCTCCGCAGTTATCGGTAAAATAAACGACCCGGTCGGTCATCGGTACTATTTTATCGGTGTCGTCGACAGCGAGCCCACGGGCAAAACTCTCCAGGAAAAATTCGAGGAAGTTACTCGTTACCGTATGCGATTTGACTCCGTAATCATAGGTATTCCCGATGATTGACGCGAGGGCAAGGTCCCGGAACGAAACAAGGAGGGGACGGACCTGTTTGCAGACATGCATGGCTTCCCGGTTGCTGTGGGCCTTCAGCCCCGCAAAGGGATCGTTGCACCCGAGCATCCCGTAGGCATGCCGGTGAACGGCACTTGCAATCTGCGGATGCGATTGTTCTGAGTTGCGAAGCCCGGAAAGAAGGGTCGCACACGACTGGATAATTTCGCGGGCACGTCCCGGGTCTGCCCCGCACAGGTCACATTCGAGGGAGACCCTCGATAAGAGACATTCGAAACAACGGTCTTCAAGTTTCATTCATGCGCAACTCCGACACACAGAAAATAAGAATAATGAGGCCACCGCGATTTGAACGCAGGTCAGAAGACCCCCAGTCTCCTAGGATGGTCCAGGCTACCCTATGGCCCCGCACTCATACCTGTTGGTCAATATCCCATATCTACCTTATCGTCCAATTCCTGCCCCTGCTTCAGCGTTTTCATTCGTGTACGGGGAAAACAATCGAGACAGGGAATGACACCTGCAAAGGATCAGTCCTCAATCTTTTCAACGGTTACCCTGACTTTATCGCCCGGTTTGAAATTATGTCCCTTCAGGACATCGATATTGAACCACAGGCAGGCAGGGTCGTGCGACGTCGAGTCCTGTGCCATCAGGCAGTCTTTCTGTTCATTGATATTTGCCACGAATTCTATCTTCGAGACAATCTCGGTGACCCTGGTCATAGGATCAAAAATAGGTGTAAAGGGTTATTATTATGCCGACCGTGGCTTAACCATCCAGGTCGTGCTGTTCGAATAGCTCCAGCGGATAATTGCAAGTTCCTGGCAGATCTCAGAGAGGATCGCCATGTTGGTCCCGACCTCCTTCGCCGACAGACCCAGTTCCTTGGCAATATATTTCGATTTGAAGTAATGTTTACCTTTGGTTACACCGGACTTGAGGCACGTGATGATCCGTGCCTGCGTTTCGTTGTAAGAATCGGTGATGCGCCGTGTTGACGACAGTATCTCACCTCCGGAGATATGAAGCTATAAAATGATCTTATATATATAAATACCTACTTTCTCTGCATACCATTTGAGGGATTTTCGAACAGCGCTTCGACAAAGAACGAAATTGTACCGGGCACGGGAAGACACCACTGCGTGTCCCACGGCCGGGAAAAATTGTATTCAATCAGGTCCTGCCCCGAAGGGTCAGGCACCGGTCGACGCGAGGGCTATTTTTTCGACCAGCCGGTCGAGTACTTCATCCCGCATACCCTCGACGAATTTTATGCTCCCGACCACAAGGTGTCCGCCACCGCTGATGCCGCCGCCCGGGATCTCGTCCCTAAGCTCCCTGACCATACGGGGGATGTTCATCATTACGCCGCGGGAACGGAGGACCGCGAAGTCAGGCCCAAACCCGATCGTGACGACAGGTTTTCCAACGTTTGCCTTGCATAACCGGTCGTGGACTTCCCCTGAAGTCTTCCCGGGTGGCGGGAACGTGAACTTGTGGGCGTGGATCTCGACGTCAAGGAGGAACAGTTCCGCGCCGTTCGCAAGGGTTTTCTGTCTGACATGGGGCATACAGGCGTTCATCTGGTCCGCGATCATTGCATTCGCCCCTTCCACGAGCGTTGCGATGAGACGTTTATGCCGCTCCGGGTTACTGGTCAGGTTAAGGATGTCCTTGATCAGTTCCCTTCCATCGTTGAACCTGAGCCAGAACTGTTCGTAATCCAAAGCCAGGGCAATATTCTTGCATTCGTCCTCAGAATACGAATCTTTTACGAGCGCCAGGAACAGGGCCCGCTCAGGCGCTTCGCTCCTGTCCCCCACACCGGCAACCGCAGGGATATGACGGATATTCGGCTCCACCGGGGGATTGATAAGGCGTGCAACTTCCGTGCCGAGCATCCCTGCAGTGATACCGAAATCTCCACCGACATGGTACGGGTTGACGTGACCAATCACGAACTGGTCAACAATCGCGTCCGGATGGTGGTGATCGATGACGACGATGGGAAGGTCGTAGACCCGGGCCATGTGATAGGAAGGCAGATCTTCCTCGGTGGAACCGTTATCGGTCAGGAGGATGAGGGGCATCTTCTGGCCGAACCTCACGTGGTCCTTTAAGGAGAAGTCGAGGTCCCGGGTGATATCCTCGATCTCGTAGAACGGTGCCTTCGAAGGAGCCCGCTTGAACAGGAAATAATCGGAATCGAAATCTCCACCCGACTCCCTGATCAGGGACGTGACTGCCTGTTCGATTGCGACTGCCGAACAGATCCCGTCCGCATCGGCATGGTGCCTGAGTATGATCGGCTGGGACGTGAAGACCGCCCTCCTTATGATCTTCGCAATTTTCCGCATCTCGGGCCGGAGTTTCTCGAGCACCTCGCTTGGTACAAGCAGGGGGATCTCGGGTGGTTCAGCACGGAGATCGAGCGCCTTGTCTATCCTCGACCTGACCGACTCCGCGTCGGGCCCGGTGAGGACCGTAAGGGAATCCACCTCTATCTGCAACTGGTTGTTGCGTTGCATCACTTCGCCGACGATCCTGACAAGGTCGCTCAGTTCCGCCTCGGGGTAGGCCCTGACCCCGGCCTCGACGAATGCCGCGGCATTTTCCGTTCCCGATTCGTCTACGATCGTAAAGATCGTAGGACCGCTGGTCTGCTTTATCTGGGCGATCTCGCCTTCGATCCTGACCGTCCTTCCAATCTTTTTCCCGAGCTCCGAAAGGAGGACGGCGGCACTTTTCTTCTCGACGGTCTGGGTTTTGTAGACCGGTATTACTACCTCTTCGAGGTCGATATTCCCATTGTTCCGGATGGCTTTTACCCGGACGAGGATCGTCTCCCTTTCCTTGTGATCGGTCTTTACGTTGCTCTTGTGGACCAGTCCCTTTATTCGGTCGTTCAGCTGGACGAAGGTCCCGAATGTGGCAAAACCCTGGACCCGTCCGACATACAGGTTTCCCTCCTCGACGTCCCCGAGGTCGCACGTTGCCCCGAGGCGATATACCGTTATTTCATCGTTTTCCATTTGAAATCCTCAAATATTCCAAAGATCTGGAATCTCCACCGGGACATTCATTCCGGCCCCGGAAGTCTTCTCGAATTTATCCCCTGAAAGGTATTTCCAGCATATCAAGATCGTCAGGGGCAATTACCTTTCCACAAAACCTTTTCGCAGCATCCCTGATATGATTTGCTGTACCCGTGTAGCGGGAGCTGATATGAACGAGCGCAAGGGTCCCGGCGGAGAGCGCCCTGGCCACGTCTCCCGCTTCTCCTGAAGTCGAATGAAAGACCTCCCTTGCCTTCTCAGTTTCCGACTCGTCATAGGTCGCATCGTGGATAACGAGGTCGGCATATTCCGTCACGGAGGAGATTCCCCTGATTACAGGCCTCGTATCACCGGTATACACCACGCACCGGCCCGGCCGTGGGGGCCCCATTACCTGACCGGGCTGCACTACGACCTGTGCGCCATCTTTCGTCACCGTGACCGCTTCGCCTCGCTGGAGACGCCCGAACAGCGGCCCGGGGTTCACACCGAGTGCTATTGCCTGTTCGCGGTCGAACCTTCCCGGACGCTCGTCCTCGACGAGGGCATACCCGAGACTTTCAAGACCGTGATCGGTCGAGAACGCTTTCACCGAATAGCCGTCGAAACGGACTACCGAACCGTGTACCAGTTCCTCGGCGTTGAGAGAAAATTTTACATTGAATCGGCAGAGCTGAACGAGGCCGTTGACGAACTCGTGCACCCATCGGGGGCCGTAAACAGGGAGCGGATCTTTCCGGCCGTTGAACGACAGGGTCTGGATGAGACCGATAACGCCAAGGAAGTGGTCCGCGTGCCAGTGGGTGATGAAGATCGCATCGACCGTGAACCCGGTCCTTGCCCTCATCATCTGCTGCTGCGCACCTTCGCCGCAATCGAAGAGAAGCGTGTCCGAGCCACGCCTGATCATGAAACACGGCGGGTTCCGGAACGGGGTGGGGAGAGCCCCGGCAGTCCCGAGAAAGTACACCTGGAGCGTTTCTCCGGTTATAAAAACCACTTCCTGAACATGATCATACTTTTTTTCGCTTCTTCGAGCGACCTTCCTTCGACGACCGTGACGCCCGAATACCGGCGGCTCACCGCAGGGCCGACGACCTTCCAGTCGATGGTGCCTTCACCGAGTGCCAGGTGTTCGTCTGAAGACCCGTGGTTGTCGTGCAGGTGGATGTGGTCCGCAGACTCGAGGATCTTTAAGAAGTCCCTGACCTCCCCGACTGTATTTGCATGGCCGAAATCGATGGTGATCCCGATCCCTTCTATTCCTTCCGTCATCCCTGCTAGTTCCAGGGGCCTCTGGCAGAGGAATTCCTTGATCCCGATCATATTCTCGAGGCATGCGAGCACCCCGTGCTCGATCGCGACCTGTCCGATCAACCGGAGTGCTTCCTTCTGGTTGCGCCACGCTGATTCCGGGAGCAACTTCCCCACAGGGGACAGATACCCGGGATGGATAGTAACAGTCGTCGTGAATTCTGCCGCATATTCGATACATTGGGATATCTGCCTGACCGATTCTTCCCAGATCGGGTGGTTGAGGGTCGCGAGATTTAAGTCGCCATAGGGGGCATGCACGGTGATGCCGAGACCGGTGGATTCCACCACTTCCCCGATGGCATCCCGGTTTTTGGGGTCATCGAGGCGGTAGCGGCCGTCGGCCACGATTTCCCACCCGTCGTAACCTGCGTCCCTGATGCCGTACACCCATTCTAGGTTTTCCCAGACTTTTGATGACGATGAGAAATAAGGGACGACCGTCATATCCCCCCCTCCTCCCGGATCCTCGCAAGCAGGTCCTTCACCTGCCGCGTGAAATCATCGAGGGTGCCGGTATTGCCGATCATATAGTCGGCTTCGCGGAGGGCCGATGCAAGTCCCCATGCCATTTCCCGCTCATCCCTTGCCCGGAGCGTATCCCTTGTATGGGAATCATCCGACCTCCCGCGGGCATTGACCCTGACCAGCCGCTGGTCGAACGGCGAATCGATACCGACCAGGACGAAACCCGGAAAATGCGTTCTGAATACCCGAACCTCGGAATCGCCCCTGATGCCGTCGACGAGGACAACTGGGGCCTGCTCGCGTTCGATCACCGGGACGCAAAGCCTTGCTACCGCATCCATGCCTCCCGTGGCCCTGAGCAGATTTGCCGTTTTCCCGAGGTTTTCATCGGTCGGCAGGAGACCCGCCCGTTTCACTTCGTCCCGTATTATATTGCCCATCACGATGACGGGGATGCCCATCGACTGGGCAATTTTCGAAAATTCACCTTTACCACTAGCAGGGAACCCGACGACTCCTAGTACCTTCATAGGCAATTTCACCTCCTTCCCGTGTCCGGATCCTGACCGGCCCCGGCAGTCTGTCTGCGATTTTCTTCATTTCCTCTTCGGAAAGGGGCGTAATCGAGCCCTGTACTCCCTGCTGCAGGACGAGGGGGACATTCCCTGCCTCGCCGGCAATGCCGGTCACTTCGTCTTCATAGCCACGGAAAAGCGTCACGACGACTTCAAACTCGGGCAGATCCCCTGACTCGTAATTTTTTTTACAAATCGACAGGGATTCCCTGACTTTATCGACACAGGGGACATTTAAGAGGTTATTATACCGCTCCCACCTGGCCTTGATGTCCAGGGCCACCTTATCGACGAGTTTTCGTGATATCAGGCTCTCGAGGGTGCCCGGGTATACCCCGTTTGTCTGCACGCCGACGAGAAGTCCCATTCCCTTCGCATCGCCTGCAAGCCTGATGAGCGCGTCCTTCTGCATAGTCGGTTCCCCTCCCGAGAATATCACTCCGCTGATAAGGAGGAGCGAGGACCTGATCAGCTCCGTGATCTCTTCGACAGGCCGGAAATCCTCTCCCCCGAGAATCCCTGCATTGTGACAATATGTGCACCTGACAGGGCAACCCCTGAAAAAGACCGTGCATACCGCCCTTCCCCTCCAGTCCACCGTGGAAAGCGGGACGAAACCTCCGAAATTTACCTTCATGAACGACGATTAACCTTTTTTAGTACTATGTGCGGGAAAAGTTCTTGAAGGTAGTGAAGCTCGGGCATATCCTCTGGACGAGTCCCCCGTCCCACCCGTGTTTCCCTGTTTCCCCGCGAAACCTGGGTTGTCTTAAAGTAAGACAACTTTACTTGCGAAATTAACAAGCAAAATTTAGTCACCGATTAAGAAAACAAGCCTTTATCTTGTCAATATTCCTAACGGATAAGTCATGAGCATGATCGCAGATGCACGGAACGGCATCGTCAATGAAGAGATGCGTGCCGTAGCAAAGGCAGAAGGCGTTACCGAGGACTTTATCCTGCGCGGGGTTGCCGGAGGACATATCGTCATCCCGGTATCGCCATACCGGAAGGTCAGGGTATGCGGTATCGGGGAAGGTCTCCGCACCAAGGTCAATGCATCGATAGGGACATCGTCCGACATTATCGATATCGGCCAGGAAGTGGAAAAGGCCAGAGCGGCCGAACGTGCAGGCGCTGATACCCTGATGGAGCTCTCCACGGGAGGGGATTTTGCCGATATCAGAAAGAAGGTCATCGCCGCCACCTCTCTTTCGGTGGGAAGCGTCCCGCTGTACCAGGCTTTTATCGAAGCCGCAAGGAAATACGGGGCCGTTGTCGATATGAAAGAGGACGAGCTCTTCCGGATTACCGCGGACCAGGCAAAACTCGGTACCAATTTCATGGCGATCCACACCGGGATCAATTACGAGACGATCAAGCGTCTGAAAAACCAGGGCCGTCACTGCGGGCTGGTGTCGAGGGGCGGCGCATTCATGACCGCGTGGATGATCCATAACGAAAAAGAGAACCCCCTCTATTCGGAGTTCGATTATCTCCTCGAGATTATGAAAGAACACGAAGTCACCCTCTCCATGGGAAACGGCATGCGGGCAGGAGCAGTGCACGACGCGACCGACAGGGCTGCCGTCCAGGAACTCCTTATCAATGCAGAACTCGCCGACAAAGCCCATGCCCAGGGTGTGCAGACGATCGTCGAAGGGCCGGGACATATCCCGCTCGACGAGATCGAGGCGAACGTCGTCCTCCAGAAACGCGTTACGAATAGAAAGCCATTCTATATGCTCGGCCCGCTGGTCACCGACATCGCTCCGGGATACGACGACCGGGTTGCCGCAATCGGCGCAGCCATATCCTCGAGCCTTGGTGCAGACTTTATCTGCTATGTCACGCCCGCTGAACACCTCGCACTGCCCACCGTCGAGGAAGTCTACGAAGGGGTCATGAGTTCCCGGATTGCAGCCCATGTCGGCGACATGATCAAGCTGAAGAAGACGCGTGAAGCCGACCTGGAGATGGGGCACGCACGCCGCGAGCTGAACTGGGAACGTCAGTTCGAGCTCGCCATGAACCCGGCGAGGGCCCGTGCGATACGGGATGAGCGGTCACCGGCAGATACCGAGGCCTGCACGATGTGCGGAGACTATTGTGCGATCAAGATCGTGAATAAGAATTTCTCTTTCTGAATTTTTTTTTTAACCAATTTTCAACTATGTACCCGGAAGTCAAGGTTTAACGTGCCTTTATCACCATTTGGACCGCCGCCGGGGTGCCCTTTGGGGGCGGCGGAATCAATCGCAATACAAAATAGGGTTACCAGCTTCGGATTTTTTACGGTATGTCGAAATTAGTCAGGTATAAGAAGACACGTATACTTCCGACGCTCCAGGGGCTCTGCCCACTGCTGTGGCGACCCCGGAGGGGATAGAGACTTTACCAGGATCTACCCTGTCCACCGGCTATCCTAATGGGTGGGACAGGGAGGAGGTGAAACCCCGTCCTGTCGACATGAAAAATTGGGATGACTTATCGAATTCGACGACCCCAATTATTCCTTTTTTCCGAAGAAAGGGGACCTCTGATAATGACAATGTCAAACCTTTCCCTGCGTGTATGCCATGCTTTATGACAGACAAGAGGACAAGATCAGATAGCACATGCCTGACAGGCAATCCGAAAAAAAACAAGTCAGGGACCGGGTAAGGGCCAAACGAGATAAGCTCGCTCCTGAAGAGATCGCTGCAAAGAGCAGGGCAATCTGCCGATCGGTAGAGAGCACCATCAACGGCCACAAGACCGTGATGCTCTACGTCTCGAAAGGGCAGGAAGTGAATACCAGGCCGCTCATGGAATCGCTGCTGTCGCAGGGAGTCGGGGTGGTCGTACCTATCATCGAGAAGGAGACCCGAACGCTCCGCCTCTCATTTATCGATGACCTGTCCGTGCTGGTCACCAGCACGTTCTCAGTTCCCGAACCCATCGGCAATGAAATCCCGGTTTATGAAGAGAATATCGGGGTAGTCATCGTCCCGTTGATCGCATTCGACCGTAAAGGCCACCGCCTGGGGTATGGGGCAGGATACTATGATCGGTTCCTGTCCGGGAACCCCGGTCTTATGAAGATCGGGGTGGCATTCTCGTGCCAGGAAGTGCCGGAAACTCCGGCTGACGAAAACGATATCGCGATGGATGTGATCGTGACCGAACACGAGATTATCAGGTGTCCGGGGAACCCGTCCGGACCCGATACTTCCGGAAATCCCGGGAGGAAATGAAGGGATGCAAGGAAAACCTTTTCTCTGCCGGCTCGGGTTCCACAAATGGGGCAGAAAACACGGGTTCAACCAGTATTCGTCCAACATCATCGACTGGTCCTGTAAATGCGAACGTTGCGGTGAAATCAAACGTTGGATCGAGACGAAGCCAGCGAGAAAAGAATAATCCGCCCAATTTTATCCCACTTCTGGACCCCGGGATGGCTTCCGGCCCGGCAGTGCAGTTATCTTAAGCTTTATATCAGATGAACACTTACTTTTAGCCAACATTTACCAGGAGTTAGTGTTATGCCAAATAAAGATTATGCTGAAGTGATAGTAAGGGAGGCTGCACGCGACGACGCAGGAAGGGGGATCGCCAGGGTAAGCATCGAAGTAATGCGGGCGCTCGGCCTCGTCAGCGGCGACGTAATCGAGATCCAGGGCAAGAAGAAGGCGACCGCAATCGTCTGGCCCGGGTTCCAGCAGGATACCGGAAACGCGGTTATCAGGATGGACGGGACGGTCAGGAGCAATGCCGGGGCCGGCATCGACGATACCGTAAAAATCCGGAGGATCGAGCTTGGCTATGCAAAGAAAATTGTCATATCGCCGACCCAGCCCATCAGGCTCATAGGAGGGGAGCAATACCTCCACAGGGTGCTTTCGGGCCGATCGGTAATGGAAGGCCAGAGCGTCAGGGTCGACGTGATCGGAAACCCCATCACCTTCGTCATCTCGAAGGTCGTCCCGAAGGGGAGCGGAATTGTTACCGACGATACAGAGATTGAACTGAAGGAAGAGCCGTACAAACCCGAAGAAGGTAAAAAGGAGGTCTCAGACGTCCATTACGAGGACATTGGCGGCCTCGGACGGGAACTCCAGATGGTCAGGGAGATGATCGAGCTGCCGCTGCGGCACCCCGAGATCTTCGAGCGGCTCGGTATCGAACCCCCGAAAGGGGTGTTGCTGTACGGTCCCCCGGGCACCGGCAAAACGCTCATCGCAAAGGCCGTGGCAAACGAGGTCGATGCCCATTTCATCACCCTTTCCGGCCCCGAGATCATGAGTAAGTACTACGGGGAGAGCGAGGGAAAACTCAGGGAAGTCTTCGAAGAGGCCCAGGAAAATGCCCCGACGATCATCTTTATCGACGAGATAGATTCCATCGCACCGAAGCGTGAGGAGACCAAGGGAGAAGTCGAGCGACGGGTCGTCGCCCAGTTGCTCGCCCTGATGGACGGCCTGAAGGGGAGGGGGCAGGTCATCGTGATCGCGGCCACCAACCTTCCTGACTCGATCGACCCGGCACTCAGGCGCGGGGGCCGTTTTGACCGGGAGATCGAGATCGGCATCCCCGACAAGAAGGGGAGGTTCGAGATCTTCCAGGTCCATTCGAGGGGGGTGCCGCTCTCCGAGGATGTCAACCTCGAAAAATACGCCGATACTACCCACGGGTTCGTGGGGGCTGACATTGCCCTCCTCGTAAAGGAAGCGGCCATGAGGGCGCTGCGGAGAGTCATACCCCAGATCAAGGCCGACGAAGAGATCCCGGCAGAGATCCTCGACGACCTCAAGGTGACCGCGTCAGACTTCGACGAAGCCCGGAAAAACGTCGAGCCGAGCGCCATGCGCGAAGTCCTCGTCGAGGTTCCCGACATCACGTGGGATGACGTGGGAGGGCTTGACGATGTCAAGAAAGACCTTCAGGAGGCCGTGGAATGGCCGATAAAATACCCGTTCGTATTCGAACAACTGAAGACGAAACCTCCAAAGGGTGTCCTCCTCTTCGGGCCCCCGGGTACCGGGAAGACCCTGCTTGCGAAGGCGGTGGCCAACGAATCGGAGACAAATTTCATATCGGTCAAGGGGCCGGAGCTCCTCTCGAAATGGGTCGGAGAGTCTGAGAAGGGGGTTCGGGAGATATTCCGGAAGGCGAGGCAGGCCTCCCCGTCGATCATCTTCTTCGACGAGGTCGACGCGCTGGTCCCTAAGAGAGGTACCTACATGGGATCGTCTCACGTTACCGAGAGCGTGGTATCCCAAATCCTCACGGAACTTGACGGTCTCGAGGAACTCAAGAATGTTACGGTCGTCGCGGCAACGAACAGGCCCGACATGATCGACCCCGCCCTCCTCCGCCCGGGAAGGCTCGAGCGGCACATCTACGTCCCTCCGCCCGACGAGGAGGGCCGGAAGAAGATATTCGAAGTGTACCTCAGGAATGCCGATGCGCTCCTTGCCAAGGACATCAGTATCGACGACCTTGTCAAGGCAACAGACGGATATGTCGGTGCCGATATCGAAGGTCTCGTGAGGGAAGCGAAACTTGGTGCAATGCGTGAATTTATTACCGTTATGGGAGATAAAAACGAACAGGAACGGCAGGATGCCGTTGTCAACATCCGCATCACGAAAAGCCATTTCGAAGAGGCCGAAAAGCGCGTAAAAGGTTCGCTCGACCAGGACGCTCTCGAAGCAGCCGAACGCCAGTCATGGGAGATGCTCTGCAACCATGACCAGAAGGAGATCCTCGAGAACGCAGTGGCCATCATGAAGCGGGCAGAGCTCAGGAAGGCAAAGGACATCAGTACCGACGCACTCAGGAAACAGGTATTCCAGAGAAAGAAAGATTACAACGAGGTAAAGCGGCTCACCTACGAACTGGAGGAGAACCTGAAACGAGCTGCATAACGGAACTTACCCTATGAATTCAGAACCAGACGACAACATGAAAAACATCGGCGAGCTCATCAAAAAAATGCTTGACAATGCGGGACTTGGCGATCACCCCGCTCCGGTTGTTTTTAATTTCAGGATCTTCGTCAACATGCCGGGTCACCCCGGTGGGCAGCCAGAACCGGTAACGGAAGGTCAGGCAAACCCGATCGAGCCCACGGTAGAGGTCCAGCGTGTTGATGGAGAGATAAAACTGGTGACCGAAATGCCGGGTGTATCCCCCGAGAACGTTCATGTGATGTTCTCAGGATCGACGGTACACATCCGTGCGGGCGATGGCATCCGGAGCTATGAGACCTCAGCCGACGTCCCTCCCGCCCAAAAGGACTCGGTCTCGGTATCGTTCCGTCACGGGGTTCTTGAAGTGACGTACCGTGAGCGTCCTGATGAAAAGGAAACTCCGGCGCACGGCCAATAACTCCCATGAGGTCTTGTTATCAGGCCCTTTTTCTTTTGGATCAGCATATAATTCATATTCACCGGTTCAGGCAGGTAGCGCAGCACCGGATCCCGGTGTCCATGATAAAAAACCAGATTTTTATGTCACCAGACTAAATCAGCTATCAACCCCATGGGATGGGCGAAAGACCGATGATCCAGGCATTGGTCAATTCATGAGCCCATGCTCGCGGTATACATGGATTGAAGGTCAGGATGATGTTACTCAAAGATTTCCTTGTCAAGGAAGGCACAAAAAAGGACCTGACGGAGTTGATCCTCCATCTTAGCACACGGGCTGACGAGATCAGGAAGGGATATATCACCGCCACCAGGACTATGGCAGATGGGCAGACCGAAAATACGTTTGGCGAAAAACAGATGGCACTCGATGTGTATGCCGACGAGGTATTCATAGCCGGGCTGAAACAGACGCGGCTTGTCCGCTTCATCGCGACCGAAGAACAGTCCTCGATCATCGAGGTCGAGGGGGCAAAGAACGAGTTCGGCGTCGTCATCGATCCGCTCGACGGGTCTTCCTTAATCGATGTAAACTTCTGCACGGGTTCCATTATCGGGGTCTATCCCGGTAACGTACTCGAAAAAGGAGCGACCATGATCGCTGCCCTCTATTTCCTGTATGGACCGCTAACCCTCATGACGTATACCACGGGGAAGGGTGTCCATGAGTTTTTCTTAGACGAATCAGGCGAATTCGTGTTAAAAACGCAGAATGTTACCATCCCGGAGGGAAAAATTTACGCACCCGGCGCCCTGAGGAAGGACTACCTCCCGGCGCATGCACGGTGGATCGATTATCTCGAGCAGGCCGGCTATAAGCTTCGTTTCAGCGGCTGTTTCGTCGCAGATGTCCACCAGGTCCTCCATAAGGGAGGGGTCTTTACATACCCGGGGTTCAGGGGCAAGGAACAGGGAAAACTGAGACTGCTCTACGAGGCAAATCCCATGGGAATGATCATGCATGCTGCAGGCGGGGCGATCAGCAACGGCAAGGGGGATATCAGAAACGTTCAGCCTTCAGGGATCGGCGACAGGACCCCGATTTATATTGGTGGCAAAAAAGAGATAGGCCTTATTGAAAAGTTTATCACCGAAGGGTGATTATGAGAGGATGACGGCTTATGAGCGGAAACAATTACGGTCCAATACCTGGTTCGACAATTTTTAGGGGGATAACCGGCCAGAAAACGATTGTCATGGCGGCCAATACCAGGGTTGCCACGGTTGCAAAAGGAATTTTCAGGGCTGCCAGAGATGCTGATTCCGCGGTGTTCATGGAACTCGCCCGGTCAGAAAGCGACCTGAAAGGAGGGTACACCGGTCTCACCCCTCACGATTTCGGAGAGAAGATGAGGGAGGCCGCGAAAGCAACACAATGCGATGTCTGGGCGCTTCATGCCGATCACATCACTATCAAAACGGGAGACCCCCAGGAGGTCGACCAGACCAGGCAGCTCGTAGACGCCCAGATCGACGCCGGCTATACCTCGTTCGCAATCGATGCCTCCCATCTTTTCAATTTCGAAGGGAAAAATCCAAGAGAGGAATTAAGCGAGAATATCAGGATCACTTCCGAACTGGCACGCTATATCAGGGACCGGATGAATGGCAGGGAATTCGGACTCGAAGTGGAAGTCGGCGAGATCGGGAGAAAAGACAACCAGGGGCTGATCCTGACGAAACCGGCAGAGGCCGTAGAATTCATCAAAGCCTTGAACGAACTCGATGTGTACCCCCAGGTACTGGCCATTGCCAACGGGAGCACCCACGGGCACGTTTACGATCAGAACGGCAACGTGATCGAACAGCTCTCGATCGATATTCCCCAGACGAAGGCAATTGCCGCCGCTCTCCGGGAGAATAACCTCCATGTAGGCATCGCACAGCACGGCATCACCGGGACACCCCGTGACCTAATCAACCTGCATTTCCCAAAAGGAGATATCATCAAGGGAAATGTCGGGACGTTCTGGCAGGACATCGTGTTCGAGGTACTGAAGATCTATGAGCCTGTTCTGTACAAAGAGATCCAGGAATGGACTATCGAGACATACCGGGCAAAGAACCCAGGGAAAAAGGACTCCCAGATCTTTGACGGCAATTGCAAGTTCGCGATAAAGGAATTTTATAAAGAGATCTACTCGGTCGATGGTGCCACCGAGCAGGCCATCCAGGCAAAGGCATATGCCGAGAGCCTGATCTTTTTCAGGGCGTTTGGTTCATACGGATCGGCATCCAGGGTAAGAAAAGCCATGGCCGGTCCCTAGAGAATCCTTATTTTCTCACGGCATGAGATCACATACAGTGATCGTATGCCAAAAACTACCATTTCAGTGATAAAAGCTGACGTCGGAAGTTTTCCCGGACATTCACGCACTCACCCGAAACTGCTTGAAAAAGCAGCAAAAATGCTGAAAGAACAGGAAGGAAAACTCCTTATCAACTCGTTCGTCACCCATTGCGGGGACGACCTCGAACTGATCATGACCCATACCCACGGTGTGGATAACAGCGAGGTCCATAAACTTGCCTGGGATATTTTCACCGCCTGCACCGCTATTGCAAAGGAACTGAAACTGTACGGGGCGGGCCAGGACATGCTGGCCGATGCATTTTCCGGTAATGTCAAGGGGATGGGCCCCGGGGTTGCCGAAATGGAATTCGAAGAAAGGCAAAGCGATCCGGTGCTCGTGTTCATGGCCGACAAAACCGAGCCCGGTGCCTGGAACTTCTTCCTTTACAAGATATTTGCCGACCCGTTCAACACGCCCGGCCTCGTAATCGACCCGTCGATGCACAATGGTTTCGTCTTCGAGGTCCACGACGTGATCGAAAAAAGGCGGATCTTTTTCAAGACACCCGAGGAGTCTTACAACCTGTTAGCCTACATCGGGGCACCGTCGAGATATGTGATCAAAGGGGTGGCCCGGAACGATGGTGTCCCCGCTGCCTCGACGAGCACGCAGAGGCTGAACCTCATGGCCGGCCGCTACGT
>DATJQJ010000034.1:0-44616 GCA_035505975.1 Methanoregulaceae archaeon
ACAGGCTGAAATGGAATTGAGCAGGCAACATGACGAACTGGAATCTGCATATAATCAGCTCGCCGCTCAGGAGCTTGAACTCAAGCAGAAAATGAATGATATTGTTATCAGCCGGTTTGCACTGCAGGAAATTGAGGAGAAATACCGAATCCTTATGGAAAACGCTGGGGAATGTATTGTTATTGCCCAAGGGGATTATATAAAATTCGTAAATCGGAGTACCGTCGAAGTCTCTGGATATAATAAAGAGGAACTTCTCTCCCGACCTTTTATAGAGTTTTTCCACCCGGACGATCGCGTTATGATCACCTCCTATTACCAACATTGGTTACGTGGAGATCATCTGGGTTGCTATACATTCCACCTTGTAATAAAGGGTGGTGAAGTACTGATAATGGAGATCCGGCCAGTTCCGATCTTATGGAATGGTGAACCTGCAACCCTGAATTTAATCCTTGATATTACCAGGCAAAAAAAGGCGGAGGAAACGCTTCGAGAAAGTGAATTATTTAATCGGGGACTGGTGGAAAACCTGCCCGAATACATCATCGTGTATGGAAAAGACGGGAAAATAAATTATACGAACTCTCATACAGCAATGGCATTGGGGTATAGTATAGAGGAGCTGGTTGGTGCCTCGCTCCTTACCTTTGTTTCAGAAAACTATGGTGATATTGTTACTTCAAGTTTAAGCGATCGACTGAAAGGGAAAGAAATCCCTGCCTATGAAATTGAAATCATCACAAAAGGTGGAACGACAAGGTCGGTAATTGTGAAAGGTAAAGTGATCCAGAATCATAATGTCCCCGTCATTCTCCTTGTACTCGTCGATATCACCGAACGGAAACATGCTGAGAACGCCATAAGGACGACCCAGTCCCTTTTAATGGAAGCAATGGACCTGGCCCATCTCGCGAACTGGGAATTTAATAATCAGACCAGACTGTTTACTTTTAATGACCGATTCTATGAACTATACGGCACCACAGCGGAACGTGAAGGAGGCTACCTGATGCCCGCAGATATATATTTCCGGGAATTTATCCACCCAGATGATTATTGCCAGATAAACACCGACATAAAAAGGATCAAGGATATACCCGATTCGATTGCAATTTTCCAAAAGGAACACCGTATTATCCGTAGGGACGGTGAAATCCGCCATATAATCGTGCGTACTAAAAGATCCATTGATAAGAACAGTGGCATTGTTACAATCCACGGAGTAAACCAGGATATCACCGAGGTCAGGCGAGCTGAAGATCAAAAGCGAACAACACTACACCGGCTCGACAGAACTATCTCTACTCTTAACGACGGATTCATCATAGTGTCAGAGGAGGGCAAAATCGAGCATGTCAATCAGGCATTCTGCGATCTTTATGATCTGCAAGATGCCCCTGAACGGTTGTGTGGGTTGTTGTCGGATGAAATAATTAAAAAAATCCAGAATGTTTATAGCTCTCCAGCAGAAGTTTCTACCCACATTCAGGAATTCATCACCCATGGGAAGCCTATTTATGATTACGAAATCACCTTGCGAAATGGACGCATTTTTGTGATAAATTATATCCCTATCATTGATGATGAGGGAAAACGACAAGGTAGAGTATGGTATCACCACGACATTACCGAGCGTAAGAAAACAGAAGAGGCCCTCGCCGCAGCAAACAAGAAATTAAAACTCCTTTCCGATATTACCCGTCACGATATTAACAACCAGCTCGTTATGTTAAGAGGGTACCTCGACTTACTCGAAAATGAACAACCCGATGCTTCATTCTGCGAATACGTTAAGAAAATCAAAACTGCTGAACAGAGCATAGCGTCAATGATTCAGTTCACCAACGAATATGAATCAATAGGAATTCAGGCGCCGATATGGCAGGATTGCCATACAATTGTAGATATTGCAGCAAAAATGGTCCCTGTTGAAAACATCGAATTAATAAATGATGTTCCCGAAAAAATGGAAGTGTTCGCTGACCCCCTGGTTATCAAGGTCTTTTATAACCTAATGGATAATGCCATCCGTTATGGCGGAAAGATCACGGCTCTACGGTTCGCTGTGCAGGGATCGGATGATGACATTAAAATCATTTGCGAAGATGATGGCGAGGGCATACCGGCTGAAGAGAAAGAGAGGATCTTCGAACGGAAATTCGGGAAGAATACAGGGCTTGGACTTTTCCTTTCACGGGAAATTCTTGATATCACCGGCATCACTATTCATGAGGCTGGTGAGCCCGGGAAGGGAGCGCGGTTCGCGATTATGGTACCGAACGGGATGTGGCGATTTGTTAATTAAAACAAAATGCATACCATAATCGGGGTAATTAAAAAAGTCATTCAATTACCGGGGACAAGGAGCATGGATGAGACCCCCTTCAATAATAGGAGGGGATTTTCGAAAGCCGATAAAACATCATTGTTTTACCCAGTCTTTGAAAAACCGCCAGTATGTGATAAAAAACCTGACAAACCCCTCGGACTCAGAATAGAGTGCTGTCAGGCCTTCGTCCATCTGGCCCATGACGACCATCACTCGGATGCAGTCGAATAAAAAGACGCCTCCGTAAACTCCACGGTGAGGCAGGTGATCAGGATTAATTTTTTTCGTATAAACATTGATATTGTCCATCGGGGGGAGGTCCCATTCATTAACGATGATTTCTATGGGAACTGCATTTTTTCCCGCAATTCGCATGGATTCCACCAGGTCGTCGGTAATAACACTCCTGTTCGTGAATATGTTGACGTTCGTTTCGGCGTGCCTGATGAGGTCGTTTATTCTGAGATAGATATTCTCGCGACCATTGATGCTCCATATCAGTTCCTGTGTCCCACGCTCGGTCCCGATGCGGTGGGAGAAAATTTCATTGAGGACCTGCTTTGCGACATCGGCATTGGCTTCGATATGCGTCATCAGGTTGCTGATCCCTTCGTCAGGGGCGATTGCATCGAACCTTTTTGGGGATGTATTGGAGACTGAAACAAGATTTTTCTGGGTCAGCCGGTCGAGAACCGGGTAGACGGATGCGCGAGGCACTCCCGATATCTCATGGATCTCGGTTGCCGTTGCACCGGCGACCTTCAGTAATGCAATATATACCAGGGCTTCATATTTGGTTAATCCGAGAGATTTAAGAGATTCTGCAATATTTAAGGATTCCTCGGGTGATTCTGCCATTGAATATCTATATATACGGTTGAGTAATAAATGTTGTTATAACAATAACAACAAGTGATTCTGAATGAATGCACGGTATTTTCTTATTTCAATCATTCTATTGATTTTTTTTCTGACACCGGCTATGGCAGGGACCCTGTACGTATCTGACGGCCCTTCCTTTTCTGCCGCAATATCAGGGACAAATGAATTCCCCCCGGGAGGGGACGTAGTGCTCCCGGTAAAACTCGAGAACAGAGGTCTCGTAAATTTCATTTTTTCCGAGTCGGGGTACATGGAGAGGGACGATAAGCCGAATACTGCAAAATTCGTCACCGCTTCCCTTGGACCCGGGGACGCACCGTTTGTCATCAAATCAGACCCCCAGATGCTCGGTGATGTAACGGGAGGGAAGACCGTACCTGTTTCGTTCATTATTAAAATCCCTAAGGACACTCCTTCGGGCACGTACACCATCCCGATGGGCGTTACCTACCAGTACCTGGCATCGGCAGAGCAGAACGGTCAGGACGTAATCCAGTTTTCCTATAAAAATAAGACCGTCGAGCTCCCGCTCACCCTTACCGTTTCGACCGATGTTATTCTCTCGGCAATCCCCGCCGGTGGGGAGACACTCGATGCAGGCACCGAAGGATATCTCGACCTTGAAGTGACCAATACCGGCGAAGAAAATGCCACCGATGCGGTCATACGGATTGCGCGGAACGGCAACAGCCCTCTGGCCCCGACTGACAGCAGTGTTTTTGTCGGGGATTTCCCTTCTGGTTCGGACAAGACCTGCCGCTTCAAGGTTTCCGTCTCGCGTGATGCCGACGGCCAGACGTATCCTCTCGACGTGTATGCCGTATATAAAGATCATAATGGAGACACGGTCAAATCCGGCATCACGACAATCGGTGTCCCCGTGAATGGTAAAATCCGGTTCGATGTAACGCCGATCGATTCGGTTATCAGCCCGGGCGCGAAAAAAGTCATCCAGGTCGTGTATAAGAACAGCGGCAATAGCACGGCATATAGCGCACAGGCACGCGTGAGTGCTGTCGATCCCTTCACAAGCAATGACGATACTTCGTATCTTGGGGACGTCCAGCCAGGGGAGTCGGTCACGGCAAAATATGAAATAAGTGCCGCCGGCGGGGCGGTTGCAAAGGATTATGCCATCGATTCAGAAGTACGGTACCGCGACTCGCTTGGAAACAGCCAGATATCGGATACCGTCAAAATTCCCATCAGCGTCGTCGATCCGACGCCGGCAGGAAAAGTGGCTGCAGTCCTGCCGTTCGTCCTCGTCGTACTGGTTGCCGCCTGTCTTACCGGGTATTATGTAGTTGTAGTGCGAAACAAAAAGTGATGTTTTCATGGCCCGGTCCGCTTCCGGAACCCCAGGTGCGGACCATAGAGGACCTTCGCGGGGTCCTTGCCGATGCCCGCTGCAGACAGGAGGGTCCCGCTTATTTTATGTACCGGGACCTTGCAAAATCAGAATTCGACCAGACTTGGCTTGCCGGTCACCTGCTCAGGTACGATGTCACGGTCATCCCGCCGGCGGTAATCTGCGGCGAGTTTGTGAAGACCAAAGGGCACTTCCACCCCAATAACCCCGCCGGTTACGGGTACCCGGAGATTTACGAGATCATCGAAGGAAAAGCCGGATACCTGCTCCAGGAAAACAGGCTTAACGACGCCGTATTAGTAAAAGCCTCCAAAGGTGATACGGTACTTATCCCTCCCGGATACGGGCATGTAACAATAAATCCAGGTACGGAAACGCTTGTTATGGCGAACATCGTCTCGACAGCATTCGAAAGTTGCTACGGCGAATACGAATCGCGCCACGGGGCGGCCTATTATTGCATGGACGACGGGACATTCCGCCCGAATCCCGGATACCCCGCGATCCCCCCGTTACGCCACCTCGAGGCCTGTAACTTCGATGGCTTCCCTGGTCTCGGGAAGGGCGGGTTGTACGACCTGGTCTGCAATGAAGAGGCACTCGTATTTCTCAATAATCCCGAAAAATTTGAATTCGGCCGCGTCCTGAACGGTTAAAGCAGGCTTTGGCTCTTCCTTTTGTGCTCGGCTTTCTTAACAAGCGCCAAGACCTTCTCTTCTTCGGGTGTCCCCGCCTGCCAGCCGTTTCCTTCGAGCGATTCGAGGGCCCGGTCGATCTCGCTGTAGCTGATCCCCAGCTCCTCCTCGTCCTTCTGCCCCTGCCACAAACCCGCTGACGGCGCTTTCGAAATAATCGTTTCCGGTATGCCGAGGTCGCGGGCTGCTTCGAACACTCCCGACTTGTACAGGTGGATAATCGGCTGGAAATCCGCCGCATTGTCACCGAATTTTGTTGTGTAGCCAAGCAGGTATTCGGTGCGGTTCGAAGTCCCGCATACGAGGCGGTCCTCCCGGTTCGCATAATAGTACAGGACGGTCATCCTGGTCCTCGCCATGATGTTACCGATGAGCACCGGGGATTCGAGGAAACCGGGTATAGAACGGTAAGCATCGAGGATCGGCTCGATATCGATAATCTCGTGCCTCATCCCAAGCATCGACGATAATGCCTGTGCATCCCTGATATCCTCCTCGGGTGTCACGTTAGTCGGGAGCGTCAGGCCGAGCACGTTCTCGCCGCTGACTGCCCTGCAGCACATTGCTGCCGCTACCGAAGAGTCAACGCCGCCGCTCAGTCCGATGACAATACCCCGCCCGCCGCTGCTCCACACGATATACCGGATCATCTGCTCGATCCGGCCAAGTGCACAATTCCTGTCTTCGTCCATACGTTCACCATCCCGTTAACAGAGCCTGATAAATTTTTTCAGTTGGTCGATAGTCCCTGTAGCGATGAGGGAATCCCCTTCTTTAATCGTCTCCCCAGGTATAGGCGTAACGATTGCCTTCTCCCCGCTTTCAATTCCTATAATCCTTGCTCCCGTCTTCTTTTCCAGCCATCCTATCGATGTACCGGGGTTTTTCATCATATGTTTCTTCACGACCTTGTGATCGAAGGGGAGATCGAGGATCACCTGGACAATGTCGGAGAGGACCACCCTGCCGATCACCTGTCCCCCGATCGTCGGCAGGAGGGCGACGTAATCGGCCCCGGCCCGGTAGAGTTTTTCAACAGATCCGTGTTCATTTGCCCGCGCAAGGATCCTGATCCCGGGGTTTATGTCGCGGGCCATCAGTGTCGTAAAAATATTGATATCGTCATCGTTCAGGGCGATCAGACAGTACCGGGCCTCGCCGATGTCAGCCCGGCGCAGGACATCCTCATCTTCGGCATTACCGACGACACCCCTGGCCTCTTGTTTTTTCTGGTCGATTACCGTGCAGGATATACCCCTCTCAGTCAGTTCATGATATGCGGCCCGTCCGACATCCCCATAACCCGCGATGATCGCAACATTCTTTCCGCCATCAAGTGAGACGAATTCCTTCTCGATCATTTCCGGGATCCGGTCGCGGGGACCGATAAGGAACAGCCCGCTCGAATAGTCGATAATTTCGTCAACGCCTGGATGGAATACAAATTTGCCGCCCCTGGCGAGAAACAATGTATAGACCCCGTACTTGTTCAAGAGTTCGAGGTCTCTGAGCGTTTTTCCGGCGGCTTTCGTGCCCGCCATGATTGGGATATGTACAATCCGTAATATCCCCTCGTAGGAACTGATGCTGTCGAGAAGGATCTGATCCGAACCGCTCATCAGGTCCATAGGGGCGATATGCGGGGAGGTGAGCTCTGCATGACGGGCGAGCATCCTTCCCGTGACATGCTTTGGAGAAAGGACATATTCGGCACCTGCATCCCTCAGATACCGGTCGAACGAGAGCTTATCGACCACGGCAATGATCCTGCCCGGCGTCTGTTCCCGTATTCCGAGGATGATCGTAGCCGTTGTCCTTTCGTCTTCGCAAACGATCACGTTGCTCGCGTACTGCAGCCAACCCCCCGACCAGGTGGAAGGGTTGCCGTAATCACCCCATACCGTAAATACCCTGTCGCGGTGTTTCTTCGCAGCCTCTCTTACCGTAAGTTCGTCGTCGTCGATAATGACGATCTCGAGATCCGAGATCATCAGGCTCTCGATCAATGCCCTTGCGAGCTCTCCGTACCCGATGATTACGACGTGATCTTTGACTTTGTGAGGTGTCTTCTGGGGAGGGGATGTCTGCAGAATCGAGGAGAGATACGGGGCAATGAGAAGCGGAATAATCATGAAGATGATGGTGATCCCCGTGATCATCATGATGATGGTGAATATGACGGTAAGGTCGTTCTGGAACGGCATGAGTTCCCCGTACCCGGTCGTGGAAATGGTCTCCATGACAAACAAGAGGGCTTTAGGCCATGTAATTGATTTTCCTTCAAGGATAGGATAAAGATAATGAAATAAGACTGTGTATGCCGCCAGTTCCAGGAAAAAAAGGAGAAAAAATATCCGGATCTTGTACTCTGCCGGGCTATGGATAAGCTTGTACAAAAATCCTTTCCTGCTGTGGGGCATGACTATCTCTCCTCCGGTGGTGTATCGCCCTGTTGCCTGGCGAGGTCTGTGATATCGTCCCAGATATTCACGAACGCGAACCGGGCTCCCGGATGCCCAAGACTGAATTCTTCGAGAAGCCTGCCGATGAAGCTCTCCTGCGATGACTGATCGCAACGTATCGCACCCGGTGCACAGGTCCCGGCAACCGTCTCCCCGTAGATAGTGAGTTCTGGTGCCGGGATGTGCATAAAAGGTCGGATTATCCGAATTCCGGTTTTCCTCTCCCGGCCAGCCCTTTCCGGTCCCGGAATTTCTCCACAAACTGCCTTCCAGAGTGCCCACTCGGCATGGTCTTCGAGTGTGTATGGCATGGCAAGCACCGTGGCATTATTGCGCTTCGCTGCCATACAGAGAGAATATTCAAGGTCATTCTTTGTTCTGAACGGATCGTTCGATCCACCGGACCGGCCCCTCCCGTGCAAGCCTGCGGGGAATCCCGGGTCGGTATCGGGATGAGGGGATTGCTCTGATACGGACCGGGAACCAATTTTTTCATGTTTTCCAGGACCGATTGGACAGGTGCTGATGTCCTTTCTCCCGTTGACGAGCGCCCGTACGAAATCAGTAAGGGCAATGCTATGAGGGTCTCCGGTGCAGGGGAATGCGATCCTGTCTCCCGGCCTGATCCATGAATGGAGGCGGACCGTTCTTTTACCTTTTTTCCTGATATCCTCCACGAGATGGTGGGCACAGAACGAAAGACCGGAATATGGCTGAAAAATTACAGCCGGCCTGCCGCACCTGTTGCAATCCATGTCTGCTACCAGATTAACCTTTATCATCCGGATAGATAAAATGTGTAGAAAGATGGCAATTTCCGCCGATGACATCAGGGCTCTCCACTCTTACGAACTAGCAATACTCAGGGCGCTTGAACGCCTCATGAAACGGTACCGATGGGTGCCCCTCGATATCCTCGGACGATCGGTCGGGCTGTCCGAATCTGAGGTAATGTTCAGGCTCGGGAAGCTGATGGAGAAAGGGATGGTCAGGTACGATACGGTGCCCTATGAAGGTTATTCCCTGATTTTCGGTGGCTACGATTCGCTCGCCCTTTCTGCCCTTGCGACAAGGGGGACGGTCAGTGCCCTCGGTTGCAGGATCGGCGAGGGAAAGGAGTCTGTTGTCTATGAAGGGCTCGGGCTCGGTCCGTTAGCACTCAAATTCCATCATGTCGGCCAGCGGTCGTTCCAGTCGGTCCGCTTAAACCGGGACTACATGCCCGTGCAGGTCCACTGCCCCTGGATCTTTGCCTCTAAACACTCGGCTGAACGCGAATTCCTCGCCTTGAAAACACTTCATCCCCATGTCCGTGTACCGCTTCCGGTCGACTTGAACAGGCACGTCGTGGTGATGGAATTTATCGATGGCGTAACCTTAAACCAGGCGGTCGTTTCGGAACCTGAAGAAGTCAGGGAGGAGATCATCGGGGAGCTCCGGAATACCTACAGGCAGGGGATTGTTCATGCGGATTTCTCAGAATTCAACGTAATGGCGGGTGAACGCGGGTGCACCATCATCGACTGGCCCCAGTGGATCGGGACCGACCATCCGAATTCAGAGGCGGTCCTCACCCACGACCTGGAGACGATCCTCGGTTATTTCCTCCGAAAATATAAATTGTCGTACGAACTTTCGGATGTATTGGAATGCGTGACCAGCTGAGGGTTTTCGGTATCGATATTATCGGGGGCTCGGTGCGGTCGAGATCGAGGAGGCCGCAATACGCCCTCGTCAGGATGTCGGGAGACGCGGTCACCGCGGAAGATGAGGTCAGTGCATTCCGTCTGTTCCGGATGCTTGCCATCGAACAGCCCGATATTCTTGCTGTTGACAGCATTCAGGAGATATCTGCCGATCAACGCGAGCTGTTCTCTTTTATGCAGGCGCTTCCTCCGGCAACGCGGCTCGTCCAGGTGACGGGCGGGGACCGGAAAGAATCGCTGGTAAAGGTCGCAAGCCGCTTCAACATCAGCTTCAACCGTCTCGATCCCTTCGATGAAGCCCGGACAATCGCCCGTGTCGCTTCGCTGGGAGCAGGGGCCGAAGTGATCGCCTTCGAAAACAGTTGCGATGTGGTCGTAACCCGGCACCGCTCGCCCGGGAAGGGTGGCTGGAGCCAGAACCGGTATGTGCGGAAGATCCACGGGGCAGTACAGCAGCGGGGCCGGGAGATCGAGATGGACCTGACGGCCGCCGGGATACGGTACGAGAAGAAGGAGATAAAAGCATTCGGCGGCAGCAGTAAGGTATCATTCCGGGTGTTTGCGGCACGTGAAAAGCTGCCGGTGACGACGTACCGGGGAGCCGATGTCCAGGTCAGGATCAGCGGGAGAAAGCTCGATCGGATCACGTTCCGACCGGTATCGGCGCGTCCCAAGTACCTGATCGTTGGTGTCGATCCGGGGACAACCACTGCCGTGGCGGCCCTCGACCTCGAAGGAAACCTCCTGTACCTCAGTAGTTCCCGACAGACTTCCCTGTCCGATGTTACGGGATCGTTGTATAAAGTCGGCAAACCCCTGATTGTTGCAAGCGACGTCAGGGACATGCCCTTTTCAGTAGAGAAAATCAGGCGGACATTCAATGCGATCGGATATTCCCCGCGGCAGGACGTGCCCGTAGATGAAAAGACCGGGTATACCGCGCCGTACCATTATGCAAACGATCATGAGAGGGATGCATTATCGGCCGCACTCGAAGCGTACCGGCATTATAAGAATAAATTCCAGCATGTCACCCGGCGGGTGCCTCCGGGACACGACCTTGATGAAGTCAAAGCCGGACTGATCAGGGGCCTTTCCCTTGAACAGGTCCTCGGCGAGATAAAGGTAATAAAACCGAAAAACGACCTGCCCGAGGTCCGGGAGAGGACAGACCCGAAAACCGATGAACGGGTCAGGGTACTCGACGGGATGGTCAAACGCCTCAGGAGTTACGTCCAGGAACTGCAGGAAGGTCTCCAGGAGAGAGACCACGAGATCGTCAAATTACAGTCGCGGATACGCAAGATACGGTCGACCCGGGATGCCGCGGTACAGAAAGACACCGAAGTCCTGAAGCGGGACACGGTGATTCGGAGCCTGAAGCGGAGGCTCCACCGGGAAGAGCGGTCGAACAGGAACCTCAGGAAAAGGATAGAACGCCAGAAAAAGATCGAGGAGATCGCGATATCGGGAGATTCCATACCGGTAAGGATACTGCCCGCCCTTACAAAGGACGCGATCAGGGCACTCTCGGACGATCCAGGGATCGACCGCGGCGACGTAATCTATCTCGTCCGTACCGACGGCTGGGGAAGCAGCAGCATTAGGGAGCTCTCCGATATGCTGGTCGGGGCCGTGATATCGGGGCCCGGCAATCCGTCAGTGCGTGACCCGCAGCTCTACCGGGCCTGTCTCGAACACGGTATCCCGCTCTTAAACGGGCTTGAAATCCCGGTCCTCATCAGGGGAAGGATTGGTATTGCAAAGAAGGATACCTTCGAATCCTGCCGCCTGGAATGGGATAAAGAGTTCAGGGACTTCGAAGCCGATAAAAAAGCCCGCCAGATCGAGGACCTCTTTAAACATTACCAGACGGAACGGGGGAAGGAGATGAAAAAAATTGGATGAGAGGGGGCTGCTCGAGGTCGTCAAGGGGGTCATCGGGGATGAGTGCTGCCTCGATGATTGCGCGGTATTTTCCTGCAACGGGCATCAAATAGTTGTAACAACCGATATGCTCCATACCATGGCTGATTTTCCGGAACATATGTCTGACTGGCAGATCGGCTGGATGAGTGCTGCGGTGACATTATCAGATATCGCTGCGATGGGGGCAAAGCCTGTGATGATCCTCCTTGCCGTCGGGCTGGACAGGCCCACGCGTCTTTTGGATATCATGAGAGGTGCCGAGGCATGTTGTGTCTCGGTCGGGACCCACGTGGCCGGAGGGGACATCGACCATCACCAGGAACTTACCATCGTCAGCACGGGTATCGGCTACGGCAAACAGGGCAAGGTCATACGCCGCAGCGGTTCCCGGCCCGGCGATCGAATCGGCGTGACAGGAACTCCCGGACAGGCACAGGCCGCGTTATCGGGGCACCGGGAATTTGACCGGGCCCTGCTGGAACCAAGACCCATGATCAGGGAAGGCATGCTCCTGGCATCGGGAGGGGCAACGTCCATGATGGATATCAGCGACGGGCTTTCTCTCTCCCTCTATGACATGCTCGCTGCGAATTCGTGCGGGTACTCGGTCAGGTCATCGGAACTGCCCCTTCCGCCAGGCATACCCAGGGATCATGCCCTCCCCATGGCGCTGTACGGAGGGGGAGATTTCGGTCTGCTCTTTACCATCCCAAAAGATAAGCTTCCCGTCCATGGCGTGGATTATACCCTTATCGGAGAAGTCATCCCCGGCCGTGAGGTCCTCCTCGACGGTGTCCCGCTAAAGAAACGGGGCTATGAACACACATGGGCTTAGGGATGAGCCGGAGACTGGTATGTTGTCCGGGAACAGGATTATCATCCAGGTCCAGTCCCTATCGCAACCAAGGGCGCCACAGCGGCGGGGCAGAGCCCCGGGAGTGTCAGATTATAATTACCATTTAAATTAGATTCTGCTGAATTTCTCAATCTTTTCTGAAACGTCACTTTGACAGGGGGATCCACCCCCCCTTCGTACCCCACCGATAAAGGACAGCCGGTTGCAGTGATTCAGGATTGAGAATTAACCGGTTCCTGTGCCGTCACTATCCCGGCCTGGGTCGTCGCAGCGGTGGGGCGGAGCCGGGGGTGTCAGGTTGTCAGAAAAGTTCAGATTATCGATCGCAGGCGTTTTGGAAGGAACAGGTTATCCGGGAGTTCGGCATGGATGAATGCCCTGAAACATAGTCCCTCCTGGACTCCTGCCACTTTGCAGTAAGAGGGTCAAAAAAATATGGAATACAGGGAAGCCGACTGACTTCCCTGTCACCGCACGAACGAGCGGTGCGATATATCTGATTAGTTGTGGGGTGCAGACGTGTAACTCACGGATTTTGCCAGGTCGAACAGTCCGTCCACCGATGTGACATCGTGGTATTCCACCGTTGAATCCGGTGCCGTGGAGTTGTCGTTGCCACCCTGGATGTCTGCATTGACGTACGCCGTTCCGGTACCTACTGCCCCGCCTGAAATGTCGCCTGGTGTCTGGTTGATCCCCTGGGCTGCTATCGAGTAGTCGAGGGCTACCGGTGTCCCTGGCGTATCGGAGATGACCCTTGCATCGTTGGTTGTATGCGCCGACACCTGGCTTACATCCAGCGTGCTGCCTGCCTGGACGATCTCATTCGATGCAGGTGCTACGGCTGCTCCCGGTGATCCCGCTCCGAATGCACAGCTGAGTGGTCCGGTCACGTTTGTCGACATCGATGCGACGATGACATCTTCACTAGAGGTCATGCGGCCGCCGCCTTCGTCAGGAGAGGCATTGAACTCGATGATCTTATCGGTATGGAGGTTGTCTCCCGCGACATTCTTATCGTTGGTATCGACGGTCTGACTTTTCACATAAGTCGTGGTGCCGTGCACTGCCATCGTATCTTCAGTAGCCCCGATAATGCCAACCGTCTGCGAACTCTGGAGCGGCGGAGTCAGGTTCTGGCCGTTTGTCTGCTCGAGAGCAAGTGACTGGTGGTCCTGGAAATTACCTTGCGATGCCGCAGATGTCTGTACTGTGATTACTGCAGTCTCATTCCCAGCCTCAACAGGATGTGCAGCCATGGCTGAACCGCCGGCCGCAAGAACGATCACCAATGCTGTGATGATCACTATCGATAGTCTCATCTTCATTTTCGCCACCTTGATCGATAATGTTGTAAGCATCGAAATTTTGACGTTGAAGTATTTAAAACTTGTCAGGACCCGGGATCATCAATCAATTCATCCAGGGATTTTTTGCGCAAAAAAAGAAGAATCCGGCATTATTAGTATAACCAGTCGGATCAATCAGCTTAACATATTGTTCAGGGCATTACAATAATGCAATGTATCGGATTATGGCTTTGTCATTAATTTCCCGATCTGGTTACAACGAGCTGCATCCATGAGGGAACTGGTAATGCTGCGAAATAAAAAAATTAGAATATTATTAGAATGTGACCGATATTGTCTTGGAAAAACCGGAGATCAGACCCGATGCCGATGCGGTCTCGGCATACTCGAAGTTGGACGATGGTGTCATACTGTTATACTTGAGGAATGCACTCATCGTTCCCGTTGCAGGCGTTGCCCCGAACCCATTGGCTGATATCTTGTAAAGCAGGGATTGCGGACTTGCGTAGCCTCCGATTGTCGACGCTCCGATCGTGGAGCTCAGCGAAACTCCGCTGACATCCATTGAACTGCCCGAAGTCGAATATCCAAGGAAAGAATCGGCATATGCGATTCCAGTGAATGCCAGCAGGGCTAGGAGTACCCCTGCGATTCCAATTGTCTTTATTGAAGTCATTTTCTATCCTCCGATTAGCTCTCTTATGCATGAACAATTCATTTGCCTGCGATAAAAACTTTCTTATCGGGCCAGTAGAGGCACGCGATTGGGGGAAATGCGAGTTTTTTTCCTTTTGCACGGTCAGAATGTTCGTCACCTGGTCTACCTTTATAATGATACACATTGAAAAATTATTATGAAAAATAGCTGGACCCTGGTCTTACTTGTCCTGATGATAACAGCATTTTTTTGTGGCTGTATAGGGACTAAAGACAATCCTATTATCGGTGATCAGGCTGCGCAGCTTCAGGCCCGGGCCCAGGAGCTGGCCCTGCAGGGAAAGTTCAATGAATCCCTTGCTTTGTATGATAATATCACTGCAAAGTACCCGGAAAATGCAAAGGGCTGGACAGGAAAAGGGGATATTCTGTACAAAATGGGCAGGATTAACGACTCCGCGGCCTCGTACAGTCAGGCATTGCATATCGATGCCAACAGCTCCCCGGCATGGAATGGACTGGGTAATGACAATTCGATGATGAAGGACTATAACCAGTCCTTAAAAGACTATGACAAAGCCCTCTCCCTGGACCCTGGCAATGCGCTGATCATGATCTCCCGGGGGGATACCCTCCGGAACCTGTCCCGGCTGAACGAGAGCATTTCGGCATACGATGATGCTCTCCGGATCAATGCGAGCCTTACCCGGGCATATATGGGGAAAGGAAAAGACCTGGCAATGCTTGGACGGAACGCCGATGCATTCGGGGCGTTCGACTCAGCCCTTGGTGCCGGTCAGAGTCCGGCTGGGGTCTGGGCGGCTAAGGGCGATGTCCTGAAGGATATCGGACGATACAACGATGCTCTCGTGGCTTACAACAATTCGGTCACCATCGATCCCAATGACCCCCAGGTATGGACATCCATTGGATTCGCCCTCAATTCTGTCGGCAGGTACAATGAAGCAGTTGCGGCATACAACCGGTCACTGACACTGTCTCCCGGAGATTCTGCGGCATGGGGTTACCGGGCCTTTGCAGAGAACAGCCTCGGAAAATTTAACGATGCCCTGAACTCAACTGACATGGCACTTGCGTTGGATAAAAACAACAGTCTCGCCTGGAACAACAGGGGATTTGCACTCAACAGCCTTGGCAGGTTCAATGATGCTGTCCAGGCTTACAATACCGCTATTAATATCTCCCCTAACCTTTCGGTTTCGTGGACAAATCTTGGGTTCGCCCTGAGCGGACAAGGAAAATACAACGACGCCCTGACGGCCTATAACCATGCCCTTGCGATAGATCCCAATATCTCCCTGGTGTGGGCCTACAAGGCGAGCGTGTATGTCAGGACCCAGAAATTCACCGATGCGATTAATTCAGCGGATCGAGCGGTCTCGTTAAACCCCGACAACGCCCCGGCATGGACCAGCCGGGGAACTGCCGAGACCAACCTCGGGAATTATAACGAGGCAGTTAAATCCTATGATGAAGCGCTGAGAATTTCCCCCAATTCGAGCACCCTGTATTTCAACAAGGGATATGCTCTTCATAGCATGGGGCGATTCAACGAAGCCCTGGATGCCTATAAGAAGGCCCTGGAGCTGGACCCGACAAACAGCCTCGCATGGATTTACGAGGTCTTTGTCCTGAAAAGTCTTGGAAGATCGGAAGAAAGTGTTCATATGTATGATGCGGCCCTGGCCGCTAATCCCAACAACACGGTGGCATGGATGAATAAGGGGTACGCCCTGTTCCAGCTCAACCGCATGGATGAAGCGATATCGGCATACGATCACGCCATCGCCGTAGAACCGAATAATACGCTTGCCCTGAACAACAAGGGCTTTGCGGAATTGGCCCTGGGCAGTTACATAGAGTCGCAGAAGACCTATAATGAGACCCTTTCAATCGAACCGAACAACACCGATGCCCTTGTATACAGGGGTGTAGCACTGACGAGACTCGAACTGTATAGCGATGCACTCGATTCATTTGACAAAGCAACCGATATCGACCCGACAAACGTGAAAGCGTGGACGAACAAGGGATATGCCTACTACAAACTTGGTAATATCAATGATGCGATCAAGGCGTACGATACTGCCCTTGCGATAGATCCCTACAACAACGAGGCCCTCACCGGCCGCAGCGAAGTGATCAGGATCATCTGGCCTCATTATTACGGATAATGGTAAGTTTCCGGTTATATACCGGAGATACAACCCCATTCCGGATTTTTTGCTTTGTTTTATTCCCGTACCCTGGTTGAACATTCATTTGATCAGAGTTTTCTCAAATTTACGCTCTGGTGACATCCTCATTTATAATTAGTTATCACTTCGACAGGAGGGTTTTTCACCCTCTCCCTGTCCCTCACCCAGCAGGATAGTCAGGGGACAGGGACAATCTGGATTGAGAATTAATTGATTCCTGGCCAGTCACTATCCCAACCGGGGTAGCCACAGCGGCGGGGCGGAGCCCCTGGAGCGTCAGGTCGTCTCAAATTCATTTCAATTCATCAGAAATGGAGAACGTATGCAAATGAAAATACAGTGAATATATAGGATGTGGATGTCAACAAAGCCCAAATTTGATAGAATCGAGCTTCATTGAATTCCAATATTCAAAGTATCCTTCCATTTTTCGACGTTCATCATCGCATATGATTTAATTTAATTGAATGAATCAAAACGCTTCCGGGGCTCCATCCCAGAGCTAGGTTATACCCCGGTTACGATACCGATCTTACTGTCGAACTAACCAGCTTAAGAGTAACTATGTCTCTGGACTACCCCCGTCTAGGGTGAAATCCGCTCCTGTCAAAGTAGCACTTTAAGGATAAGATTGAGAAATTCTGCTTTGTTGAATTCTTCATTTATGATTGGTAGTCACTCCGACAGGAGGGGGTTTCACCCCCTCCCGACCCTCCCTCCATTGGGATAGCCAGAGGCAGGGTTAATCTGGGGATAAGAGATTTAACAAATATTGAGCAGTCACTATCCCAACCGGGGTCGCCCCAGCGGCGGGACGGAGCCCTTGGAGCGTCAGGTCGTCTCAAATTACAAATCATCAGAATCATGTGCAATGAAAAAATGCTATTGAAAACTATAGGTTTTCAACAGAGCCAGAAATTCAACAGGACCTGTAATAAAAACAACGAACCGGACTTTTATAATGTCGGGTAGGAACCGAAGGAATAATCAGAATTGAGCCGGAGGGCTGTATCGACCGTGCACGATTTCGATTTAAATATCGGTCGACCTGAGCGGTTACGAAAAATACGGATACTACCGTTATTTAATCAACACATATCGACCTGAAAGTTGGCTTGGTGGACCTGATTTTTCACTGATTGCGGCCGATCCCATGAAACTCGATAACCGGTTGAATGGGAGATGGGTGAACCCAGGTCAAGATTTGCGAATTATCGTGGATATAATGCACTCTCCGGATTTTTCCGGAATTGAGAAAACAGAGTCAAATTCAGATTTTCGAAAAGAACAAGGGATGTTAGGAGGAGTTCTCCTGATATCCCTGTATTCTATTTCCCTGAGTTTAGATCAGGTTGAAGCCGCTCTGGTATGCAACAGACTTCGAGAAGCTGTTGATCAGGCCGCTTGCAGTTGAGGACTCAGAGTAGACGAGGTCCTCGGACTTGGTTGTGGTCGAGTTGCGTGCTTCCTGGACGTGTACCTTCAGGTATGCTGCTGCTGAACCGATCATCGGGGATGAGGTTCCGTCAGAGAGGGTGATACCCTTGGATGCTACGTTGTAGTTCAGGACTACTGGGAAGGTCGAGTCGGTTCCAACGAACCTGTCATTTGCGTTGGTAACGGTCGAGGTCAGGGTCGAGTCGAACGAGCTGCCTGCCTGAACGATGTTACAGTACGGCGGGATGACGGTTGAGACTGAGGTTGCGAACGGACAGAGGATTGCATTTGCAGTCGTTGTCGAGTTTGCTACTCCGTCAAGGAGAATGTCCTCAGAGTTGGTTGCACGGCCGGTGTCGATTGCAATGAACTGGACATCAGTGTGTGCTGCGACATTGCTCTGGTCAGCGATCTTGTTGCCGGTGCCGACTGCCATTGACTTTACAAAGGTGGTCTGACCTGAGACACCTGAGTATTGTGCATTGTAGCCGGTTGTGTACTGAACCTGCTGGTCTGCAAGCGGTGCACCTGGTGCAATTGCTATCTGGGTGCTGTCGTTGCTTACGGTGGTCCATGCAAGTGCGTCGGTCTCAGTTACCGTTCCCTGTGCCTGGATTGAAGTCGAAGTGGCGATGCCCTGGATTTCAGGTACTGCAGGGACGTTCCTGTCAGCAAGAACCACTCCGGTCAGTGCAACGAGTACCATTGCAGCGACTATGATTCCGATTGTCTTCATTTTTTTCCTCCTACATTTTATGCTGATACTCTCAGCATCAACCAATGTTTTTAGCTACCGATGCTTAATAACCTTTCTCTATTATTGCCCCGGAGAGCAGGTATTCTAACCGAACCGGTTCATTTAACCAGACATTTGTCATATGTAACCTGCCGGTTAAATACATAACTAGTATATATACTAATTGGTTGCACCCCTCCGGTTTTCCCATGATATCAGTTTAATCGGGGACTGTGCGTGTTTACACTTGAGTGGGGCATTTTCGCAATCGTCATAACTGTATTTTTGAAAAAAAAGGAATCAGGTATAAGTCCTCACTCATTATTGGGCAATATAATACTCTTATTATTATTCCGGTGATAACATCTTGCCAGATCGCGAGTGGTTTTCGCGCATAACCTTCGGCAGTTATTCCGGATAAGTAACGCGATAAAAATAATATACTTTCATTCTGCGACCAGAGGCCGGTTATTTTCGTCCGATGGTAATATACCCGCTATGAGACACGCATGTTGAGGGACGAGTACCCCGTTTTGTCCGGGTCATTTCACGCTCTATGAGTTCGTAGGCATGGACCTCGGGGAACAATCCGGTCATGGCATCGAATACCGTGAACATATGTTCGAGAAACGGGGTGTAACAGGCAAGATACCCGCCCGGACGGAGCAGGTTCCCGGCATGCTGCACGTGTCCCTGTGTAAGGGTCATGTCGAGGTGGACAATATCGAATCTGCCCACTGCCTCGAGGACATCCCCGGTGATGACCATCACGTTCGAAAGTCCTGCATCCTCGATATTCGACCGGGCAAGTTGTGCAAACTCGGGCCGGTGTTCGAACGTCGTGACAGTCCGGGCGACGTTTCCGAAGTAAATTGCCGCTATCCCGCTCCCGGTTCCTGCATCGAGGACATCGTCATTCCGGTTCATTCCCGTCCTTGCGATCACAAGCCCGATGTCTTTCGGGAGCATCGGGGCTCCGCTCCGTCTTGCGTGCTCGAAGAAATCGGTCGGGCGTGGAAATTTTATCAGGAATTCGACTCCCTTATGGGTTGCGATGCACATTCCCGGCTCTTTTCCCGGGAGTTCACTGAGATCTATATATCCGAGGTCGGTCGACAAACGACCCGCCCCTGCCCTGATAAAATAGGTACGGTCATGCCCGGTCAGGAGGACTCTGTCTCCGGGCTCAATCATGGGCCGAAAGCCTCATTATTGCCTCGGCAATATCGCCCTTCGTATCGGTGAGGGCTTTTTTTGCCGCATCCTCTGTCGCCCCGGTCTGGCTTGCGACAAGACTGACATCATCCTTCGGGATTTCCGGTGCTGCCTCCTCGAACCTCGGCTCACCCACGATCTGGTAGGTCGTGACTCCCTGCATCGTCATCGCCGATACCTCTGCGTTTTCAAAGATGTACTTCCCTTTCGGGGTAACGATGATAATCTCGCGGACGTCCTCGATCTGCTGGACCTGCATCCCGAGCTTTTTCATCATCTGTTTCATCTGTTTTGGGTTTATTCCTCCTGGTAACATGGTGATGACCTCCCCTGCCGTACTTTTACTGCTAATCCATAATTAAATGCCAGCATCTCGGGCCCCGATATCATAGCGGTGCCCGTCCCGATAAGGAGATCCCCGGATTTCACGAGCAGGACTTCGTCACCGGCCCTGATGACGGGGTCGGCTGAAACGACATGTCTGGAAAATGCATTTTTCCCGGAAGCGATGAATTCAGCAACCTCTCCAAGGATCTCCACCCGGTACCCCGGAGCCGGGAGATGCCTGTGTAGTCGTTCCGCTCCTGCAATGCCAAGGGTCAGCCTTCCGTCCCCGGCACGGACCGTCGCGATTCGTTTCTTTTCGTACAGTACCTGGCGGACTCTCCCGGTGGTCGAAAAAGTAAACTCGCAACCGTCAGGGAATAGACCCTGACCCGTCCCCTTTCCGAACTGATAATCAGCGATGGACCGTAATCGTCGGAGCGTATTGTTCTCCGAGGAGTTCGTTGACACGGATAATAAACCTCTCTTCACTGTCCCGGGGTATATATGCACCCGCCGCTATTTTATGTCCTCCCCCGGCACCTCCTGTTTCTTCGGCAGCCGTCGCCATGATCGACTGGAGGTCTATCCCCCTGTTGACCACCCGCTCCGTCGTCCTCATCGAAGCCTTGGTGAGGGTCGGGTCTTCAGGCAACTGGCACATGATGAGGATAGGTTTCTGCCTGTTGAGCTTCGACAGTGCCATTCCTGCCCCGATACCGATAATGGTATCGGGATACCGGTCGCCAACATGGATATGCTGGAGATAAGGCCGTTCCCTGACTCCTGTGTCGAGGATATACTGGAGGAGCTCCCTGATAACGGACCGGTGATTCATCAGCATTTTTTCGGCTTCCCTGTATGCAGCCCCCCGGTCCCCACGGCAGATAAGCCCCCCGGTATGCGGCTTCGCCCATCTCCCGCAGGCGTTAAGGACTGTGGCGAATTCCTGTGCGTTCCGCAGAGGAGTCCTGCTTGGTTCGCAAGGGAACAGGTAAGACTCGCAGAACAATCGGTCCGGGGATTCACCGTTGACGATTGTCTGCTCAACGAGAGCGCTCATAATCTTTTTCCGGTCCTCGTGAGGCATCTCCTCCCAGATCGTATGTTCCCAGCCCCCCTGCCCTTTGTCGATATTCATCCGTTTGAGAAATTTTAAAGCGCCCTGTGCATCGTTGCTGATGCCCGGGATAAAGGGATCGTCATTATAAGAGAGACAGATATGGAGGGGCCTTGTCGATGTCCCATAGCAGTTCAGGTCTTTTTCCCGCACGCTGATCGTGCCGGAAGAGACCCCGTCCGCGACGATCTCTCTCGCAGGGCCGGTAAGGCCCCGGTGCTCTCGTGCCATCATGTCGCCGACATTCCCGACGACTCCCAGGTGGGCAAGGTCCCTGTTTGCCGGTTCGATCTCCCGGGCCAGGAGATAGGCCAGGCCGGCCGTACTCATTTTCGTCACACCGTGGGTAAGGCAGTTCAGCTGCCGATAAGGCACGTCGCACGGCTGGCTGATGTGATGATCAATAATATACAGATCATTTTCACGAAACCCGCTTTCCAGAAAGAGGTTTTGCTGTCCGGCGCCGAAGTCTGAAAAGACCTTAAAAGAACTGTCTTTTGGGACCTGGTGAATCGTCAGCGGCTCAAGTTGCCTGACAAATACCGAATTCACCCTGATATTCTCGCGACCAAGCGCCATTGAAAGAATAGATTCGCTTGCGATGCCGTCGGCATCGATATGGGAGATGATGGTGACCTCCGGATGGTCCAGGATCTCGTCAGCAGCCTGTTTTATATCGTCCGGAAGACCCATTCACTCATATATAGGTCACCTAAATTAAAAAGTCTCGCAAATAGAGCAGGCATTTTCCGATGCAGGGCAGGGCACCGTGTTCACTCCGGACCTTATCGAAACCGGGCGATCATTTCATAGTGACACGGGGAATATTCTCTTCATAGTATGGACAAGGAGAACCGGCAGGGTTTATTCCGGGTAATGGAGAGCGGCCCTGTCAGCCAGATGCGGATGAAAATTATCGAGACCAATGCGGTGGCGCTTGGTCTTCCCGAAGCATGCATGATGGAGAGTGCAGGCAGGGCACTTGCCGGTTTCGTGGGTGAAAAATCGCCCTCTTGCGTTACGGTGCTCTGCGGGAAGGGAAATAACGGCGGTGACGGCATGGTGGCCGCCCGATACCTGGCAAAATGCACCAGGGTCGAAGTATGGTACCTTGAAGACCGGGAGCCGTCAAAGGCCCGCGAAGAGCAGAAAAACCTGCTCTCGCACTGTGACCTTCCTATGTACCCGTTCCGCTGTGCCCGCGATCTTGCCCAGCTGGAACAACGCCTGGACGGTTGCGACATCATCGTGGACGCCCTGCTCGGGACCGGAGGTTCTCCCCCTTTAAGGGACCCGCTCGATGAATGCGTCAGGATCGCAAACAACTCGGGGGTACCGGTCGTCTCCGCCGATGTCCCGACACCTGGTCTGACCCCGCGATGGATCTGCGCATTTCACCGCCCGAAGGTTACGGGATCGGAGGTCCTGGATATCGGGATTCCCGTAGAGGCCGAAGTATATACAGGCCCCGGCGAGGTGCTTTTGGTACCAAGAAAAGCCACCACCGCCCACAAAGGTGCCGGCGGCCGCGTCCTGGTTATCGGAGGAGGACCTTACCAGGGTGCACCCTACCTTGCGGGACTGGGAGCCCTTCGTGCGGGGGCGGATATCGTCAGAATCGCATCACCTGTGTTCGAACCGGTTCCCGACCTGATCTATGAACCGCTCGGGGGCGTGAAGATAGACGAAGGCCATATACCGCGGCTGATCGGTCTTGTAAAAGATGCCGATGTCGTAGTGTGCGGAAACGGACTGGGCGATGCGAGTCACCATGTCGTTTCGGCGATCGCACCCCACTGCAGGAAGGCGGTGTTCGATGCCGACGCGCTCAGAACCCCCCTGCCCGTGTCTGAAAAGACCATCTATACTCCGCATGCCGGGGAATTCACCCGCATATCAGGGAAAAAACTACCTGATGACCTTCTCGGGCGTGCAGAAACGATCAGACAGTTTGCTGACGGGCGGACCGTATTGCTCAAGGGGGCAATCGATATCATCTCAGACGGGAGTCGGGTCCGTTTCAACAGGACCGGTACCCCTTCCATGACCGTCGGGGGGACCGGGGACGTTCTCGCAGGAGTGACTGCAGCCCTTTTCTGCCACCTCGATGCCTTCGATGCGGCGGTCATCGCGGCGTACGTAAACGGGAAAGCCGGTATGAACGCAGAAACCGTGCTCGGCGGCGGCCTCCTCGCAAGCGACATCGTAAACTACATACCAGGCGTTTTATCAGGCAGGAGCACAGGACAATGACAGAATTTTCCCATATCAGGGATTCCCACGCTGAAATGGTGGATATTACCGGCAAAGAGGACGTGAACCGGGAGGCTGTGGCCAGGGGGAGAATATACCTCAGGGGCGATACCCTGCGTGCGATAAGGGAAGGAACGGTCGTCAAGGGAAATGTGCTGGCGACGGCCAGGGTTGCGGCAACACTTGCAATAAAAGATACCCCGAGGATTATCCCCATGTGCCATACCCTCCCTGTCGGGGCAATAGCCATCGACTTCTCGGAGACCGGGGAATTTATCGAGGTGACCGTCAGGGTGAAAACCACCGGAAAAACCGGTGTCGAGATGGAGGCGCTGACGGGAGTCACGGTTGCATTACTGACCGTCTGGGATATGGTAAAATCGGCTGAGAAGGATCCGGACGGGCAGTATCCGGCAACGAAGATTTCCGATATCCACGTCGTTGAGAAGAAGAAAACCGGCCTGTGATTTCTTCGCCGGGGCATGGGTCCTGGTATCCCGGGCCCGCACGGATATCTCTGAGGTCCATCCGCCATACCGGTATTTTAATACCAATGCCTGCGAAGTATGTAGGAATGCGGGATCCGTCCCGTAAAGGAATGTAGCCCGTCACGGGCTGAACCTTGGTGAATATCATGGCAAAATCAATGTATGCGTACGTAAGGGACGCATGGAAAAAACCCGATGAATCGGCTGTCAGTTCACTCCAGTGGGAGAGGATGCAGGTCTGGAGACGAGAAGGAAGCGTTGTCAGGATCGAACACCCGACCAGGATCGACCGGGCCAGGACTCTCGGGTTCAAGGCAAAACAGGGTATCATCGTTGTCCGGGTAACGGTACGACGCGGAGGCCGGAGAAGGGCACGTTATGTCAGGGCCCGCCGCACGGCGCGGATGGGTGTCAACCGTATCACGGCCGGCAAGAGCATCAAGCGGATTGCCGAGGAAAGGGCGTCGAAACGGTACCCGAACATGGAAGTCCTCAATTCGTACTGGGTCGGGCAGGATGGGAGACATAAATGGTACGAGGTCATCCTTGTCGATGGCCATCACCCGTCAATACTCGCCGACAAGAACCTCTCCTGGATAGGAAATCCCGTCCACCGCGGTCGTGCGGAACGTGGCAAATCGAGCGCCGGGAGAAAAGGCCGTGGCATGCAGACCCGTGGAAAGGGAACAGAAAAGACCCGTCCAAGTATCAGGTCCCATGCCAACCAGGGCAAGTAATCCATCACCTTTTTTACCGGCCGGTATACCGTGCATCACCGATTCAACGGTATTTCCCCTTCCGGCAGGGAATATGTCCCTTAACCGGGCGATGTCCGAAGCAGGCGGGCTCGGCTTCGACGGCATCGTCGCCATAGGACAGCAATGCACGGGGACAGGGACACCCCGCGTCATCGAGGGTATTCTTGTCCGCGATCAGCAGGTCAAGGCAGTTGTCAGGGCAGCCCGGGATACAGCAGATGGCAGGGCCCTGCTCATCGTGAATGCAGGGGACAACGGGTTCAACCGGGCAGCACTCCAGGTTAAAGGCGTCCATATCCTTCGGCACCTCCATAAAACCGAGAAAAACTCATTCGATCATATCATGGCGAGAATGGCTGCCGACCGCATTGTCGCAATCGATCTCGATGTCAGGCCGCTCGTCATGACGAGGGGCGGGCAGCGGCAGAAAACGATCCAGAGGTACCGCGACATTTTAAGGCTCATGAGGAGATTTGAATTCCCGGTCTCGGTCTCGAGCAATGCCCGGAATCCTGCCGAGCTGAAATCGGTGAGAGAGATGGTTAGTCTCCTTGCGATGGCAGGCATGGAGGAGTCCGAAGTTATTGAAGGCCTGAAAACCCCCGGGATGCTGATGGCCCCGAGAGGACCGGTGAGCGTGGTACGATGAAACCAAGGCCACCTTCGATGAGAGACAAGCGAAGATATATCCTCGTGAAGATAGTTCCTCCCTGGAGCAGTCCCGGGACTAAGGACCTCTTCCTTGTGATACAGGAAGCAGTCACCTCTGCCCTTGGGGATGTGTCCGCCTCCTGCATCCAGATGGCGGTGGTCCACGCGTCAGGAGAATTTGCCGTCGTCAGGTGCAACCGGGGGAGCGAAAAAATGCTTGAGCAGGCGCTAGCCGCGGTGTTCTGTCTTGGCAGCGAACCGCTCGCACTGCGCCCGGTCGCGACATCGGGGACGATTCGTTCGTTAAAAGAAAAAATTGCCCACGCAGCCCGGGGGCCGTGTCAGAAAAAGGAAGCGGTAGCCTATAAAGGAAAATTATATGATGCCTATTGTTATCCCGGGCAAAAAATTGATTTATTAGAAAAGGGATTTAAAAGCCGGGAGCTATTGTTTCTCACAGAAGAGGATATAGAGGACAAATAATGCAGCCACAGTATCAGATGGGTTATGACAGGGCTATAACGGTTTTCAGCCCGGATGGCAGGTTATACCAGGTAGAATACGCAAGAGAGGCGGTGAAACGGGGGACTACGGCGGTTGGGATCAAGTGCGGTGAAGGAGTCGTGCTGATCGTTGACAAGCGGGTCAGTTCCCGGCTTCTCGAAGCATCGTCCATCGAGAAAATTTTCAAAATCGATGAGCATATCGGTGTTGCATCTTCAGGTCTCGTCGGCGATGCCCGATCGCTCGTCGACCGTGCAAGGATCGAATGCCAGATCAACAGGGTGACCTATGATGAGAAGATCGACGTGGAAGCCCTGGCAAAGAGGCTCTGCGACCACATGCAGACCTATACCCAGTTCGGCGGGGCAAGACCGTATGGCACAGCACTGTTGATCGCCGGTATCAGCGACGGTGAGTGCAGGCTTTTCGAGACCGATCCGAGCGGGACCCTCCTTGAATACAAGGCCACCGGGATAGGAATCGGCCGTCCTGCCGCGATGAAACTCTTCGAAGAGGAATACAACTACGATGCCGCGATCCCTGATGCCATCATGCTCGGTCTGAAAGCACTTCACGATGCCACCGAAGGGAAATTTGACGTGAATACCGTAGAGATTGGTGTCATCGAGAGCAAGAACCCGGTTTTCCGGAAGATGAGCAAGGAAGAAGTGGCATCCTTCGTTGAAAAGTTTGAAAAATAAAGGAGCGGTTCCATGGTACCACTTGACCAGGCAGTGGTAGCGAGGCTCGAGAGCCACGGTGAGAAATTCGAGCTTCTCGTCGATCCTGACGAGGCGGTCAGGTTCAGGCAGGGAGAGCAGGCGGATATCGAGGAGGTCGTTGCAGCACTCCACGTATTCGAAAATGCATCGCACGGGAAACGGGCTTCGGACGAAGCTCTGATGAAGGTATTCCACACCACGGAATTTCCGGTAATTGCGAAGAAAATTATCGAGAAGGGAGAGATACATCTCACTGCCGAACAGAAACGGCAGATGATCGCGGATAAGAGAAAACAGGTCGTCTCATTCATCAGCCGGAATTCGATCAATCCCCAGACAGGGCTCCCCCACCCCCCCCAGAGAATCGAGATGGCGATGGAAGAGGCCCGGGTGAACATCGACCCGTTCAGGCACCTCGACGAACTCGTGAAGGACACGGTCAAAGCGCTGCGCCCTCTCATCCCGATACGGTTCGAGGAGTTACGGATCGCCGTGAAAATCCCTGCAGACTACGCCCACCGGGCATACGGGGAGGTCCATGGCGGTGCGGTCCTGGAAAAGGAAGAATGGCAGAAAGACGGGTCCTGGATCGGTGTGATGAGGATACCGGCAGGCATCCAGGGAGATTTTTACGATATGCTCAACCGTCTGACTAAAGGTGAAGCAGAAGTTAAGGTGCTTGATCAAATATATTAATCGAGATGACAAATAGTAAAGGACATACATTGAGGAATATCATATGAGCAAGGCAAACCAGAGAGCAAAGGGAAGAGTAACAGGGAGTGCAGGCCGTCTGGGCTGCAGGTACGGAAGATTTGTACGTAAAAGAGTCGCCGAGATGGAGCAGGTGTCAAGGGCCTATCACCGCTGCCCCAGGTGCGACGTGATGGGAGTCCACCGGAAAGGGACAGGGATTTGGGAATGCAGGAAATGCGGTTTCAAATTTGCCGGCGGCGCGTATGTCCCCCAGACCCCGATCCTGCGTGTTGCACTCCGGACAACGGAACGTTCGATTCAGAAGGAGGAATGAAGTCTTTTGCCAGGCTCGTATAAATGTGCCCGTTGTAAGCAGAAAGTAGAGATTGACGTAAACGTCCGGTGCCCCTACTGCGGACACCGCATCCTATTCAAGGAACGGGGTGCGGCAATCAAGGAACTGAAGGCCAGATAAGGCCTGCAGGTATTGTCCTGATGTTCGGGCGGGAATGTTTTTTATCCGGACCCGCCCTGATTATTTTCAGGATCCGGCGATTTTTAAAATGGAATTCTTTATTCACTGGTGCAGGATTATTCCTGGATTCAGGGTTGTTTCATTTTTTGGCAAAGTATCATACCTGCATTTGAATCAGGTGTCCCAGAGGCAAGAGACAGGTTATATCAGGGAGACCCATCTGTTTATGCATTATAAATTCCAAGTACCTGTGGTATTGAGCAGGAAGAGAGTGCAGGAATGTCTCCGGTACTGAGGTAAGCGCTGCCTGCACAGGGGGCTTTGTGTCCGATGGAACATCGTGCAGTATTCCGTTTTAAGGACCGGAATGCAGGGAACATATACCAGGCCACTGCCCCCGAAATGACTAGCGAGGTAAATACCCGGTCCGAGGCCTCGTGCTGGCTGGAACCAGGCGATATCCTCGTCCTCCAGGTAGTGGCATCCGATATCGGGGCACTCAGGGCGTCTCTCAATATGTGGCTTCGGCTCGTGAATGTGGCCAAAGAAATGCAGGAATTAACGATACATGGTGGTAAATGAAATGAACCAGATCTCACCCAAGGTCCAGAACCAGCTCGCGATGCTGCAACAGATACAGCAGCAGATGCAGACAATCGTTGCACAGAAGACCCAGTATGAAATGGCGCTCCGCGAGGCGAAGCGTGCGAGCGAAGAGGTCAAAGACCTCCCGGGCGAGGCTCACGTATACATGAGCGTAGGAACGGTCATGATGGAGAAAAACAAGGATGACGTCATGAAAAACCTGGAAGAAAAACAGGAAACTCTCGACCTGCGGATCAAGTCTCTTGAGAAGCAGGAGAAGATGCTCCAGGGAAAATTCGAACAATTACAGGCCCAGATAAAACAGGCGATCGAAGGTACGGGCACCCCTGTGGCGACATAGTCCGGTAAATTTCTTCAGCCGTTTTTTTATATCCGAATTTTAATCGGTTTTTCAATTCAGTTGAGTTCCTCAATCTTATTACAAGCTGATACATTGACAGGAGGGGTTTCACCCCCTTCCTGCCCCACACCCGGAAGGATAATCAGTGGACAGGGTTTACCAGGAAAATGTAATTCTCATTAACTGGTAAGTCCCTATACCAACCCGGGTCGTCGCAGCGGCAGGGCGGAACCCCGGGTGCGTCAGATTTTTGTGAAGGACAGATCGAATAGAGAAATTCGATACTGCCGGTTATCAAGAAAATCAGCGATACCGGGCATATCAATGTTGAATGAAAAACAGGGGTGGCCCGGATGGGCTCAACCGTTACATCTTTCTCATCCGGTGGAGCAGGTTCACGGCATTGAGCATCGCCTCTGCCGAGGCGATAACCACGTCGTCCCCCGATGCACTTGCATCGAAGACCTGGCCGTGTTCGTCCTCGACAGCAATGGTGACATTGCCGATCGCATCCGAACCACCGGAAATGGCCTCGATGTTGAACTCTTTCAACTGGATCGGGGTCGGCACGAGGCCGAGGATTGCGTTCAGGGCTGCATCCACCGGGCCGGTCCCGACTGCTGCATTTACACATTCCACACCGTTCACCTGTGCCCTGATACTTGCCGTCGGGATCGCGTGATTCCCGGTCATGATCGCGATATCAATGAGATCGATGATCTTATCCCCGCTGCCGGTGCCGGTTACACTGCCAGCGATTTCGTAAAGGTCCGCATCGGTGACCCTTTTTCCCTTGCCTGAGATAAACTTTATCCGTTCGACAATTTCATCCAGCTGGGCATCGTCAGGGACGATATGGGCATCGACAAGCATCTGCCTGACGGCGTGGCGCCCGACATGCTTGCCGAGCGTCAGCCTGCGCCGGTGTCCTACCATTTCGGGAGTCATGATCCCGGGTTCGAACGTGGCGGCACAGGCGATCACGCCATGGGAATGAATGCCGCTCTCGTGGGAAAATGCATTGTCTCCGACGACGGGCTGGGTCGGCGGCACACCGAATCCCCCGTACCGCGAAACGAGGCGGGAGGTCTCAACAAGTTTTTCCTTAACGATTCCCGAATGTATCCCATAGATGGCCTCCATCACCATAACAGTCTGGGCGAGGTCCGCATTCCCGGCCCTTTCTCCGAGACCGTTCACCGTCACCTGTACCTGCGATGCACCGGATTCGACGGCAGCGATAGTATTGGCGACAGCCAGGCCGAAATCATTGTGGCAGTGAACATCGATCGGGCAGTTCACTTCCCTGGCTATCTTCCTGATCAGGACCTTCATTGCCGAAGGAGTGATCACCCCGACCGTGTCCGGGACATTGATCACCGTTGCTCCTGCCTCGGCCGCAGCCTGGAAGACCCTGACCAGGTAATCCCAGTCCGTCCTCGTCGCGTCCATCGCTGAGAACATGCAGCGGTCGCTGTGTTCCCTGACATACCCGACGATCTCCCTGGTAATGTCCAGCACCTCTTCAGGTGTTTTGTGGATCGTGTGTGTCCTCTGGACCTCTGATGTCGGGATAAAGACGTGGACCATGTCCACATCGCAATCGAGACAGGCGTCAACATCCTCTTTTTTCGATCTGGCAAGGCCGCAGACGAGCGATGACAGGCCTAGTCCTGAGATAGCCTTTACCGTATCGTACTCGGCTTCAGAAGACGCTGGAAATCCCGCTTCGATCGTATGAACGCCGATTGCAGAGAGTTGTCTGGCAATTTCAAGTTTCTGATCGAATTTGAAGGAGAGACCGGGAGTTTGTTCACCATCACGTAGCGTGGTGTCGAAAACAGCTATGGTTTTGTTCGCATGGCTATCGACAAAGAAGACAATTCCCCGCAGGGGCCGTTTGTTTTGTCATATCAATTAATGTGGGGGCCTACAATATAAAACAGACTCCCCAAACGGCCGGGGTGCCGCCCTTATATCGATACGTTTAATACCGATATTTCCCCTATATTATGAGCGCAACACCCCGCCTTAACTCAGCCTGGTAGAGTGCGCGGCTGTAGTATGGTTTGCCGATTGAGGCAACTGCGCGGCTACCGCGATGTCCCCGGTTCGACTCCGGGAGGCGGGATAATTGTGCGAATGGAGCCCAGGTAGTGTAGCGGCCCATCATGTCTGCCTGTCACGCAGACGACTCGGATTCGAATTCCGACCTGGGCGTAGACATTTTTTGATTTTCTTCTGAAAACAATGCAATTTTTAAAATCATGCACTAATATACCTGCTTTTTCTGTCAGCCCCTCATTTGGGAGTGGTCCTGAAAGAGAGGAATATTTTAACCCTTGCAGGCAAGCTACTAATCGGAAGCTGAAGTTTAATGAAGCAGGTATATAATACCAATAACCTGATTACGATCCTGTTTTTTTTGTTAGTTATGGGATTCCTGTCTGGAATTGCGATTGCTGATTGCAATGGCCCTTGTCCGTTCTCTCCCGTGATCAACAACTCGACCTGTGGGTCGTGCGGCTGCACTGACGATCTCTACCTCTGTTCGGCGGCAGGTTCGTGTGCATTCAATACCCTGCCGGTTTACATGGGTGCGATGACACCCGGCATCGCTGCATCGACGCTCTCGGGACCGGCGCCCTTAAGCGTGCAGTTCCGGGATACCGCTGCCGAGAGCGAAGGTACCACAACATGGACATGGGATTTCGGCGATGGCAGCACAGGAACCGGGGAGAGTCCCGTTCACGTCTACCTGGTGCCGGGTACATACAATGTTACGCTGTCCACCAGTCACGGAGAAAAAAATACAAACCTCGAATGGGGGCTCTCGGCTTCGGTCCAAAGAACGGCAGTTATCACGGTCACCCCTGGAGCCAATGTGCAGACACAGGCCTATATACCTGCGACAGCCCAGGCGGCGGCCTCGGTGCAGGGAAATGCTCTCACTACCGTTTACACACCCCCGGCTGGCTTCACCGTACCTGACATCTACCGTTACCGGGAAGGATACACAAAACCCACGGTGTCAGCGGTTGCCGCTGTCCGTCCGTCATCAGGGGCCGGGATATATGGATATTAGACCGGAAATTTATTTTTAGGCGTATATGAAAGCCATCGTCGACCGGATCGAGGGCGACCTTGCCGTCCTGCTGCTGGAGCCCGATGAGAAGATCCAGTTCGCAGTCCCTTCTTTTATTCTCCAGGGATTAAAAGAAGGCGACATTGTCGATATCGTCGTTACCAGGGATGAAACGGCGACCCAGGATGCAAGGGCGATGAGCTCCGATCTAATCAGGAAGTTGAGAGATGAAAAACAGGTATGAAGGATTATTAGCGATCTCCCGGACCTTACCCGGCCCGGTACCCGGGATTGTCGCTACCTGCTCCCGTTTTGGACCGCATACGGGATGACGAAGGGCGGGTCGTCTTACAGGCTCATCAGAAAGAAAAAGTAAATACTTATATGATGTATTTTTCACAACCAAGTGACGATAATCCGGAAATTGCAGGAACCCGGTAATGCAGGTCCAGGACGGTCCGGTATTCAGGGTGTTCGTAGAGTAAATTTTCCGGAGGTCCGGTGGTGCATCCTATGAAAACAACCAGGAAAAAGGGAAAAATTATTATTGCGTCCGCGATACTCGCACTGTGCTGCCTGATGGTGTGCGCGGCATCGGCTTCGGGGAGCAGCAGTCCGGGAACCGGGACGGTGCAATGGACACCGAAGATTATCAAACCTGTATCGTACGTTTCTTATTCGACACAAACGGGGTTGTCCGGGAGCGGGACAACCTCCGGAGGGACCCGGACGACTGTCCAGAGCGGTGTCAAGGCAAGCACTGCAATATCTGCATACCAGTCGGCCTATGGAGTCGGTATCCTGCCGCTGACATCGCCATGGCTTACTCCTGGCATGACGCCGGTGACGATTCCCAAGTGGAATAGCCAGTCGGCAGTGCCTGCTCCGACATTTACCCTGCCGGCCTTGATCCCCCTGGCCCCGACAGACACAAACCAGACTGCCACGACCAGTTCTGGAAAGGGAAGCCTTGTGATCCTAGGTCCCGGTGGGGCACAGGGATATATCATCAATATGAAATCCAACTTCTACGACCCGCAGGCGATTCTCGGGGCAGATGGCAAGTGGCATAGCGGAATGGGAGTAACCCCTGAATACTGGATGAATTTATTTCCCCCTGGTTCTTATTCGATCCAGATTGTCGATCCCAATACCGGTGACCCCGTATACTGCACGACGGTCACTATCGTTGCCGGACAGACCACAACCGTCGATCCGAGCAGCGATCCATGCCCGTTCTCGGGATGTTGTTCCTGCTGATCCGGAAATATTTTTCGATTTTTTTTCATACGGATCATGCCACAATATTTTGTACTGCCGGGGGGCACCACCTAAAAAAAGGATTACCTTAACCTGTTGGTTGTATTAAACAACAGATGCGGCAGTTTTTCGGTTTCTTTTTATAACTTGAAATTAAACATTTTCGTGATACCGAGTGTATCACATTTTGTAGGCGCTAACCATGAAAAAACTCGGATTTTTTATCATTGCCCTGGCAATGCTCGTCGTAATGACCGGCTTTGTCGCGGCAGAGCGAAATGATCCGGCAACGCCGGAAATCCAGGGAATATCCACTGCAACATCAGTGCAGGCCCAGGGAACCGTAACCGAAACCGACTCTCTCGCCTGGACCCTTGCCGCGAACATGACACCCGGCATGGGCAACCAGATGGCAGTCGGTATCGGTGCACCCCTTACCGATTCGAAAGTCCAGTACACCACGGGCTACAACGATGCAGTCTCAGCCGTTTCAGGCCAGACCACCTTCGCAAAGACCATGGCTGTCTCGACAGGAAACAAGATCGCAGACCAGAGCAATGTGGCGGCACATACCGACCTCCAGTTCATCGCGATTGACACCGGAAGAGCAACCCGTTCAGAAGATCTCCTTGTAGACGGAGTGGCAAATGCCACGTCGACTTCGGAGGCAATCCTCTGCCCGTTCGCATCAGCCGCATCGGCCGTTATTCCGCCATACTGCAACATCGTGCAGGCAGGCAGTTCAATCGACACGACCCTGACCTCGACCGTCACCAACGCGAACGACAGGTTTGTCGGCACAGATTCGGCAGCACCTGTAGCCCTTAACTATAACATCGCTTCAAAGGGAATCACCCTCTCTGACGGTACCTCATCGCCGATGATCGGCTCGGCTTCGGCCTACCTCAAGGTACATATCCAGGAAGCACGCAACAGCAGCACCACCAAGTCCGAAGACCTCGTGTACTCGGAAACCTCGACTGCAAGCGGCCTGATCAACAGTTTCAGCAAGGGATTCGCCTACCAGGGCGGGTTCAACCTGATCTGAGTTAACCATCGATGACAAGAAAGGGGATTTCCCCTGGAAATCTCTTTTTAAAAGGCATCGCTGTTTTAGGATTTTTTCGGATAAACCCGGTATTGTCAGCCCAGCCTGTAGTGAGCCGGCACCGGATTGATGCAAATCAACGCCGGATTGTCGGGAAATCCCTGATACATCCAGTTCCCGGCCTGCCCTGAATGCGTCGGCTGGTAAGCAGTAACAAGGTCCCTTCGGGACCTGGGACCTTCGATCTCTGCCTTGGTAATCCTTCATCCTGCAGTTTTCGCACCGTTTTCCGATATCGCGATGGGTTTCATAATTATCTAATGGATTTAAGGAATCTGATGCGACCGGGCTCTCCTGTCATCACCTGGGGTATGATTTCATTTTTAGACAAGGAGGCATTCCTGCTCGTAAATCTGCAAGACTCTTGATGATTTACCGGATTTCAGGTGTTTTTACCTATTAATTCTTTTGAATTCCCTTTTTATTTATAAATGTCACGTCGACAGGAGGGGTTTACTCCTACACGGTTCCCCCCGATTGGGATTGCCAGGGGACGGGGTAAATATGGATTTGAGGATTAAACGGTTCCTGCGATTTCCCTATCCCGATCGGGGCCGCCGCAGCAGTGGGGCGAGCCCGGCAGTGTCTGATTGTATATTTTATTTAAATTATAGAGAAAAAAGGCACTCCTGATATTGGAATCCGGAGTTTAAATAAACCAATTTTCGCCGATATCCCTGCAGTTCCGGCCTGGTATGCAGGAGAAAGCCGTATGCTTCCCTGATTAATTATAAACCATATGTTGCTATACTTCCCATGGGCGATTTGGGAACGTTGAAGACCTCCTTGATTTTGTTGCTTTTTTATATCCCGTAAGTATTTCAGGTAATCTGTGTTTGACTGGTGTTCGGATTCGGTAATCCCTGGCATTGGGGAGTTGACAGTATTCGTAAAAGAGCGGATCCCGTTCACGAAGAAATCAAAAAGATGGATATCTAAATGTAGCAGGATCATGAGATGATGAATACGGTACCGGTGACCAGATGACTGAAAGCGACAAGCCTTCCCACAAAGAACAGACCGCCTACTCGGGAGAGGACGGAAAAGAAGTTTTGTTCAGGTCCATAGAAAACAGCAGCGACCCCCACATTCGGCGATATGCCACGTACTTTCTCGGTCAGATGAAAGGAGAAAAACAGGTCGGTTATCTTGCGGCACTCCTGCACGACCCGGACAAGGGAGTCCGCAGGCAGGCCGCGATCTCACTTGCATCATCAGGGCAGGAAGCATTTGCTGTACTGTCCGGACTCATCAGGGATACCGACTGGAAGGTGCGGTACCGGGCGTGCGAGGCGCTCGGACTGATGGGTAACAAGGATGCAGTCCCCCTCCTGGTAGCGGCACTTGACGATGGAAAAGACCATGTCAGGTACATGGCGGCAAAATCGCTGGGCCTGCTCGGTGAAAGGTCTGCCGAAGGACCCCTTATTCAAAGGATCGACGATGAAAATATTTTTGTCAGGAAAATTGTGGCCATATCGCTCGGAAAGATCGGCGGAAGAGCGTCGGCAGAGGCGCTAAAGAAACGGCTTGAGAACGAGCCGTCTGAAGATGTTAAAAAAATGATTGTCGGATCAATTTCCCTGATCGGCTAAAGAAAGGGAGACCGGTCCTTTCCATCCTATAATCAAGGATATCGCATGAAGTGAAGGAATACAAATTCATCGCCTTTTTCCCCCGGACCGGGAATGTCCCGGTCGATCACCTGATTTTTGTCCCTGGTTCAACTGCCTTCTCGGGTACGAGCAGGGATGCCTTGTCCCCGGCGGCAAGGATCATCCCATTGCTTTCGATTCCGAATATCCTGGCAGGTTTTAAATTAACCAGGACTACGACAGATTTTCCGACCAGAGTTTCAGGTTCGTAGAATTGTGCGATACCACTGACAATCTGGCGTTTTTCGGAACCGATGTCGACTATGAGTTTGAGAAGTTTTGCAGATTTTGGTACGGTCTCCGCTGATACAATTGTCCCGGTCCTGATGTCCATAGTGCCGAAATCTTCTATTGCTATCTCCTGCATTTTCTCTCCTTTCTTCTCTGCTTCGGTTACCCTTTTGGTAAGTAAGGCGTCCAGCTCTTTTACGAGATCGTCCTCGATCTTCTCGAAGAGGGGTTTTGGCGGGACAAGGTTTACCGGCTCTATCCCGCGCAGGCCCTCCTGGATCGGATGGTCCCGGACCTGATCGGTATGCCCGAGCCCCTTCCAGACCGCGTCGGCTTTGCCAGGGATGACGGGCTCCATGATGAGAGCGAGCGCCTTCACGATTTGCAGGCAGTTCAGGATCACACCGCGGGCCGCATCCCTGTCAGATTTTATCAACTTCCACGGTGCATTTGCCTGGATATAGTTATTCCCAAATGCCGCAAGGGCCATCATCGAATCGACACCGGCCTTGAAATCGTATTCCCTGATTGCAGAATCCACTCCGGCAAGGCTTTTTTCTATCTCCCCGAGGATCTCCCCGGCGGGCTGGCCTTCCGGGATCCCGCCGAATTCTTTGTGGGCGAAGTATAGTGTCCGGTAGACAAAATTTCCAAGGGTATTCACGAGCTCATTGTTCACCCGTTCCTGGAATACCTTCCACGAGAAATTAAGTTCCTTGGTATGGTTTGTATAAGACAGGAGGTAATACCGGAGATAATCGGGTGAAAGCCCCCTGTCCAGGTAATCCTCATTTGTCCAGACGACATAGCCCCTGGATTTGGAGAATTTATGGTCGTCCACCTTCACCATGCCGCTTGCAACGACTGAACAGGGTATGTTATAGCCAGCTCCCCTGAGAAGGGCCGGCCAGAATATGCAGTGGTGATAGATGATGTCCCCGCCGATGAAGTGGGTAATTTCAGTCTGGTTACCGCACCAGAACTGTTTCCAGTCGTAACCGTTTTTCGCTGCCCATTCTTCAGTGAAAGCGATGTAACCGATCGGCGCATCGACCCAGACATAGACCACCAGCTCATCCTGTCCGGGGAATTTTATTCCCCAGTCGAGCGTCCGGGTCACGCACCAGTCACGGAGCTCGTCATTTACCCAGCCAATCGAATAGTTCCTCGCATTCGACGTCCCTTTCAGGTTCTCGAGATACCCGAGCAAAAAATCCTTAAATTCGCTTAATTTAAAAAAATAATGTTCCTGTTCCCTTGATTCAGCTCTGGTGCCGCATAACCTGCAGGCGGGCTCCCTGATCTCCCCCGGTTCAAGATGGCGTCCGCAGCCCTGGTCGCATTCGTCTCCCCTGGCAGGAGTCCCGCAGTGCGGGCATATCCCCTCGACGTAACGGTCTGGAAGGAAGCGTTTGCATTTCGTGCAATAACTCTGGGAAACGATTTTCGAATAGATATAGCCGTTGTCCCGGAGTGTTTGCATGATCGATCTCGTACGGTGATGGTTTTCCGGGTCGTCGGTCATTCCGAAGTGATCGAAAATGACATCCATGCGCCTGAATGTCTCAAAAAAATGGGTATGGTATTTCTCGGCAAGGGCTCTCGGAGTGACGCCTGCCTCCTCGGCACTAACGACGACCGGAGTACCGTGGTTGTCGCTGCCGCAGACGAAGACGACCTTTTCCCCGGTCCGCCTGAGGTACCTGACGTAAAAGTCCCCTGGCACGTATGTCCTGAGGTGTCCGAGATGACAGGGGCCATTGGTATACGGCAATCCGCACGTTACAAGGACCGTTTTATCACGCATCACAACTATTTTTGAAGGTGATGCTATAAATAGGATGTATAATGAAAAAATCCCTGAAATTTCAGACGGTTTCCCTGGGATCAGAACAGTTTGGGGAACCCGATCTCAATGCCATAAAGGAGTGGATAGGGGAGCGGCACCAGAGAGGAGGGGATATTATTCTCTTTCACCTCCTCAACCTGTCAGGCATCCAGAAAGCAGCAGGCGTCGATGAACTCTGTGCCGGCGGCCTTTTTTACCGGGACCGTATCATCGAGTGCCTGAGGGGCATCGATGGAAGTGTGATAACGGGGGAGATCGATTTCGACCCCGATCCTGTATTAGCTGACATTGCAGAACTTCTCGGTGCCGGGTTCCGGTGCCGGATGGCGCTGCCCGCACCCCACGAATACGGACTGAAAGACCGGTACTTCGGGGATGCGGAAGATGCAATTCCGGCCCTCGCCTCGCTGTACCGGCGCCTTCTCCGTGAGATGCGGGATGCCGGCATTACCGGCCATGTGGTGATCTACGAGGACCCGCTGGTTGAGGTGTTCGAGTCGCTGAGAGGCAGAAAGGTATTTTTGTTCAATCCGGCCCACCGGAGACCTGATCTCGAAATGCTCTTTGAATACCAGGATTCGGTGGCAATCGCCCCTTCGGGGCTCGACCTTATCATTGATATGACCGGGGAATACAAAGTCAGGAATTTGATCCTTCTCGATCCTTCCCGGGATGCCATTGCCCGCGCCCTGCAGCACTGGGAGCCCGAGCACATCACGCTTGGCGGCTACTATACCGGGCAACCCGGGATGTACTGGGAGACCCTGGTGTCGGGCTCCACCTATACCAGGGACGTGTCAGAGTGATTCTGAAATCGTTACCAAACGGTCAAAATGTTCGTTTTTCCTGAAGAGATAGAATAATATCTTGTCTTTTAACCCGAAATCAAAATTCCCGCCTGCGGCATGGGGATGACCGCCTCCATGGAATTCGCGGGCGACGAGGTGACTGATGGGCGGGACCGACCTTATGGAAAACCTTCCGCCTGAAGAGATGATCACCTCGATATCGGATTTGAGAGATTTCCGGAGATAGGCCGCAGTCTCGCTCGGGTATCCGTACAGGGGTGCAAAGACGATATGGTACTTCTCCCCCATTATGACGGCTTTTTTCCTGCTTTTTTCCATTAATCGCTGCATTTCAGCATGAATTTCGGCATATTCCTCCTCGATTGTCCTATCTGAGAATATGCCCAGGGACAAGCAGTCCCTCACATGTTCGAGGTTTTTTCTCCGTTGCAGGACTTCACCGAGCACAGCCGAGCGGGGATCTTCGTGCTTCCACAGGTCGTAATCGCAGACCACCCGCGCTACTTCAGCGGCGACCTGGTTGGCGGGCTGCAGGTCCCTGGCACAGATACCGCATCCGCAGAGAGAGGTGTCGATATGAAGGAGGTCGACGATGTTTCTGACTGTGGCTATCTCTTCATCGGTCCAGCGGTGATGGTCCCGCCATTCAATCGACCATCCGTTTGCTTTCAGTTTCTTAAGGAGTCGTTCCGCATTCCTGGGAAACCCGATGTCGCTGATACTGATAACGTCACCGTTTCCTGGTATTTCTGCCAGTCCCTCGAGGATATAGGGAAATTTGCCGACCGACGAGAATACCGAGACGACCTTGCCATAGGTCATCCTGTGTATGGCATCGGCCCCTGCTGCATCGAGGTCGTTATGGGTGAGATGGACGACATGATCCGTCCGGTTCCTTACCAGGTCGATCTCTGATGATTCATCGTTCTTCTTTTTCGGCAGGCAGATACCCATCCCCAAAGAATCCGCACCGGTGATATAAAATGATGGTGATCCTGTATCGCCAGGTATTATACCGTTTTTTTCCCGTGAAAATAGTTTGTTCAACCGATCGCTTAAAATTAAATCTAAAAAATGATGCGTCGGAATTACCGGATGCCGGGGATAAGGCAACGATAGTAATGAAATCTGAATTTGGATACCGAAAATTCAAACCGTAATTCTTTTTAACTTTGTTACCTCTGACAGATTGTTATGACGTACATGTCAAAACAAATTCTTTTGGCAATCCCTATATTGATGATTGTCCTTTTGGCATTTACTGGTCCTGTATCTGCATCTGTCCCCCCCGAAAACACCGTTGAAATCCAGAACCTGGTTACGGCGACGGGAATAGATGCAACAGGGACAGTGACACATGATAACAACCTTGCCTGGAGACTGAGCAGCGAGGAACTCGATTCTAACCTGAATTACGGTTTAAACAATATAGTCGACCCTGTTGATGAAGGAAAGGCTCCCGGGACTGGAAACTGGACACCTGTCGGGGACGATGAAACGGGGTATACATGGGAATATACTCCCGGAACCGGCATTTTTGATTCCTCACCGTATCCCAATCAGCCCCCGGGATACGAATACTGGACTACGACCGCCGAACCCCCTCTCAATTCTGCCGGGGAAGTTCAGATGGCAAGCTATTACAACGAAAATACCCTGGCAGTGAATGGGGCAACGATTTACAATAAGGATATGGGGATTATCACATCCCCGCAGACGGCAGACAGCTTCAATGTAAAAGCAACAAAAACGGTAACTTTTTCCGCACAGGATGCCGGACGAATGACCTCAGGAGAAGAGCTCCTGCAGGATAATGTCGGTAATGCGACGTCGCTCGTGGCATACATTTCCGATTGTCCGTTCGCACATGCTGCTATCGGAAACTGTGCTCCGCCGTTCTGTAATATCGTAAAATCGGGGAGCGATCTTGATGTGGCCACGGCATCGGTTGTGACCAGTGCGATGGTCCGGAGTGTAGCTGAGAACGCAGCCGGAGAGGGCTCTGAATTCTGGCCGCCAAAACCAGTCGTTGATGGTCCTCCGGTGGAACTTGATTATTCAATAAGCCTCCATGGCATCGGAGCCGATCCGGCCGTAGGAGATGTTTCGGCATATGTCAATATCCATAAACAGGAAGCGGGCCCCGGATGTCCGGGTGGTGGAGGCAGGAAAGAACTTGACCTGCAATACAATGAACTATCGACAGCTGGCGGACTAATCCAGAGTTTCCAGAAGACTGTGGCCTACCAATCGGGATATAAAATCACCTTATGATATGCTGAAATTTTTTTTATTTTTTTTGTGGATAAGAATTTCCAATTTTTGCAAATTTTGAACCTTGTAGAAAAGTATAAATATACTTATAAAACTTTATCAATTTATTCTGATGGTGTCATACATGGAAAGATCTCGATATTCCCCATTAATTTTGGCTGTATTCATTGCTATTCTATGTGGGATAACAATCCCTTGCCATGCTGCAAATATATCCGGTTTGAAATATAATGATTTTAATCATAACGGACACTTCGATCCAGTAAATGATGTTGATCCTGATGATCAGGAATTAGGACTTCCTAACTGGAATATTTCTGTTTTCAACGAAACCACCGGATTACTCGCCGCATACCAGCTGACAAATGCGCAGGGAAATTTTTTCTTCACCGGTCTGGACGGGAACTCGATTTACAAGGTTGAGGAAGATCTGGCAAATCATCCCGGTTGGTACAACATGACTCCAACTGATGTTCTTGTAGATTTCAAGAATGCATCAGTATTTCCACCAGAATCCCTGGCATCCGGTGCCGGTGCCCAGTTAATCCTCCCCACTCAGAATATTGCATTTGCCGCGCGGTCATTATGGGGGAGCTCAAGCTCTTATCACCAGGATCTCGAATGGGAAAATCCGTTTTCGATTCGATGTCAGACCAGAACATCGATCAATCCACACTGGATAAATGACACGACCTATAATTTTATTCTCACCTATGATCCTTCGAATATAACCTCTCCGATTAATTATACCGTCACCGGACCTCCGTCACCGCCCAGTGCACTTATCAATTATACGACTACGAGCATTTATGCCACGGCCAATCTTACAAGCACGACATCCCCCATAGATACGATAGATATTTTCACAAGAACGAATTCGGGATCCACACCAACAATAATTGAAGTGACAAACCTTGTTCTGACAAATGGAAGTACCAGCTATAATATTGTTAATTCCTCTATTGCCAACTCACTAATTTCTCCCTCACAAACCCATCTAATAATCCGGGCGAATGAGGTTCTCGGGCCTGGTGCCAATATTGCTACTCAGGGATTTACACTCACAGGGCAGCAGAAATTTATATATCCCCAGCCGGTTCCGTTCATTGACCCGGGAGGATTTGCAGTTCAGATCAATGTGGGAAAAAACAACCTGACTCCTATCGATCAGGTTGTGGAATTTGGCAATTATCAGCACATCGGTGAAGTGGAAGCCCATGTCTATAGCGATGATAACGGGAATTCAGTGTGGGATATCGTTAATAACGAAAGTCAGCTCGAATTCTGGACTGTGAATCTTTTCTATCCGAATAATACCTTTATTGCGAGCACTGTTACTGATGAAGACGGGGAATATGAATTCGAGGTACCCTATGGCGATTATATTGTGAAAGAGGTACCACAATCAGGCTGGCTTCAGACCCAGGGTAAAAATGGATATTCCATCGAGATTAATAACAGTAGTTTCTACCTCACCGATCAAAACTTTGGAAATCAATATCAACAGATATTTAATATTACTGGATATAAATATAATGATCTTAATGGAAATGGAAAACGCGATGCCGGGGAGCCTGGTTTGCCAGGCTGGAATATCGGCATCGGAAACACCACCTTACCCTATTATGCTACCACAATAACTGACGCAACTGGGAATTATTCGTTTTTGAATGTCCCAAAAGGGACTTATTTCGTAAATGAAACGCTTATCTCTGGCTGGCATAATACGACATTTCTCAATCAGACAACATGCGTCCCGCCGTTTCCTTACGTGCCTCCGGACCACCTTGAAACCATCGATGGCGAGGTCTTTTATCAAAGCGGAGGGACTCCGCTAGGGTCGGATACGGCATATCTCGTGACTAAAATCACGGGAATAAATCCCACGATGGGGTATGATGTCCAGAACACAGAGTATCCTGCATGGTGCGGCGATACCAGTACTGAAATACAGACTTCGAAGCCATATGAAATTTACAGCTTTATCCCCTCGTATCCGCCTTTCCCTTCAGATTTTGTTTCGGACTTCCCAACAGTTGCAACGACACAATGGGACAAAATAAACTACATGCTTAACAAAAGATCCTATTATTACAGCCTGGGCAATAATTCCCAATCTTTCCAGGCTGCAATCTGGAATTTTACCAATTCCCGCCCAATCGAAGCCGCGTACTATCCTTTTGGTGGTGTAAGCCTGACTGCTGCCCAGATAATCCAGGCCAAAGCCATTGTTGCCGATGCGAACGCGAATGGAGCCGGTTATAAACCTACATGTGGGGGGGTAGAAGGGATGTTCCTAAACATCGAACAGGAAGATTATGGACCTGTCCAGCTCACCTTTTTCGAAGTCCCGGTCCGCTGTTGCCTGCCAGTGTACTTTGGAAACCAGCAACTTGGAAATATTACCGGATATAAAAATGATTCGGTAAGCGGAGCAGGGCTTTCCGGGTGGAATATTACCCTCTCAAATAGTACATCCGGGTACTTTTCATATAATATCACGAATAACACCGGAGGATTCAACTTTACCAGTGTACCATATGGGTTGTACTGGCTGAATGAAACACCCCAGGCCGGATATATTCAATCCGCTCTTACACAGAACAAAACAGTTACGATTGGTGTAAACAATCTGACAATATTCTACAATTTCACGAATATCCAGCAGCTTGGGAACCTGAGCGGGTACAAGAGGGACGGGTCAGGTAACGGGTTAAGCGGATGGAACATCACGATATCGAACGGGACACTCCCGTATTTCAACTCGACACTGACAAACAACACCGGCGGATTCAGTTTCACGAATATTCCGTGGGGAATTTACCAGTTGAATGAAACGCCACAGCCCGGGTGGACCCAGGGCACCCCGAACCAGACAGTGGAAATAAACGGTACATCGCTATTGCTGGTGAACCGGAATTTCACGAATACTCAGCAGTTCGGGAACCTGAGCGGGTACAAGAGGGATGGGTCAGGTAACGGGTTAAGCGGGTGGAACATCACGCTCTTCAACAGCACGCTCCCGTATTTTGATTCAATGTTTACGAACAACACCGGCGGATTCAGTTTCACGAATATCCCGTGGGGAATCTACCAATTGAATGAAACGCCACAGCCCGGGTGGACCCAGGTTACCCTGAACCAGAGCGTCGAGATCAACGGTACATCACTATTGCTGGTGAACCAGAACTTCACGAATACTCAGCAGTTAGGGAACCTGAGCGGGTACAAGCGGGACGGGTCAGGTAACGGGTTAAGCGGATGGAACATCACGATATCGAACAGCACGCTCCCGTATTTCGATTCAATGCTCACGAACAACACCGGCGGATTCAGTTTCACGAATATCCCGTGGGGAATCTACCAGTTGAATGAAATGCCGCAGCCCGGGTGGACGCAGGTGACAGCGAATATGACCGTGGAGATCAACGGCACATCGTTATTGCTGGTGAACCAGAACTTCACGAACACGCAGCAGCTCGGGAACATTACCGGAGATAAGGTGAATTATACCGGATCAGGTCTTGGCGGATGGACAATTACCCTGACAAACAAAACAATCGGAACACCGGCTTACAGCAATGTAACAGATCCTGCAGGGGT
>DATJQJ010000035.1:0-12118 GCA_035505975.1 Methanoregulaceae archaeon
CTTTTAAAAAGGCCACGAATACGGAAGACAACGATTGCGCAAATAATATCGATGGCTGCGCATTATACCGGATGCTCCCGGCGAATGCCAAGGAATATGTCCAGCACAGCGTGCATCTCCTCGAATACCTGCACATATTCCCTGTCGACGAGTTCGGGATCCCGCTCTTCTTTTCGGAACTGAAACGCGACCTGAAATCGATCAAAGAACCGAACCTGATATACCCTGCGACCGACGACGTCTTCGTGCACATCTTTTACGACCCGAACGATGTGAGGAACTTCTATATCCCGATTGAACCTTCGTTCCTCCATAGCGTCCAGGACCTGGCCCCTGCCGTGGAGATCAAGTTGATCGACCTGCTCGACGCGCTTGATGAGGACCCTGTTACCGACGAAGAACGAACCCTCGTCCTCAAACGACTGATCAGCCAGGTCATTTACATCAAGAAACCAGGAGAGGTTATCGCAAGTTCAAAGACTCCGGCCGCCGGAGAGCAGGGGTTCAAGAGCAAGCTGACCAATTTTCTCAATAAGGACCTCACTGCGAACGACAGTTCTTCGCGGAAAAAAGCTTTTGCCAATGTCCCCACCACTCCCGACGGCAGGATCATCATGACACCCCAGGAGTACCAGGCCCTTGAATACATGATGGTCAGGGACAAGATCGATGTGGGACTGTTAAAACCCTTCATCAAGGACAAATACATCGAAGATATCACCTGTGACGGCATCGGACCGATATTTGTCGAACATAAAATATTCAAAGGGCTGAAATCGGTCGTCGGATGGGACAAGGAAAAAGACCTCGATAACTACGTAATCAAGCTCGCCGAGAGGACGAAACGACCGATTACGTACCGTAACCCAATTGTTGATTCCACGCTCCCGGACGGCTCACGTATCAACATCGTATATAGCACGGATATCAGCCGGAAAGGGTCCAACTTCACCATACGCAAGGCAATGGACGACCCGATCAGCATATTGAAACTGATCGAGTTCAAGACCCTCGACTATATGGCTGCCGGATACCTCTGGATTTGCATTGAGAACGGCATGTCGCTCTTTATGAGCGGGGAAACTGCCAGCGGGAAAACCACCTCGCTCAATGCGATGACGACATTCATTCCGCCAGAGAACAAGATCGTTACGATCGAGGATACGCCGGAACTCCAGATCCCGCACCTGAACTGGACCAGGGAAGTTTCGAAAGGCAAAGGAAAGGGAGAAGGAGAAGGCGGCGATGTAACGATGTTCGACCTTCTCAGGGCGGCACTCCGTCAACGACCGAACCAGATCCTTGTGGGGGAAATCCGTGGTGTCGAGGGATCGGTCGCATTCGGTGCGATGCAGACCGGGCACCCTGTCCTTTCGACATTCCACGCTGCATCAGTTGAAAAACTGATCCAGCGTCTCTGTGGTGATCCGATCAATATTCCGAAAACCTACGTCGACAACCTGAACCTCGTTGTCATCCAGAGCGCAGTACGGCGACCGACCGGCGAAATGGTCAGGCGGATCCTTTCCATCAACGAACTGGTCGGGTTCAACCCCGAGACACAGGGTTTTTCATTTGTCGAAATGTTCCACTGGGATCCGATCACCGACACCCACGAATTTACCGGGAGAGGCAGCAGTTTCCTCCTCGAAAACAAGGTTGCCACCATGCTGGGTATCCCGGAACACAAAAAAGCCGGAATGTATGAGGAAGTGGAGAAAAGAGCCCGCATCCTCGAGCGTCTCCATAAGGCCGGATATACCGGATTCTACGATCTCTACCACATGACGACAAAAGTTAAAAAACAGGGATTACTCGCCATCGACGTTGGGGATTAAGCCATATCAGATCCATCATGGAATTGAAAAACCTTCCCGCCGGGACGCCGACGAAACAAGCCAGTAAGATCCCATTCCAGGGTATGTTTTCTTCAGTAAAAGAGAAGCTCTCTTCCCTACTGGAGTCCAAGAACATGGCCTCGGATATGTTGTTTATGATGACCTATATGGCCTCAATAACAACAGCACAGGCAACACGGCCGGAAATTTTTGCTTATACCTCCATGAGGACTGAATATGTCCCGGCAAAATATATATCCAAGGTTGAGTTTTTTGTCAAGCGCTGGAATTATAGCTATGTCGAAGCCCTGACGGCAGTTGCAGAAAGGTCGAATAACGAAATACTCCGCAGCATGCTGAATCGCTACTCGAATTCGATCGAATCCGGTGTTCCAGACGAGGATTTTCTCAACAGGGAGATCGCGACGATCAGAAGTGTTTACAGGAATACCTATGAACAAGGCCTCGAAATGCTCAAAAAGTGGGGTGATGCCTATATCGCGATGCTTTTTTCGGGGGCTCTCGTCGGGATCATCATCATGGTCTCTATCGCAATCTTCTCGCCCGACAATATCCAGTCGACTTTGATGATGTCGTACATGATCGTGATCAGCACTTCAACCTTTGGTATCATCACAATGTTCCGGTCGGTCCCGTCTGATGCAAAAGTGCACGGCCTCCCGCGGGGATCAAAAGAACAACAGATCATAAAACGACTGGAATTGAAAATTGTCATAGCAACCGTCGTTATCGGCGTCGTATTCTTCGGGTTGAGCGCCCTGGGGCTGATCGCTGATGTCTACGGCCTCGTCATGCTCATTATCGGTCTCATGCTCCTCCCGCTTGGTATTATCGGTTATCTTGATGACAGCAATATTATCAAACGGGATGAGGATTTCACCACGTTCGTAAGAAGCCTCGGAGCTATTATGGGGGGGAAGGGGATTACTATAGGGCATGCCCTCGCAGAAATAGACAGTAAATCGCTGGTCCAGCTCGAACCGCTGGTAAACAGTGTGTATTCGAAACTGAACCTCGGTCTCGATGAAAAGCAGAGCTGGGAAAAATTCATCGGTGAGAGCGGGAGCAACCTTATTTACAAATACTTAAACATTTTCCGGGATTCCTGCGAACTTGGCGGTGCGCCTGACAAGATCGGCGCTATTGTCGGCTCATCGATGCTTGAACAGGTATTGCTTCGGGAAAAACGAAACACTGTATCCATGGGTTTCGTCGTTTTGTTAATTCCCATGCATGCGATGATGGTTGCGATATTTCTTTTCCTGTTCCACATCCTGCTTACGATGTCGAAAGCAATTTCCACGGTGATGAGTCAGGTAGGGACAATGGGTGAGGGACTGTCCCAGGCACAGAGTATCGGGGGTTCCATGGCATCGTCGATAAACATGTTCGTGAACTTTCCCGCCGATCAGATGACCACCTATATCGTCGTAATGATTACGATTATTACCGTCGCGAACATCATTGCAGGAAAAATTATGATCGGCGGGGGGCGGTATATGTTTTACTTCTTTGCGAGCATTTTGTCGGCATTAACGGGCATCGTTTATATACTGGCGCCCTATATTGTTAATATGTTCTTTAATATTCCGGTCTATTCGGGGGTTTAAGCAGGATGAATGATTCGACCCGGCGGACGGTATTATTTGTGATCGTAGTCATCGCCGGATCGGTCCTCGTGATCTTCGATATTCCGGCTATCGTGATGATCGTCGGGATCATCGCTCTGGCGGTCCTCGTCCTCGTCATTAACGGCTCGATCCATTTTCCGAAGATTTCGTTGAAGAAGCGGCCTGCCCCGAAGACAAAACCGGTAGTGGAACCAGCGGCTGCAGGGACCGCTAACCGAAAACCCAAAAAGTCGTGGTTTTCGATAGGGAACCCGGCGGCCGATAAGATATCCCGCCCCGGACCCAAGTCAGGCCAGAAGGCAGGGACCGGAACCGCTCATGACTTCTTCTCATCAATGACCCGGGCATTTTCAGTACTTGCGGCTGATATCTCAAGAGCCGGAAAATCGGGAAGGTCAAAAGAACAAAAGAAGAAAAAAATCGACGAGATGCTTGACGGTTCCATTACCGGTAACGTTTCAGACATCCGATCATTAAAGGATGCAAATCCCGAAATGATCCCGGTATCCAGAAAAACCATTGATGACCCGTTCACGACACTTGTCAAAGAGCCGATCAACACCGAACTCCTCGATTCAGCGAAGAGCGAAGTGGATATTTCTTCTCTTTCCGATATCAACCTCGATGAAGATGTCGGGACCCCCTCTATCGGCGACGATATTTCTCATCTCGATGTCTCCCTCGATGTCGAAGAGGAAAAAATTACCATCGACGAAGAGACCGATGATGAGGTGGCAAATATCCTCGCGGCACATCAGGAGGAACTCGGACCAGGAGATGCCGGGGACAAATCGCCGATTGCTTCCGATATGAGCAATCTCGAGGAATTCGATATCGGGTCTATCGACCTCGATGAAGAACTGGACCTCGGCGACGACTTGCCGGAGCCCGAAAAGACCGAGGCATCCCCGGGTCCCGGCAAAACGAATGTCCCGAAAGAACCGGAAAAGGTGGCAGCAGCGCAACCTGTTGAGAAACCCAGGAAAATGGAAGATTCGATGGTCGCATTTTCTACCGGTAAAGGTGAAGACGATGACCTGATGTCTTCGCTTAAATCAGAGGCAACGAAAACCAAAAAAGAGTCACATGCCAGCCTCGTACGCGATTTAAAGGGCATTAATGTACCGGTTCAGGACCTTGAAAAAGAACTTGAAGGTTTCCTGACAATGAACAAGACAAAAAACAATAAGGCCGGCGAAAGATGATAAACGGGAGCACCTATGCCTGAAATACCGGTGAAAGTCGAACACGAAGGGAAATGGCTGGTAACGAAGATAGATGTTTCTCAGGAACAGATGACCATAAAGGAACCCTTTAACGTAACGATCCAATTTAAATCGATTCTCGACCTAGAGGAAAAGAAAAATATTCTCAGCATCACGGTTAAGGGCAATCCTGAAAAAATATTTCGCGTTGCTACCGTTCCAAAGGCCATGCAGATCCTGAAAAGGATCATTATCATGTCGTGCAGTGCATATCGCCTGAGCGCATATTTTATGTCACCTGCGATACGTGGTGGAGTACTCGTGACTGATGCCAAATGGGACAAGGGAGCAATTGCCGTATTAAAGACCGGGATATGGTTTGTCAGTCAGGAAAAACAGGTCTGCGTTCCGACAACCGAAGTCACGGGAATTGAGATGGTCAAGCGTGATATCCAGAAAAAGCAACTCGATGTGGTCAAAATTGATCACCTTGAAAACAACGAAGTCGTGACAAGTTTCGTCCTTTGCCCCCTGTCTACCCTCCAGGTTCTTCTGAATTTCCTGAAGGATGCGACCAAAGACCTCGAGATGAGAGGCGACGAGCTCGATCCGGTCTCCTCGCAGGTCGGTATGCTGATCTATAGCGGCATGGACTCCCATGCAATTGAAAATATGCTCAATATCTCGCACAAAGAACTTGATTCAATCGTCGAAAAGCTTCTGAAACTCGGGATGGTGGAAGTAATGTTCATCCGGAGGGAAGTCCAGCTCACCCCGAAAGGAGTCAGGTTCATTTCGGATGCGGTAAAGCCCCCGGCTCAATAAAATTCTCCTGAACCGGGAAGGTGGGTACCTATAAATAATGTGTCACATACAGCTTTATGATCATACATGGGAAAAATTCTGATCGTTGATGACACACTTTTTATGAGGACCCTTTTAAAAAATATCCTCTTTTCGGGGGGGCATACTATTGTCGGGGAAGCAGGCGACGGGGATGAAGCAGTCGTAAAGTACAAGGAACTGAAGCCCGATCTCGTTACCATGGACGTCGTAATGCCCAAAATGAACGGGATAGAGGCCTTAAAAGCGATCAAAACATTTGACCCAGGGGCGCGGGTTGTCATGTGCACGGCTGTAGGCCAGGAACAGATGGTCAAACTTGCCATAAAAAGCGGCGCCAGGGGATATATCGTAAAGCCGTTCCAGGCACCCAAAGTGTTGGAAGAGATCAACAACGTCCTGGGATCCTGATGATCATCCGTGTTCTTATCATCGATGATTCGCTGTTCATGCGTACCATCATCAAAGATATACTCAGCCGGGACCCCGAAATCAAGGTCGTTGGTACGGCAGCTAACGGTGAAGAAGGACTCCTGAAAATCAAAGAACTGGCACCCGATGTAATTACCCTTGATATCGAGATGCCGAAGATGAATGGACTCGAGGTTTTGAAACAGAAATCGGCCCTGAAAATTCAAACCAGGACTCTGATGCTCAGTTCACTGACTTCATCCGGTGCGATAATGACCCAGAAGGCAATGAACCTTGGTGCCGATGATTTCATGCTCAAACCGAAGGATCCCGCAGCAGTAAGGGAAATTGGCCAGGAATTGCTCTCCAAAATAAAAAATCTCATAAAGATTTCGTATGTTAAGAAAAAAGTCAGTGTTACCTCGGGACCAGCAGTAAATCTCGTAGTGATTGGATCTTCAGCAGGAGGACCCCCCATGCTCGATATCGTCGTTTCCTCTTTTAAATCAGAAATACCGGCTGCAATTCTTATTACACAGCATATGCCGGTTGGCGGTTTTACTGCGGCCCTCGCCCAGCGCCTGAACAGGATATCCACGATGCCCGTGAAAGAGACCGAAAACGGGGACATTCTCAATACAGGAAATATTTACATCGCAAAAGCCGGCTTCCATTCAGTCATCTCCAGAATAATTACCGATTCCGGTAAAAAAGGGGGGAAAATCGTGCATTCCCAGGCCCCCCCGTTACACAGTGTCCGTCCCGCAGTCGATAAAGCGTTCATGTCAGCTGCCGAGATATTCGGGCCAAGGACTGTTTCAGCGATATTATCAGGAATGGGAAATGACGGCGGGGAAGGAACTCTCGCGATCAAGCAGCATGGCGGAACAACCATGGTATGCAGGGAAGAAGACTGCCTTGTTTACGGCATGGCACGATCTGCCCTGGACCGAAACTGTGTCGACATGATCGTACCGTTGTCGGGAATAGCAGACGAGATCAGCAGGGCGATCCATAAAATTGCGGGGGGATAAATGTCGGAAATGGATATGTACCGGTCGCTTTTCATTGCAGAATCGCGGGAAAACCATGAAACGATCGTTAAAAACCTTCTTATCCTGGAACGTGGCTCCGATGAATCGGCGATAGGGGAGATATTCCGTGCTGCCCACTCCCTTAAAGGAATGTCGGCAACAATGGGGTTCGACCAGCTCGAACGATTATGCCATGCAATGGAAGACGTCTTCCAGAATATCAGGAGCGGTCAGCTGACCGTGCAACCTGACCTCGTGGACACGCTTCTGAAGGCATCGGACGATATTGAGATGATCCTCGACGATATTGAATCAGGAGGGTCGGGATCTGATATCCATCTTGAAGACCGCCTCAATGCACTCCTCGAATGGAAAGTGAAAGGTGGCAACCCTGTCAATGTGTCCCCCGGTCAGTCAGGACCTCAGGTGCCAGGACCGGCTCTGTTGCCAGGCACCGGGGAGAAAGAAGCTGAATATCGGGGCGTTAGTGTCGAAGCCTCCGGCGTAACTGTACCAGTATCTTCTGCCGGTGAAGAAGAGTACAAAATTGCCATCCGCCTGAAACCTGACTGCGACAACAGGAACCTGCGTGGTATGATCGTCCTCGAGAACCTGGCCGGGCTCGGCACGATCGTCGAAACAACGCCATCAAAGGAGGTTGTTGAAGACGGACAATTCGATGGTTCGTTGTCGCTCCGGATCAGGAGCGATGCGGGGATCGACGCCTTGAAAGCGGCAGTTGCAGGGACCGATGTGATGGAATGCAGGATTGGGGCCGAACTGGTATATCCGGTGCAAATGGCTGTCTCCCCTGCCGCGTCCGGTGATGCCCTGCGAAAGGAATCCAAACCTGAAGTATCAGGGGCCGGGAAAGAAGAAAAAGCCGATAAAAACAGGGAAGTTAAGAATATCAGGGTTGATATTGCCCGACTCGATCAGATGATGAACCTGATCGAAGACCTTGTAATTAACAGGGGTCGGCTTGCGCAAATCGCCCACAAACACCGGATCAAGGAACTCGATGAAACCCTGAATATGGTCGGCAGGTCGGTATCCGATCTTCAGAACATCATGATGAACATCCGGATGATCCCTCTTTCCCATATTTTTAACCGGTTTCCGAGAGCTGTCAGGGATTTGGCAAAAAAAGAAGAGAAAGAAGTTGAATTTGTCATCGAGGGAGGAGACACGGAAATGGACCGGAGCATTCTTGACGGTCTCAACGACCCGCTGCTCCACCTGATCAGGAATGCCGTGGATCATGGGATTGAGATCCCTGAAACGAGGATCGGGCAAGGGAAGCCGGCAAAAGGACTGCTGCACCTGGTTGCCAGCCGGGACCGCGAGAATGTCGTGATCGTTATCGAAGATGACGGAGGGGGAATAAATTCAGCACGGGTAAAATCAAAGGCAATAGAGCGCGGGCTCATTACCGAAGAACAGGGGGAAGACATGTCCGACGAGCAGGTCTACGATCTCCTGTTCCTGCCGGGTTTTTCCATGGCAGAGAAAATTACCGATGTCAGCGGAAGGGGTGTTGGCCTGGATGTCGTCAGAACAGCGATAGATTCGCTGAAGGGAACGATTAAGGTTGATTCTGTCCTCGGTAAAGGGACCAGGTTCGAACTGGTGCTGCCCCCGACAATGGCGATAGTTAATGTCCTGATGGTCAGGATCAACAGCAGGCGCTGCGCAATACCAGTAAATAATGTCGTCGAGGTTGCGGGGCTTTCCATCAGCAACATCCACCATATCGGGAGTCAGGAAGCGATTATGATACGAAATGAAGTGCTTCCGCTGAGGAGGCTGGAGGAGATGTTCGGCCGATCCGAGATATGTGAAATTTTCCTGATCGTACATTACCAGAACCGCAAACTGGCGATTCCCGTCGACCTGATTGAAGGCCAGCAGGAAGTCGTCATTAAACCTATGAGCCCGATGGTCGGTATGTGCAAAGGTATCAGCGGAGTTACCATCCCCGGAGATGGCGAGGTAGTACCGGTACTTGATATCAATTCAATCATTAAGGAGAATTAGAATGCAATTGACAAAGATCCAGGTCGATGCTCTGCAGGAGCTCGGAAATATTGGCGCAGCCCATGCGGCAACAACGTTGTCGACCATGCTTTCCACCAATATCGCGATGAACGTTCCCGAAATCAGTGTAATCGATATCTCGGAAATTCATAAATATGTCGGGGATGAAATTGCTGCACTCGTATTGTTCCAGATCAACGGGGAAGTATCGTCGGGGGGCTATCTGCTCCTTTATATTCCGAAGGACTCGGTGATCCGTCTTACCAACGTGATGCTCGGAATCCAGGACCTCAACCGTGAAATGAATGAAATGGACGAGAGTGCATTACTCGAAGTAGGAAATATCATGGTCTCCGCTTTCCTTGACGGAACAGCCGGGCTGCTCAATATCATCATGCTGCCATCGCCGCCCCAGATGGTGATCGATATGCCCCATGCAGCCCTCCAGAGCATCATTGCGTCGCAGGATTCCGGGGATATCGACGAAGTTGTACTATTCAAAACCGAACTGAAAAGTGATGCCCACGAAATAAAGAGCAGTATCTTCTTATTCCCGAATAAGCCAATGCTTGAAGAAATACTGAAAATGCTCGAAGCATTGGTTAACCCTGCTGTTTGAGGTATACTATTCCATGAGCGAATCGTTACTCTACAGTGATCTCGTTCTGATCGGGATCGGTGAACATCATCTCGGAAAGACCCCCATGTCGTCAATCGGCCTCGGGTCGTGCGTCGGACTGATTATCCACGACCGTGAGAAGGGAATAGGGGTGCTTGCCCATGTCATGTTGCCCCAATCCCAGGGAAAAAGGGAACGTCCCGGGAAATATGCCGATACCGCCGTCGAAATAATGATCAGCGAACTGATAAATGCCGGATGCAATCCGCGATCACTGGTGGCAAAGATTGCGGGAGGAGCATCGATGTTCAAGAGTTTTTCGGGTAACTTAAATATCGGGGAGAGAAATGTGGAAGCAATCCGGATATTATTAAAAGAACATAATATCCCTATTATCGGAGAGGACGTGGGTGGGAATATGGGCCGGACCATCGTCTATTATCCCGCCGAGAAGGGAAAGGTCACCGTGAGAAAGGGGAATAATATCGTTATCGAGATCTAGATCATTCTATTCAGGTCGGTCTGGAAAACGGGGAAGTCGATTTACTAAAAGCTGACTGGGTCACGTTTCTGGGCGTATATGCCCTGTTCCGGAGGGGGAGGGATGACCATTTCATCTTCACATAATAAATACTGCAGCGGCAATAGCCGTCGTCCAGAGCCCATTTTTTTCACCCTGGGCTGACTGGCAGATATGGGTCGTCTTGATAATTTTCCCGCTGGCTTTATAGATCTGTTCGCGTTCCTGCCAGGCCTGGTTTATATCGAATTCTATCCCGAGTGTCGTCGCGAGCATCGTGGCAGCGAGGTCTTCTGCGTATTCTCCTGTCCTCTCCGCGGTTTCTCCGTAGGCATGGTGTTCTGACAGGTAACCGTATTCATGGGTATCTTTAGGGAGGGCGAGGCCGATGGCGGCAGAAATCAGGCGGTTCGGCTCGTCAGTGTCGTTCTTAGCCATAACTACGTAGGTGATCTCCCCCGGCTGCAGTACTTTCAGCCCTTCCTCAACTGAAACCTGGATACAATTCGGTGGGAAAATGGAGGAAACATAAACCAGGTTGCATTTTTCTATCCCGGCTCTCCTGAGGGCAAGTTCGAACGATGCAAGCTTGTCTTTATGGACCCCGACTCCTTTGGTAAAAAATATTTTTTTTGGAACGGTCATACTTTCTTTTTTGATTGGTATGGATTTTTAATCTTTCTTTTATGGAAAAATCGAAGGAGATAACTCGCATTTTTGTCCCGGGGCGGATCCTGATAAGCGCATAACCGGATCATGGTCAGGACCCAAGAAACCTGTGAATTTCCGACAAAATAGTCGCCCTGGCAGTGTTAGTAACCTGGAATTTCATCCTGCCCCTGAAATCCACTGGAATCCTGTTACTTTTCCCGGCGCCCAAACCCGGTTTTATCACATGATTTGGGAGGGCCTCTGTTCCAAACCGATTTTTTCCGGGTTCCGGGCTCGCTCAAATCCCTCATTTATTCCTGAGCAACACCTGGGGCAGGAAAGGGGGTCCACTCTTTCATTGACCCTCCTTATCCGGATAGTCTTTAAGCAGTGTTGGTCAGGAAACGGGTAATGTTGACTATTAAGTGCCAACCGCAACCGGGGAGACATGAACTTCGCGACTGAGTCCCAGGAGTGTCAGAATACTCCAATTTCAAATAAATCACGAGAAATGAAGAATATCTGCAAATGGAAAGGCAGTGTTGATGGAGGATGTCAGCAAAGCCGGATTTTGGTGTAATTGCAGCATCGTTAATACGTATTCGCACACAATATGTATGGCAATCATGAAGGCGGTTCTGGGACTGGAAGACGGTACTTACGTAGTTGGTACCGGCTTTGGTGTAGAAGGGGAATCTAGCGGGGAACTCGTCTTCACCACCCAGATGACCGGATACATGGAAGCACTCACCGATCCGAGTTATTATGGACAGATCCTTCTTTTTACCTATCCCCTTATCGGGAATTATGGTGTCGATCTGAAGAATTTTCAGGCGAAAAAAACCTGGGCATTGGGCGCTATTGCCAGGGAGATCTGCGGTAATCCCTCAACCGGGATCCCGATGGTCCGTTACTTCGAAGAAAATGGCCTCCTTGGTTTGCAGGGTGTCGATACCCGGATGCTCACCATCAAGACCCGGGTGATGGGGACGCTCAGGGCCGCCCTGGTCGTGGGGGATGATAACGGAGAATATGCCGTGGAATTCGCAAAAAAAACTCCATCCCTGTCAGATAAGGACCTGATCCCTGCTGTCTCGTGCAAAGAACCGTACCGGGTAGAAGGCCGGGGTAAAAAAATTGCTGTAATAGATCTCGGGATAAAGAAGAATATGGTAATCAGCCTCCGGAAACGTGGTGCCGACGTGTACCTGTATCCGCACGATGCTACCCCGGACGATATTATGGGGTGCGAACCGGATGCATTGTTTATCAGCAACGGGCCCGGCGATCCCGTGCATGCAAAAGGAG
>DATJQJ010000036.1:0-18001 GCA_035505975.1 Methanoregulaceae archaeon
GCGATCCCGATACGACCAGGTTCTTTGGTCTCGCAGGTGCGATGGTCCCCGCCGGCATGGGGGGGATTGTGGAAGACCTCGTGAGCCGGGGCTGCATCGACGTGCTGGTCTCCACGGGGGCCAACATGACCCACGATATCATCGAGGCTATCGGGTGCCGTCACTATCACGGCAGGGCCGACTGTTCGGACGTCGAACTGCGCCATGAGGACATCAACCGGATTTACGACGTTTACCTCCCGAACGAGGCGTTCATCACCTTCGAAGAGTTCATGCAGGAGACGTACTCAGAGATCCCCGACGGGAGCACGGTCTCGATTAGCGGGTTATTGCGCCATATCGGCTCGCACCTGGACTCGGGGATCCTCGCCGCCGCGTACCGGAAAGGAGTCCCGGTGTACTGCCCTGCCATCCAGGACTCCATGATCGGGCTCCAGTACTGGTTATTCTCGCAGTCGCACAAGGTTTGCGTCGATGCGTTCCGGGACATGCCGGCTCTCCTCGATCGCTGCTTCTCGGCGAGGAAGGCCGGGGCCCTTCTCGTCGGCGGAGGCGTCCCGAAAAATTACATCCTCCAGAGCATGCTGATGACCGAGAACGGTTTTTCCTATGCAGTCCAGCTGACCGGCGACCGGCCGGACCTGGGCGGCCTGTCCGGGGCAACCCTTGACGAAGCACGTTCATGGGGTAAACTGACAGAGGAGGCTTCAGCGGTGACTGTCTATGGCGATGCGACCATCCTCCTTCCCCTCCTGGTCGCCGCCGCACTCGAGAGGTTGTCCCGATGACCGAGCTCGTCCTCGCCCTCGACGTGCGGGAGAAAGAAAAAGCCGTTGCCATTGCCACATCGTGCGCTCCCTCTATCGATGCGATCAAGGTCGGCTATCCCCTCGTGCTGTCGTCCGGCCTCGGGGTTGCCGATGACCTCGGAGAACTCGACCTGCCCCTGATCGCCGATTTCAAGGTGGCCGACATCCCGAATACCAACCGGCTGATTGCAGAACTGGTTTTCTCTTCCGGGTACGACGCCATTATCTGTCACGGGTTCCCTGGCCGTGATTCTGCAGCCGCATGCGTCGATTCAGCCCACGAATATGGCGGGGACTGCTATATCGTTGCGGAAATGAGTCATCCTGGCGCGACGGAATTTTTCTGTGACGGGGTCCCGGAAGAGATCACGAGGCTCGCCATCAGTTGCGATGCCGACGGGATCATTGCACCTGCCACACGGCCGGAACGGCTCGCACACCTGAAAGGACTTGCCGGAGACAGAAAGGTATTCTCCCCCGGAGTCGGGGCCCAGGGAGGGGAGATCGAAAAAATTGCCGGGATCGCCGACGGGATTATTATCGGGCGTTCAATTTATGAATCTGCCGACCCCGGTGCTGCAGCGCGGCAGTATGCATGGATCCGCCGATGATGAAAATCTGGGACCTGATAAAAAAATGATGAACCCTATGAGTCTCCTGAGGCGCGATCAGTCAGGGAACAGCCTAAAAGTTTAAAAGGGTGGCATTCTATCTAGTAGTATGGAATGGAACGAGGAACAAAGGAAAATTGCGGAAAAATACCCGTCTCTTGAGGATATACCCGTAGCCGAGCGGCGGTACAAATGCCATACCTGTCACCTCATCGTAGAGGAGTCTCCCTGTCCGAAATGTGGTGAAACCCAGCTTGAGATCATGTGTCCGCTTGACCACTGCCACTGTTCCCACGAGATCTTATCAGGAATCGATTACTGTCCACTCTGTAAATCGGCCGTCTGTCCAGAATGCGGATCACACGACGTCGTCCAGATAAGCCGCGTCACCGGGTACCTGCAGGATGTATCAGGCTGGAATGCAGGAAAACAGCAGGAGCTGAAGGACAGGGTCCGCTACACGGTTGCATAGCATCGCAGCGCATGAAATACTATCTGAGAAATTCTACCCTTTTCATTCGTGGAGCGTTCAGGGCGGCAAGTACAGGCCCTCTCGGGGGAATCGGCAATGTTTCCACCCTGCTCGTATGCCAGGTTGAGGAACCGTCAGGGACTCCTGAAGAACAGGTGATCGGGAACCACGTGTCCGCAGAGGGACTGTCCCGTGAATATTTCGGCCTGGTTACCGGGAGCGGGATTAAGCACCTCTCTGTCCTGCAATACGATTTCATCTCTGTTTTTATCCTTCGAAGTCCTGCGAAAGACCCCGCAGGAAAGAACGGTGCGTTTGATATCGTCATTTATTCTGGGGAGGGGTTTTCGGATGCGGCTCTCCTCGGGGCCCTCGTAACCGGCACGGAAGCAAAGTCCGAAGGGATCAACTGTGCCGGGTGCGGCTGCACCGGTGCTCCGGGAGACCGGATAATTGTCGCATCTGAAGGTGCCATAATCCATACCTCCTGCGATTCCGGAACCGAAGCTGGAAAACGGATCAGGGAATGCATCAGGTTCGGGATGTCACAGGCGTCCCGGGAGGCAAGACCGGAAAACCGGCCGGCCCTTTTTGTATTCAGCAGGTTCGGCGAGGGGCATTTCGCAGAGTGGACACCCGAACAGTGCCCCTATTATCCCTGTCACTTCGAAGGCCAGCGCTGCGATTACTGCTACTGTCCGTTTTACCCATGCGGCGACGAGGAACTCGGCCAGTACGTCACCGGTTCGAACGGCCGGGAAGTCTGGAACTGCAGCCGTTGCGGGCTGCTCCATGAACCGAGAATTGCCGATTACCTCAAACGCAATCCCGAGGCATCGGTAAAGGAACTGAAAAGTTTGAAAAAATCGTGATAAGATTGTTTTACGCTGCAATTCCAAGGGCAGCCAGGAGTTCAGGGAGGGGCACGCCATGTGCTTCCGCTGCTTCCCTGACGGTTTCGCCCCTGGCAATTGCACACCCGACACAGCCCATCCCGAATTTGAATAAGACCTCGGCTGACTCGGGCTTTGCCTTGAGAAGATCGTAAATCGTGCTGTCTGCTGTTAATTCCATGACGTATTATTCTCCACATTGATACTTAAAGTTGCCATACCTGCATGAGAATTCCCGGGTCCTGTCAGTTTCACCCCCCGCGTCAGATCACCATTAATATGGGCGATCATGTGAACACTATGCTGGAGATGTAAAAATGGATATTTCCCAGATTGTTGAAAGAATCTCCCAAAAGATCGAGAGCAAAGGACACCCGGCCGATAAACAGAAGATCGAGCAGAAAGTCCGCCGCCTGATTGATGAATTCGGCCTCCAGCCGGCAGATGCCGAGCGGACGGTACTCTTCGATACCGCCCGCGATTACGGTGTCCAGCTTGCAGGGAGTTCCGGACCTGGTGAGAAGAAGGCGATCAATGAGATAGGTCCGGAGGACTGGGTGACGATAGAAGGAAAAATTGTCGCCCTTACCGGTTCTCCTTCTCCTTCAATCGCCTATACAGGGATCATTGCCGATAATTCCGGTGCGATCAGGTTTGTTGTCTGGGCCAAGGCATCGGCCCCGTCTCTCAAGGCAGGCACCTGGTACCGTTTCGAATCGGCAGTAGTTGATGAATTCAAGGGAGCACTGAACCTTAAGATCCATTCCGGTACCACGGTAACGGAACTTGAGGAGGACGAAGTGCTGATACCGGTTATTACACCGCTTGCCGAGCTGGCACCGGGCGTCGCTTCAGTCCGTGCGAAAGTTGTCCAGGAATGGGATGCCACCCACGACCGCATGCTGCAGTCGGGCCTGCTCGGCGACGAGTCCGGGACCGTTAAATTCGTCACATGGAAGGAGGAGGGAAAGGAAAAGCTCGTTCCCGGCGGAGTATATAATGTCTACTACGCCCTGGTCGACGAGTTCAATGGTCGCTACTCCCTCAACCTGAATACTGCAACAATAGTCCCTGAGGAAGGAGATATCGAGGTGACCTCGGGGTCGGCCACCATCCAGGGAGTCCTCGTGCATGTGGCACCCGGTTCCGGGATCATCAAGCGATGTCCGCAAGAAGGCTGCAACAGGGTATTGTCCCGCCAGAATTACTGCCCGGTGCACGAGATGCAGACGGGGTTCAAGTACGACCTTAGGATCAAGGGTTGGCTCGACAACGGGCAGGTGACCCATGAGATCCTCCTCCAGAAAGATGCCGTCGAGAAACTCACCGGTATGACCCTTGCCGAATCCCAGGAACTGGCTGAAAATAATCCCCTCGGCATGGACGAGGTGTTCCTGCGGATGAGGGAGAGGATACTCGGCCGGTACCTCCGTTGCGAAGGAAAGGAGATCGACAGGAGAGTCCTCGTCAATACTTGCGAACGGACAGGCTTTGACCCGGTCCTCCTCGCCGATCTCCTCAACAGGACCGGGGGTGAGACGGCATGAGCACCCAGTACCAGAAGATAGCACCGAGGCGGGAGACCCAGTTCGAACGCGAACCGGCAAGGAGGGTGTTTGCCGCGGAACTGCGAGAAATACGCGAACAGTTCAGGGACGGCACCGACGAAAAGAGCCCGTCGTACGTCCTTCTTCCCACGGGAGAGCGGTGCAACAGGGTGTTCCTCGTTGGTACCCTCACCGAGAAAAAGCGTCAGGGAGAGCAGAACATGTTCTACCGGGCACGGGTCGTGGACCCCACGGGGACGTTTTTCGTCATGGCAGGGAGTTACCAGCCCGAGGCGATGCAGCAGATGGCCCGGATCGAACCACCGGCGTTCGTTGCAGTTGTCGGGAAACCGACACTATACGAAACCCCTGATGGCAACTTCCTCGTTTCTGTCAGGGCCGAATCGGTAACGGTTGTCGATCGGGAGATACGGGACTGCTGGGTCCTCGATGCGGCGAAAGCGACCCTTGACCGGCTCGATGCAATGGGATCCTCGCCCGATTCGGTCAATGCGGCAGGGCGTTACAAAACCGATGCGGCTGCATACCGGAAGATGGTGTACGGAGCCCTGGCCCAGCTGAAATTCTAATTCTTTTTTTTCCGTGTCAATTATCCTGTACTATGGAACCAGCGAAAAGATCCTCCACCCAAATCATTGGCTACTCCGGTTTTTCCGACGTGGATCACAGGGATCCCGCCCGGAGTTGCTATCCTAAAAAGTAAGAAGATCGAAAGTTATCTGCTCTTTTTCAAAAAATGCACTCATTTATTTTTTCGACCATTCTTTCAGGCATCCGTTGACAGGACGGGGTTCCCCCACCCTGCCCCTCCCGCAAGTGGAGTAGCCAGTGGACAGGGTCAATCGGGATTGAGATTGTTAATCGGGTTCCCATACAGTCCCTGGCCCAGCCGGGGTCGTCACAGCGGCGGCGCGGAGCCCCGGAAGCGTCATGCGATCTCAATTCGGCTAAGGAGCATCGAAAAATAAAGGATGTCGGCTGATGAAAAAGGCAGCAGGCGTAGTAATTCGACAGATCAATTAAAAAAATCAGGCAGCCGGGTATGAAGAAAAAAGTTATTTCCCGGTGCCCTTCCGGTTCCAAACCGCGGCAACCTCACTCCCTTCCACGAAAACGAGGTTATGCTCGTGCGCATAACGCTTCGCATCGGCCTTGGAGAGCGCATTTCCCGTCGAGTCGTCGAGCATTTCACAGATCGTGATGGCGGGCACGATGCCGGCCATTCTTGCCAGGGCAACCGACAACTCGGTCTGGCCCCTGCGCTGCCCGAGAAGTCCGTCGGCGGCCCTGAGCAGTGCGACGTGCCCCGGGGTGCGGAACTGATCGTGGAAGTCGGCTCCCCCGCCGTTGAGCGATCGCCTGACCTGTTCGGCAACGGCATTGATCGTGAGTGCACGATCGTTGTCGGTTACTCCGGTGAAGGTATTACGGTGGTTGACCCAGAGCGAGAACGAGGAGTGGTTTTTCCGATCATAGGGGATGTCCCCTTCTTTCTCGGCGACACCGCTCGTCCGGAGAAGGTCGCTTGCGAAAGGCAGTCCGAGACGCTGCGCCGCCTCGGGATCGACGGCCGTGCAGATCAGCCCGCCGCCGTCTTTCCTCATCTGCATAATATGGCGGGGGGTTACCGCATCAGCCCTGATCGCAAAATCAGTCTCTCCTTCGCGGTCGTCGAAATCATAGAGAAGGATGAATTTCCCTTCTCTTAACGCAGCAATAGCTTCCTCAATCATTGTAATATCTCCACGGTTACCGTATCCATATCTTTTATCCCGAGGGCGTCCCTGAGAGCGACCGGCGAGACGAGTTCGATAATATCCTCGGGATAATGACTCCTGACCGGCACCACAATCCCGCACGGCCATTTCCCGATCCTGCATGGCAGGCACCTCGCGCTCCCGAACGTCCTGTCGTCTGCAGTGAACCCCTTGATTTCTATCCATTCGAGCTGCTCCAGCTTCTTCCTCTGTCTGATGCTTGCCTGGCCGAGCCTGATGTTCAGGGTGCCGGGGAACGGTTCGAACCCCAGGTGCTCGAGGAACTGCTGCTTATATGGTTCAAGGCTCATGTAATAGCGGCCTTCGCCAAGACCTGATATCAGGGTTCCCACGAGGGTAACGCTCGTCTCTTCCCTTCCGAAGATCCTGCAGTACTCGGAGTACTCTCTCCTGAGGACTTCCTCGCCCTGGGCAGTGACGGTGATGTGTTGCCCGTCAGGGTTAACGGAGCGGTCGATCAGCCCGGTGCGTTCCAGAGCCTGCAGGCGACGGGATGCCGTTTGTGGACTGCTCCCGATGGTCGTGCCGAGTGTCTGGGAAGAGGCAAAGACAGGTCCCCGGCAACCGCCCATCACGGCGATCGTCTTAAGGCACTGGAGGTCCTCGGCAGTGAGCATACGTACCATTTTTGAGATGCTTATTATATATGAGTTCCTAAAGGGTACGGGTCTCTTAACATTACCTCATTGCCCAGGGACACCGGCTTTGTATCTTTCAACACCCTTTCAATCCGGGTACTAAAAAAAGATCATTCATTCCACGAATTCGGACACTGCGCAGGACTACCAGGTCAGGCGGATATCGTTGATAAAGACGATCCGGTTCTTCGTGAAATGTCGAAGTCTCATTCGTTAATTATAATACCTCAGGGGTGTCACTCAGCTGATCATGAAATCCGGATTGCGAAATCAGCTCGCCGAGAAAATGGCGGGTGAGATTACGCTGTCGGACTCGCCTGGAAAAGCCCTGAAGAAATGGAGGATGAGTTTCAACATTCCCCAGGGCGTACTTTCAGAACACCTGGAAGTATCCCCTTCCGTAATCAGCGATTATGAAAGCGGCCGGAGAAAGAGCCCCGGGACCGCCGTTGTCGGCAAGATCGTCGATACTATCCTCTCGATTGATGAGGCGAACGGCGGCCGGTACATCCAGAAATTTGCAAAGATGCTGTACAGCGATTTCGATGAAGATGTCATCTACGACATCCACGATTATGCGAACCCGGTCTCACTCGGGCAATTGTCCAAGGCCATCGCATGCACGACGTTGTGCGGCTCACTCGACCAGTCTATTTTCGGATACACCGTTGTCAACAGCCTGAATGCGATACTGACTCTTTCATCGAACGAGTTCAACCGCATTTACGGCTGGAGCACGGAGCGTGCACTTATCTTCACGCACGTGTCAACCGGAAAATCGCCTCTGGTCGCAATCAGGGTTACGCCCTTCAAACCGCGATGCGTCGTGCTGCAGGGGATCGACCCCGCCGAAGTGCACCCGATCGTCCCGAAAATGGCGGAAAAAGACAGGATCACCGTTCTCTGTACAGAAATGAGTATCGATTCAATTGTCAGCGTACTGAGGAAAGAACAATGGTAGGAATTATCACCTACGGTGTGTATATACCGAGGTTTCGGATTAAAATAGAAGAAATCACCCGCGTCTGGGGAGCAAACGCCTCCGACGTGACCGGAGGTCTCGGTGTGTATGAAAAATCGCTCCCCGATCTCGATGAAGACACGGCCACAATTGCCGTCGAAGCAGCACGGCATGCCCTAGCCAGGCGTGACCTGGACCCCGGACAGATCGGGGCGGTGTATGTCGGGAGCGAATCCCATCCTTACGCGGTGAAGCCAACCGCCTGCACGGTTGGTGAGGCGATCGGGGCCACCCCGAGGATGATGGCGGCTGACTTTGAATTCGCATGCAAAGCCGGGACCGCCGGGATCCAGACTTGTATGGGCCTGACCAAGAGCCAGATGATCACGTACGGTATGGCGATCGGATCTGATGTCGCCCAGGGAGCGCCCAGCGATGCACTCGAGTACACGGCCGCAGCAGGCGGTGCCGCATTCGTTATCGGCAACAAGGACCCCATTGCGGCGATCAACCACACCTGCTCGTTCACGACCGATACCCCGGACTTCTGGCGGAGAGAAGGCGAGGACTATCCACGCCACGGGGGCCGTTTTACCGGCGATCCCGGATACTTCAAACATGTCGAGGGTGCGAGCAGGATGCTTCTTTCGGAACTTGAGAAGACTGCTAAGGACTACGATTATGCCGTTTTCCACCAGCCGAATGCAAAATTTCCCCAGAAAGTGGCAAAGACGCTTGGTTTCACCCGCGAACAGATCGCACCGGGCCTGGTCGTGCCGAAACTCGGCAACACGTACAGTGGTTCGAGCATGATCGGGCTTGCCGCGACCCTGGACGAAGCAAAAGCCGGCGATCGGATATTCGTCTGCTCGTTCGGTTCCGGAGCCGGGAGCGATGCATTCGATATCGATGTGACCGACGTAATCGAGTCTGAAGAATTCGACAGAAAAGCCGCACCAACTGTTCGGAAACTCCTCGAAAACCCGATTTATGTCCAGTACGCACAGTATGCCAAACACAAGGGAAAGATCGTGATGCAGAAATGAGAGACGTAGCAGTAATCGGCATCGGCTGTACAAGGTTCGGAGAGAAATGGGGGAGTTCGTTCCGCGACCTCTTCGTCGAGGCGGGGACACTTGCACTCGACGATGCAAACCTCGCCGGTGAACAGATTGACGCGATGTACGTCGGGAACATGAGTGCCGGGAGGTTCGTCGAACAGGAGCACATCGGCGCACTCATCGCCGACTATGCCGGCATGACGAAAAAGCACATCCCATCGACCCGGGTCGAGGCCGCGTGCGCATCAGGCGGCCTTTCGTTCCGCCAGGCAGTAATCGCCGTCTCAAGCGGGATGGAAGACATCGTCGTGGCAGCAGGTGTCGAGAAGATGACCGATGTAGGCTCCGGGGCAAGTGTCGACGCGCTTGCCGGGGCCGCCGACAGGGAATGGGAGGGTTTTGTCGGGGCTACATTCCCGGGTTTGTACGCCATGATTGCAAACGACTATACCAGCAGGTATTCCCTGACCAGAGAGCAGCTTGCAGAAGTGGCAGTCAAGAACCATTATAACGGGGCAAGAAACCCAATCGCGCAGTTCCGCCAGGAGATCACGGTCGATACGGTGCTTTCATCCGCCCTGGTGGCCGATCCTCTCAGGCTCTTCGACTGCTCCCCGATCACCGACGGTGCTGCGGCGGTGGTGGTAGCACCGCTCGATCGGGCACGGGAATTCACCGATACCCCAATCAGGGTGCTTGCGAGCGCTCAGGCGAGCGATACGATCTCCCTCCACGACCGGCGGGACATATCTACGCTCGATGCAACGATAGCCGCCGGGGACCGGGCATTCAGGATGGCAGGACTCACCCGTGACGATATCGACCTCGTCGAGGTCCATGACTGTTTCACGATCGCAGAGATATGCGCCATTGAAGACCTCGGGTTCTGCAAAAAAGGCGAGGCAGGTACATTGACGATTGAAGGAGCAACCGCTCTTAATGGCGATATCCCGGTGAATACGAGCGGGGGGCTCAAGGCATGCGGTCACCCTGTCGGCGCGACAGGGATCAAACAGATTTACGAGGTTGTCATGCAACTCCGCGGAGAAGCAGAAAAACGTCAGATAGATGGTGCGAAGATTGGAATGACGCATAATGTCGGTGGGACCGGTGCAACGGTAGCCGTCCACATCCTGGGGGTCTAGAGATGTCGGTTGCACGATTCTGGAGAAAGATCCCGCAGCGCTACAATCTTATCGGGACCAGGTGCACGACATGCGGGAAGTACTTTTTCCCGCCCCGTTCCTTCTGCCCCGAGTGCAGGCGCAGCGGGAATATCGTCGAACATAAATTCAAGGGGACCGGCACGGTGGTCACCCACACGATCATCAGGACTGCAAGCGACCAGTTCGAAGACCTTACCCCGTACCCGCTTGCAATTATTGAGCTCGACGAAGGGCCGAGGATGACGGCGCAAATCGTCTGTTCTCCTGAAGAGGTAAAGACCGGTATGCGGGTAAAGCCGGTCTTCAGGCGCATCGCAGCCGACGGGACCAGCGGCGTCATTTATTACGGGACAAAGTATGTCCCGGCAGAATAATTCTATCCTCCTTTTTCACCGACCCCGATGTCGTAGACAATATGCCATTTCCCAGGAGAATAAGACCGTACAACGTGTTCTATCAGAGTTTCTGCGGGATATTCCATAATCCTGTCATAATATTCCTGCTTATCCGAAGCAAGGCAGTACAGGTGAATGGTCCCTCCCGGCCGGCATACCCTGAACGCCTCCCCGATAAAGTCGATCGCGCTCAAGGGGAGGTTCATGACCACCCGGTCGTAAACCCAGTGAAACAGGTTTGCGACCTTTCTCGAATCTGCGAGGATCGGCAGGACGTTTCCGGCGCGGTTGAGGAGGCAGTTTTCCCTGAGGAGGAGGACAGCCCAGGGGTTTACATCGATGGCTGCCACGAACCTGGCCTTTCCTGCAAGGGTTATGGCAAACGGTCCGACCCCTGCAAACATGTCGAGGACGGTCTCATCGTTTCCGGCGAGGTTCGCCACCCTCTGCCGTTCGGTCGCAAGCCGCTGGGAGAAGTAAGCCTTCGCGAGATCGATCCTGAACCGGTGGCCGTATTCATGGACTATGGTCTCCGTGGTCGGGATACCGGCCAGGATCTGCAGTTTTCTGACACGATATTCCCCGCTCACCGGGGAGACGGGGGCGAGGACCGTGGTAATCCCATTTCTCGAAGATAGAAGCAGGCCGGCCGCTTCGGGGTCTGGTTCCTGAAGGATTGCAATGCTGCCGACCAGATCATGTCTCGGTAGCGCTGCCAGACGGTCCCGATGCGCTTCAAAGATCTCCCTGTAGTGATCCTCTTCACCGGACGTGACGGGAAATACCACGAATTCTCCATCATGCCTGGGTTTTAAGGAGAAGTCAAGTCTTCCCTCGGCGATCAACCTCTGCCTGGTCTCCTCGCCAAGAATCCGCGGGACCTTCACGGCCCATTGCTCATTGTGCATACCACCATCCATCATGTATAGAGAACACCCAATACTGTACCATGCAGGAATATCTTGAGAGACTTAGGAACGGGTCTCTTAAATTATATTCACTCGAGAAGGAAATGCCTGCCCCCGACGCGGTCCGGGTGAGGAGGGCATTTATCGAGGAGCAGACAGGGGTGCACCTCGACTCCCTCGGTTCATTTACGATTGGCATCGAACAGGTCGTGAAAAAGAACTGCGAGAACATGATCGGGGCGGTCCAGGTGCCCGTAGGCGTCGCGGGTCCGCTGGCTGTCCGGGGCGAATATGCCGGCGGCGAATATTTCCTCCCCCTTGCAACGACTGAAGGAGCGCTCGTGGCATCGGTGAACAGGGGGTGCAGCGCCATTACGAAAGCCGGGGGTGCTGACGTACGGATCCTCAGGGACGGCATGACGCGCGCTCCGGTGTTCGCTGCCAGGGATGTCGTTCATGCAAAGGAAATCGCCGACTGGGTCGAAAGGAATGGCGATGCCTTGGCAAAGGCTGCTGCGGGGACGACCTCCCACGGGAGATTCCTGGACGCCAGTACCTCGGTCGCCGGCACGAGCGTCTTTGTCAGGCTCGAGTTCGATACGAAAGATGCCATGGGAATGAACATGGTGACGATCGCCAGTGCAAAGATTGCCGACCTGATCGGGGAGGAAACCGGTGCGCGCCTGGTCTCGCTTTCGGGAAATATGTGCACCGACAAAAAGCCTGCCGCCGTGAACAACATCAGGGGACGCGGTAAAACCGTGGTCGCCGGGGTCTACCTTCCCGACAGCCTTATTGCCGAGGTATTCAAGACCGATGCCGCGTCACTTGCCGAGGTGAACCTCAGAAAAAACCTCGTAGGTTCGGCACGGGCAGGATCACTCGGGTTCAATGCCCAGGCTGCGAATGTCGTTGCGGCGGTGTTTATCGCATGCGGGCAGGACCCGGCGCATGTCGTCGAGGGCAGCACCTGCATAACGACCGTCGACACGGTAACGGGCGGTGCCTATGTGGCGGTTACCATGCCGTCCCTCCCGGTAGGAACTGTCGGGGGCGGGACCGGGATCGATACCCAGGCCGCATGCCTGACACTTCTCGGCGTCCGGGGTGGGGGTGACCCGCCCGGTTCCCACGCGAAAAAATTTGCCGAGATCATTGCGGGAGGTGTTCTCGCCGGAGAACTCTCCTTGCTGGGTGCACTGGCAGCCCAGCACCTGGCACGGGCGCACCAGGCGCTTGGCCGGGGAAAATAACACTTTTTAAGAGGTTTCAGTACCCGAACCACTTCATCATGAGCAGCGCGTCTTCGCCGTTTGCATAGTATTGTGCTACCGTGAAGGCCTCACGATACCCCAATTTACGGTAGAAAGACTGAGCCCTCTTGTTCGAGACCCGTACCTCGAGTTGTATCCCGGATGCACACTCAAGGACGAACTGATGTTCGATCCGTTTTACGAGCAGGCGTCCGATCCCCCTGTTCCGGAAGGACGGTTCTACGGCGAGGTTGCAGATGTGCCCGTACAGCAATTCCCCGGTATCCTCCAGACCGCCGACTATAAAGCCCGCGAGGCGCCCTTCGATGATAGCGACAAAAAACGTGGTCGGGAAACAGTCGATGGCGTCCGCGAAGATATCCCGGCCCCATGGATCGGGAAATGATTCTCCTTCAATGGCGGCGATCGCAGGGACATCGATGATCCCTGCCCGCCTGATCCTGCACTGCCCTCCCGCCATATTCCTGTACCCTTTGTCACTGCTATAATATATGAGTCAGGGCGCATTTATATGAGAAGAGAGTGCCGTTTTTCCATGGTCAGAATGTATCGTTTTACCGCCGTGCGGCCTGTTCCCGGGCATGAGCAGGCTGTTGCCGCGGTCCCGTACGACGTCGTCAGTGCCGAGGAGGCACGGGAAAGAATCCGGGTGAACCCGGAAAGTTTCCTGAGAGTGAGCCGTTCCGATGCGCTCCTTCCCGATATTCCACCCCATGACGAGAGGGTCTACCAGAAGGCCAACGAGGTATTCAGGCAGATGATCGGGAACGGTCAGCTGAAACGGGACTGTGTTCCATCATTATATCTCTACCGGGTCACCCAGGGAGAGACACGATATCTCGGTCTCTGCTGCTGCCTCGATGTAGCCGATTACCGGGAAAATCACATAAAGAGGCATGAGGCGACACGGTACGATAAGGAAGAGGACAGGACCAGGCATATCGATGCCGTGAATGCCCATACAGGCCCGGTCGTCCTTCTCTACCGTGATCCCGGATCGATACACCAGTACCTCGAATCATTGTCAGGTCCCGGTACCATTCCTGCAGAGCGGGTCTTCACCGATCATGGTGCCCTCCACGAGATCTTCACTATCACAGACCTCCCGGTATACACAAAACTTGCCGATATGTTCCTTGGCCTCGACCTCTACATCGCCGACGGCCATCACCGGGCAAAATCTGCGGTGAACGTGGCCGAAAAGCGAGGTGTCCTTGACGATCCGGAGAACGAAGCGGCCCGTTTCATGGGGGTCCTGTTCTCCCATCACCATGTCACGGTCCACGGCTATAGCAGGCTCGTACTCAAATCGAAAAAGATGACCGTCGAACAGTTGTTCGCCGGCCTGAACAAAAAATTCAGTGTCACGGCAATTTCGGGGATCGACCCCTGTGCCTACCAGGTCATTATCAGAGACCTGTACCTGACTCCCCACCACGTTTTCCACATGTATGTAGGGGGAATATGGTACGAATGTTCGACCCCTGTTGACGAGAATGCGGATCCCATCGAAGCACTCGACGTCTCTGTCCTCCAGAAGGACGTGCTCGGAAAAATTTTTGCGATCACCGATCCGAGGGGCGACCCCCGTCTCCAGTACCTCGGGGGGGCCAGGCCGCTCCGCGATCTCGAGGACATGGTAGACAGCGGCGATTACCTCGTCGCCTTCTCCATGCAACCGGTCGCTGTCGACTCGGTCCTCGAAATTGCCGATAAAGGGTGCATCATGCCACCGAAGTCGACGTGGTTCGAACCGAAACTCCTCTCAGGGCTCGTCATCCACATGCTCGACTGAACCGTCAGGGTTTAATCCTATTCCTGCAATTCATCCTTGCAATGATTACCATAGCACTTCCCAAGGGCAGTCTCGAGGAGCAGACGCTTCAGTTGTTTAAGGAGGCTGACCTCGGGGTCAGGAGAACCGACCGGGATTACAGTCCCAGTATCGACGATGAACGAATCGCGAAAGTCAAAATTCTCAGGCCCCAGGAGATACCGACGTATGTGGAGATGGGGTACTTCGACATGGGCATATCAGGACACGACTGGGTCCATGAATCGGGTGCCCAGGTCAGGGAGATCGCGAGGCTGAACTACAGCAAAACCGGCCAGGGAAACGTCAAAATCGTCATCGCAGTTCACCGGGATATGCCGATCACGAGCGTTGGCGAGATCCCCCCGGACAGCCGCGTTACCACGGAATACCCTGAAATGACCAGGGAATTTTTCGGAAGGCTCGGGATCCCGGTCAAGCTCTTTCACTCCTATGGCGCAAGCGAAGCGAAAGTCCCGGACCTGATGGATGTCGTAGTCGACCTGACTGAGACAGGGACGACGCTCCGTAAGAATGGGTTGAAGATCATCGGCCAGATTATGGAGTCGTACACGGTGATCATCGCGAATAAAGGGAGCTTCGAAGACCCGGTGAAGAGAAGGGAGATGGAGGAGATCGTCACCCTGCTCATGGGCGTGATCGAGGCGAGAAACCAGGTCCTCCTCTCGATGAACGTCCCCTCGGCGGCCCTCGAAACGATCGTTTCGACCCTGCCGGCCCTTAAAAAGCCGACCGTCAGCCGCCTTCACGGTATCGATTATTTCAGTATCGAAACGGTCGTGAACAAGCAGCAGGTGAACACCCTGATACCGAAACTGAAAAGTGCCGGGGCAGAAGACATACTCGAAATACCGATCACGAAGATTGTCAGGTAAAACCTCCTAATACCGAGGTTTCGAACGAAAACAATTAATAGGAGGCAGGTAGATTCTTCTTTTAGACAGAGGGAGGTAATAACCTGCTGCCTCGGGAAAATATCCCCGCCGTACAATTCCCTGATGGGATCACCGCTCCCCCCATACTCTCTCTTTTTTCAGACGGATCTTCCGCTGTCCAGCCCCTTTTTCCGACGAAGCAACCCGAGACAGGGTTTGTTTTTCCTCCAGATGCCGACGAAACTTCAAAATCTCCCCAAAAGATCGAAGTCATGGTCGACGGAAGCGGAGACGGCCATAGCGTGGCATTATTCCCCGGCGACGAGGTCTTCTTCATGTACGAAAAAGGGGCTTCCAACAACGAGGCGGAATTCAATGCAATTATCCTTGCGCTCGATAACCTCCCCTGCGGGTCTCATGCCCGGATCAGGACCGACAGCCAGACCGTGGTGTGGCACCTGACCAGCGGGACCAGGTCGAAGCCGCCTGCATTCGTAAAAAAAGCAGTCCAGATCCAGGACCTGATCGTCGAACGCGAACTCACGATCGAGATCCAGTGGGTCCCGAGGAGGCATAACACGGCCGACCGCCTCCTGAAGCAGTATGTGGCAAGCCTGTGCGGAGCCGGTGGCAGGGAACCGATGTACCAGAAGATACGGAGGCTGGAAGCTGAGAACAACCGGCTGAAGGCGAGGCTCCGAAACGTCCTCAGGCTCCTGAAATCGAGGCCCGAACCCCGGCCTGAACCCTGCGTCGCCATGGACGTCCTTGAGATGTAGGTGCCGGTGTTGCTACCTGGTGCGGACCTGAATTCCTGATAACTCCGTCCTGAGTGATAGTCAGGGAATCGTACCCAGGGGGCGGGTACTATCGATATGGGACACCCCGGGCGTCTGAAGGATGTATAGCCGCACGGGGCTGTCACAGGACTCCGAATGTCAAAGCCTCTGTAATTCGCATAAACCGGGGGTCCGGTCTCTGTGAAATGGTTTGATCAAGCCTGTCCTGGCTGCCGGGAAAGTTCGGGAACACGAGGAGGATATCTCTCACCCCCCGCGATATCAACCCGGGGAAGCTATCAGGAGGTCCGGGAAAAAAGGCTCCCCATGATCCATCGGGAAAATGAGGTCTGGGATACCCGTGGCATGCTCTGGTTTCACCTGTCGTTTTTCAACGAACAGGGGATGCAGAGATGCTTCCCATCGACAATTCGCACCCTGTGCTCCGAGACAAGTTCCCCGCAGCATTCGCAGGGGACCGACTTGTATATCGTCGCCTCTTCCGGTACTTTTTCATCCACCCTTCTTACGGAAAAAATATCGCCATACGGGACCGTCAGGATTAGGTTACAGACGTTGTCCAGGTGCTTTTCGTATGCTTCGGTCTCCTTATCGGTCGCCTTTCCTCCCATTACCTTATTCCTGAGGTTTCCGAAGACCGGGTCCAGCGAGGAAGTCGAAAAGTCAGGTTTTGTCGCGACCCTTATTGCATAGTTGTTCTTTCGGTTGATCAGCGTGTATACGTGCTTTCCGTAATCGCGGAATACCAGGTTGCCTTTCCCTGCCGTGCAACCCGTTACGACCTGGAGCGCATCGATCCCGCAGGCGTCGTTCTCGACGATCGCGACCAGTTCCTCGTCGCGTGAAGGGTCTGTCCTGAGCTCTTCGAGAGCGATCACTGCCGCCCTGTACCCGAGTGCAAGGCCAGGGCACTTATGACCGTGGAATTTTATCGCGTCGGCAAAAGACGGGATGGGTGCTGCAGAATGTACCATAGGTACCTATCAGCTCTCATTGACTTGAAGGATGAGATTGGTCGGGATAAACAGTAAGTGAGGATACTGATCCTCTTATAAAAACACCATTCATAACAGCACCCTCTTGAAATGGCTCTTTCCGGCCTCCTGACTTACACGCCGGGCATCCGCCTCATCGGACAGGCGTTGCACCCCTGCATGTTGCCGAGGCAGAAGGCGAGGCGCTCTTTTATCGTTGGCGGCAGGTCCCTCTCCGGGATCGGGACGAAGCCGAACGTCCGGTAGAACCCGATCAGGTCGAGGGTCGAATGGAGGTACATGGTCTCGTGACCGCAGGCATCGACGAGGTCCTGCACGACGAGCCTTGCCAGGCCGCGACCCCTGTACTCTTCCCGGGTATAGACAGCGTCGACCTCAAGGCCGTCTTTGTGTCTCCGGCACCGGGCGACAGCGCCTAGTTTACCGTCGATGAATGCACCGAAAATGCGATCGGTTGCAGGGTCACCGGTCTGCTGGTGGTAGTAGTACCAGACATCAGCGGCAAGGGGGAATTCGGCCGGGGTGAGCTCGCGGGTGATCGCGGTAGGAGACATGATTATGCCAATTAGTCTCTCCCGTGCCTCATAAATCAATATGAACATGATCATTAGTATTATGTCCTGACGGACCAGAGCCATTATTGTGAAGAAAAGATATTTTGTTGCTGTTATTATCGCGATAGTTCTCGTGATAGGAATACTTGCAGCGGTAGCATTTTCATCATTCGGGCAGGGGTCTCATAAATCCCCGTTCACCATCGTAAACAATTCAGTCGGGGATTACCGGGACCATGTCGGTCTCGAAGATGCGCTAGTGGTACTCAATTCACATGATATGGGGGGTTTTAATCAGAAAGGCAACTATACGGTTCATTATATTCATGGAGAGGATATTGACACCTCCGGAAAAGCAAGAACCTGGATACTGGCAGTTAAAACCAATCAGTCCCAGTTCTATTTCGAA
>DATJQJ010000037.1:0-32503 GCA_035505975.1 Methanoregulaceae archaeon
AACTTATATTTTGTCTCTATTAATATACTATGGGCTGATTACGATGGAAAAAGAACCACTTTTGATGTTGCCGGGCCCTGTTCCCATGCCTGAACGGGTCAGGTATGCGATGATGCGCCAGGCCATCAACCACCGGGGGGCTGAATTCGGGCAGGTATACAAGGACTGTGTAAACGTACTGAAAACCTGCTTTGGAACACAGAACGACCTCTTCGTGATCAGTGGATCCGGAACGGCTGCGATGGAGGCGGCCGTTGCAAATTTCGGCAGGGATAAAAAGATTGCATGCCTTGTCAACGGGAAATTCGGCGAGCGGCTGTACAAAATAGCAGGCCGGTACGGCGAGCCTTTAGAAGTCGGATCGCCTTGGGGAACGCCTCTCGACTTAAAGGCCCTCGAAGAGCATCTTAAAAACGGTGCCGAAGTGATCACCCTCGTTCACAACGAGACCTCGGCAGGGATCCTCAATCCTGCACAGGAAATCGGGAAGATGGCAAGGAAATACGATGCACTGTTCGTCATGGACGGCATCACCTCAATCGCAGGGGATACGGTTGAATCCGACAAATGGGGGGTCGATGTCGCCATTGTCGGGTCCCAGAAGTGCCTTGCGGCGCCAGCAGGACTCTCGGCCATATCGGTAAGCAACAGGGCATGGGAGCGGTATACAAAGAATCCGCCGTATTATCTCGACCTCGCAGCATATCGCAAGAGTGCGGGATCGACGCCGATGGAGACCCCCTATACACCTGCTGTCCCCCTGTTCCTCGCCCTTCGGGAAGCGTGTGCGATTATCGAGGAAGAAGGCCTTGCAGTGCGCATCGCAAGGCACGCCCGCATGGCACAGGCGGTCAGGGCAGCTGTGGATGCCTGGGGTCTCGGATTGTTCCCGGAAACCGATGAGCTCCATAGGTACTCGAACACGGTCACGGCAATCAGCGTCCCTGAAGGCGTGAAGGACAGCGATTTCCGCGGTACCGTTAAAAAGATGGGCATCGAGATGGCCGGCGGCCAGGACCACCTGAAGGGGAAGATTTTCAGGATCGGTAATATGGGAGCCGTCGGTGCGCCTGAGATCCTGGCAACGCTTGCCGCTGCTGAATATTCGCTTGCAAAACAGGGCTTCAAACTAAAAGGAAACGGGGTCAGGGCCGCGAGCGAGGTGCTTGGATGAGGGTCGGTATTGCCGATACCACCTTTTCACGCGTAAATATGGGAAGTATCGCCATCGAGGAGCTGAAAAAACACGCATCGGTTGCCATCGAGCGGGTTACCGTACCGGGCATCAAAGACCTCCCTGTGGCCTGCAAAAAACTTATCGAAGAGCGGAAATGCGACATCGTCATGGCACTCGGAATGCCGGGCGGCAAGGAAAAAGACCGTTTGTGTGCGCATGAGGCTTCGCAGGGGCTCATCATGTGCCAGCTGATGACGAATACCCACATCATCGAGGTCTTTGTGCACGAAGATGAGGCAAAAGACGATAATGAACTCGCCTGGCTTGCCACCGGACGCACCCGCGAGCACGCACAGAATGCGGTCAAACTCGTGTTATACCCAAGAGACCTGGAAAAAGAAGCAGGCACCGGCCAGAGACAGGGTTTCTCAGATGCCGGACCTGCAAGGCGCTGAAGCGTGAGACAGTTTAAGATTCATCAGACCGAACCTGAAGTGAGGATATCATGGGGATAAAACTTGGATTTGTTGTCGCGGAATTCAACCGGGACATCACCTATATGATGGAGATAGAGGGGAGGGAGCATGCAGCCTTCCTCGGGGCCGAGGTGACCGAGTGCATTTACGTGCCCGGAGCCTATGACATGCCCCTGGCCATCAAGAAGATGCTGCAGGGTAACAGGGTCGACGCAGTGGTCACGATCGGGTGCGTAATCGAAGGCTCAACCCAGCACGACGAGATCGTTGTCCAGCACGCAGCCCGGAAAATCATCGACCTCTCGCTTGAATTCGGAAAGCCTGTGACTCTCGGTATTTCGGGACCCGGGATGACCAGACTCGAGGCGAACGAGCGGATAGATTATGCAAAGCGCGCCGTCGAATCGGCGATCAAACTCGTGCAGCGATTGAAATGAGGGAATTATCAGCAAAGATCGGTGCAATCGCCCCCTCAGCGACTATTGAAATATCGAACGAAGCGCGAAAGATGCAGGCACGGGGCATCGATGTCATCAGTCTTTCCATAGGAGAACCGGACTTCGACACACCCTTGCATATCAGCGACGCATGCGTCGATGCGATCCGGCGTGGTGAGACCCACTACGCTCCAAGCAACGGTATCCCGGAATTAACACGGGCCATCGCAGATAAACTCAACTTCGAGAATGAAGTCCCCTGTAAACCGGAGGATATCATCGTAACGGCCGGTGCCAAGGATGCAATATACGAGGCGATGGAGGCGATCTTAAACCCGGGCGACGAGGCACTTATTCTCGACCCGTCCTGGGTCAGTTATGAACCATGCGTCCAGATTGCCGGGGGCAGACCGGTCCACCATCCGCTCGATACCAGGACATTCCAGGTGAACGATTCCATACTCGAAAAGGTCTCGGGAAAGACCCGGCTGATCGTCGTCAATTCGCCGTCGAACCCAACGGGTGCCGTCCTTGACAGGGCGTCGCTCGGCCTGATTGCAGACATGTGCAGCGATTATGATTTATTTGCCGTATCCGATGAGATCTATGAAAAACTGCTCTATAAAGGCGTTCATACCTCTCTTGCTTCGATCGGTGACATGGCGGGACGCACCGTTACCATCAACGGTTTTTCGAAGACCTATGCAATGACCGGCTGGCGCCTCGGATATGCCGCTGCCCCGCCGGCCATCGTCAGGCAGATGTCGATTGTCCAGCAGCATACGATCAGTCACCCGACTACGTTCGCGATGTGGGGCGGCGTAGCGGCACTGAAGGGCGATCAGACCTGCGTCGGAGCGATGAAGGAGGAATTCCGCAGGCGCAGGGATTACCTTAAATCCGAACTGGAGGAGATGGGCTTCTCGATGGCCCCTGCAGACGGTGCCTTTTACGCATACATCAGGGTACTTGAGGACGACATGGACCTGGCCCGTACCTGGCTCGTCGATTCGCACGTAGCGGTCACGCCCGGAACCGCTTTCAATAACCCGGGCTGGGAGCGTCTTTCCTATGCAACCTCCATGGATAACCTGACACGTGCCGTCCAGCGTATACGGGATTCCGGGAGAAAATAGGCAAATTGTATTTACAGGGCCCGTACCTGGATAGCTATTTTTTAATCAGGTCCGCCTTCCCGATTTCATAGCTATCAGATCTCTGTTGACATCCCCCTCCATACGTATGATGCCTCTTCGACGCGAGGGGATCCCCTGACCGACCCTCAACAGGATGCCGGTGGGCAGGGTTAACCCGGCAATCAGGATCAGAGGGGTCCCCATGGAGTCGCTGTCCGAACCGGGGTCGCCACCGCCGCGGGGGGTCCCGGGAGCGTCAGAATGTCTCAAATTCATTTGGAATCATCAAAAATAAAGAAAGTATGCAAATGAAAATTCAGCGCAAAATCAGGGTATTACAAAAGTTGCTAACGATAAAGATCGCCCGCTGATCCCGAACTGAGCCGGATGCCCTCCCCTGTCGGAAAGCCGGATATGTACAATATAACCTCGGATGCACCACTGTTTCCCGGGAAATATGGCCCGGACTGGAGAAACAGGCTTGATTATTGACCCTCCCTATCCTTTTAATAGTAATCGCGTGCCAGATTTAAGGTGAAATGAATCAACAATGGCTCTGATGAAGGGATGATCTGGTAACACTGGCTAAGTCCCGGAGCAGTCACTGAAATCGTGGAGGGGAAGGGGCGCCATGAATGTTTTATCCAGGTTTTATTACCAATACCGAAGAGTCATCAAGGCGGTCCAGTTATACCTGATTATCGCCGGCCCCGGCCTTATTGTCATGATCGCCGATAACGATGCCGGGGGGATCACCACGTATGCTGCTACCGGTGCGGCCTATGGGTATGCCCTGATCTGGTTCCTCGTCCTTCTCGGGCCTGTTGCGTACTTTGTCCAGGAGATGACGGTCCGTCTCGGTGCTGTCACCAAGCATGGTCATGCAGAAGCCATATTCGAGGCTTTCGGACCCTTCTGGGGTTGGTTTTCGTTGATCGACCTCTCGCTGGTAAACTGGCTCACGCTCATCACGGAATTTATCGGCATGACGGCAGCACTGACCATTTTCAATATCCCGCCGGCGATTACCGTCCTGATTGTCATCGGTATCATGATGTTCATGATCCTCCAGGGCAGGTACTGGACCTGGGAAAAACTGGCGATGTTCTTCTGCCTGTTGAACCTTGTCTATATCCCTGCGGCGTTCATGGTCCATCCTTCGGTTGGGAGCATCCTGCAAAACGGCATCATACCAAATTTCCCCGGCGGGATTAACGGGACATTGATCTTCTTCCTCATGGCCAATATCGGGACGACCATTGCCCCGTGGATGATATTCTTCCAGCAGAGTGCCGTGGTAGACAAGGGAATGGGGAAAAAGGACATTCCCTGGGGTAAAATGGATACGGTCTTCGGCGCGGTTTTCACCGTGGTCGTGGCAATTTTCATCGTGATCGTTACGGCAACCGTCCTCCATGGGATGAATATCGAAAGTGCGGGACAGGCAGCCCAGGTCATCATGGGTACGTATCCGTACGTCGGAACCCTGCTTGCAATCGGCTTGTTTGATGCAGGGCTCCTCGGAGCCATATGCATATCGCTCGCCAGTTCATGGGCATTCGGTGAAGTATTCGGCTGGGCCCATTCCTTAAACAACAAGATCCGGGAGGCCCCATGGTTCTATGCCTATTATTTTTTCGCCCTGATCACTGCAGGCCTTGTCGTCCTGATCCCCGGGGCCCCGCTCGTCCTGATCACGTTGTTTGTGCAGGTCATTGCCGTCACCCTGCTCCCCGCAGCTCTGGTGTTCCTGATCCTGCTCCTGAACAACGCAGAAATTATGGGTGAATATAAAAACACCCTGCTGCAGAATATTGTCAGTACTGCAATTGTCATTGCAATAATCGTGCTGTCGACGGCGTATGCGATCAGTGTCCTCTTCCCGGGAGTATTTGCGTGAGGTGAGATAATGGAAAAGAAAGTCCCGACAAATGGAAACGATGGTGAACCGGGCAAAGCCGGCGGTTTCTTTGAGAAACATTTCTCGCTGTTCAGAGAGATCAACAAGAAATATGCCGAGCCTCAGATCAAAATGACGAGGGCGGTCAGGATTGCGCTCATGGGGCTCCGGTTGTACCTGATCATCCTCGTGCTGGTGCTCGGGTTCAAATTTTACACGCTCGTCAGGCAATGAGGTCGGTATCATGGAACAAAACACAGCGAAGATCCCGAAAAAGGCCGAAGAGGAGTATTTCCTCTCTGAAGTGATCGGGGCAAAAATCCGGTGGAAGGGGAAAAAGATCGGGAAATTGTCCGACCTCGTTATTGTGGAAACGGCAAAAATTCCGGAAGTAACCCACCTGATTGTGGTCCGGCCCTTCGGTTACCCGGCACTTCTCGTTCCGATGAACGCTGTCCTGTCGTTCGGCAGAAAAGAGATACTAATCGGCATCGATTCGATCGAAGCTTACGAGAAATCTCCTCCTGAATCGGTTCTCCTCTTGAAAGACCATATCCTCGATAAAAAAGTCCTCGATATCGAAGACAAGGAGGTGGAGGTTGTATACGACATACGACTCGTCAGGCGTAACGGGAAGGTATATGTGACCGATGTCGATGTCAGTCGATATGGTCTCCTGCGGAGGATTGGGCTCAAGGTGATCGCAAATATCATTTACAACTTCAATCCTGACCGGGAGGAACAGATGATCTCATGGACGTTTGTCCAGCCCCTGCCAAGCCCCATGGGTAGTTTCCGCGGGAATGTAAAGTTGAACGTCCTGATGGAGACCCTGTCGGAGATACACCCGGTGGACCTCGCCGACATCCTCGAAGAACTCGACAACGAACAGAGGCTTTTGATCTTTTCCAAACTCGATACCGAGCAGGCGTCGGACACCCTTGAAGAGATCAATCCGAATGTCCAGCGGGAGATTGTCTCGTCCCTGAAACGTGAACGTGTCGTCCAGCTCATCGACGAGATGACCCCGGGGCAGGCTGCCGATATTCTTTCGGTCCTCCCCGCGTCGGATGCGGAAGAGATCCTGGCAGAGCTGGACCCGGAAAACGTAAAAAAAATCCATGCGATTCTCGACAGGCAGGAAGAAACGATCATAAATTACACGACCTCCGAGTACATCCGGTTTCCCCCCGAAACGACGGCCGGGCAGGCGATGAGCCAGTACGCGACGGTTGCGAAAGACAAAGACGTAATTATGTATCTTTATATCATCGACGAATCCGGGCACCTGCTCGGCGTTATCGACATCAAGGAACTCCTCCAGGCAGAAGGCAGCGAGACCCTTGCCGATATCATGGTCTTCGATTACATCAGCCTTTCTCCTGACAGCACGTTAAAAGATGCAAAGGAAATGTTCAACCGTTATGATTTCCGTGCACTGCCCGTCACCGATGAAGAAAACCGCATGGTGGGTGTCGTCCCCTACCGGGATGTCATGAACCTGACCCATCATTTCATCGAGTAGATAAAATAAGCATCAATTTTTGAAATATCGGCTTTGTTGATATGCTCATTTATCATTAGTTGTCACTCTGACAGGAGGGGTTTCACCCCCTCCATGTCCCTCCCCGAGCAGGATAGTCAGTGGACAGGGTCGATCTGAATCGAGAATTAATCGGTTCCTGTGCGGTCAATATTCCAACCGGGGTAGCCACAGCGGCGGGGCAGAGCCCCGGGAGGGTTGGGTTGTCTTCAATTACAAGTCACCAGGACCATGTGTAAATGAACATGCTATTGAAGATATAGGATGTCAACAGAGTGGAAATATCTCTGTTTTCGAAGTGTTTCCGCTATCATTGAATGCGCAGGCTAAATGATATACCGGATCGAATTAAGTAGTTCCAGTTATTTGTCATGAAAAGAACAACACATTCCTTCAGTTTTATATAGCTGACAATTGACCTATGTACTTAATCTGATATGTATGATCCAGGACTTAATCGATATTCTCATCAAACCGGATTCGTTCTTTGCAAAGAGAACCGCATCTGAGGAAAACCTGAAGATACCATTCCTGTTCGTTGCCATAACAGGGGTCATCGGTGCCATATACGGCTATGAAGTTGGTTCGCTGACAGGAAGGATGTTTGCAGGTACCGGCGCAGGCATGGGCCAGTTCATCGCGATCTCGTCAGTTGCCGGTGCGTTCATCGGGGTCCTCCTGTTCTGGCTGATCGGTGCCGCAGTATTTTATCTCATCTCGATGGCCTTCAAGGGTAACGGGACATTCAACCGGACCCTTGAATCTGTCGGATATGGTTTTATCCCGCAGATTTTCGGGAGCCTGATCACCCTCGCAGCGGGCTCATATTATCTCCCGATGGTAAAGGTTCCGGTCATCAAATCCCTGACCGATCCGACGCTTATCCAGGCTGCCGTCACGCACCTGATGAACGACCCTGCAATGCTCGAACTTACCAGGATTTCTGCCGTGATCGGCGTGATATTCATCCTGTGGAGTGCCAATATCTGGATTCATGGTATAAAGCACGCCAGGAACCTCTCGTTCCGTGATGCCGCGATCACCATCCTGATCCCAGTGCTGATCTATATCATTTACACCCTTTTTATGACGTTTATCGGGTTATCCGGAGCAATATAAATGAGCGGACGACAAATCAGGTCAGGTTCTCCGGGGAACCTGGCCAGGTTGATATTCTTCACAGGTATTGCCCTGATGTTCATCATGCCCGGATGGGTGGCGGCCCAGACCGATCTTTCCGGGACCCAGCCCCCATCGTATACCCAGGTGACCGTTACCGGCGTTACCCTCGACCCCGGAACCTTCGAAACGGGAGATATCGGGACGATCAATATCGAAGTGACCAATACCGGGACACAAAGCGTGACCATTCACCGGGCTACGATGTACGACCCTGATATCCAGCTCCTGACGACGTCGACCTACGACAGTGTCGGGGCGATCGGCGCAGGCAATAAAATGAATTTCCAGTTCACCGTGAAAGCAGATGTCCCCGAAGGGATATATTACCCGGTATTCTCACTCGAGTTCCAGGATGTCGGGTCTCTCCGCTATCCTGTAAAAATGGAGGTAAACGATGCTCCGGTCGTGCTCTCGGTCCAGGACAAGCCCGATACTTTCGTGAAGGGACAGAAGAGTGTCGTAACACTCTCGCTTAGCAACCTCAGGACCGATACGGTGAAAAATATATTAATCCACCCTTCTGGGCAGAACGTCGAGATCATACCCCAGGATACGGTAATCGATCACCTGGATCCCGGCCAGACGGCGAACCTGAACTTTAATCTTACGCCGTCAGTACCCACGGCGGTTACGTTCGCGGCCCGGTACCTGAACGGTCCGAATACCCATAAGGTCAATCTCACGCTCCCGATCCTGTTCTCTCTCGATAAAACGCAGGCAGACCCGGTAATCAGCAATATCGTTGTGGCATCGGACGCTGGAGCTATCAAGATTACCGGCGATATTACCAATTCAGGTCTCCAAAACGCAAATTCGGTAACGGTCACTACCGGGGCCCCTGCAGTCCCTGTCGATCCCTACAAGATATATGCAGTCGGACTGTTGAAACCCGATGACTTCTCGAGCTTCGAGATTACCGTAAGCAGCGACAGCCCCGATTCCGTACCGGTCGTTGCCAGCTTCAAGGACCAGGACGGGAATATCTATAACCGCACGATTTTCGCAGATGTCTCTTCGGTTAAGAACCCGAAATCATCCAATACCGGCTCTCTGATACCCTGGGTAATTGTCGGGGTCCTCGCTGTCTGTGTCGGGCTTGTGATCGGATACCAGTACTGGAAGACAAGGAAACACTAAACAGGATAAGTCTATGGCAGATACGCCCGTCATTCGTCTCGTAGACGTCAGGAAAGTATACAAGCTGAAATCAGGAGACGTCCCTGCACTGAGGGGGATCACCTTCGACATTATGAAAGGTGAATTCGTCGCGATCATGGGCCCTTCAGGTTCAGGTAAGTCCACCCTGATGAACATGATCGGGTGCCTGGACGTGCCTACGTCCGGGAACCTTTATCTTGAAGGGCGAAATGTCAGGGAAATGTCAGACGACGAACTCACTTTTCTCCGGCGTGACGAGATCGGGTTTATTTTCCAGAAATTCAATTTAATCCCGTTGCTCACGGCATTCGAAAATACCGAGTACCCGATCATCCTCAAAACCGGTCACATGGACGAAGAGGGAAAAACGATGCGACTCCTAAAAATGGTCGGGCTCTCTGAGGAACTTGTCACTCACAGGCCGAGCGAGCTCTCGGGAGGCCAGCAGCAGCGGGTCGCTATCGCCAGGGCACTTGTGAACGACCCCGCATTGCTTCTCTGCGATGAGCCGACCGGAAACCTCGATTCGGTGACCGGCTCACAGATAATGGAGATCCTGGAAGATCTCAACAAAGAGGGGAGGACCATAGTGATGGTGACCCACGATCCGCATATCGCGGAATATGCGCATCGGACGATCAGGATAATCGACGGGAACGTGGCCACGGCATGAAACAGAAAAAAAATATTTTTTTTCAGCTGGCAATGCGGAATGTCAGGCTTAACCTGACGAGATCGCTCCTTGCCGCGCTCGGGATTATCATCGGGGTGGTCGCCATTACCACGATGGGGATCCTTGGCGCGAATATCCAGCTTGCAGTCTCCTCGAACCTTTCCAGCAACGCAAACTCATTAATCATTACCCCCGACACCGGTGGCGGGGGAGGTTTCGGCGGAGGAATGGGGGCGAAGACCACCGCCCTCTTATCCGACAACCAGGTCCGCGAGATCGAACTGGCTGCAGGCCACAATACCGTGGTCCCCATCCATTCGGGTTCAGACCTGATCCAGGTGGGGACCAACGATAAGAAGCGTGTGGCGATTTACGGACTGGATCCCGATAAGGTCCAGGATTTCGTGGAAATTGCCGATGGCAGTTCGTTACGTGGTGCATCAGCCGGGGCGCTGGTTGGATCAACTCTTGCGGCCGACCAGAACATCGCTGTCGGGACAAGGATCAAAGTCGGGGACGAAACGACGGGGACTTCAGAGGTCGTGAGGGTCGCCGGGATCTTAAAACCGAAGGGCTTCGGGCTCGACCTGATGCCCGATAATGCCCTCATTGTCCCTGACCGCTATTACACATCTGTGTATGGGGATCAGGGGGAATACCAGCAGGTCGATGTGCTCGTCCCGTCGATCGCCGATATACCTGCGGTAAAGGATGCGATCGACAAAAAGATGAATAAGAAAGTGAAGGTGGTCCAGATCACCGACTCGGGAGCGCTCCTCCAGACGATCAATTCGACAATCGGGCAGATCACCTTGTTCATTACGCTTCTTGGCGGCATTTCCCTGCTCGTTGCCTCGGTGAGCATATTCAATGTCATGATGATGTCGGTCAAAGACCGGATCAACGAGATCGGTATCCTGAGGAGTATCGGCACGACCCGGGGCGAGATCAGGAAGATGTTCATCTATGAGGCGTTTATTATCGGGGGCGTAGGGGCAGGAATCGGAGGGCTGGTGAGTTTCATCGGGGGTTTCATACTCGTGGGCCTCCTCGGTACTTCAAAATATTTTTTTACATTCCAAAGCCTGATCTACGTACCGTACGGGGTAGCGATAGGCATTGTAATCTGCCTCCTCTCTGGTCTTTACCCGGCTGCAAAAGCCGCAAACCTCAACCCGATCGAGGCCCTCAGGAGCGAATAGAGGCCGGAGGATCATTGGTTTTAGTAAATCCTGACTTCCCCAAGGGGCGATAATTCTTTTGTGACATTGCTGACCTCAAAAATCTGTTTTCTTACCTTTTTTCGATAGATCCCGCCTGTTTGATCCGGCTTTGAATCACAAACCTTGATATACCCGGTTATCGAAAACTGACCTGACACAAAATGCACGAAAAACACAGAGAGAGGAGAATGGGTGGGATTTTCATCCCTGCATTCCTGTTTATCGGTGTCGGCATCGGGCTGCTCGTCGGGCAACCCGGCGTGGGTGCACTGGTCGGGATAGGAATCGGGTTTATTGCAATGGCCGCCGCGAGAACCAGGCAGCGGATAAGCGCCGGACTTCATTCGGATGCCCCGGAATTCATCAGTTTCCTCGTCGGCCTGATGTTTGTCGTCGCCGGGATCGGGCTCATATACTTCCCCACGATGCTCTGGCCTTATCTCGGTGCAGGGGTCCTCATCCTCCTCGGTCTCTGGTTTATGTTCAGGGGTTATCGTTCGTTTTCGCAAGGGATAGACGAAAGCCCGCCTGAGGAGAAGGCGGGCCAGGAATAATTTTCCTGGGTAAGGTACAATTCCTAGCCTGAATCTACCAATAATTGATTTTTCCGCATTCTCTTTGACGTAGTATTAAACATTACGACCGGGAGGAGTTTTCACCCCCCCGGCCCCCGAGGGATAGCCAGGGAAAGGTCAATATTGATGGAGAATTATCCGGTACCTGTGCAGTCCCTGTCCTCGCCAGCGCCTCCACAGCGTCGGGTGGAGCCCCGGAAGCGTCCAGATTGTCTGAATTATATCGTACATATCATTAAAAAAATTTAGGTTGAATGACATCTCACCCTGCAAGATGATATCACCTTTGCGGTACAAACCGTATAGAAGAACGGAGAGGGCATGTCAAATATATTGATCCTCGGGATGACCGAATTTTTTCTTATTTTATTTCTGGTGCTTGCCTATATGATCAAGGTAAAAGGACGCGTGGAGATTATTGCGGGGTACGATGCTGCGAGAGTCAAAAATAAAAAAGGACTGGCGGATTTTGTCGGGAACAGCCTGATAATTCTTGCAGTAAGTGCGTTTCTTGCATTCATGTTCGAGATCTTAAACCCTGACTCTGAATTTTTGATATTCATGGTGTTTGCATCGATGGTCGTTCCTATCGTTGGGATAGCGACATTCTTAAAGAGCCGGAAGTTTTTCGCAAAGGATGAACCCGGGAAGAAGGGTGCCCCAACCTTAAAGTGAAATAACAGGATATGAGGTATCATGGTCAGTGTAACAATAGAAAGGGAGACATGTGTCAGTTGCGGGTCGTGCTATGAGACCTGCCCCGATTTTTTTGAAGAAAATCCCGACGATTCGTTCTCGCAGGTAAAGAAAGAGTTCAGGAAAGGGGATAATATCGGCGAGGGGGAAGCCCCTGCTGAGATGGCGGACTGTGTCAGGGATGCTGCAGATCTCTGTCCCGTCGAGATCATTCACGTGGAAGACTAAGTATCAACTCTTCTGGAAAATCCGGGCTGTAACGGCGGCCCCACTACTATTCCCTTTCGTGACATTTCGTTGTTGAATGCCGATTCCCGGGTATCTCGGCAGTTTTCGAAAATTCTATTACCGGGAAATCCGAATAGCGACACCTATGGCAGATGTATATCTTATATCCAGCGGTGACAGGATCGAATCGGTGAAAGTTCTGTTCAACCAGTTCGATTTACATAAATTCAGGAACTCCGGAATCACCGTAAAGGCAAACTACAACAGCGCGGATCCCCCGCCCGGTTCCACCCATATCGACACCCTGAGGGGAGCATTACGTGCCATTGAAGAGAATGGCGGAGGACCCGTTACCATTGTGGAACGAAGCGGTATGGGGATGACCTCGAGGGTGCTGGAACAGCGTGGTGTGACAAGGCTCGCACGGGAAATGCATTGCAAAGTCACGACACTCGAAGAGATGGGGCCCGGGGATTTTACCCACTTCGTCCGGCCCTGGATGCACTGGAGAAATGGTTTTTACCTCGCAAACCAGGTAACCGGGGACAACCCTGTCGTATCTTTGTGCTGCCTGAAGACCCATCGGTTCGGAGGACATTTCACTCTCTCGCTCAAGAACTCGGTGGGGCTGGTCGCAAAAACCGAGCCCGGAGGCTCCTATGATTTCATGCGGGAACTTCATGTCTCCCCGAACCAGAGACTGATGATCGCCGAGATCAATGCCGGTTACCGGCCTGATATTGTAATCCTTGATGCGACAGAGGGGTTCATCCGCGGCGGGCCTGAACAGGGGGAACTGGTCAGTCCCGGGGTCATCATCGCCAGCGATGACCGTGTCGCCGTGGATGCAACGGGAATTGCACTGTTGAGGACCTTTGGATCGACACCGGAAGTGATGAAAGGGCGGATATTTGAACTCGGCCAGATAAAACGGGCGGTTGAACTCGGCATTGGTGTCAGCAGCGCGTCAGGGGTCAGGATTCACGGCCTGGATGAAAAAGCCAGGCAACTCGCGGCAGAGCTGGGCGGTCTTCTTGCGAGGGAGGGATGAACAGCTACACCAGTCCTGTTCCCGGCCAATACCGACAGATCCAGTGGATGTATCCGGGATGGCCACAAATGATTTAATGGGATTAGAATCAACGAATATAGAACATAGAGGTAAGTACCATGGGACTATTGGATAACCTTGGCGGGGGCATGTCGAATATGCTCCAGACTCCTGAAGGGCAGGAAATGGTGAAGAAATTTTTGGGATCTCCTGAAGGTCAGAATATGATCGTCGAGTATGTTTCCTCTCCGGAAGGCAGGAAACTTCTCGGGACCATGCTTCTCGGGGTTGTCGACAGGCTCAACCTGTCGCCAGAACAAAAACAGACGATCAGGACAATTGCAGAACAGCAGCTTTCGGGATCTGCACCCGCACCCGCGACACCTCAATAATCATTTTTTCAGGATAACAGGGCATTTGCCAGTACGAAAAATGAGATAATCCGGCAGGATCAGCAGGTATCAGATCCGGCAGTCCTGAAAGGATTGGGTTTCGTAAGCCCGAAAAGGCTGTTCGCATTTATTCTCCAGACGGCAAAGAACCCCAAAACCCGATCCCTGCTTCAGGGGTTGACCGGAATCGTTAATTTTCTACCTGCGGATATCCATGTATGCATCGCCTTCGGCTGACCCTTGACGACACGACCTACCAGCAAATCATGAAAGATGCCGAGATCCGCGATCTGACGATTACCGAATGGATTACCAGGGCTTTTTCATCGTTTATACACCATGACGACCCGGTCAGGAAAGAGGTCTTCGTAAAGGAAGGCGATCGGAACGTGTGCGAGATATCGCCGCTCAATGTTGAATTCCTTCATCCCCCGGGCAGTGTCGGGCCTAATGGGAACGAACCCGGGATTGCCGAAATCAACCGCCTGAAGGCGGAAATAGACCATCTGAAAGCCCTTTTGTATGAGCGGGGCGACCCGACACGCTGCATCACAGAAGACCAGGCCGACCTGATACGACTCAACGGGGAGATCGAGAAGGCATCGATAGAGCTCGATGAGATGGAAGCGGGTTACGAACGGATGAGAATGGAGTGCGAAAGGCTTACCGCTGAGAATGCAGATCGGGATGCGGTATGCAAGGCACAGGCAGGACTCGAGAGGCAGGGCTACGAGATCAATGATTTCCGGAAGGAAATCGACCTGTTATTCCGGAAACGCGACGAGCTCGAAGCGTGGATTGAAAAACAGAATAGTTTTAAAAAAGATTAGAGAGATTAGCCCTTCGATTGTCTAATCCATTTTCACTCCCTTCAAAGATCCATGATTTGGATCAGGCCAATTCCTTTCGAAACTGCTCCTCCTGGTTACGTGACCGTACAGCAGACACACTGATCGTGAGTCGGCGGTTGGAGCTGGTTCCCGCCGGATCGTATATGTATTTTTTATTTCGCCCTTATATTTCACTATAGACTATAGATTATAGAATCGATGAGTTTACTACATAAATGACTCACTACACAATTGATCGCTGATGCCGCAGATGGAAGAGAAAATAAAGAATGACGAAAAACGTACCGCCCCGGAATATACAACCGAAGAAGTTATCAGTTATGGAGAGTGGCAGTCGAGGAGACAGATCCCCGGTGACCATCCCTACCGCAGGAGACATTGAATCCCTCTGTTTTCATAATTTTTATGGTGAATCAGATTAATCGAATTTATTTTTCTGATCAAAAGTCATATTCCCCATTCAAGAGATAATCCGAGTTTTGAAAAGCCTGTTCTTTAACATTGATGAGTCTTCTTCCCGATTCACGTAAAGAAAGGGGAACGGAGCCTCATGGGGATATCGAACATCATGGAGATCCTCGACCCGACCGTAAGTCAGGAGACTTATCAAGAATGCATCTTACAATCGGGTGCCGGAAACCAGTGTTTTCCAATTCCAGGGAAGGACATTCCTGTATGACAAGATCGAAAGACAGCATAAGAGGCTACAGGGAAATATCTGAAATGATCAGGCCCCGCAACATGGCAAGGCAAAGATCATGAGACGTATGGCTGGAAAGGATCATCCCTGAGACCGGGCATTTCGAGGACACGGTGATATAGAGTCAGGATAAAGGCCATTGCCATGGTAACCTAATATCCTAACAATGACTACCGACGAAAATTCGGAAATATCATTGCCCTGATCTGACGATTTTGAAAATCAATCCGGTTCATTCCGGGAATCATCTACTCTTTAGCGATTTTTTTCGAGAGAAAGTGGATCCTGGATAAAATTCCAGGATAAACATCCCGGTATCGGGAAGAATAATGTTTCAGGATCGATAAACTGCAGAACAATTAAACTATAAGAAATGACAAGATCACAATCCGAAATCTCCCGAAAAGAATGAATCATCATGGCCGATAAAAACCGAATCATCGAAGAACTGGGTGAAGATGAACTTCTCCTTCCGGGAATTGTCAATGCCGCCCTTGCTGCAAACGATCGGATCAAATACTATTTTACACTTCTCCAGACCGCCACCGAACGGGCCGACCATCCAAGCCAGGAGATCTCATCCCTGCGGACTGAGCGCGAGGACTCGGGGGAGACCGATCTCCTCCTCGATGGCGTCGTCTCCGGAACGGTTAAGTCTGCCGGGTTCTATCGTATCCCCTACCTGCAGAAAATTCTCGCATCAATTAAGTCCTGCATGGCCGAGATGGTTGAGCCGTTCATTGTCCAGAAGACAAGGGAGGGCAAGGCATTCAGGGAACGACTAAAGGTACTATCAGAAAAATTACCTTCCGGGGACGGTGATCTCATATCGGGCGAGGCAATTGGCGCAATCACATCGGGAGACGATACAGCGGGCGACAGCCTTCACCTCCTCGTCATGGACCTTCACAAAGCACTGAACAGGCTTCAGGGTGAACTATCGAGCGAGAGTATTGCCGGGGCCATGACCTATTCCCTGAAGCCCGAAGACCGCACCGCGGTCCAGTCCTTCATGGATGGGCTGCACAGGACAGAACCGTTAAAATTCGGTCATCCCGGCCTCGGGACGACGGCAACCCGGATAAACGGAAGGATCGTGATCCAGAACAATATCGGCCTGACCGACGCCCACGTTCTGGTGGTGAAAATTGAGAACCTTACCGTTACCGTTACCTATACTGATATCCACATGCAGAGGCTCCAGTTTTTCCAGAGCCTGTTCGAGAAATACCCTGTTACATGGGAGGATACCCTGTCGAGGAAGGGTCCCAAGAATTTCGAGAAAAAGATGTACCATCTCTCGAGCGGCCGGTATAATGCGGAAACGGAAAAAGATCGGGACGGGTTCCTCAACTACCTCGGATCAAAGATCGTGTTCCTTATCGACTGGAACCGGGCGAGGAAAAGCCTCAGAAATTTCCTCCCGAATAAGGATACCACTGCCGTTCTGAAGTGGGCAGCCGATAACGATGCCGGTCATATGGGATATCTCAATCTCGGCGGCGAAGTGACGATCTACGAAGCCCTCGACCTTGCCGCAAAGGCACCTCTCAGGTATGGGGAACCCCTCCACCAGATACTGGGACGGGAGCAGACTGCCGATTACTTTAAATGGGTGCTCAGGACCGCAAGCCTTGGCCAGGTGCGCGGGCAATCGGTAGCCCTGATAAAAGATGAGATCCGTGCCGAGCTGCTCCGTTATTTCCGGTCAGCCCACGAAGGGCTCATGGGGCTATCTGAGGAGCATGCCACATATCTGGTCGAGGTTGCGGAAGTTGTGAGGGATTCCCTGATCCAGGCCGAGAGGGGTAAAGATATTGATTTCATTACCCGGAGTGCCCACCGGGCCAAGCGGTGGGAGAGTCTGGCAGACGCCATCGTCTCGAAAGTACGGGCATTGTCCCAGCGGATGGAAGAAGAGGAATTTTTTATCGACCTGATCATTGCATCTGACGATGCGATCGATGCGCTTGAAGAAGCGGCATTCTACATCACATTGACCACCCCCCACAAGGGAGCAAGGCCGGTGATCCGGCGACTCACGGGCCTTGCAGAGCTGGCGCTCCGGGGGAGCCAGGAACTGTTGAAGGCGATTATTGCTGCACAGTATGTCCACAGGGGATTTACGAGGGAGGAGATGCAGGAATTCCTCACCGCCGTAGACCGCGTCGTAGGGATAGAACGCGAGGCTGACGAAGAACTAAGGACGACGATAACGACAGTGCTGTCAACGACTACCGATCCCCGGGAGCTGACCGTTTACATGGAAATTGCAAAAAATATCGAAGTATCGACCAATGCCCTCATGAAGGTCGGTTTTATTATGAGGGACAACATCCTTTCCGGGGTGAACCGCTGATGAGGAAGGGCAAAAACGGGTCTCCGAGGATGGTGATGATCGGGCACGGGATGGTCTCGAAAGTCCCTGCTCCCGATTTTGGGAACAAGGCAGCGAACCTTGCCGAGATGGCCTCCCTCGATATACCGGTGCCCCCGGCTTTCGCCCTGAACGTGTCGATCTGCGAGGACTATTTCAGGGCGGGCGGGCAGTTGCCAGGGGATGTACCTGCCCTTCTGAAGGACGGGATAGGGGTCCTTGAAAAGGCAACCGGCCTCGAGTTCGGGAGCACGAAACGACCCCTCCTGGTATCGGTCCGTTCGGGCGCCCCTGTTTCTATGCCAGGGATCATGGAGACCATCCTGAATGTCGGGCTGAATTCTGATACGATCCGCGGCCTCATATCGTTGACCGGGAACCCGAGGTTTTCATGGGACTCTTTTCGCAGGCTTATCGAGGCTTTCGGGACGACCGTCTACGGTCAGGATCGGGAGATCTATTACCAGATCTCCCGGAAATTCCAGGAACAGGAAGGAATTGGGGACGAAGTGGAGCTGGACTCCTTCAGTCTTCGGGAAATGATCGGGGAATACGAGCGGGAATTTTTCATGACCCTCGGCCGGAAATTTCCTGAAAATGTCTATGAACAACTTGAACTGGCGACCATGGCGGTTATCAGGTCGTGGGAAAGCCCCCGTGCGGTGATGTTCAGGTCGATGAACGAGATGACAGGGGTGAGGGGGACTGCAGTCGCCATCCAGGCCATGGTATTCGGGAATATGGGGATGCACTCGGGTGCAGGCGTTGCATTTTCAAGAAATCCCTGGACAGGGGAAAAAGAACTCCTTCTCGATTTCAAGTTCGGGGCTCAGGGAGAGGATGTGGTATCCGGCGACCAGTCGGCCACCACCCAGAACGAGCTCAAAAATGCCATGCCCGATGTGTACCAGAACCTTGTATCGATCGGGAACCAGCTCGAAAAGCATTTCAAGGATATGCAGGACCTTGAGTTCACAATTCAGGAGGAGAGGCTCTATATTCTCCAGAGCAGGTCGGGAAAACGCGCTCCGCTGGCGGGACTGAGGATTGCGGTAGACCTCTGCAACGAGGGGATCATTTCAAGGCAGGAAGCCCTCGCACTGGTCGAGGGTATCGACGTCGAACACCTCGTTATTGAACGAATCGAGACAAACGATATTCCGGTGGCCACGGGTCTTTCGGCCTCGGGAGGCGTGGTCTGTGGCAGGATTGCGCTCACGAGCGACGCTGCCCTGGTTCTCGCAAAGGAGGGCCCGGTAATCCTCGTCCGTGAAACCCCGTCTCCTGACGATATACCGGGGATCAAGGTTGCAGACGGCCTGCTCACCTCCCGTGGTGCCAGGACGTCCCATGCCGCTGTTGTAGCCAGGCAACTCGGAAAGGTATGCGTGGTCGATTGCTCGGACATTGAGATCGATATGGATCATCACCGTTGCAGGATGACGGGACGGGAATTCCGGGAAGGAGACATGATCACGCTTGAAGGGACAAACGGGGCAGTCTATGCAGGGTGTGCTGAAATCATTAAAAAACCTCCCGAAGACCTGATCTCGGTTATCAAAGAGTGGAATGAAACACCTTGATACGGGTTCCGGATTGTGCGAGATATGTACTGGCAGGTATACCTCCGGGTTATCAGGATTCCATGAATCCGGCCCGAGTATTGTATACGAGATCTTCCGGCAACAGCGACCAACAAATTTTTTTTTGAAAAAGCGCTATTTTAAATTCCTTATTTTCTCAAAGGAGTTACATACATCCTGAAGGAAATTTCGCTCCGCCCTGTCCCTTCAGCAGGTAGTTCTGGCCAGGTTTGGTCTTAAAACCAGGTAATTTTGACATTTGAGTCCCCATCGAATCCGGAATCGGCTTTAGATTTAGTGCGGAGCCAGCGGAGAGGTATATTTTCTCAATTTCCCACTCTGATGGCATCCTATATTTTCAATAGGTTTTTCATTTGCACATGGTTCTGATGACTTGTAATTAAAGACAACCCGACGCTCCCTGGGCTTTGGCCCGCCGCTGTGGCGACCCTGGTTGGGATAGTGGCTGCACAGGAACCGATTAGTTCTCAATTCAGATCGACCCCTCTTCACTGACTATCCTGCTGGGGGAGGGACATGGAGAGCGGTGAAAGACCCCTCCTGTCGGATTGACAATTAAATATAAATGAGGATGTCAACAAAGCCCGATTTCCTATAAAATTTTGAGAAATGGAGAACCTCTGTAAGGAAAAGGCAGCGTGAACAGAGATATTCAACAGAACCAAAAAGGAAAATGTCTTTTTAATATCCTTCAAGCGTCTGCTGGCGGATCCCGGTGACCGTTGCCTCGGTCTTATTGGCAGGGTTGTTTACCGAGCTTGAAACTTCAGTGGCTTCCATCCCCTCGGATGGATAGGGGACGAGGATATCCATGATTGCACCGGTGATGTCGGTTTCGTTGTCTGCCCAGGCTGCTTCTCCCCCGGGAGAGAGAATAGCCGGCATCCGGTCATGATACTGCCCGACAAGATCGTTCGGGGCGGTTGTCACCAGGGTAAAAGATCTCGTCTCGTTTCCCTGCAGGTCTTTCCGGGCATTGAAAAGTCCCGCGATTGCAAAGAGTGAATTATCTTTTCTGGAAATGTAAAAAGGCACCTTTCTCTGCCCTTCGTCACGCCATTCGTAAAACCCCGTAGCCGGGACCAGGCAGCGCCTGTTCACGAGGAGGTCGTGGAACATCCGGTTCTTTGTGAGCCCCTCGGCCCTGGCGTTGATGGGCTCCGGGCCGTGCCTTCCCTCTGATGCCCGGATGGGCAGGAGTCCCCAGCGCATCGTCGTCACCCGGTTGACTGCGCCCTCCCTTACGACAATAGGAACGTTCTCGGAAGGGGCGATGTTATACCGCGGCAGGACACAATCGAAGGGTTCCTCGATGCCGAACCGCCTTGTAAAAATCCCGATCCTGACTGCAATGGAAAACCTTCCGCACATCACGAGAAGATGGACGAGGATAGAGATAAAAATATCCGGATCGAAGAGAGTAACCGACAAACCCTGTCGCGGGACTTCCACCCGGTTTTCGGCCGGCATATCCCGAATCGTTCATATTTCCGAAATATCTAATCAATAATGTATATATATATACAAACAAGATTACTGTTATGCAAACAAAAATTCTCCTCGACGAGGAGCAGATGCCACGGAGATGGTACAATATCCAGGCCGACCTGCCGTCCCCGCTGGACCCCCCGCTCCACCCGGTAACCAAAAAGCCGATAGGACCTGACGATCTCTCCGCTATCTTCCCGATGGAGCTGATCAGGCAGGAAGTGACGACCGACCGTTTCATCGACATCCCGGAAGAAGTCCAGGACGTGTTGAAGCTCTGGAGGCCAAGTCCGCTGTACCGGGCCTTCAGGCTCGAGAAATACCTAAAAACCCCCGCAAAAATCTACTATAAATGGGAAGGGGTCAGCCCGGCAGGGAGCCATAAGCCGAATACTTCGATCCCCCAGGCCTATTATAACATGAAACAGGGGGTCGAGAGGATTGCTACCGAGACAGGAGCCGGGCAATGGGGTTCGGCACTGGCCTTCGCGACCATGCTGTACGACCTTAAATGCACGATCTACATGGTCAGGTCGAGCTACGCCCAAAAACCGTACCGGAAGTCCATGATGCATGTCTGGGGTGCGGAATGCATCCCGAGCCCCAGTACGAAGACGAATTCAGGCAGGGCAATGCTTGAAAAAGATCCTGAAACACCGGGAAGCCTCGGAATTGCCATATCAGAAGCGGTGGAAGATGCGGCAGGCCGCAAGGACACGAATTATGCACTGGGATCGGTACTGAACCATGTCTGCCTGCACCAGACCATTATCGGGCAGGAATGCAGGGACCAGCTCGCCATGGTCGATGATTACCCCGACGTCGTAATCGGTTGTGTCGGAGGAGGCTCGAACTTTGCAGGCATCTCGTTCCCGTTTGCCGGCGATAAACTGACCGGAAAGCATAAAGACGTGGATATCATCGGTGTGGAGCCGGCTTCGTGCCCAACCCTTACGAAAGGTCTCTACACCTATGACCTCGCCGATGAAGCAGGATATACCCCCCTCTTAAAGATGTTCACCCTCGGGCACGACTTCGTCCCCCCATCGATACATGCGGGAGGCCTCCGTTACCATGGGGATTCGCCAATTGTCTCCCGGCTTGTTCATGATGGCGTGATGAGGGCAGTGTCTTATCACCAGAGCGAAGTGTTCGATGCGGCCCAGGTGTTCGCTCGCACGGAAGGGATCATTATCGCACCTGAGACGTCCCATGCAGTGAAAGGGGCGATCGACGAGGCAATGAAGTGCAAAGCGAGCGGTGAAGCAAAAACAATCCTGTTCAACTGTTCAGGCCATGGAAATTTCGATATGAGTGCATATGACGCATATTATGCAGGAAAACTGGTGGACTACGAATACCCTGACGAACTGATCAAGCAATCGCTCGCCCGGATTCCGAAGGTAGGGTAACACCAGTCCGATGAGGACCATCGGATTTCTCATCAATCCTTTCGCAGGTCTCGGCGGAAGGGTTGGCCTGAAAGGAACGGACGGACAGGTCGAAACCGCCATTAAAAAAGGGGCGGTACCTGAATCCCAGAATAAAGCAATAGCCACCTTACGCCTTCTCAGAAATACCGGGGTCCGCTTTCTTACCTGCTCCGGAGACATGGGGGAGAAGGCGATGTTGTCTGCGGCAATCGAACCATATTCTGTTGTGTACCATTACAGCGGGACGAGTACCGCAACCGATACGGGCCGTGCCTGCAGGGAATTTATGGCTGCTGGTGCAGAATTAATTGTATTTACGGGCGGTGACGGGACGGCCCGGGATGTCTATGACGCCACCGGTCCGGATTTTCCGATCCTGGGGATACCGGCGGGCGTCAAGATGTTTTCCGGCGTATTTGCGATCACCCCTGAAGCTGCCGCTGAAATAATTGATACCGCTCCCATGAAATTTCGCGAAGCGGAAATTGCAGATGTCGACGAGGATGCTTACCGGCGAGGTGAATTCCATACACGGATTTACGGGATTGCGAAAGTCCCCTATGTGCCCGACATCAGCCAGGGGACCAAGCAGGTCTTTGAAACCGGGGATGAGGAACGTGCAAAGAAGGAAATCGCACAGTTCCTCGCCGAGGTTATGGCCGACGGATTACTGACGTTTCTTGGACCAGGCACCACTACTGCGACAATTGCCCGCGTCCTCGGCGTCGACAAGACTCTTCTCGGCTTTGATGCGGTGCAGGGGGGCAGGTTAGTCGGAAAAGACCTTGATGAAGCAGGCATCCTCGCAATACTAAAAAAAGACGGTCCCGCACGGATCATAGTCAGCCCCATTGGAGCGCAGGGTTTTGTCATAGGACGGGGGACCCAGGTAATCAGTCCGCGTGTTATCAGAAAGGTGGGTGTCGGCAACCTCATCGTGGCAGCCACCCCGGCCAAACTTGCGAATACGCCGATGCTCTATATCGATACCGGGGATCCTGATCTTGATGCCCGGTTCGGCGATTCAATCGCTGTTATTTCAGGGTACCGCATGGCGCAGCGGAAAAAGCTGTTCACGTTTTCCAGTAATTACCATTAAAGCATATACCTGCTTTCCATTTGATCGTCAGCTTTAACGGAATTCCCCGGACACGGTATCTGATAATCTTGCTGCCGGTTGAAATATCGTCGATTCTGGATATAACTTATCACATACGATTTTGAAATCCGATCTCATCCCTGACACCAGCTGTTTCAGGCCGTAAAAAAAAAGAATTCCTGTTTTTCTTATGATGTTACCGGCCACAGGGGGACGATCATCTTGCCTTTTCCATAGCTTTCGTTGACCACCTGAGCAAGGGCTGTGTAGATTGCAGCAAACCCGCAGAGAATTCCTTCCCACCCGGCGACCTGGGTTACTACCGCACTTCCTGTGACCTCCCCTATTGCCAGGAGGAAGAAAAGGATCGCCAGGGTTGCAAAAACTACCTGCATGGCACGGTTGAATTTGAGAGTCCCGATAAACATAACGGCAGTGAACAGCCCCCACATGACAAAATACGCAGCCATCGCCGTGGACGATGTCTTATCCCCAAGGCCCATTGACGGGATAAAAATCAGGGCAACGAGAGAGAGCCAGAACAGGCCATAGGAACAGAACGCCGTTGTTGCAAAGGTATTTCCCTTCTTCCATTCCATGCCGCCTGCGATCAGCTGTGCGATCCCTCCATAAAATATCCCCATGGCAAGGATCATGCTCCCGAGGCCGAAGAGTCCCGCATTATGAAGATTTAAAAGGACTGTCGTCATTCCGAACCCCATCAGCCCGAGGGGGGCAGGGTTTCCTGAGAGGTCGAGGTTCTTTACATTAACTTCCGGTTGTCCAGTTGTCATACTCACATCACTCCATGATTTGCTCGGATTTTTTTCGATCAGCGGTTTCCTGATGAGACATTATTCTCTGAAATGCCTCACCACTAATCCTCCAGGGTGGATATGTCCCCTGGATCTACTCCCATTTCTTTGGCTTTCAGAACTCTTCTCATGATCTTGCCGCTCCTCGTCTTTGGAAGCTTATCGACGAATTCGATCTCGTGGGGGACTGCAATGGGGCCAAGTGTCATCCTGACGTGGTACATCAGGTCCTGCATCAGTTTTTCCCCGGGCTGGTGCCCTACTCTGAGAATGACGAATGCCTTGATCGAATTTCCTTTCATCGTGTCGGGCTTACCGATGACTGCTGCTTCTGCGACGGCATGATGAGAGACGAGGGCGCTTTCGACCTCGGCCGTCCCTATGTTGTGACCGGCCACAATAATGATGTCGTCGGCCCTGCCGAGGATCATGATGTTACCGTCCTTGCCCTTCACGGCAAGATCTCCCACGGTATAGACGTCCTTTATCGTCTCCCAGTATTTCCGGTAACGGCTGTCATCCCCATACACCGCCCGCAGCATGGAAGGCCAGGGAGATTTGATTACAAGGAACCCCCCTGTACCCGGCTTGACCGAAACCCCGTCCTTGTCCACAACATCAGCCTCAACCCCGGGGATCGCCTTGCCGGCGAATCCCGGCCGCATCGGCTCGCCAAGGACAGTCGTAATCATGTGCATCCCTGTCTCGGTCTGCCACCACGTGTCGAGGATCGGCCTCTGGTCCTTGCCGATCACGTGATAATACCACTCGAATGCTTCGGGGTTCAGGGGCTCACCGACCGATCCAAGGATCCTGATCGAGCTTAAGTCATAGTTATCGGGCCAGGTCTCCCCCATCTTCATAAACATGCGTATTGCCGTCGGGGCAGTATAGAAGATTGTAATTTTCTGCTCTTCGACCAGGTTCCAGTAACTCCCTGCATCGGGGTAGTCGGGGGTGAGTTCGGTGATGAAGACCGTTGCACCCGTAGCGAGCGGACCGTAAACAATGTAGCTGTGTCCGGTGATCCACCCCGGATCTGCGGTGCACCAGTAGATATCGTTGTCTTTGATATCGAAGATGTATTTGCTCGTATAATAAGTCCCGACCATGTAGCCGCCGCATGTATGGACGATCCCCTTCGGTTTACCGGTCGACCCGCTCGTGTAAAGAATGAAGAGCGGGTCTTCGGCATCCATGATCTCGGGAGTGCAGTTCTCTGGTGAGCCGTTCATCAGCTCCCCAAAATCCAGCTCGAGGTTGCTTCTGAGCTCGACCTGCGGGGATTGTCTCCTCAGGACGACTACGTGTTCGATACTCGACGAGTTGATGATCGCCTCTTCCACGATGGATTTCAATTGGATCGTCTTTCCTCGCCTGATGCTGACATCTGCGGTGATAACAACCTTGGCCTCCGCGTCCTGGATACGCATGCTTAAGGCTGCTGCACCGAAACCACCGAAAACAACGGAATGGACAGCGCCAATCCGGGCACACGCAAGCATGGCAATCAGCTGCTCAGGGACCAGCGGCATGTAGATGCATACCCGGTCGCCCTTCTTTACGCCTATTTTTCTGAGGCCGTTCGCGAGCCTGCAGACCTTGGAAAGGAGTTGCTGATAGGTATAGATATGCTCTTCCCCTCCCTCTCCCCGCCAGATGATCGCCGCCTTGTTCCTCCTGTGGTCCCGCACATGGCGGTCGAGGCAGTTGGCCGTTATGTTCAGTTTTGCATTGGTGAACCACTTTGCGTACGGGTAGTTCACATCCTTTACCTTGTCCCAAGGGTGGACCCACTCGAGTTCGCGGGCCATGCCCTCCCAGAATGCATCAGGGTCCTTCCGGAACCTGTCATATGCCTTCTGGTAGTCACCCAGCCACGAATTCTCTTTATATCGAGGGTCAGGTTGGTAGTACTTGACATCCTCGACGAGTTTGACATCGAAGTCCTCGGTCATTTGGTCACCGATTTTACATTATTAATCATGATAAAAATCTATATAAATTTTTTTAATTCGCGGTCTGGCTGCCTGACCAGGCACCGTCGGGGCCCGGGCCAGGCAAATCCGTATCCACTGGTCGTCGCGAATTATTTGTTATCAGTGAAACGGTTACAGGTTTAACTGTCAGGGTCACGACTTTACCAATACGCCAAAGTGGGTATTTGCCCGATTGCTACGACGCGATCCCGATACCTCGATACAGGGCCCCGCCCTGAGAATTATTAAGTTTTTATAAACAGGATATTGCTTATGCACGTCGCGATAATCGGAGCGTCGGGATACACCGGAGGAGAGCTGATGCGCCTCCTCCTGACCCACTCTTCTGCCGAGGTCACCTGTGCCACCTCAAGGAAACTGGCCGGCACGCCTGTGGTGAAGGAACATCCCCACCTTAAGGGACTGACCGGGATAGATTTCTCGAACCCGGAAACCGGGGATATTGATGCCGATTTTGCATTTCTCGCTGTTCCACATACTGCAGCCATGGGATATGCGGCTCCGCTCCTTGATCGGGGCATCAAGGTGGTTGACCTTAGTGCAGATTACCGCCTTCCAAGGGAGATATACGAACAAGTCTACGAGGTAAAACACACCGCATGGTTCGAGTGTCCCTATGGTATTCCCGAACTGCACCGTTCCTGCAGTATCAATGCAAAATTCGTCGCCAATCCCGGCTGCTTCCCGACCGGGGCAACGCTCGCTGCGGCGCCCCTCGCAAGCCGGGCGGCCACGATCGTATTCGACTCGAAGACCGGGGTCAGCGGTGCGGGCGATAACCCGTCGGCTACAACGCATTACCCGAACGTGGCCGATAACATCAACCCGTATAAGTGGACGACCCACCGCCACCTGGCCGAGATGAAGATGGAAATGTCGCGCCTGGGATCGTTTGCCGATGTGTATTTCACCCCCCACCTGGTCCCCGTTTCCAGGGGGATTATCACCACGGCCCATATATTGCTTGACAAACCCATCGGCCAGGAAGAGGCGGAACGGCTGTACCGGGATTTCTATGCCGAGGAGTACTTTGTGAGGCTGCAAAAGCCCATGCTCTCGGCAGTCCGCGGGTCGAACTTCTGCGACATCATGGTGGAGAGCGAAGGACGAAGGGTTGTAGCGGTCTCGGCGATCGATAACCTGGTAAAGGGCGCAAGCGGGCAGGCGATACAGAACATGAATATCATGTGCGGGTTTAAGGAACAGGACGGATTGTCCGGCGGCGGCGTCCTGCCGTGAGGTAGTGCTATGAAAGTATCTGATATTATGTCGAAAAAGACGGTCGTGGTGTCAGCGAAGGCCCCGGTCCGGATGGCAGCAGCCCTGATGAAGGAAAACAATATCGGAGGCCTTCCGGTAATGGATGGGGACGATCTCGTTGGCATCATCACCGACTCGGATATTATGAAACTCTTAAAAACAGGGCAGATTTCCGACGACCTGTGGCTCCCCTCCCCCCTGGAAATCATTGAGGTCCCTGTCAGGGAAATGATCAACTGGGAAAAGACGAAGCATGCCCTTGCCAATATCGGGGATATGCAGGTCGAGAAAGTCATGAGCAGCCCTGCGATCTCCATAGGTCCCGATGCCGATATCGAAGAGGCCGCATCGGTCATGCTCCGTGAAAAAATCGCCCGTCTGCCTGTTGTTGAAGACGGTATCCTGATCGGGATTATCGCACGTTCCGATATAGTCCACGGCATAGGAAGCACTTATTCGGCCGGGGGCACCTCGTAATGAAGAGTATCTGCGGGGTCCGGGGAGTACTTGCAGCCGGCGTTAAAGAAGGCAAATATGGTCTGACCCTGATCAGGGCGGAAGGCACGGCAGCCGGGGTATTTACGTCAAACCTGGTAAAAGCACCTCCTGTTCTCCTGATGCAGGAGAAGATTAAACGCGGGAAGCTCGATGCAGTGATTGCCAACAGCGGTTGTGCAAACGCTTATACCGGAAAACGTGGCTGCGAAGATGCCAGTAAGATGGCCGAGATCGCAGGAACCGCGATCGGTGTCGATCCCGGTGCAGTCGGTGTAGCCAGCACCGGTGTTATAGGCCGGTATCTCGATCTTCCGCTCATCACCCGCCAGACGAAGAAGATCGCTCCGCTGCTTGCCCACAGCCCGTCGGCCGAGGACGATGCCGCCAGGGGCATTATGACCACCGACCTGTTCGAGAAGCATGCTCTCGTCAGGAAAGAGAGGTTTTCTGTCGGGGGCATTACAAAAGGAAGCGGGATGATCGCACCGAACATGGGGACGATGCTCGCGTTCCTGTACACCGATGCGGAAGTAAGCGCCCGCGATCTCCGCGATGCCCTCAGGCAGGCTGCGAAAAGGACGTTCAACCGTGTCATTATCGACGGCGATGAGAGCACGAACGATATTGCTCTTTGTACCGCAACGGGAGAGTGCGGTAAGGTAAAGAAACAGGAGTTTTCAGAAGCTCTCGAAGAATGCTGCAGAAACCTTGCGGTCCAGATTGCAACCGACGGGGAAGGGGCGACAAAGCTGATCGAGATCAGGGTCGACGGGGCCCCAAGCGAAGACGATGCGGCAGTTGTGGCCCGGACAGTGGGTGGCTCCCCCCTCGTCAAAACTGCCGTCTACGGCGAAGACCCGAACTGGGGACGGATCATTGCCGCAGCCGGAAGAGCGGGGGTGAAATTCGACCCCGGGGCCGTCTCCCTCTGGATCTCGGACGGGGTCAGCCGTGCGGACCTGGTTAAGGATGGCGAGATCGTGGTCGATCTCGCCCATGCAAAGTCCCTCATGGGGGGGAAAAAAGTGGTATTCGGGCTCGACCTCAATGCGGGCCGGGAGCACGCGACGGCCTGGGGATGCGACCTGACCGAACGGTATGTCGAGATAAACGGGAGGTACACCACATGAAGCGTGAAGAGGTGCTGACCGAGGCCCTGCCTTATATCCAGAAGTTTCACGGCAAGGCCATGGTGATCAAGCTTGGTGGTCATGCGATGGTCGATGCCGACGTACTCGAGGACGCAATCAAGGACGCAGTCCTCCTCCAGCTCGTCGGGATCAGGGTGGTCCTTGTCCATGGGGGAGGACCTGAAATTACCGATAAAATGAAGGCACTCGGAAAGGAGCCGAAATTTGTCAGCGGCCTTCGGATAACCGACCAGGAAACCCTGGAAATCGCCCAGATGGTCCTCGTCGGGAAGATCAATACGAACATCGTCTCGATGATCGCAAAATCCGGGGCACGCGGAATCGGGATCTCGGGGAACGACGGGAACCTGATCATCGGGCGTAAAATGGACCTCCAGAGAGTCACAGTCGGCGGAAAGGAGCATCATGTCGATCTCGGTCATGTGGGGGAGATCGAGGAGATCGACCCGTCTCTCCTTAACACCCTGCTCGATAACCGTTACATCCCGGTCATTGCTCCCATTGCAATCGACAGGAACGGCCAGAACCTGAATGTGAATGCCGATACCGCAGCAGGGGATATCGCGGTGGCCCTGCACGCCCACAAGCTGATCAACATGACCGATGTCGACGGGGTCATGAACCGGGAGAGGACCCACGTTTATCGACGGCTGTCGCTCAAGGAAGCGCAGACGATGATGAAGGAGGGGATTATCAGCGAGGGGATGATCCCGAAGGTCACATCATTGATCGATGCTGTCTCGAAGGGTGTCAGCTCCGCCCATATCGTAAACGGTAATATACGGCACAACCTTCTGCTCGAACTCTTTACCGACGAAGGGGTCGGCACCATGGTTTCCGGAAACAGTGCGTCACCTTCATAACTGTCATAAGGGTGGGAAGAGATACCCTGTATTCACAATTGAGAACGGTGTTGCATGAGACGGTCACTCCCCCCTGTTTTACTCGTCCTGATCTGTATCGCAATCCTTGCAGGACCGGTGTTGGCAGATTCCCCGGCACCACAGGCTTCCGGGACTGCGTCAAATACAACCCGGATTTCCGACCTGATCGCCTCTGAACCGCCGGGACATGTCGTCGTATATTTTTTTTATAACCAGTTCTGCGGAGAGTGCCAGAAGTCGCTCACATTTTTTGAGGGATTCCGGGAGCGACACCCGGAGGTCGTCGTCCGTTCTTTCGATATCGCAAACAATCCCGATAACCAGCAGTTATTCCAGCAGTTCGATGACCGTTACGGCGTCCCGCTATCGCCGGTCCCCGCAGTCTTCACCGGTGAATGGGAGATTATGGGAAATGAGAATATCCAGTCCCACCTCGACGAGATCGTTTCCGCCGAGGAGGCTAACCTGACGGCCGGCTCTCCGCCATTCACCCTCCCTGCTATCCCTTCGATCACAACGACCGGGACACAGGAATTGACGGTACCGATCGTCATCGGGTCAGCCATCGTAGATGGCCTGAACCCCTGTGCCCTTGCCGTCCTTTTATTTCTCCTCGTCACCATCGTCTCGGTAGGATCCCGGAAAAGGATGCTCCAGGTCGGGCTGACCTATATCGGTGCAGTTTTCCTTTTTTATCTCATTTCAGGTCTCGGGGTCTTCGCCTTTGTCCAGGTCACCGGGATACCAAAAATTTTCTCAACGGTTGCGGCTGCAGTGGCAATCATTGTCGGGCTCGTCATGATAAAAGAGGCCTTTTACCCTGGCAGAGGCCTGCTCCTCGCAATCCCGGAATCGAAAAAAGACACGATTACCCGATACATCCACGAATCGACACTACCTGCAGCCTTTATCCTAGGAATCCTCGTGGGTATATTCGAACTGCCCTGCACCGGCGGGATTTATCTCGCGATCCTCTCGATGATCACGAGCAGGATGACCGTGACGGCAGGCCTTCCCCTGCTTATCCTCTATAATATTGCTTTCGTGATACCGCTGCTCATTACCCTTGCCATCGTCTATTTCGGAATCCCTCCTGAGCGGCTCGAAAACTGGAGAAACGAACGGCGCCTGCTGATAAGGCTTATCATGGGACTGGTCATGATCGGGATCGGGATTATCGTCCTGTGGACGGTATTCAACCACTAAATCATCTGCTGAAATCTCTTCTCAGTAGAATTTTTTTTAAACGAAGGTAAATAAATTCAGGAACCCATCCGGAAATTTCAGGATATTAAAAAAGACGTGGATATCGTGGAAAATATTCGATGCAGGATTTCAGGGCCCCGAAAAGTGAGAATATTTAACAGGATTTCCTGCACTACGTCAATGAACTCAGGGCAGGTTTCCCTCACCCGAACACTCCCTCTGTCGCTCCTCGCTCATCGCGATCAGGATCTCCATGATTTTATGAATATAAACCGGGTTTATTTTGTGCTCCACTGCATAGTTAAACGATGATTTCAACACTTCCTGCACTCGGGCCTCGTCGTGGATCGCCAACCCCTCTTCGTTCTTTATCCTGACTATCTTCTCGGCCAGTGACTGCCTCTTCGCGATCAGCCTGATAATCTCCCGATCGATACGATTTATCTCCTCACGCAGGGGTTCGATGGACATAGTAGTAGTACGTGCGTGAAATAAGGGGTTAAACGTGATCATTGGTTTGGCCTCCGGAATAATCGTTGCCGGGCCCCAGCCCGGAGTTTCAGAAGGGACAATATCGTCTTCTTTTCCATGCACCCTGCTACCTGACAGAAGCCATAAAGGGATGGTACATCCTTTGTTTTATGGAACCTTATGTTGGAGCGGATTACTAAGCGGGAACGCATTGATCTGGCAGTTGCATGGCTCGGTATCACTATCGCATTCACCCTCGCCATCGTCCTGTCCGGTTTTACCGGAAAGATCGATCCCGTATATTTCCTTTTTATTTTCGGTGTCGCAGCGGTTACGGTAGGAATCGGCTTTGTCCTCCATGAAATGGCCCATAAGTTCACGGCGATGAAATACGGGTACTATGCCGAATTCCGGAAGGACAATGTCATGCTCCTCATGGCAGTGGTGCTCGCGGCACTGGTCCATATCGTATTCGCGGCCCCAGGGGCAACGGTCATCTACGCTGGCGGGCTGACGAAGGAGCAGAACGGGAAAATATCGGCCGCAGGGCCCCTCACGAACCTCCTGCTCTGCATTCCCTTCGCAGTGATGATTCTCGCTACACCATTCGTCAGCGGTACTTCGCAGGTAATCGGCTTTGTCGGACTGATGGGGCTCCAGATCAACGCCATGATCGCCACCTTCAACCTCATCCCGATCAGTATCCTCGACGGTAAGAAGGTCCTCGCATGGAACCCGGGGATATTCATTGCCATGATTGCCATTGCCGTTGTGATCCTTTATGGATCCCTGACGATGGTCCCTGCCTATCTCTGACAG
>DATJQJ010000038.1:0-9851 GCA_035505975.1 Methanoregulaceae archaeon
GCGGCCCCGTGTGCGGGTGCTTCCCTCTTTAAGAATCAGAATTGGTTGTCCTCCAAGCTGTTGTGACATATTTTTCACCACTTTTAGCGATAAAATTGGTTTGGGGTTCTATATAAAAGTTGTCTATTAGGGTTCTGATAAAATGACGGGACATAGTAAAGAAAATGTTCCATTATAGATCGCGGGACATGCTTGCGAGGATCTGAACCCGCGATTGGCCGGGACACGCCCGCCAGATTAACAGTCGGTAGATTTAGTCATAGATCGTGCCAGCTGACTAATGAGTGAAGATCCGGTAACTGGTCAAATGTTAAAAAAGAAACGATAATGCCGGCTCCTGTAAATAGTGTTTCAAGGAACAGATGTTTTATTCCATTTAACTGCTATTCAGGTATCACCGGGATCTTAATTCCCACTTCCAGGAACCCCGAATGGCCCCTATTTAAAAAAATTAAGACCTGTATCAGAACTCAAGAGGAATGACCTGGGGAGCGGCGACCGATGAAGCCTGGGATACATAACTCATTGATTTGCTGAACCCGCTGATCAGACCACTCGCAGACGATGACTCTGAATAAACGAGATCTTCGGATTTCACAGGATTCAAACTATCCGGGACCGAGTAGGGAATTTCACGAGGCGGGCCAAAACCCCCGATTGTTATTACACCCGAGGCAGTGCTTTCATTGCGTGCTTCCTGCTCGTGGACTTTTATGTATGCCGATACTGATCCGATCATTGGCGAAGACTGATTTCCCGTGGTAAGACCTTCGGAATTAATGTTATAATTAAGAACTGTAGGTATCGTTGCATCGGAACCGATAAAGCGGGTATCAGCCGAAGTCACTGTTGAAGTCAAGGTTGTATCAAAGGCACTTCCCGACTGTTCGATGTTACAGAATGCGGGAATTATTCCTGAATTGTCATTGGCAAACGGACAGAGAATCAAACTGGATGAATCCTGTGCCTGGGATGCACCATCGAGGAGCAGATCTTCGGTCCTGGTTGCACGACCTGTATCGATGGCAATAAACTGGATATTGGTGTTTGCCTTGATGTTGCTCTGGTCTGCTATCGTATTTGCCGTGGATAGTGCCGCTGTTTTTCCAAAGGTCTGCTGACCTGAAATACCGGAATACTGGTCATTATAGCCGGCAGTATACTGGACCTGGCCGGGGTCAAGGACCCCGGTGTGAATGCCCGGATTTGAAGATACTTGTAAATTCCAGGATCCATCTTCTGCACCCCCCGTTAAAAGATCCCCCCATGTTTCACCACCGCCACCGATTAATGGTTGGTCCATCAGCGATTGGGGTACTATGAGAGTAGTATACCAAAAGAGATAAAGTCCTTCCCCTGAGGGAGGATTTGTCGGAATTGCACTCCCTCCTGCAGCTTCAATCTGTTGCACATCAGCCGCCTTTAACAGAAAATTATGTGACCCGGCTGTTGCAATGTATACGGTGTCAGGGTCGTTCGTCAACGTCCATGCTCCAGAATCGGTTTCGGTTACGGTGCCCTGGGCATTGACTGAAGTCCCTGTTGCAAGACCCTGAACTTCCGGTGCGGCATAAACCCCGCTGTCTGCGAAGGCGATTCCGAAACATGCGATCATCAATGCGGCTGTGATAACGAAAATGAGCCCGATTTGAATCTTTCTCCTCACTGATATCCCTTCTACAATAGATGAATGCTATTGTTCTGATATAACCATGTTAAAACATTCGCTTTTTTTCAGGGTTGAAAAAATTGAAGTGTTCAACGGGAGTTCAATGCGTCAACCAACCGGGACGTATGGATCGGGTGACGTTTATATCACCCAACTTGGCGACCGCAGGACCAATCGCTGATATGGTTGAACAACCGGAGATTCAACAGAACCTGATTTTTTATTCTGAGGATCAGAACATTGTATCAGATTATAAAAAATCAATTATTGCTTTATGAGGCGTTTCCTGAAAACAAGTGCTACGATTACGATAACTACAGAAACACCAAACATGATCCAGTCATAATTATACTGGTTCTGGCGAAAGTAAATCTTGTACAAATTAAGCAGAGCCATTACTCCAACTCCTATCCAGAAACCCACTCCCAGATAAAAAGCTGCCAATTTTTTCCTTATTTCCATTAACATGTCACCAAAATAGGATGCAGCAATCCGGGTATAAATTATTTCGTTACTTGGTTCTGCCAGGTTGTCAGATGTTTGGCAGACCCATCAAGGAGTATCAAAAAACGTATGGTGGTACATATGATAGTTAACGATTGGCTGGAAATTTGAGCGACTTCGAGAACGGTTGTGAGGATCTTCTCACCGTTGTTTCCAGACAATTCTCCCAAGAAAAATCAGCGCCGAAATCAATCCCACGAGAATCGTATCGACCCAGTCGATATTCCCAAGCAGCTCGTAGGTCAGGATCATGATCACACACCCGGACAGGAATGCAACCATTAATCCGATCGAAAGGATCCTTACCGGAGAAAATGCGGGGTGCATTTTCAGTCGTTTTCCACTGCCCGGGTTATTTTTCTGCCTGATGATCTCACCGCGGATCCTGCGTTCCTCCCGGAAACACCTGGCGGATTCATCATGCTTTTCGAGGTTCTCATAAGAAACACCCATACAATGCCAGGCATCGGGATTTTCCGCGTTCAGTTCGATTGCCTTCGCATAGCATGAAACTGCCCCGGCGTAGTCGTGCATTTTGAACGACTTGTCGCCCATCATTTTCCAGTATCCGGGGGTTCCGATGTGCATGACCAGGTACCTGTTGGGATGATAGTATGGTATATCAAGTCAAAATAGTGCGCAAACAACCATTACCAGCCGCAATTCCCTGATATATCCCGGCCAGCCACGATAGGATCTGATGAAGAAAAAGTTGTGGGAAATCAAATAATTCCGGTATGTTCCCTGTCCGGTTAATAACCGGATTTTGCCGTTGTGGCTGTCGGAACGGCTGTTGCATTCGCGATCTTATCTTTTACGGCGCTGGCATTCGTGACATTACCAATCGCTGCAGTGGCATTGGTGATGTCAGCCTTAACCGCACTCGCATTCGTGAGGTTCGTCTTTACAATACTTGCATTCGTCGTTACGTTTGCCATGGGGGTTACATTCGTTACCGGCGCTGCCGTTGTCGGAACAGCAGTGACTGCGGGTGTGGCAACTGCCGTCGCTGCTGTGGTCGTGACCGGTGTCGTGGTCGGTGTCGTACATCCTGCAATTAATACGCCTGCCATGCAGAAACAGGCAAGGATAAGTAACATTTCTTTTCTCATTTCATCCAGCTCTTGCCCTTAATTGGGGTAAAATTATACTAATTAATCCGATATTTATGCATTGTTAAATTTTCATAAAATCCCTGATCATCCCGCGAATAACGAATGCGATGCATCGTAGCCGTTGGAACAATTGCATCGATTTCCTGCCGGGAAGGGCCGGGACGCTATTGGGGTCCCTACAGATCGCCAGGGTCGTACGCCGCAGAAAATAATACCAGAACAGCCGGGCTTATGGGTTGCGGGTACCGGGTCCTGTCACATTCCCAAGAATTTCATGATCCCGTAAACCAGGAAAGCAGGCCAGAGGATCGCTTTGATCACGCCGGTAATGCCGCCCAGAATGCTGGTTGCCGTGGAAAGATAGTACACCAGTGCACCGAGGAAGCCCAATCCGTATATCGCGCCTCCGCATCCGTGACAATGCATGTGTTTTTTCCAGTTGCATCCAAGCCAGTCTTTTGTTCCCTGTTCGCACGGTTCGTTATCCATTGTTTATCAACCCATTGGTTATCATGGCGTAACTATTTTAATTGCTTCGCTCACGTGCCGGGTTGCAGGAAAAATAACAGGTGGAATGACTAAGGACGCCCACGACGTTTCCTGCCGGTATGGTACCGAATGAGGGTGCCGGGGGGACTCCCCAGGTCAGGCCCTTACTCCTGCCCCGGAAACCGATTCATCCGAACATGAACGTTACCGAAGCCTCGGCCATGCCGGGTCCGTCGTGCCCGACCCCGGGAACGGTATGGTATTCCCAGTTCAGCGGCACCTTCAGACGCAGCGCTTCGGCTTGTGCGGTCTTATAATAAAACAACGCCCGTTCGAACCGCGTCTTTCCCTGTGCCTCGGCAGCCGGAAAGTTTGCCAGGGCGCTGTCATTCGGGTTGGTGTCGGCCTCTCCGGACATGATGATTAATTTACGGCTGAAAACAACGGGCAGGTCCTGCTCGGGGAGGGGGGAATTTCCAAGGCCCATCTCGTAATAGGGGATCGAGAACACGGGAAGGTCGTACACGCCGGCGTTTGCCGCCACTGCCCGGCTGTATCTGGCGTCCGGTAAGAACGTAACCATGCGGTGGACGAACTGCCCGCCTGCACTATGACCCCAGAGCAGGTAGGTCGTCTGTCTTCCCCCGGTCATCCCTTTTATGGCATCGAAGAGATGTTCTATCGCACTATAGGTCCAGTTTGATTCAGGATTGAGGTTGCCATGAAGGTCGTACATGTTTCCCCCGATATACATGTTGTCGCCGGGGTAGTACTGGTTCGAAAATTCGGGCGAGACGATAAGGCACGAATAGTGTTCGGCAAGCGGGATCCAGATGTCGCGTATCGTCTCCCCGTTACGGTCGGCACCGGCCATGACCATCACTATTGGTCCCGATTCATTCCAGGCGGCCGGGCGGTACAGGTACACCGTGATCGGGCGGTCGACATCACCACGGAGGTCGTTGAAGATAAAGTGGCTCGGTCCGTGAGGTATGACCGGGCCTGCCTGGCTGACAGGCTGAGGAGTGCTCACCTCTTTCTGATCGGAGGGCCCGGAACACCCGCACGACACACATGCAAGCAGGAGCACAACCATAAGAACCTGAATAGTCCCGGGTTTCATCATTTGACTATTCGTGGTACTCTGCAAAGAGCTGTCGCATGGATAGTACGATCAGGTTAGTACAGGGCATGAAAGGGGTTCTCCCGTGGCAGGGCCTGTTCCGAAGCCTCCCTGTTTCTTTCACCCCGCTCCCGGCAGCTCCTGAAATTACGCTCTCCCTGTACACTAGGGCATGGAAAACAGGGCACAGGAACTGGTCAAAGGCAGGAAGTACCGCGTCGTAACAGAGTGGGGAGAACGGATCATGACATTCCGGGGTATTATGGAAGAAAACGGGAACCCGTTGTTTGTCGGGAACATCTTCCCAGTCCAGCAGGTCCCCTGGGGTGCGATCGAGAGGCTTGAATTGGTCGGTTAGCCGTGGGGTGGTGTATCCCCAAACGTTAATTCCTTCATTCCCGGCATTATTCATAAGTATCCGGTCTTACGTCTCCATCGCAATCCAGGATCGTTTGAGCAAAACGGGTTCGGAAATCTTCCAAAACTATCGGCCTTCCTCTAGTCCGGCAGCATCGTACCACCGCGGGATCGAATATCGGTTGGTAAACAGCAAAATCAGGCGTGAAAGAGCAGGATCGATGCAGCCATGCCGATGAGGATCAGGCCCCCGACGATGATGATGGACTCCCCTATCAGATCTTTGAGTTTTCTGCCGGAAAGCACGCCGGTTACGGAAATTGCAAATGCAACGATCCCGATGACGATGGCGGGAACAACGATTTCCAGATCGAGGAACGAATATGCTACCCCGACGGCAAATGCGTCGATGCTCGTGGCGAGGGCAAGGACTGTTATCACGGAGAGGTCGTACTTGTCGCGATGGGACGTTTCCTTATAGAGCCCCTCGAAGATAATCTTAATCCCGATTGCCAGGAGGAGGAGGGCCGCGATCCACGAAGGCAGCGCCAGGAACGCCGTGGTGAGGAAGACACCGGTCGCAAAACCGGCGAGGGTCATCCCGGCCTGGAATCCCCCGAAGAATATCCCGACGACAAGCGATTTCAGCACAGGATTGCCCGATGAGGCCGTGCCTATCGCCAGGCCTACCGTAAAGCAGTCCAGTGACAAGGCGACGCTGACGGCAAGTATCGGCAGAAAATCCATAAACGGATGAAACTAAAAACCGAAAGGTGATGATTATGTGGAGATCTCTTTGTTTTTCATTTCTTTGCAGGGGATATACCATTCTGCCCAGATGATCCCCATGGGGATCGCAATAAGGCAGAGGTAGCAGAAAATAATTAAGACCCAGTCCCGTATCATGACCGCACCTGTTCTGTTATTCCTGTTGGGTCGTTGGAATCAAATCGTTTTCGGTCAGATGCGTAATCGTTTGTAGGTTTTTATCGTCCTTCTCAACGCCTGGTCCGTCTCGTTCACCGGTCCATCATATCGATCAGTTCCGACCCGTCTTCCAGTTGCTGGAGCCGTTCTTCACCGATCACGAGGGTCTGGCCGATTTTTTTCTGTTTATAGTAATCGGTGAGAACGCACATTGCGTACGTCCCTGTTACCTGCGAGATGTTCCCGATTAAATGAGCGCGTTTGACCATGCGCTCGGCCGTCCCGTAACCGGTCAGGATCGTGTGGTCGTGGAAGGTGATCAGGGCCTGGAAGGGTGCCCGGTGAAGGGTATGCAGTTTCATGCCGAGCAACTCGAGAAAACTCATGGGTGCATCCTTGTCAGGCATTTCTTCTTTTTCAGGTGCCTGATCGTGCATTCTCATGAGATCGATCGACTGGACGAGACCGCTGTCGAATATCTCTTCGATCTTCTGGGCGACTTCAAGCGTTGTGCCCATGCCGCTCTCGTACTTGCTGATCGTCCTGCGCGACACGCCCAGCAGATGCCCGAGGTCGCCAAGCGACATGTTCCTCTTCTCCCGCAGGTCGCGGAGCGCCTCGCCATTGATCGTTACGTAAAGGCCCCCTGGCGATGCGTAGATCAACGGGGGGCTGGACTCGACGATGAAGTCATACAGCGTCGCAATGCTGATTGCATAGATTCCGTAGCGGAGGTAAACCGCACCCCGCTCGAGCTCGGTGTCCCTGGCCCTCTCGCCGATGATCAGTGCCGAGCCCCTGAGATACCGGGCCACGAGTTCAAGGTCGGATGCTGTCTCTTCACTGACGCTGTCGATATGGGAGACGACCTTGATCGCAAGGGTGGTCCTTCCATTGCTTGCAATGAGGTCGAAACTCCTCGGCCTCATGCTGAACCGTTCCGAAACCCTGTACCTTCCGGTGATCAGCACGCTGATGACCATCTGGAGGAGTCGATCCTGGGACATTTACCCTGATGAATGGATTTAGTAGGGCCCATATTAAATAATAGGGTATTGCATGCTTGTCGGTCTGGACGATACGGATTCCCCGGGCGGTATGTGTACGACGTATATCGGCGTCGTTCTGGCCGGGAGACTCAAGGAGTACCATATTCCCGTACATGAGGCGAGGCTGCTCCGGTTGAACCCGAACGTAATTTACAAGACAAGGGGGAACGCAGCGGTGTGCCTCGATGTAACCGGGGACCGGGAGAAAATCTTTCGCACCGCCTGCGAAGTGGTCGAAAAATACGCATGTTTCGACCACGATAATACAAATCCCGGCGTCGTCGTGGCTGACTCGCCGCCGTCCCCGCGATTTTACCGGCAGGCGGTACAGGGTTTCTGCACGATAGATGAGGCGAAGGACGTCCTCGAAGAGGCAGGCGCGCTCTATCGCGGGTATAAAAACGAGAGGGGCCTGATCGGCGCTACGGCAGCAGTCTGCAGCGAGATCCCGGACAGGACCTACGAATTCCTTACCTACCGGAAGCCCGAAGCATTCGGGACGCCGAGAAACGTCAGCAGGGAAAGCCTGTTTCTGGCCGAGCGGGAGACCTGCCCCCATACCTGGGACTCGGTGGATACTACGAATGACGTCGTTGTCTGCGTTCCCCATACCCCCGACCCGGTCCTGTTCGGGATCAGGGGTGAGAGCCCTTCCTGGGTCTCTAAGGCGAGGGGCCTGGTGGTATCGGAGCCCACAGGGTTCGAACAGGTCTTCGTGACCAACCAGGGTACCGATTCCCATCTTCTTGACGCCAGTGAAGTCGCGCTCGCCGATGGCTTTTCATACCGGCTGCAGGGGACGGTCAGTTCCGTGGCCCGGACCGGAAAGGGGGGTCATGTCTGCATCGGGATAGGAACAGATACCGGTGCTGAGGTCGATTGCATGGCGTTCGAACCGACCAAGGGGTTCCGGAATATTGTCAGGGCCTTGTTACCCGGGGATGTTGTGGAAGTGACGGGCAGTTTCAAGAACGGGAGCCTCAATATCGAAAAAATTCATATCTGCAGCCTTTCCGGGGCCGGTACTACGAAACCACCCGTATGCGGCGCCTGCGGAAAGAGGATGACCAGCGCCGGGAGAGAGAAGGGTTACAAGTGCAGGCAGTGCGGGGCCCGGGCCCGGGAACCTGAAGTAATCCCGATAAAACGAGAGCTGAAAACAGGCTGGTACGAAGTCCCGCCCATCGCCAGGCGCCACCTTGCGAAACCTCTCTGCAGGGGGCCCTGAAGGTGGCGGCCGGCTCCGGAGAGATGTTATTCTCAAGCCGCTCCAATACTAGTGTGCGAGCTGTCAATTATGACCCATGAATGCAGTGAACCAGTCGAACAGATGCACCTCAGACCCGGTATGAGCGTCGGAGAACTTGCCGAGCAGATGGGACGTGCAGGGGCCTATAACGGAGGGGCACTATACCGGGCCGTCTGCCTCTATGAGAAGATGCTCCGCGATCCCGATGCAACAAAATTTTTCGGTCTCGCAGGCGCGATGGTCCCCGCCGGTATGGGGGGTATTGTCGAAGATCTCGTGAACCGGGGATGTATTGACGTGCTGGTCTCCACAGGAGCCAACATGACCCACGATATCATCGAGGCGATCGGGTGCCGCCACTATCATGGCCGGGCCGACTGTTCGGATGTCGAATTACGTCACGATGAGATAAACCGGATTTACGATGTTTATCTCCCGAACGAGGCATTCATAAAGTTCGAGGAGTTCATGCAGGAGACGTATTCGGAGATCCCTGAAGGGAGCACGATCTCCATCAATGAATTGGTACGCCACATCGGCTCGCACCTGGACACGGGGATCCTTTCCGCCGCGTGCAGGAAGGGTGTCCCGGTGTACTGCCCTGCCATACAGGACTCCATGATCGGGCTCCAGTACTGGTTATTCTCGCAGTCTCACAAGGTCTGCGTCGATGCATTCCGGGATATGCCGGCTCTTCTCGACCGCTGCTTCTCGGCAAAGAAGGCCGGGGCCATGCTTGTCGGCGGGGGTGTCCCGAAGAATTACATCCTCCAGAGCATGCTGATGACCGAGAACGGGTTTTCCTACGCAGTCCAGCTGACGGGCGATCGGCCCGACCTGGGCGGCCTGTCCGGAGCGACCCTCGACGAGGCACGTTCGTGGGGGAAACTGACCGAGGAAGCCTCGGCCGTGACCGTCTACGGCGATGCGACCATTCTCCTTCCCCTTTTGGTCGCAGCCGTTCTCGAGAGGTTGTCCCGATGACCGAACTCATCCTCGCCCTCGACGTGCTGGATAAAGAAAAGGCCGTGGCCGTTGCGGCGTCGTGTGCTCCCTCTGTCGATGCGATCAAGGTCGGTTATCCCCTCGTGCTGTCGTCGGGCCTTGGCATTGCCGATGACCTCGGGGACTTCGACCTGCCGCTGATCGCCGATTTCAAGGTGGCCGATATTCCGAACACCAACCGGCTGATTGCAGAGCTGGTTTTCTCATCCGGGTACGACGCCATCATCTGCCACGGGTTCCCAGGCCGCGATTCGGCTGCTGCCTGTATTGAAACAGCGCACGAGTATGGAGGGGAATGTTATATCGTAGCGGAAATGAGTCATCCTGGCGCGACGGAATTTTTCCGCGACGGAATCCCCGAAGA